>CALUJS010000024.1 GCA_944321015.1 uncultured Phocaeicola sp. | reverse complement strand
GGGCGTGTTGTGGGAATGGCTAGGGTGGGGGGTCTGGGCGCGCGGGCTCATCCGGGCTATGCTTGGCAGGTTCTTCGCGTGCGGCGAACCGGGAGCGGTCACCTTTTCCGGGATGCAACCCGTATTCAGGTAATAAGCCCACTCCTCAAAAGAGGACTGAGGCTTTTGAGAAAAACGGCTTGCCACCAATATGTAATATTCAGGAAGAAGCGGGTTGTCTATGCTCACATGTGGCAAAGAAAATTGAAATGGAAATATGTTTAAGACATCGCCATCGTCACTCCGCAGTTCCGTCGTGCCACGATACACATCAGCTTTAGGATGGTAATAAAACGTAAAAAACACGAGGTTGATGCAATAGATTCTGTTGATATGCTCATACCCGCTCCTACGATTGACACATGCCGTGACTAGTTTGGACACTCCGAACAAATGACGTTGGTAATACACATGCTCATTATTGTTTTGCACCTCAACCAGCATCTGTTCACCTTTGGAATTCTCCACCAACATATCCATACGGTCAAGTTTGTCATATTCATCTTCTGGGTCATCCTCCGCTTCCCACATGCCACACATCCGCACAGGCTCGTTCAGCAACGTAGCCAACAAGCCTTCCAGCACATCGTAACCATCCGCACAGCGCAGCAAATGCCTCATGGCCCAATCAAAACGGATATATTGTTTCATCATACAAGTTCCAATTAGAGTTTAACGCAAAAATTCCAAAACATAATCACCCGGGCATACAACATCGCAGCCCGGTTGTACGCCACTATCCGTTGTCCGACTTCGTTGTTCTCAGTCTCCGGCTTGTCTGTTTCTTCTAATCGGCTTTTCATATTTACCACGTTAATACATTGATTAACAAAGGTGAAGGACGCCTACCATGGACCGCATATAACACAATAGGCAGCCGGCTGTCAAACCCCAAGCTACCCACATACATACAAGGCCAACGGGTACATCCTGCATCCGCTGCAAATTTATCCCTTTTATTTGAATTGTGCCAATTTATTTAAACTATTATCTTTCACACTAACGACTTTCCTCATCCGGATTGAAATCCGCATGAATTAGCAGCATCAGAAACTAAACGTTCACATGTGAGGGAATCCAACAGCCGCTTTTGGTCTTCGGTTATTTCCATGATTATTTATCCTTTGACATTAAACCCAAATCGCATTAGACCGCATTAGGTACATTGCTGCTCCGGGAGTGAAGCTCTTTAGGCATCTTGCCCGCTTCTGTCGGCATTTTGCCTTCCGTGCCGCCTCGACGTAGCCCGCTACGCCTTCGGCGACGCGGAAAGCAACCTACAAGACATAAGCAAGTAATCTGTCTAAAGTCTAATAACCGATTTGGGTTAAAGGAACGATTTTGTCATACAGAAAATGACGTACTTTGACTCTTTCGGCATCTTTCCGAATGTCATCTGTCTGGATCAGTTCATGACTTACCATGTCCGACGCCAGTTTTTTCCGCGCCTGACGCCATGCATATTCACCATGCGTAATGCTGCTCAAACTCCACGAATCTTTGGACGCATAGCTTTCAAACACGGTGTCAAACACCGCCTTATACTTCGCTTGTGCCGAATCGGACAACTCTTCATGCAAGGCATCCTCTTTGTACTTCTGTCGAATCAGCAGCAACACGGGACCATATTTCCAGACTTCAAAGCAGTCGGCGAATATAGGCCCCCCGGTTTGGATGATAGACTCACGCTGGGTGAAATAAAGCAGCTTATGCAACTTCATCTCATCAATCCGCGCGCCAAACTCCAGTTCATAACGTCGACAAATATAAGAGGCAACTTTTACGACATCTTCCATTGTTCGTAGTATTTATGGACGAATATTTTTCAAAAGTAGTAAATATTCTTCTTCCGCGACAAATAACAAGACAATATTAACATTTTCGCAGTCGGACATCTATCGTTAGTCGTTGAGCCTATGCCACATTTACCACATGCCTTGGGTTTATGGAAACAGCCAACTGAAGATGTGTCGAAAGCGCACTAGACACAAAGTCCGGGCAATCGCCGCACTGCCGGCCAGAATAAGCACGCTCCCAAGCCGCCATATTTCCGATCGCGAGCACCCATATCCCGAGTCGTGAGCCTCCATATCAGCCATCGGGCATTCGGTATTATCCCCACCCGTTTCTTATGTCTGACGTAGAATTTTCTATGTCTGACCTAGTTTTTTCTATGTCGGTTATAGAAATTCCTATGTCTGACATAAGAATCCACCCGCCAAACACCTGAAACACAGCACCATTTATTACCCTGATTTGTCGTGTAGACCATATACCAATGACGATGTAGGGGGATATGTCGGAATACTATATTTTTAGACGCGGATTGCACAGATGACACAGATAAATAATTAAGAATCTGCGTTTTCCGCGTCTAAAAAATCAACACAAAACGTCTTTTCGACACACCTTCGATGTTGAATAGACGGTTACACACGGAGGAATGACACACGTTTTCAATGATTTATCCACGTCTGAAGAATCGCACGAGCGGGACGGGAGTGTATGCAGAGGGACGGCAAAGCTGTCCGACAAACGCTAACCGCTGTGTGGCGCAGAATGCGACACCTGCGGAAATACGGAAAGAGAGAGAACGACCTTGAAGAGGTCGAATAGGTGTCAGGAACGGTTCGACCACCTTCGGGGTCGTCGTCCTTGTGAGGATGGATGCCGCAGGTGACACTTCGCGCCACGCAACGGTTATCTATTGTAGGACGGCTTCACCGTCCTGCCTACCGATGTGGAACGGTATATCCACGTATGATGAATCACACGAACAGGACGGGCGTGTATGCAGAGCGAGGATGTGTCTAAATACTATTTTTTAGACGCGGATTGCACAGATGACGCAGATAAACAATTAATAATCCGCGTTTTCCGTGTCATCTGCGTCTGAAGAATCAACACAAAACGTCTTTTCGACACACCTTCGATGTTGAATAGACGGATACACACGAAGGGATGACACACGTTTCCAATGATTTATCCGCGTCTGATGAATCGCACGAGCAGGACGGGCGTGCATGCAGAGGGACGGCGAAGCTGTCCTACAAACGCTAACCGCTGTGTGGCGCGGAATGCGCCACCTGCGGAAATACGGGAAAAAGAGGGAACGACCTTGAAGAGGTCGAACGTGTGTCGGAAACGGTTCGACCGCCTTCGGGGTCGTCGTCCTTAAGGGGAGGGGTCCCGCAGGTGACGCTTCGCGCCACGCAACGGTTATCTATTGTGGGACGGCGTCACCGTCCTGCCTTCCGATGTGGAACGGTATATCCGTGTCTGAAGAATCACATCGCAGGCACAGGGCAGACACATCGGTCTGCCCCTACATTGACATCGTTGCATCGCAGATTCCACGGCATGACAACACATTGTAGGGGCGGACCGACGTGTCCGCCCGAAACCAAACGGACGGATACACGCAGAGGAATGACACACGTTTCCAATGATTTACCCGTGTCTGAAGAATCACACGAACAGGACGCGCGTGTATGCAGAGGGACGGCGAAGCTGTCCGACAAACGCTAACCGCTGTGTGGCGCGGAATGCGACACCTGCGGAAATACGGGAAAAAGAGGGAACGACCTTGAAGAGGTCGAACGTGTGTAGGAAACAGTTCGACCGCCTTCGGGGTCGTCGTCCTTATGGAGATGGGTTCCGCAGGTGACGCTTCGCGCCACGCAGCGGTTATCAATCGTGGGACGGCTTCACCGTCCTGCCTACCGATGTGGAACGGTTTATCTGTGTCTAAGGAATCACACGAACAGGACGGGCGTGTATGCAGAGTGAGGATGTGTCTAAATACTATTTTTTAGACGCGGATTGCACAGATGACGCAGATAAATAGATAATAATCCGCGTTTTCCGTGTCATCTGCGTCTGAAGAATCAACACAAAACGTCTTTTCGACACACCTCCCTACATTGGCATTATTGCACCGCAGATTCCACGGCATGACAATACGTTGTAGGGGCGGGCCGATGTGTCCGCCCGAAACCCAGTGAAACGGATACACATGGAAGGATAACACACGTTTTCAATCATTTACCCGCATCTGACGAATCGCACGAACAGGACGCGCGTGTATGCAGAGGGACGGCGAAGCTGTCCTACAAAAGATAACCGCTGTGTAGCGCGGAATGCGACACCTGCGGAAATACGAACAAAAAGAAGAAACGACCTTGAAGAGGTCGAACGAGTGTAGGGAACAGTTCGACCGCCTTCGGGGTCGTCGTCCTTATGGGGATGGGTCCCGCAGGTGACGCTTCGCACCACGCAACGGTTATTTATTGTGGGACGGCTTCACCGTCCTGCCTACCGATACGGAACGGTATATCTCTGTGTCTGACGAATCGCACGAACAGGACAGGCATGCATACAAAGGGACGGCGAAGCTGTCCCACAAAAGATAACCGCTGTGTGGCGCAAAATGCGACACCTGCGGGAATACGACAAAAGAGGAAACGACCTTGAAGAGGTCGAATAGGTGTAGGGAACGGGTATGGAACGGTTCGACCGCCTTCGGGGTCGTCGTCCTTATGGGGATGGGTCCCGCAGGTGACGCTTCGCGCCACACAGCGGTTATCTTTTGTGGGACGGCTTCACCGTCCTGCCTACCGATGTGGAACGGTTTATCTGTGTCTAACGAATCACACGAACAGAACGGGCGTGTATGCAGAGGGACGGCGAAGCTGTCCTACAAACGCTAACCGCTGTGTGGCGCGGAATGCGACACCTGCGGAAATACGAACAAAAAGAAGAAACGACCTTGAAGAGGTCGAACGTGTGTCGGGAACGGGAATGGAAACGGTTCGACCACCTTCGGGGGCGTCGTCCTTATGGGGAGGGGTCCCGCAGGTGACGCTTCGCGCCACGCAACGGTTATCAATCGTGGGACGGCTTCACCGTCCGGCCTACCGATGCGGAACGGTATATCCGTGTCTAAGGAATCGCACGAACAGGACGGGCGTGTATGCAGAGGGACGGCGAAGCTGTCCGACAAACGCTAACCGCTGTGTGGCGCGAAATGCGACACCTGCGGAAATGCGATAAGAGAGGAAACGACCTTGAAGAGGTCGAACGGGACGGAGGTGGATGCGTGCACAGGGCAGACACATCGGTCTGCCCCTACATTGGCATTATTACATCGCTGATTTCACGGCATATCACACATACCCTTTGTGCATAAAAAAAGAAGGCATGCTTTTGGCACACCTTCTCTTTCATGATTAAAATCTCACTTCTATCTTATCATTCGATAACGATAGGTTTGTATTTCGGAACCAACACCTTCATGATAGTCCAGCCGATAAGATAGGCCACGGCACAGATACAGAAGATGATGAAATAGCCGGCCTCTTTACCTTGGAAACCCATGAAGACCATCTGAGTGGCTTCGGAATAATCGAACAGCGTACCCGAACCTTTGTTGATGAGGAATGAACCGATACCTCCGGCCATGCCGCCGATACCGGTGATGGTAGCCACCGCGCTGTTGGGGAACATGTCGCCCACCACCGAGAAAATGTTGGCCGACCACGATTGGTGAGCCGCACCGGCTATACCGATGATGATGATGGGGAACCAATAGGAATAACTGCCCAACGGCTGAGCCAGCAAAGCCAGCAAGGGGAAGAGCGCGAAAATAAACATGGCCTGCATACGGGCGGCATAAGGATTCTTACCCGTGCGGTTGATGATGATGGTAGGCAGCTTGCCGCCATAGATGGAAAGCATCGTGATGGCGTAGAGCACAAAGATGAGGACCTGTGCGGTAGCGCTGTCGGAAGAGAAGCCATACACGTCGGAGATATAAGCCGGAGTCCAGAACAGGAAGAACCACCATACGCCATCCGTCATGAACTTGCCTACGACGAAAGCCCATGTCTGACGGAACTTCATGCACTGCCAGAAAGAGAGCTTCTTTTCTTCTTCGGCAGGTTTTTGTTCCACCACGGCTTCCTCGTTTTCCTTGTCCTGCTCGATGTATGCCAGCTCGGCAGAGTTCACAAAACGGTTCTCATGCGGTTTCTTGTAGAGGAACATCCAGAATCCCATCCAGATGAAGCCCAAGGCACCGATAACCACGAAGGCCATCTCCCAGCCGTTGCCCACGCCAATGCTTTGGAAATAGCGTGCCAAAGGAGGAATGGTGACAGGAGCGGCCAATGCGCCGACCGTGGCGCCGGCATTGAAGATGGAAGTAGAGAACGCACGGTCCTTCTTCGGGAAATATTCGGCGGTCACCTTGATGGCGGCGGGGAAGTTACCGGCCTCGCCCAGACCCAAAATGATGCGCGCTGCAATGAAGTAGTACACGCTCACAATGGCAATGGTCGAAGCAATGGCGCCCGTGGCCGAAATCATCTCGGCAGCGTTGTGGATGCCTACCGTATGCTCCGTAGCCCATCCGCACAATGCGTGCGCGCAAGCACCCAACGACCACACGCCGATGGCCCACAGATAACCTTTCTTGGTGCCCATCCAGTCAATAAAGCGTCCGGCAAAGAGGTTGGCGATGGCATAAACGATGGAGAAGATAGCCGTGATGTCGCCATAGTTGCTGTCTGTCCAATGAAATTCGGGAGCAATAAAGTCCTTCCACGTAAGCGACAGCACCTGGCGATCCATGTAGTTCACTGTCGTTGCAAAGAAAAGCATGGCACAGATAACCCAACGGTAATTGGTCATCTTGTCATTCCGTAATGTACTCATAATACTAAATTAGGTTTTTATTGTTTTTAATTCATTTGCGTGATTTGTGCCCAAAGGTAGTGCATCTTCATGAATAATGACTATAAAATTGCAGACTTTTTTAATTTATTATAGACAAATTCTTATCGGAAGAGCAATCATTGCCTAAATTTGCAACCGTTGAACCCTAATTGACAACTATGAAACACATCAGACTAATGGTGCTCGCAGGAGTTCTCGTGCTATCTTCTGCCATGCAGGCGCAACAGCGCGAAATCGCAACCGATGCTCCCTGGTCGGTACGCATGGCGCAGTCGGAAATGGCGCGCTGTCCCCAAGCCTGGCAACTCGACTTCGTGAAAAAGCCCAAATGGGGATACTGCCACGGCGTGGTGCTGGGTGCCATGCTCAACCTGCATGACGCCTATGGCGACGAACGTTACCGCAACTATGCCGTGCAGTTCTGCGACACGATGGTACACGACGACGGCAGCATCATGTCCTACCGGCCGTCCGACCTGAGCCTGGACAACATCAACGCCGGAAAAATACTCTTCCGCGTCTACGAACAGACCAAAGACATCAAATATCGCAAAGCCATGGACCGCCTGCGTGCCCAGCTCGACTGCCAGCCACGCACGAAGGAGGGCGGATTCTGGCACAAGCTGCGCTACCCCAACCAGATGTGGCTCGACGGCATCTATATGGCCTCGCCTTTCTATGCCGAATATGCCCTGCGCAATAACCGTCCGGAAGATTACCGGGACGTGATTCGCCAGTTTGTCGTGTGCGCACGCCACACCTACGACCCGGCTACCGGACTCTATCGCCACGCTTGGGACGAAGCGCGCAAACAGCCTTGGGCCGACAAAAAGACCGGACAATCGCCCCACACGTGGGGACGAGCCATGGGGTGGTTTGCCATGGCCCTGGTCGACGCGCTGGAATTTATCCCTCCCCACGAACCGGGACGCGACTCCGTGGTGAACATACTAAACAACGTAGTGAAACAAATCGCACGCTGGCAAGACAAGGACAGCGGACTTTGGTATCAGGTCATCGACCGCAGCGGCGACGAAGGCAACTATCCGGAATCGTCCGTCTCCGTCATGTTCGTCTATACCTTATATAAAGGGGTGCGATTGGGACTCGTCGACGCATCCCTTCTGGACGTAGCCGAACGAGGCTATCGGGGCATACTCGACCGCTTTATCGAAGTGGACGAAAAGGGCGTCGTGTCCATCACGCAAACCTGTGCCGTGGCCGGACTGGGAGGCACGCCCTATCGCTCGGGAGATTATGATTACTACATCCACGAAACGATACGCGCCAACGACCCGAAGGCCGTAGGCCCCTTTATCAATGCCAGCCTGGAACGGGAACGCCTGCAACGGGCACAATCGAAGACTAATCTTTAAAACATATCATACAACTATGAAACAGCTTTGGATTTTACTCATCGGCCTGTTGGCGTGTGCATCCGGATATGCAGCCACCGACACGCCTGACACTCTGGTCGTGGCCCGCGACGGTTCGGGCAAGTTCCGTACCATCTGGGAAGCCCTGGAAGACTGTCGCGCCTTCATGGACTATCACAAAGTAATCTTCGTCAAGAAGGGTACTTACAAGGAAAAAGTCATCGTCCCCTCCTGGTTGACCAACATCGAGATTCTGGGCGAAGACCGCGACGAGACCATCATCACCTATGACGACCATGCCAACATCCGCCTGACCGGGCACGGCGTACCCATGGGAACATTCCGCACCTATACGGTGAAAGTGGAAGGCAACGACATCACCTTTAAAAACATCACCATCGAAAACAATGCCGCACAGCGTGGACAGGCCGTGGCCCTGCATACCGAAGGCGACCGCCTGAAGTTCATCAACTGCCGCATCCTGGGCAATCAGGACACCATCTACACCGGCGTGGCCGGTACGCGCCTCTATTTCGCCGATTGCTACATCGAGGGTACCACCGACTTCATCTTCGGCCCGTCGACGGCATGGTTCGAGGGGTGCACCATCTGCAGCAAGCGCGATTCCTACGTGACCGCCGCCTCCACGCCCAAAGACATTGCCTTCGGCTACGTGTTCAACCATTGCAAGCTCATCGCGGCACCGGGCATCACCCGCGTTTGTCTGGGCCGTCCCTGGCGTCCCTACGGCTACACCCTCTTCATGAACTGCGAGCTGGGCAGCCACATCGTGGCCAAAGGATGGCACAACTGGGGCAAACCCACCAACGAGCAAACGGCACGCTACGCCGAATACAACAACACGGGAGCCGGAGCAAACACGAGAGAACGCGCTCCCTGGAGCCGCCAGCTGACCGACAAGGAAGCCGCCCAAATCACTCCGGAACGCGTATTCACCATCAACAACACCTGGAATCCGACAAAATAATGCATGATTAAAACCCAACCGGTTATTAGACTTTAGGTAGATTGCTTACTTATGTCTTGCAGATTGTTTTCCGCGTCGTCGAAGGCGTAGCGGGCTACGTCGAGGCGGCACGGAAAACAAGATGCTGACAGAAGTGGACAAGATGCCTAAAGAGCTTCACCCCGGAGCAGTAATGTTCCTAATGCGGTCTAATGACCGATTGGGGTTAAACCCCAACATACCGATAGAAAGCTAAAAGTCTTACACTATTTTGCTGTGTGGTAATTAAGTAGTACATTCGCATAAAAATTACGATTATGGCCATAACGATAAAAAACATCCCGGTTTTGGAAGGCACCACGGCAGAAGAATTTGTGCGCAGTGCCGACGAGAACGCTGTAAAAGCAACGCCCCGTTTGTCTGATTCTGCCAAGAAACGGTTGCAGAAAGTGCTGGAAAAATCCCGCTCATTCAAATTCAACTGACAATGAGGGAGATTTCCTTATACGATGATTGCGTCATGCTCGCCTACAACAAGGAAGTGCATGAAAATTGCTTTCCTTTCAGTTGTGGGGTGGAAGACCTTGACGATTTCTTCCACAATGATGCCGATTTGTATGCGGAAGAACTGTTGGGAAAAACTTATTGTTGGATAACTACAGAAGCCCCACACCGCATTGTGGCATTATTCACATTGTCGAATGACAGTATCAAAACCAAACTGATGTCATCCAATGATAAAAACCGCTTCCATCGCAACATTGTAAACCCAAAGAGAGGACGCAGTTATCCGGCTGTACTGATTGGAAGATTGGGTGTCAACCGTGAATTTCAGGACACGCCGAGCCATATCGGGCGACAACTGATGTCTTTTATAAAGGACTGGTTCCGGCATGAAGACAACAAGACCGGATGCCGTTTCATCGTGGTGGATGCTTATAATGAAGAAAAGGTGCTTCGATATTATGAGAGGAACGGTTTTGTTCCTCTATATAAGACGGAAGAGATAGAAAAGCAGTATTACGATATTCCACAAGACGAGCATCTGAAAACTCGTTTGCTGTATTTTGATTTGAAAAGGAAGTGAAAATTACAGTAAAAAATTAAGCTTTTATGCATGATTAACCCCCAAACATACCAATAGAAAGCGATGAAAAGTAACTTGGCATTCCTCTCCCTCCTACTGACTGCCTCTCTTTCCGCACAGGCACAACAGGAGTTTATCCCCACCGTGGAAATTCCCGCCGGAACGTTCTGGATGGGCGGCACGGGCGCAGGAGAGAACTATGACGAAGCACCCATGCACAGGGTGACCATTTCGCGCCCCTTCCGCATGGGCGTGACCGAAGTGACCAACGCACAGTATGAACAATTCCGGCCCGAGCACCGCGAACTGCGCGGCAAGCGCGGCTTCTCAACGGGCGACGACGAAGCAGTGGTCTTCGTGAGCTATGATGACGCCGTGGCTTTCTGCCGCTGGCTCTCCGAGAAAGAAGGAAAGACCTACCGCCTGCCGACGGAAGCCGAATGGGAATATGCCTGCCGCGCCGGGACGCTCTGGAACTTCTGGATGGGCGACAAACTGCTGAAACCCTACGACAAGAATCAGGTGGTGGCCACGTCGCCCAAGGCCGTGTCGCTGCAGGTGGCACAACAGCCCGCCAACCCGTGGGGACTGTACGACATGAGCGGCAACGTGGAGGAATGGTGCGCCGACTGGTACGGGCCCTACATGCCCGGCTGGCAGACAGACCCCGTGGGCTATGCCGACGGCGACTACCGCGTGACGCGCGGCGGAAGCCACAACACGCCGGCCAACTACCTGCGCTCGGGCAACCGCTCGGCCATGATTCCGGAAGACATGTGCTACAACGTGGGCTTCCGCGTGGTGCAGGCCGACTATCCGACAACCGAGCCGCTGCCCGTGGTGCCCGACGCGTATGCCGTCGGCGTGAGCCACGAAGCGTGCGACTGGGAAGCGCAGCACACCGACCGCCCTGTGTTCGAGCCGTACATCGTCTATGTGAACGCGCCCACGCCCGGCTCGGGCACGCCCTTCTACAGCCACAACCATCAGCCCGCCATCACGTGGTGCGACAATGGTGACCTGCTGGCCATCTGGTTCTCGACAGACGATGAGAAAGGACGCGAGCTGACGGTGCTCTCATCCCGCCTGCGCAAAGGCAGCCGCGAGTGGGAACCGGCCCGCCTGTTCTACAAAGTGCCCGACCGCAACATGACCGGCTCGGCCCTGCTCAACGACGGGCAAGGCACGCTCTATCACATCAACGGCGTGGAGGCTCTCGGCGGCTGGAAGAATCTGGCCATGACGCTGCGCACAAGCACCGACAACGGCGCCACGTGGTCCAAGCCCCGCCTCATCGCCCCCGAACACACCTTGCGCCATCAGGTCATCGCCGGCACGATGATGACCCGCGAGGGGTGGATTGTCCAAGCGTGCGACGCAGGTTCGGGCGGTAGCGACGGCGCGGCCATCCACATCAGCAAAGACAAAGGACAGACGTGGACCGACCCGTGGGACGGCGCCCCCCTGCCGAAGTTTGCCGAAGGAGCCAAAGGGACAACCATTGCGGGCATACATGCCGGCGTGGTGCAGCTGCGCGACGGCCGCCTCATGGCCATGGGACGCAACAACAACATCAAGGACGCTGAAGGCCGCCTGCGTATGCCCGTCAGCATCTCGGACAACATGGGCAAGACGTGGACCTACCACGCCTCTCCGCTCCCGCCCATCGACGGCGGTCAACGCCTCGTGCTGATGCGTCTGAAGGAAGGTCCGCTGTTGCTCGTCTCGTTCACGGGCCATCCCTTCCGCACGTCCGACCGCGACAGCGAACTGTGGTTCACCCGTCCCGACGGCACGCGCTATCGCGGCCACGGACTCTATGCCGCCGTGTCCTACGACGAGGGCCGCACGTGGGAGACGCGCCGCCTGCTCACCGACGGCCGCCACGAACTGCTGAACGCCGGAGCATGGACACAATGGTTCGAAGCCGACGACACGCATGCCGAACCGCGCGGCTACCTGGCCGCCACACAAACGCCCGACGGCATGATACATCTCGTAAGCAGCCGGTTCTACTACCGCTTCAACCTACCCTGGCTGGAAGAGGTGAAAAAGAAATAATATAGCTTGAGGCTAGAAACATGCGATTCTTCCTTCTTGCCGGACACCGATAATATAAAGGAGATGTGTCGAAATACTACTTTTTAGACGCGGATTGGCGCAGATGACGCAGATAAATAATTAAGAATCTGCGTTTTCCGCGTCATCTGCGTCTAAAGAATCAACACAAAACGTCTTTTCGACACACCTTCGATGTTGAATAGACGGTTACACATGGAGGGATGACACACGTTTCCAATGATTTACCCGCGTCTGATGAATCACACGAACGGGACGGGCACATATGCAGAGGGACGGCGAAGCTGTCCTACAAACTTAACCGCTGTGTGACGCGGAATGCGACACCTGCGGAAATGCGACAAAAGAGGAAACGACCTTGAAGAGGTCGAATTGGTGTAGGGAACAGTTCGACCGCCTTCGGGGTCGTCGTCCTTGTGAAGATAAGTCCCGCAGGTGACGCTTCGCACACGCAGCGGTTATCATTTGTGGGACGGCTTCACCGTCCTGCCTATCGATGTGGAATGGTATATCCGTGTCTGACGAATCACACGAACAGAACGGGCGTGTATGTAGATGGAGATGTGTCGAAATACTATTTTTTAGACGCGAATTGCACGGATGACGCAGATAAATAATTAAGAATCCGCGTTTTCCGCGTCTAAAGGATCAATACAAAACGTCTTTTCGACACACCTTCTTTATTTTTAACCCCATACGCTTGTTCTTATTTATCGGCTTTCAAGCAACGGTCAAGAATATTCTCGCCGTCACGCAGCAGCTCGCTCGGGCGAAGCGTATTGATATGACCTCCCACGCTTCCCGTCAGAACAGCGCACCCGGGGAGGTCTTCGAGTTTTTATATATCTATCAGATATGCTTGACGATTGTGAAGCAAAAATGCCCTATACTAAAAAGACATTATCAATAAAAATGCAGGTCGCAAAACTTGAAAAGAAGGGATTGATAGTGGATGACGAAAATTTGGCTGGTGATTATTTGTCCAATATCAGCTATTATCGTTAAAAGACATGGGATTTCCCGATAACTGGAACTACCTCGGTGTATGGAAAGAGTAAGCCCCACCTCTTATTAATTACACGCGATTTGTGAATGTAAGAGGTCAAAAGTAGCGATTTCTCCCCAACGACGAATCTACATGACAGATAAAACCGCTACTTTTGCACCCAATTATAAACGTATAATCCGAAACAGATATGAAAAGACTGACGTGCGCCCTCTGCGCCTTGCTGATGCTCCTGCCGCTCGCGGCCACAGAGCAAGACACCATTACCATCTTCACCATTGGCGACTCGACCATGGCCAATAAGCCGACCGAAGGCGACAACCCCGAACGCGGCTGGGGACAGATGCTCCCGGGATTCTTCACCGAAAACATCCGCGTGGACAACCATGCCCGCAACGGGCGCAGCTCGAAAAGCTTCATCGACGAAGGACTGTGGGAGCAAGTACGCATCCGGATACGCCCGGGCGACTACGTGTTTATCCAGTTCGGCCACAACGATGAGAAAGACGACCCGACACGCCACACCGACCCGGGCACGACGTTCGACGCCAACCTGCGCCGCTTTGTTGAAGAGACGCGCGCCAAGGGCGGTATCCCCGTGTTGTTCAACTCCATCGTGCGCCGCAACTTCTACGACAACCAAAATGCCGTGGCCGACGACGACCTGCGCCGCGAGAAGGTGGAAGGCACGTCGCTCGAAGGCGACAGCCTCATCGACACCCACGGGGCCTATCTTGACTCGCCGCGCAACGTAGCCGCCGAACTTGACGTGCCCTTTGTCGACCTCAACCGCATGACCCACGACCTGGTGCAGGGAATGGGGCGCGAGGCTTCCCAATCGCTCTATTGCTGGGTGCCCGCCAACACCTGCGCCGCCTGTCCGAAAGGACGGCAGGACAACACCCACCTGAGCATACAGGGCGCACGACGCGTGGCCCGTCTGGCCGTTGACGCGCTGAGCGAAGCAGTTCCCGCCCTGAAGCACTGCATCCGCCATTACGACTTCGTAGTGGCCAAGGACGGCAGCGGCGACTTCCTCACCGTGCAGGATGCCATCAATGCCGTGCCCGACTTCCGCAAGAACAAGCGCACCACCATCCTCGTCCGCCCGGGCGAATACAAGGAGCGCGTCATCGTGCCCGAATGCAAAATAAACATCTCCCTCATCGGTCAGACGGGTGCCGTGATTATCAACGACGGATATGCCAGCAAGCTCAACAGCCTGGGCGACGAGATGTCGACCTCCGGCTCTTCGACCTGCTACATCTATGCGCCCGACTTCTATGCCGAGGGCATCACCTTTGCCAACACCGCCGGACGTGTGGGACAGGCCGTGGCTTGCTTCGTCAGTGCCGACCGCGCCTACTTCAAGGCATGCCGCTTCCTGGGCAATCAGGACACGCTCTACACCTACGGCAAGGGCTGCCGCCAGTATTATGAGGATTGCTACGTGGAGGGCACGGTGGATTTCATCTTCGGATGGTCGACGGCCGTGTTCAACCGCTGCACCGTCCACAGCTTGAGCAAAGGCTACCTCACCGCTCCTTCGACGGACAAAGGGCAAAAGTACGGCTACGTATTCTACGACTGCAAGATGACAGCCGAACCGGGCGTGGAAGGCGTGGCCCTCTCCCGCCCCTGGCGTCCGTATGCCAAGGCCGTGTTCATCCGCTGCAACCTGGGCGGACACATCGCTCCCGCCGGATGGAACAACTGGGGCAAGAAGAGCAACGAGGAGACGGTGACCTATGCCGAATATCAAAACACCGGCGAAGGCGCACGCCCCGAAGCCCGCGCTCCCTACGGGCACCAACTGAAAGACCTCACGGGTTATGGCATCGAAGAGGTGTTGGCCGGAACCGACGGTTGGAATCCGGTGAAGAACGGCAATGCGCTGGTGAACATAAAGCGATAAAAACGAAAAGTCCCGCTCTCTGTCTGAATCTTTATCTGCAAACCTAACTATCAATCATATAAAACGATGAATCCAAAAGCCAAAGGTTACATGCTGGGGGCCATCGCCGCCGCCACATACGGAATGAATCCCCTATTTGCCTTGCCTCTCTACAAGGCCGGAATGAATCCCGACTCTGTCTTGTTTTTCAGATACCTGCTTGCCATCCCCCTCTTGGGCATCATGCTCAAGGCCAGAGGGCGCAGCTTCAAGATCGGCCGCAAAGAGATTATACCGCTGATTGTGATGGGGCTGCTGGTTTCCGTATCCTCGCTCACGCTGTTTGAGAGCTACAATTACATGGATGCCGGCATCGCCTCCACCATTCTGTTTGTCTATCCCATCATGGTGGCCCTGATTATGACGTTCGTGTTCAAGGAAAAACTGAAACTGCAGACTGCCCTGTGCATCATCCTTGCACTGAGTGGTATCGGACTGCTGTATAAAAGCGGCGACGGAACGACCTTGAGCCTGACCGGCACCCTGCTAGTGCTACTTTCCGCTCTGTCGTATGCCGTCTACATCGTGGGAATAAACCAATCGGCACTGAAAGAGGTCGCCACGCTGAAAGTTACGTTTTATGTCCTCTCATTCGGACTATTCCTGTTCGTCGGCCGGTTTATCAGCGGAGAGAGCCTGCACGTGCCCGACTCCGGTCAATGGTATTTGTGGGGCAACCTGCTGGCCCTGGCCGTTTTTCCAACCGCCATCTCGTTTCTCTGCACGACCAGTGCCATCCAATACATCGGCTCAACTCCCACGGCCATTCTGGGTGCGCTGGAACCGGTCACCGCCATCTTCTTCGGCATCACCGTTTTTGGAGAGACGCTTACACCCAGGGAATGTGTGGGACTGGTAATGATTATCGTGGCCGTGACCATCGTCATCGCAGGCGGAAGCATCACCGTTCACCTGATTCGCTTCAGAAAAATGTTTCCCCGCCTGTCCCTAAGGCGCAGCCGAACGAAAAAGAATCAATAATCTCAACCAGCCGTTAGTCTTTGCCTGATTCGCGAGGAGCGGACAGCGTGCATATTCGCAGACGCGAGCGTTCGCATTCACAGCCGCAGGCATCCATATTCACAGTCAGAAACGTCCATATTCCCCCATCGGGCAGAAGGCTAATGGCCGGACATACAAATCAAACATAAATGAAAACACTGAAAACTATCGGACTCACCGCTGGAATGGCTCTATGCTTCGTCGGTATCTTTTCAGCAACGCATGTCTACAAATATCCCGACAAACTGTGGCTGCACCGATGCAACTCGACGGAGAAATATGCCGAAATGCAAGAACACTACCGAAATATCGAAATCGATGTGGTTTTCCGCGACGAAGGATATTTTGATGTGACGCATGATGCAGACACAACCTTCGGCCTGTGTCTCGGCACCCTGATGTCCGCCGTCGCAGAAAACGCCCGGTGGGGGGGGTAAAATATGGCTGGATATCAAGAATTTATCCGCTCATAACGCCACCCGAATGCTGAGCGAATTGGAATCCTTATGCGCCAAACACAATCTTACTCCCGACCGCCTCATCATCGAAAGTCCCGACTGGCAAACGCTCGAACTCTTGTTATTACACCTCCTGCTACGTTCCCTTCGACAAACCTTCACGATTAAGCGACAATGAAATATACGACTGCCTCCATCGCCTGCGCATGGTGGCCGACAGTGGATGCGTCCGCGCGCTGTCATTTCCCGGATGGTGGTATGCAGTCATTCGCCGACATCTCAATCGAAACATCGACCTGCTCACGTGGAAACATCGCACAACGCAATTTGAATTTTTTCTTACGGCTGAGGGACACCGTATGCTGCACGACCCGCAACTGAAAGTCATACTGGTGAAAGACAAGGGGAATTTCCATCGTTAAGTCCAAATCGGTCAGTACATCTTTTCCCCCGAACTGACGACAGACAAAAAGACGAAGGCTGACCGGGGAATCATTTTCCCACAGTCAAGCCCTCGTCCGATTTGGATTTAATTACTAGATGAAAAATCGAAAGAACTTAATCTTCCTTTTCCTGCTTGGCCTCAAATTCCTTTATCAGTTTGTCTTGCACATCGGCAGGCACAAGTTCGTAGCTGGCGAACTTCATGATAAACGATGCGCGTCCACCGGTAAGCGAGCTAAGCGCGGTAGAGTAAGAAGACATTTCCTTCAAAGGCACCTTGGCAACCAGTTTCTCATAACCACTTTCACTGCTCATGCCCATAATCATGGCGCGTCGACCCTGCAGGTCACCCATGACGTCACCCATCTTGTCACTAGGCACAAATACCTCCACGTCGTAAATCGGCTCCAGAATCTTCGGCCCAGCGTTCTTGAAGGCTTCGCTGAAGGCGTTGCGTCCGGCAAGCATGAAGGACACTTCGTTGGAATCCACCGGGTGCATTTTTCCGTCATAAACGATAACGCGCACATCGCGGGCATAGGAACCTGTCAGCGGACCCTGCTCCATGCGGCTCATGACTCCCTTCAGGATGGCAGGCATGAAACGTGCGTCGATGGAACCGCCCACGGTACTGTTGATGAAGACCAGTTTGCCTCCCCATTCCAAGTCGACCACTTCCTGGTTTTTCACGGTCACTTTATATTCCTGCCCGTTGAATTTGTATGTTTCCGGCAGAGGCATTCCGTCGTAGTAAGGTTCGACAATCAAGTGTACCTCGCCAAATTGTCCGGCACCGCCGGATTGCTTTTTATGGCGATAGTCGGCACGCGCAGCCTTAGTGATTGTTTCACGATAAGGAATCTTGGGCTCTTCAAAATTGACAGCCAGCTTTTCATTGTTCTCCAGTCGCCATTTCAGTGTGCGCAGGTGGAATTCTCCCTGACCGTGGACGATGATTTGTTTGAGTTCCTTGGATTGCTCAACCTCCCACGTGGGGTCTTCCTCACGCATACGGTAGAGCGCGCTCATCATCTTTTCGGTGTCGGCTTCGTTTACGGCCTTGATGGCACGCGAATACTTGAAGTTGGGGTATTTGATAAAGTTGAACCGGTTATCGCAGTCCTTTCCGTTGAGCGTGTTTCCTGTGTGTACGTCTTTCAGCTTAACCGTACATCCGATATCGCCCGCACACAGTTCGCTCACCTTGATGCGGTTTGCTCCGGCACAAACGAAGAGCTGGGAAATACGTTCTTTCGAGCCCCGGTCTGCATTGCTCAGGTCATCGCCCTCGTGCACTGTGCCGCTCATTACCTTGAAGTATTGTACGTCGCCGATATGCGGCTCTACGGCAGTCTTGAAAAAGAACAAGGAAGTGGGACCGTTGGAGTCGGGAACGACTACCTCGCCACGCGTGTTGAACACTTTCGGCATTTCAGACACGAACGGAACAACGTTACCCAAGAATTCCATCAGTCGGCGAACACCCATATCCTTGCCCGCACACACACAGAACACGGGGAACATGCCCCGGCTGACGAGTCCTTTGCGGATGCCTTCGCGCATTTCGTCCTCAGTGAGCGATTCCTGTTCGAAGAATTTCTCCATCAGGCCTTCGTCGTGTTCGGCTGCGGCTTCCACCAAGGCCTTATGCCAAGCTGTAGCTTTCTCCATTTCTTCAGCGGGAATATCTTCGATGATAGGCGCACCACCTTCGGGATTCCACGAGTATTTCTTCATCAGCAGCACGTCAATCAGTGCATGGAAGTTCGGCCCGGTCTCAAGCGGATATTGCACAGGCACGACTTTTGAGCCGTAGATGGATTTCAATTGTTCCAGAATGTGGTCGTAATCACACTTCTCATGATCCAGCTGATTTACGAGGAAGATGACGGGCTTGCCCAGTTTTTCGGTGTAACGGAAGTGGTTCTGCGTACCTACTTCAGGGCCGTATTGTCCGTTGAGCAACAGGATTGCCGTGTCGGTCACGTTCAAGGCCGTGATAGCCGCGCCCACAAAGTCGTCACTACCCGGGCAGTCTATGATGTTCAGTTTCTTGCCATTCCATTCCACATGGAATACCGTGGAAAACACAGAATATCCGTACTCTTGTTCCACCGGGAAATAATCACTTACCGTATTTTTCGCAGTAATTCGTCCGCGACGTTTTATAACACCACTCTCATAGAGCAAAGCTTCTGTGAGGGTGGTTTTTCCGGCTCCGTCATTACCTAGAAGGGCAATGTTCTTGATTTCGTTCGTTTGATATACTTTCATGATAACTAAGATTTATAAGTTAGTTACTAATAAGAAGCATTATAACGCTCCTTACTTTTAAACGGTACGCAAAATAGATATTATTCTTATTAATACCAACAATATTATCGGTGTTACTAAACTATGTTTTACAACACATTATTGTCTATTCAACTGAAAATGGGGACAGAAAAAGATGTTTCTTCAGACCCGCCGACGGGTGATTTTTTTCGTTACCTTTGCGTCCGGAAGCAATCAATCATAGTTATTTTATGGCCGGTATATATTTGCACATCCCTTTCTGTAAACGGCGTTGTGTCTACTGCGACTTCTATTCCACCCTGTCGGAAGCACGCAAGGATGACTACGTGTCGTCCCTCTGCCGTGAGCTGGTCATGCGCCGCGACTATCTGGAAAAAGAGCCGATATACAGCATTTATTTCGGAGGAGGAACGCCGTCGCAATTGAAAGAGTCGCATTTTCGTTCGGTGTTCGCCGCCATTGCCGATGCTTATCCTTCGCTTCATCCGCATGCCGAAATTACGCTGGAAGCCAACCCCGACGATCTGACACCGGAATATGTAGCCATGCTTCGCCGTCTGCCGTTCAATCGCATCAGCATAGGCATCCAATCGTTCAATGACGACATGTTGCGCCTGTTGCAACGCAGGCACACGGCCCGTCAGGCCATCGAAGCCGTCAGGCGCTGTCAGGATGCCGGTTTCAACAACATCAGCATCGACTTGATGTACGGACTTCCGCATGAAAGTCCCGAAAGCTGGAGCGCCGACCTGGAACAGGCCGTCGCATTGGACGTGCAACACATCTCGGCTTACCACCTTATTTATGAGGAAGGCACCGCATTGTGGAATCTGCGTCGGCAGCATGTTGTGGAGGAAGCCGACGAAGAGGTCAGCTTGAAGCTCTTTGGTATGCTCATCGACAAGCTGCAGGCCGCAGGTTTTGAACATTATGAGATTTCCAATTTCGCTCGCCCCGGTATGTATTCGCGCCACAACTCGGCCTATTGGAACGGGACAAAATATTTGGGTTGCGGTGCCGCCGCACATTCTTATAACGGCGTGTCGCGTCAATGGAATGTCGCTTCGCTGGAGCTATATATACAAGGTATAAACTCCGGCAAACTGCCTTGCGAGGTAGAGCCGCTCGACCTCTCGATGCGCTACAACGACCGCATCATCACTTCCCTGCGTACCCGTCAAGGGCTTTCTCTTTCCACCTTACAACAAGAGTTCGGAAAGGAACTTTATGATTTCTGCCTGCACAATGCCCGTCGGCATCTCGCCCGGAAAACCTTGGCCATCGACGACAATCGTTTGCATCTTACACGAGCCGGAATTTTCATATCCGATGGCATTATGAGCGACTTGCTCCGGGTTGACGAACAAGAAGACTGAGGAACGCAACTCCCGACTGATACTCTTTGGACATCAATTTAAAAAGGCGGCAAGCCTCACGAAGAAACTTGCCGCCTCGATTATTGTTTATCGGAAAATGAAAGAATTATTCTTCACTCCAATCCATGGCTGCCATACGTTTGTAGGAAGCGTAACGCTTCTTGGCCATATCCTCGCAAGCATTGAACAAATCGGCTGCTTCGGTCGGATATTGCTTCATCACGGATGCGAAGCGCACTTCACCCTTGAGGTAGTCTTGGAAGTTGTCCCAGTTAGGCTCTTTGGAGTCGAGCGTGAACGGGTTCTTGCCTTCGGCTTCCAGTTCGGGGTTGAAGCGCCACAAGTGCCAGTAACCGCACTCTACGGCCTTTGCCTCTTCGGCCTGAGACTTGCCCATGCCGGCCTTCAAACCGTGGTTGATACACGGTGCGTAGGCGATGACAAGTGAAGGTCCGTGGTAAGCTTCTGCCTCGCGGAGGGCTTTCAGGGTCTGTGCCTGGTCTGCACCCATGGCGATTTGCGCTACATAAACATATCCGTAAGTGGTAGCGATGAGACCGAGGTCTTTCTTGCGCACGCGCTTGCCGGATGCGGCGAATTTGGCAATGGCGCCGAGCGGAGTAGCCTTGGATGCCTGACCGCCGGTGTTAGAGTAAACTTCGGTGTCGAGCACGAGGATGTTTACGTCTTCGCCGGAAGCGATTACGTGGTCAAGACCTCCGTAACCTATATCATAGGAAGCACCGTCACCACCGATAATCCACTGGCTGCGCTTGATGAGGTAGTCTTGGAATTCGGCGATAGTCTTACAGTATTCGCACTTGTCTTTGGCTGCTTCTACCATCGGCACGATCTTCTCGGCTGCTGCACGGCTCTTGTCGGCATCGTCCTTGCCGTCGAGCCACTCTTGGAAGGCTGCCTTGTATTCTGCGGGGCAAGTGTCGCCTGCGATGGCTGCCTGCATAGCCTCAACCAGACGGTTACGCAACTTCTTGGTAGCCAGTTCCATACCCAGACCGAACTCGCAGAAGTCCTCGAACAGGGAGTTTGCCCATGCAGGACCTTGGCCCTTTTCGTTGGTAGTGTAAGGAGTAGAAGGCACGGAGCCGGAATAGATGGAAGAGCATCCGGTAGCGTTGGACACCATTTCGCGGTCGCCGAAGAGTTGTGAAATCAGTTTCACGTACGGAGTCTCGCCGCAGCCGGAACATGCGCCGGAGAACTCGAAGAGCGGAGTAGCAAACTGGCTGTTCTTCACATTGGACTTGATGTCCACGAGGTGTTGTTTTGTCTTCACGTTTTCTACGCAGTAAGTCCAGTTGTCTGCTTCTGCGAGCTGGCTTTCGAGGTGCTTCATGCTGAGCGCCTTGCCACCTTTCTTCGGATTGCCCGGGCAGACATCGACACAGTTGCCGCAGCCCAAGCAGTCGAGCACGTCAACTTGCATGCGGAATGTCATGCCGTCGAATACCTTGCCGACAGCCTTCAGCATCGGGAACTGAGCGCCCTTCTGCTCTTCAGCGTCGAGTACGAACGGACGGATGGCAGCGTGAGGACAAACATATGCACACTTGTTGCACTGGATACAGTTCTCAGGATTCCATTCGGGCACGAATGCAGCTACGCCGCGCTTCTCGTACTTGGCCGTACCTTGGTGCCATGTTCCGTCCTCGATACCCTTGAATGCAGATACGGGGAGCAAGTCGCCGTCTTGTGCATTGATGGGGCGAACCACTTCGTTGATGAAGGCGGGGTCGTTGTTCTCGGCCTTGGCATCGTCGGGCAGGTTGGCCCATGCGGGGTCGATGGTTAGTTGCTTGTATTCACCGCCACGGTCAACGGCTGCATAGTTCTTGTTCACCACGTCCTCGCCCTTCTTGCCGTAGGATTTCACGATGAATTTTTTCATCTGCTCAACAGCCAAGTCAACGGGGATAACCTCGGTGATGCGGAAGAATGCCGACTGGAGGATGGTGTTGGTGCGGTTGCCCAAGCCAATCTCCTGTGCAATCTGGGTTGCGTTGATGTAGTAAACGGTGATATTGTTTTGTGCAAAGTATTTCTTCACGCGGTTGGGCAGATTCTTAGCCAGCTCATCGCCTTCCCAGATGGTGTTCAACAGGAAGGTACCGTTCTTGCGCAGACCGCGGGTCACGTCATACATGTGCAGGTAAGCCTGAACGTGGCAAGCCACGAAGTTCGGAGTGTTTACCAAATAAGTAGAGCGGATGGGGTGATCGCCGAAACGCAAGTGCGAGCAAGTGAAACCTCCTGACTTCTTGGAGTCATAGGAGAAGTAAGCCTGACAGTATTTGTCGGTGTTGTCGCCGATAATCTTCACGGAGTTCTTGTTGGCGCCTACCGTACCGTCGGCTCCCAAGCCGTAGAATTTGGCTTCGAACATGCCTGCGCCGCCGAGAGCGATTTCCTCTTTCTTGGGCAGTGAAGTAAATGTTACGTCGTCCACGATGCCGATGGTGAAATGATCCTTCGGAGTCGGCATGGCCAGATTCTCATATACGGAAAGAATTTGAGCCGGAGTGGTGTCCTTGGAGCCCAATCCGTAGCGTCCACCTACGATGACAGGAGCATTCTCTTGTCCGTAGAAGCAGTCTTTTACGTCAAGGTAGAGAGGTTCGCCGTTTGAACCCGGTTCCTTGGTGCGGTCGAGGACTGCGATGCGCTTGGCAGTCTTGGGAACGGCTGCCAGGAAGTGTTTGGCAGAGAACGGACGATAAAGGTGTACGGCTACCATGCCGACTTTCTCGCCGTTGGCGTTCAGGTGGTCGATGGCCTCACGTGTAGCCTCGGATGCGGAACCCATCAGGACGATGACGCGCTCGGCATCTTCTGCACCATAGTAATCGAACAGATGGTAACGACGGCCGGTAATCTTATAGATTTCGTCCATGTAGCTTTCCACTACTTCGGGAACGCTTTCATAGAACGAGTTGCTGGCTTCTCTGTGCTGGAAGAAGTGGTCGGGGTTCTCGGCCATACCGCGTGCAACGGGCTTGTTCGGAGTCAGCTTGCGCTCGCGGAACTCAGCCAATGCTTTCTGGTCGATGAGCGGAGCCAGGTCTTCGTGGTCCAGTCTTTCAATTTTCTGGATTTCGTGAGAAGTACGGAAACCGTCGAAGAAATTCAGGAACGGCACGCGGGTCTTGATGGCTGCCAAGTGAGCCACGCCGGCCAAATCCATCACTTCCTGCACGGAACCTTCGCACAGCATGGCGAATCCCGTCTGGCGGCAAGACATAACATCCTGATGGTCGCCAAAGATACAGAGGGCGTGAGAAGCCAATGTACGAGCAGATACATGGAATACGCACGGCAGGAACTCACCAGCAATCTTGTACATATTGGGAATCATCAGCAAGAGACCTTGTGATGCGGTGTAGGTAGTGGTCAACGCACCGGCTTGCAGCGAACCGTGTACGGCACCGGCGGCACCGGCCTCAGACTGCATTTCTTCTACCAAAACCGTTTCACCGAAGATGTTTTTACGACCGGCAGCGGCCCATTCGTCTACGTGCTCAGCCATTGTAGACGACGGAGTGATGGGGTAAATGGCTGCAACTTCCGTAAACATATACGAAATGTGCGCAGCAGCTTCATTACCATCACACGTGATAAATTTCTTTTGTTTAGTCATAATAGTTAAATTATTAGTAAAAAATCTCTGTTTAATGTCTTTTGTCAATACACAAATCCGAAAAGCCAAAGCGGTATAAAGTTGTCGTGTCCCGACTCGATGCAATTCACGGCATACAACATCTCCGGATTGCTTTTATTCTGATACGCCCTATCGCATATCCGGAATGCCATCCGCTCGTCCACCTGAAACGACACGTTCTTTTCTCCTTTGTTTAGTTGATGATCTTTGTGCATAGTATTAAAGAAAAAGGTTTCCAATACGTCTTGCTGTTCAAACTTGGCCGGATAGATGGAATACATCAGATTGGTATTGTGCATCATGATTTTACCGGGTTTCTTCGGGAACGACTCGCCTTGCGGATAAACCATGTTAATCAGTCGTGCATCTGCCAAATACTTGATATAATTCATCACCGTGGCTCTGGATGTCTGTATGTCAGTGGCCAACTGACTGACATTTGGAACCGACGGACCGTCTACGGCCAGCAAATATAGCAATTTCTTTATTTTGGAGAGATATTTTAACTCTATTTGTTTAATTAGCAGTATATCTACCTCTACCATCATATTCATTGTTTTCAGAAGATTCTCTGAAAAGTTACGCTTTTCCAAAAAGAAAGGATAAAAACCATGATGCAAGTAGTCGCGGAAGTAATCAAGCGGCCGTATCCGCTGCAGAACTTCCTGTGCTATCTGTTCGTGATTGGCTATAATCTCATCAAGCGTATACGGACAAAACGTGTTGCCGGTCAACAGATTCAAGTATTCACGGAAGGAAAATCCCCGCAAATTATATGGTTTCACGATGTCTGCTATCTCCGGACTTTCCGCTTTATCTGTCAGAGGCATGACCGACGAACCGGTAAAGATTATCTTCAAATCGGGAAAGCGGTCATAGCATTGGCGCAATTCGCGACTCCAACCGGGCTGTTTGAAGACCTGATCGATGAGCAACACCTTGCCCCCGTTCTTCCGGAACTCTCCGGCAAACTCCGTAAGTCCGTGACCCTGAAAATAGAAGTTGTTCATGTTCACATAGAGACATGAACGATCGGTTCCGAAATATTCCTTGGCATACTGAAGCAAGAATGTCGTTTTGCCGACCCCGCGCGTACCTTTAATACCAATAAGCCTGTCATTCCAATCAATCTCATCCATAAGGGTGCGACGAACAGGAGCGTTAGTGTGTTCCACCAAGTAAGCATGAGTTTGGTAAAAGGCTTCCATCTTTTGCTTCTTAAAGACGTCGCAAAGGTAATACTTATTCCACATATTGCAAAGTGGAGATTGCAAAATTTATAATTCTGCGGGGCCGCCCGTCGTAGGTCCGACTGAAGATATTCCCGCCCGCAAGCGGAAATATGGCTGCGAAACAACGCCGAAAGCCAGCTCAATATCCAATGACGGGATGAGATGCAAAAATCCCTGCACTCCGGCACAAGACGAGAATGCAGGGATGTCAGTTTTGCAATGTCGGGGATTCATTCGGGATTATCCGCAATGGAAGAAGCGGCGTACCAAGGCGAGCATCTGCATGGTGTCCTTGGTGGCTGCGGCATGCAATCCACGGTCGTTGAAAGCACGCAACGCACGGGCAATGCCGTCAATCATGCGCGGACTGAACACGCCTTCACGCTCGTAGATGTCGCGCTGGCGTTCCAAGCAATCGGCCGAATCGGCACAGCACACGGGCAGTTGCTCCAGTGCGGCCAACTTGTCGCGGTTCTCTTCGCGGTGGATGTCCACGTTGACATACTTGTCGGATGCTATGCGCAGGGCTTCTTCACGAGGCAACTCCAAGCCGTAACGACAGGCCACGCACAGACCGGCCATCAACTGATAGATGTCGGCCGAGCCGTCCGGAGAACGCATCTCCACAGTCTGCTTCTGAGTCGTGTCGTAAGCCTGAGGCGCCTCCAGCGGATTGGCAACGGCACACATGTCCGTCCCGGCTGTCCAACCCAAGGGAACGCGCACCAATACGGAACGGTTGCGGTCGCCCCAGCACACGTTGGTGGGAGCCTCCTGGTGGGGAACAAGGCGGAAGTACGACATGGGATTCTTATTGCCGAAAGCCGTGATGGAAGGCGCCAGCAACATCATGCCGGCAATGGCCCGACGTGCTTCCTCCGAAAGTTCGCCATCATGCAACATGCAGTTCCGTCCGTCCTTCATCAGGCGCATGTGTATATGCAGACCCGAACCGGCCTTACCGGCTGTAATCTTAGGTGCAAAGGTCACATCGAGCCCCTTCTCGCGTGCCAGGTTGCGAATGACCCACTTGGCCAGCATCAACTGGTCGGCTGCGCTCTCAACCGGAGTCGGCAAGAACTCAATCTCGTTCTGCTCATACACCTTGCCATCCAACGTGAAGTTTCCCACCTCGCAATGGCCGTATTTTATCTGACCTCCGGTCTGGGCTATGTAGGCCATGCACTGCTTGCGGAACTCATTGAACTTGGCATAGGGACCCGACTCGTGATAGCCTCGCTGATCGGTGGCGGGGAAAGAGCCGTCATCCTCGGCAATGATATAGTATTCCAACTCGCCCATGGCCTCAAAGGTCATGCCGGTGGAACGGGTAAAAGCCTGTGCGGCACGATGCAAGGTCTGTGCCGGCGAGCAATCGAGCAATTCGCCTTCCTTGTTGAAGAACGAACAGAGCAGACACAAGGTAGGAATCTCGGCAAACGGATCGACAAAAGCTGTACGGAAACGAGGAATGACGTACAAGTCGCTGTTGCCGGCCTCGATAAACGAGGGGAACAGACTGGAACCATCAACACGCTCACCGACGGTGAGAATCGTCTCCAGATAGGAACGGTTGTTTATCATGAAGTTCAGTGTCTTCATACGTCCGTCCTCTGCCGGATACATGAAATTCACCATGCGAATGCCTTTCTCTTCGATAAAAGCCAAAATATCAGCCTTCGTAAAGTCTGAAGCCGGTTTCTGCAGGAACTCCACCAACAAATTGGGATTCATTTCGATGTCTTTGTTCATAGTCATATAAGTGTTTTAGATGATATTGATGTCTGACGAGGCAAATGTAAGCAAACACCCCTTATCAACCAAACAATATCCCGTATTTTTATGACAATAAGACATAATTTCATTCTTGCAACACATATACAACAGCAACTATCTTACAATATGACAAAAAGACAAAGCCTCCACCCATGCGAGACATGTGCGGAGGCTTTGCATCATTGCCTGATAATGTCAGTCAAGCTAAGCTTTCAGTTTATAAGTACGGAATCCGTAAACAGCCACTGCCACAAAACAAATCAACGGCAAGACAAACGAGAGATTCACCGCAGGAAAACCGAACACGTCTCCCAAATCAATGATGGATGCCTGTACCGGAGGCAACACCGAACCGCCCAGAATTGCCATGATAAGTCCTGCCGCTCCGAATTTTGCATCGTCGCCCAATCCGCGCAATGCGATGCCGTAGATGGTGGGGAACATCAATGACATACAACCGGATACGCCCACCAGACAGTAGACCCCGTAACGGTTTTGGAGCCCGATGACGCCAAGTGTAAGCAATCCTGCGCCAATAGCCAATATCATGAGCAGCTGCCCGGGGTTGAGATAGCGCAACAGGAATGTACATATGAAACGACTGCAGCAGAAGAGCACCATGGCATAGATGTTATAACGCTGCGAAAGCACCTCAGCCGAACGCTCATCCATTCCCTCAAGCATGAAGTAGTGTGTACCGTATTGGATGATGAATGTCCAACACATGATTTGAGCACCGACATAAAAGAACTGCGCTATCACTCCCTCACGGTAGCGTACCAGCTTAATCAGCCGTTTCATTGTCGGCACGAAATTGATGTCATGTGACCGGTCGCCATTCTTTGGCATCTTGGCAAAGAATATAATGATGAACATGATGGCTATAACCACACCGATAGCCACATAAGGAGCTATCAGCACCGAAAGGTCGGCATCTTTCATGGCGTTGAACTCGGCATCACTCAACCGGGCACGCGCATCCGTATCCATCGGGTTAAGCTTGGCCTGAATGAAATTCATGGCTACAAACATGCCCAGCAACGACCCCATCGGATTGAATGACTGTGCCAAGTTAAGTCGGCGCGTGGCTGTCTCCTCCGTTCCCATGGAGAGGATGTAGGGATTGGCGCTGGTTTCCAAGAACGACAACCCACACGTGAGGATGAAATAGGCCAAAAGAAAATAACCGTACTCCCCTATCACCTTGGCCGGGAAAAAGAGGAAGGCGCCAATGGCATAAAGTCCCAACCCCAACAGGATGCCCGCCTTGTAAGAATAGCGGCGGATAAAAATGGCCGCAGGGAACGCCATGGCAAAATATCCCCCATAGAATGCCACCTGGACCAGCGCGCCATCGGTCACACTCATGCGGAATATCTTGGAGAATGCCTTCACCATCGGATTGGTGATGTCATTGGCAAATCCCCACAGGGCAAAACAAGAAGTAATAAGGATGAAGGGGAGCACGTAGCTCACCCCATCCTTATGTAATATGGAAGTCTTCTTCGAGGGCTTCATCCCGCCGCCTTATTTGTACAACGGTCCGTATGCCGCGCAGGCACGATAGTCAGCGCCTTCCTTGTCCATGCCGAATGCATTCCATGCTGCCGGACGGAAGATTTTGCTTTCCTCCACATTGTGCATGCAAACCGGGATGCGGAGCATGGAGGCAAGTGTAATCAGGTCTGCACCGATGTGTCCGTAACTGATTGCGCCATGGTTGGCACCCCAGTTGTTCATCACCGAATATACATCGCGGAACGCCGGTTTGTCACACAAGCGGGGAACGAACCATGTTGTCGGCCATGTCGGGTCGGTGCGCATGTTGAGCACTTTGTGGATTTCCGGGTCGATGTCCACCGTCCATCCTTCGGCAATCTGGAGCACGGGGCCAAGACCCTTAACCAGGTTCACACGGCTCATGGTGACAGGCATACCGCCACGGCTCAAGAAGTTGGACGAGAAACCTCCGCCACGGAAATAGTCGCGGTTGGCGGGATACCATGTGGTGGCGGCCAGACATGCCTCAACATCCTTCTCGGTCATCTCCCAAGGATGCTTCATCACCGGATTGCCATCGGCATCGCAAGAACGGCCGGTGCCATCCAATGTGGTCGCACCGGAATTAATCAAGTGGATGATACCGCCTGCGGCACGACCCGTAAGTTCCTTGCCGGTGACACGCTTCACGGCTTCCGGACTCCAATAGGTACGAACGTCGGAGAAGATTTGTCCCGTGTTGGTCAGCAGATGGCCGAAGAGCATGGCGATGCCGTTGCAACAGTCGTTCTCGGTAGCCACCACAAATGCCTCGCGGATGCCGTTCCAGTCGAACGAAGTGTTGAGCAATGCTTCCGAGAAGTCGCCGTTCGGCTTGAAGTCGGTCCATTGGCGTTGACCTTGGAATCCGGCAGCGATGGCATTGTGACCGAGAGCCTCTTCCTTGAAACCGGCTTCGCGCAAACGCGGATTGCCGCGCATCAGGTCGCGCATGATGATGGTCATTTTCACTACAAATTCCCAATCGGCATCCTTCTCCGCACGGTTCTTTTTCTTCTCGTCGCGGTTGCCTATGTCCTCGCCTTCATTGGGTTTGCAGTATTTCTCGGTCCACGCCATGGCCTTGGCAAATTCTTCCTTGTCATAGATGCCTTCGTCCATGCGACGGAGAATTTCGGTCAAGTCAACAGACTCTGCACGGATGCCCAGATATTCCTGCAAGAAATCGGGGTTCACGATTGAACCGGCAATACCCATTGCCACGCTACCCATCGAGAGATAGGACTTGCCGCGCATGGTAGCCACAGCCTGTGCGGCACGGGCAAAGCGAAGTATCTTCTCTGCTACGTCAGCCGGGATGGTGTTGTCGGGCAAATCCTGCACATCGTGCCCGTAGATGCCGAAGGCGGGCAATCCCTTTTGCGCATGGGCGGCCAACACGGCTGCGAGATATACGGCTCCCGGACGCTCCGTTCCGTTAAAGCCCCAAACGGCCTTCGGGTAATACGGGTTCATGTCCATCGTCTCGGAACCATAGCACCAGCACGAGGTTACCGTGATGCTGGAGCCCACGCCTTCGCGCTCGAATTTCTCGGCGCAGGCAGCGGTTTCAGCCACACGGCCGATGGTGCCGTCAGCAATGACGCACTCCACGGGTGAGCCGTCGCCGTTACGCAGGTTATTTGTGATTAACTCGGCAACAGCCTTGGCCAATGCCATTGTCTTTTCTTCCAGACTTTCGCGGATACCGCCCTGACGTGCGTCAATGACGGGACGAATTCCAATTTTAGGATACTTGTTCATTGTATTATATTTAAAGTGTTTGTATTACCGTAGTTCACTGCTACAGCGCAACAAATGTAGGCAATTCTTCCGAAAGACCGTATGCGCAAGGAGATAAAAAGTATCGCCTTTAAACATCATTATCAAAAACGGAGAAAGTGTTTCCGCATCTCCCGCCGGAAAATATGAGCCTCCAACCGTCCACGGCTTCTTTTTCCGGCAGAGGATATGAAAGCTCATGAGCGGGCATATGAACGCTCGTGAGCGCACATATGGGGGCTCGCAAGCAAGCATATGGACGCTCACGGCTGAGCATATGGACGCACAAAGCCATATGCCCGGCCGATGAACTTAAGTAAAAGCCCAGAGAGAATTGAAGACGATGTCACTTCATCTTTACCAGTATGACGCCTTCTTTGTCGGCTGCTCCATACTTGGCTTTGGAGACAGAGTCCTTCATCACTTCGACACGCTCTATCTTGTCCGGAGACAAGGCTTCCAGCTCTTCGCCCGTGATGCGTTTGCCGTCGCAGAGTATCAGAATCCGGTCCTTGTCCATCTTCTGACACACAGTGGTGTGCAGCTTGGTCGTTGTCAGAACCACCCCGTTCGCATCCTTGTCGCCATAAAGCTCTGTTGCCGATTTATCCTTCAACACGGTAATGGATTCGATGTCGGCCGGGTCCAAAGCATTGAAATCTTCACTCGAGGCTTCCCGACCGTCAATGACAAACAGCGGAGCGGCCTCGGACTTGACATCCGACATGGCGTTGGCTTGTGCCGTGACAACAAAGGCATTTTCCTCCACCTTTTCTTGGGTGGCATCTCCATCCAACCTGAAGACAACCGGCAGTGACGACCAGACGGCCACCGCCTTGCCATTTTGCTTGCCCGGTTGCCAACGGGGCATCAGACCGACAACCCGCAGAGCTTCAGCCTCCAACAACGGGTCGGCATGGCGCACCACTTTCGCACGGGCAATTGTTCCGTCGGCTTGCACGACGAAGCGAACAACGACATTTCCACGGATACCTTTCCGATGCGCTTCGGCAGGATACTTCACGTTTTTTGCCACAAAACGCATCATTGCCGCTTCTCCTCCCGGGAAGCGGGGCATCTGTTCCACCACATCGAACACGTCATCTTGAACCGATGCGGGAGCCACAGTGTCGGTTTCCGCGCCATTCGTTTCCGAGATTGCGGTAAAATCCGTAATTTTGACACTCGAAATCCACTCCAACGGAGCCGAGATTTCCGGACGGGCAAAGGCGGCCATTGCACAAGCTGCCAAGGGAAGCACATACAGATACTTCGCACATGCCCATGAACTCGATTTTTTCTTTTTCATCATAGTTATACGTTTATTTAGTGAACTGTGATTAAAGCTGTTGACCATAGAGTAGCGCCTTGTGCCAACAGCTTTTTCTATTAACAACAACTGATATTGCCTTTCTTCGATTCCCTGATGCAAAACGGCCTCGTCACCTCGTATTCATGCACTTCCTGCAATTCACGTCTCAGCAGCCATACACAAGGATTAAACCATTGCACCACTGCACAAATGCTGACGAAAAGCATATCCCAAGAGTGGCGCAGACGGATGTGTGCCAATTCGTGCGCCAGAATCAGCTTCCCGTGCGTTTCATAGTCAGCCTCAGACATCACCACGTAGCCCATCCAACTGAAAGAGGCCATATCCTTGTCATGCAAGACTAACCGAGTCTTGTCATCAAGCCGGATGCACCGTCCGTTCCGAAGCACCGCTCTCAACCTCCGCCAACCACGCAAATATCTGACATATAACACACAGCTCCCGACAACGTAAATCGTAAGAAGAGCCATCTGCCACACCGGAAATGTCCGGCTCGATGGCGTGGAAGGCACGGATTCTTCGTCTGCGGCAGCATGGGCAAGCCACGCATTCCAATCACTTTCGGCCGACTGCATGGTGACATGTCCCTCCCACATATCGCTTCCCCAAGGAAGCAGAAAAGCGAGCGCGCAAATGCCCAACAACACTGCACGATTGAAACGGTGAAAGGTCTCCCGCTTCATTCCCAACAGACAATAACCAATAAACAGCAAGGCCACACACAACGTCGATTGGATGACATAAGCTAAAATTGCTCCCATAGGCAGTCTACCGATGTGATTTTTCAACTTCTTCTATCAGCTGCTTCAATTCCTCCACTGATATTTTCTCCTCCTTCACCAGCGAAGAAACCACACTCAGATAAGAGTTGTCGAAATACTTGCTAATGATGCCCTTCAGCGTTTTCCGCTTAAAATCATCGGCCGACACCACGGCGTAATATTGGTACGTGTTCCCATAGGCCGTATGTGCCAGAAAGCCTTTCTCCTCCAATCCCCTAACAATGGTAGAGAGCGTATTGAAATGGGGACGCGGGGGTTCATAAAACTCTAACAATTGTTTTACAAACAGAGGGCCTTTCTCCCAGAAATAGCCCATCACTTCTTCTTCTTTCGCTGTGAGTCTCTTCATATTCCAGTTCGTTTCTGCAAATAAACTACATTTCATAGTTACAGAACTAATCCATATAGTTAATAAACCAAAATCGACCAATTATATGCAAATACGATGCCCTCATAATTGAGATGTCGCACACCGGCAAATCACAATTATGAGGGCATTCAAAGTTGAAGTCCTTTATCTCACAGCTTCTTCAGTTCCTGATAAAGCCTTTGCACGGGAAGCCCCATGACGTTAAAATAGCTGCCATCCAGCGAACGGACCCCGATGAAGCCTATCCACTCCTGCACGCCGTAGGCGCCTGCCTTGTCAAGCGGACGGTAATGTTCCACATAATAGTTGATTTCCTCCTCCGTCAGCGTGGCAAACTCCACACGCGAAGTCACGGCAAAGCTGCGTTGCAGGGAGCGCGTGGTCAGCGTCACCCCCGTCATCACCTCGTGCACGCGTCCGGAGAGAGCACGCAGCATCCGGCATGCGTCCGCCTCGTCTCTGGGTTTGCCCAGCACACGGCCATCCAGCCACACGATAGTGTCGGCTGTGATGACCAGCTCATCGTCCGCCATCAGTTCCCGATAGGCCGCCGCCTTCTCGCGCGAGATGTACAGGGGGATGTCCTCTCCCTTCAGACTGTCCGGGTAAGACTCGTCCACCCCGGGGAGCGTCCTGACCTCGAACGTCACGCCAAGCCCCGCCAACAGTTCCCGGCGGCGTGGGGAATTGCTCGCCAGAATGATGTGATAATGTTTCAGGTTGTCTAACATATTCCTATAATATATAAGTATTTACCAGCCGAATGCCTGCTCATGCGCCATCCAGTGACCTTGGGCGCGGAGCACCTGCTCCACCACGTCGCGCACACAGCCATGCCCGCCCGTGCGGTGGGACACGTAGACTGATGCCGACTTGATTTCGGGCGCGGCATCGACGGGGCAGCACGGAAGCCCCACCAGGCACATGACCTCATAGTCGGGAATGTCGTCGCCCATGTAGAGCACCTCGGGCGCGGAGAGCGAGTATTTCGACATGAAGTCCTCCAGCTCCCGCGTCTTCACGGCCGCGCCCATGTAGATGTCCGTCACTCCCAAGCCGTTATACCGGCGGGGGATGGCTTCCGACCGGCCGCCCGTGATGATGGCCACCCGCAGCCCCATCTTGACAGCCAGCTGCAAGGCATAGCCGTCCTTAATGTTCACCGTGCGCATCGGCATCCCGTCCATGCCGACCGGGACGGTCTCGGCACTAAGCACGCCGTCCACATCGAAGATTAACGCCTTTATCTTTCCTAAATCATAGTTTATCATGGTATATACTTTTGCTGATACGTTCATAAAGCTCCTGCCATTCCGGGTGCTTCCCCAACGCCGACAGGTGGCGTTCCATCACCCCGCGGTCATAGCGCACCGCCGGCCCCGTCTGTGCATCCGTAGGGTTGAGGGCGTGCACCTTGGCCGCCGTCTCGTCGATGAGCGGCAGCATGTCCTCGAAAGGAAGTCCCGCCTCGGCCAGCAGATGGTGGCTGATGGCATACATGTGGTTCGCGAAGTTGCAGGCGAACACTGCCGCCAGATGCAGGGCCCGCCGTTGCGCGGAGTCGGCCTCGCGCACCCGCGCCGACAATGACGATGCCACGCGGCGCAGCACCTCCAGGTCGTCCGCCCCGTTGGCCTCTATATATATAGGTATAGGCGAGAAGTCCACATCCCGTTCCCGGCTGAACGTCTGCATGGGGTACATCACCCCGTGCCTGGGGGCAACGCCCCGCCACACCTCCATGGGCATGCTGCCTGCCGTGTGCACGAAGAGCGCTCCCTCACGGCCTTGCGCCACGCGGCGTGCCACCTCGCCGAGCGCGTCGTCCTTCACCGCCACGATGTAGAGCACGGCGTCACGCGGCAGGGCGTCCAAGTCCGTTGTCCACGGGCACTCCAGCCTTTGCCCCAAGGCAGATGCCGATGCCGCAGTCCGGCTATACACGCCGGCCACCTCATGCCCCGCCTTTGCCAATGCCGTCCCCAGCTGTGTAGCCAGGCGTCCGGCTCCGACCATTGCCACCCTCATCGTTTGTACAGATAAAGCAAGAGCAGGCCGATGACAATCAACGCCAACGGGAGCAAATAGCCGGAAAGTTGTCCCAAAAGACTGATGATTAGCCCGATATTCAGTATGGCCCAGACCAATAGCAGCAAGATGCCGACGGTCTTGTCGGCCTTGACCAACAGAAAGACAATGGCCGCAAACAGCAACAGATTGCTCTTGTCGACCATCCATCCGTAGCCGTGGGCGGCAAAATGTACGAACTTATCCAGCAGATAAAGAGCGCCGACCACCAGCAAAGTGATGGAACCGGCCAGATAATTGTCTTTACGATTCGACTGCGACATGGCTTACTGTCCTCCATAATGATTAATGTGCACTTTCTCCCACTGCAAGCCGGACTCATCTATAGGTTTGCGTTCCACGGCTTTGTGTCCGACGGCTATGATGGAGAGCACTTGCAACTGTAAGGGAATATCCAACGCCTCGCGCACCAGTTCGTCGGCCGGCGTGCCATCGGCAGCATATCGCTCGCGCACCTGCACCCAGCAACTGCCCAGTCCCAGGTCTTCGGCCTGCAGTTGTATCACGAGCGAAGCGATCGACGCATCTTCTATCCAGACATCGCTCACCATGGGATCGCCCAGCACGACAACCGCCAAAGACGCACCGGCCAGCAATTCCGCTCCGTGTTCCTTGCAATGAGACAGACGCTCGAGCATCGCCCGGTCATCGACCACGACGAACTGCCAGCAACGTGTGCCCTTCGACGACGGCGCCATCAGGGCTGCCCGAAGCAGGGCCACCACCTCGTCCTGCGTGAGTTCTTCTTCGGTAAACCGCCGGGTACTGCGGCGGCATTGTATCAAATGGCTGAAATCTTCCATCTTCCTATCCTGTTATCTTTTCTATTTGAACATTGAATTATTATATCCATGCAAAAATAAGCCTTTATGCGACAATTACCAAGCATTCAAAACAAAGAGGATTCCGAAATGTGTGGCAGGCTTGATTTTTCAGAAGCGGAATGATGTCGGTAACAGCGTTTTCCACTCTACAATCCAAAGCTGATTGGGAGTAAAGCCCGGCCCTACTTCACCGCCCGGAACGCGGACATATGAAGAGCCGTGCCCGCCCATATCTGCGCTCGGAAGCAGACATATGGACGGGCACGAGCGGGTATATTGCGGCTCACAAGAGGCGATATCAGCGTTCGCGCATCTGCACCAAAGCCCGGAAAGATGCCGGATAGGGTGTCTCGAACTTCATCAGTTCTCCGGTGACCGGATGGTAGAACCACAGGCGGAATGCGTGCAGCGCCAGACGGCCGATGGGGTCCTCACCGTTGCCATATTTGGCATCGCCCACGATGGGGTGCCCCATGTCCTGCATGTGGACACGTATCTGATTCTTGCGGCCCGTGTCGAGCTTCAGTTCCAACAGCGAATAGCCGTTGGCCCGCCGCACGACGTTGTAGTGCGTCACGGCATGGTCTCCGCCATTGTCGAAATCGCTGGAATAGGACACGAACACCTTATTGTCTTTCAGCCAGGACTCTATCGTGCCGTTATTCTTCTCGACTTCTCCCGTCACGACGGCCACATAGCGACGGTCGGTCACCAGTTTCGTCCAGTTGTCCTGCAGGTTGCGCTTGGTGCGTTCGTCCTTGGCAAACACCATCAGGCCGGAAGTGTCCTTGTCCAGCCGGTGTACGATGTAGATGCGGTGTTCGCGGGCCGACCGCTTCACGTATTCGGTCAGGATGGAATAGGCCGTGCGCTCTTTCTCACGGCTGGTCGCAATGGACAACAGCCCTTCGCGTTTTTCCACGACCAGAAGATAGGCATCCTCGTACACCAGCCTCAGCAGCGAGCTGCGAAACTCTTTCTGTCCGCGCGCCTTGCTGATTTGCACTTTCATGCCCGGCTCCAAAGGATAGTCGTATTGGGTCACAATGTTCTGATTGACATAAACCACGCGGTGACTCAGCAGCGTCTTCGCTTTAGTCCGGCTGATGCCGGCCATGGCGTCCTCCATGAGAAATTCCATCAGTGCCACCCGGCGACGCACGGGGTAAGTGGTATATCGTGACGCGGCACGAGGACCGCGGGGAGCATCTTTCTTATTGTTCTTGTTCATAGCAATCATGTTATATCATCGTTGTCTGTCTCTTCTCCAACAGCACCACATTTTCCACGTGATGCGTGTGTGGGAACATATCCACGGGTTGCACGGCCGTCACCTTGTATTGCGCGTCGAGCAGTTGCAAGTCGCGCGCCTGGGTAGCCGGATTGCAGCTCACGTACACGATGCGTAGCGGGGCGGCAAAAAGAATCGTGTCAATCACATCGTTGTGCATTCCGGCACGGGGAGGATCGGTAATAATCACGTCAGGACGCCCGTATTGGTTGATGAAGTCCTGCGTCAGCATGTCCTTCATGTCGCCGGCAAAGAAAAGCGTGTTTCCGATATGATTGATTTCCGAATTGGTCTTGGCGTCCTCGATGGCCTCCGGCACATACTCTATGCCGATGACCTGCCGGGCTTGCTTCGCCACGAAGTTGGCTATCGTTCCGGTTCCGGTATAGAGGTCGTAGACGAGTTCGTTCCCCGTCAATCCGGCAAACCGGCGGGCCACCTTGTACAGGTTGTAAGCCTGTTCGCTGTTGGTCTGATAGAACGATTTGGGACCAACCTTGAAACGGAGTCCCTCCATCTCCTCATAGATGTGGTCTTCGCCCTTGAAGGTATGCACGTCGAGATCGGTAATGGTATCGTTGAGCTTGTTGTTTATCACGTAAAGCAGAGAGGTTATCCGGGGAAAAGTCTCGCCCACATAATTCAGCAAATCCGTCATTTGCTCCCGTTCAACATCGGTACCTACACAGAATTGAAACAACACCATCAGTTCTCCCGTGCTCGATGTGCGCACCATCATGTTGCGCAACAATCCGCGCGGTTCATCCCCTTTGGCCCGAAAATTATAGAATGAGAGGTTATGGGCGTAGGCATAGTCACGCACCGCATTGCGGATTTGGTTGGATATGTCATCCTGCAACCAACACTCCTCGATGGCCAGCACCTTGTCGAACGCATTGGGGATGTGGAACCCCACGGCATTCATCTGGTCATAAGTCACATTGTGGCTGATTTCTTCTTCGGTCAGCCATCGCTTGTTGGAGAACGTAAACTCCAGCTTGTTCCGATAAAACTGCGTTTTGGGCGCACCGAGTATGGGCGATATTTCCGGCAACTCGATTTTCCCTATCCGCGTCAGGTTGTCCACCACCTGCTGCTGCTTATACTTGATTTGTTCCGCATAGGCCAGGCACTGCCACTTGCATCCTCCACACACACCGTAATGCCGGCAAAAAGGCGTCACTCGCACGGAAGAGTACGTATGGAAACGCACGGCTACCGCCTCTGCATAATGGTTTTTCTTGCGCTTCACCTGCAAATCGACCACATCTCCCGGCACCACATAAGGAACAAACACCACCAAATCATCCACACGCGCCAAAGCTTTTCCCTCGGCTGCCACGCCTGTTATCAGCACGTTTTCCAGCAAGGGAAGCTGTTTTTTCTTTCGAGCCATTCTTAGTCAAGTTATTAAATTCGCGGGCAAAGATACGTATTTTCACCGGAGAAATGCATGACAGCCGTTCAATCTCGGCCTTTTTCGGTCTTTTTTTCCGCCCTGCTCTATTTTTTTGACCGTATGTTTCCAATATTCACAATAATAAATTAGCTTTGCCCAACTTTAGTTCCAAATAATGATTAACTTAATTGTACAAAATCTATGAACGAAAAACGAGTGTATATCTTTGGTAATGGAAAAGCCGAAGGTAGAGCAGACATGAGAAACCTTTTAGGAGGCAAAGGTGCAAACCTGGCAGAGATGAACCTTATCGGAGTACCCGTTCCTCCCGGATTCACCATTACAACGGATGTATGCAATGAATACTATGCAATAGGCAAGGATAAAGTAGTGTCACTCCTGCAGGACGATGTGCTGAAAGCCATCCAACACATAGAGAACCTGATGAATTCCAAATTCGGCGATGTGGAGAACCCGTTGTTGGTATCCGTACGTTCAGGAGCCCGCGCTTCCATGCCCGGCATGATGGACACCATCCTGAACCTCGGACTCAATGACGAAGTTGTGGAAGGTCTGACACGCAAAACAGGCAATGCACGTTTCGCATGGGACTCCTACCGCCGCTTCGTTCAAATGTATGGCGACGTGGTGCTGGGCATGAAACCGACCAACAAAGAAGACATAGACCCGTTTGAAGCCATCATCGAGGACGTAAAGAAACAGAAAGGCGTACAATTAGATAACGAACTGGATGTGGACGATCTGAAAGAATTGGTCCGTCGCTTCAAGGAAGCCGTCAAGGCCCAGACGGGTCAAGACTTCCCCACCAACTCCTACGAACAACTCTGGGGCGCCATCTGCGCCGTGTTTGATTCGTGGATGAACGAACGTGCCATCATCTACAGAAAGATGGAAGGCATCCCCGCCGAATGGGGCACGGCCGTGAACGTACAGGCCATGGTGTTCGGCAACATGGGCAACACCTCTGCCACCGGCGTATGCTTCTCGCGCGACGCTGCCACCGGCGAAGACCTGTTCAACGGCGAATACTTAATCAACGCACAAGGCGAAGACGTGGTAGCCGGCATCCGCACACCGCAGCAAATCACCCTCGAAGGTTCACGCCGCTGGGCCGCTTTAGCCGGTATCGACGAAGCCACACGTGCAGCCAAATATCCGTCGATGGAAGAAGCCATGCCGGAAATCTACAAAGAACTCGACGCCATACAGACCAAGTTGGAAAACCATTACCGCGACATGCAGGACATGGAGTTCACCGTGCAGGAAGGCAAGCTCTGGTTCCTCCAGACCCGCAACGGCAAACGTACCGGCGCCGCAATGGTTAAAATCGCCATGGACTTGCTCCGTCAGGGCATGATTGACGAAAAGACGGCCATACTGCGCGTGGAGCCCAACAAACTGGACGAACTCCTCCACCCCATCTTCGACAAGGAAGCGTTAGCCAAGGCCAAAGTGATTGCCAAAGGCTTGCCCGCATCTCCAGGAGCTGCCTGCGGACGCATTATCTTCTTTGCCGAAGACGCAGCCAAATGGGCTCAAGACGGCCACAAGGTCATCTTGGTGCGCATCGAGACTTCACCCGAAGACTTGGCCGGTATGCAGGTGGCCGAGGGTATCCTGACCGCACGCGGAGGCATGACTTCACACGCAGCAGTTGTGGCACGCGGCATGGGTAAATGTTGCGTATCCGGCGCCGGCATGTTGAACATCAACTACAAAGAAAGAACCATCGAAGTCGACGGCATCACGCTGAAAGAAGGCGACTTCATCTCGCTGAACGGCACCACGGGACAAGTATATCAAGGACAAGTAACCACCAAAGCAGCCGAAGTGTCGGGCGACTTCGCCGACCTGATGGCTTTGTGTGACAAGTATACCCGCCTGCAAGTGCGCACCAACGCCGATACGCCTCACGATGCTCAGGTGGCACGCGACTTCGGAGCCGTAGGCATCGGTCTTTGCCGCACGGAGCACATGTTCTTCGAAGGCGAGAAAATCAAAGCCATGCGCGAAATGATTCTGGCCGAAACCACACAAGAACGCCAGAAAGCCCTGCTGAAGATTCTGCCTTACCAGAAAGAAGACTTCAAAGGCATCTTCCGTGTCATGAACGGCTATCCCGTCACCGTCCGCCTGCTCGACCCGCCCTTGCACGAATTTGTTCCCCACGATGAGAAAGGCCAACGCGAAATGGCTGAAGCCATGCACGTAAGCCTCGACTACATCCGCAAGCGTGTAGAATCGCTGAAAGAGCAGAACCCGATGCTCGGACACCGCGGTTGTCGTCTGGGTAACACCTATCCCGAAATCACCCAGATGCAAACCCGCGCCATCCTCAGCGCAGCCATCGAGCTGAAACAGGAAGGCATCGTGTGCCGTCCCGAAATCATGGTGCCTCTCACCGGTATCCGTTATGAATTTGAAGCTCAGGAGAAGATCATACGCGACGAAGCCAACAAGCTCTTCAGCGAAATGAACACCTCCATCGAATACAAAGTGGGAACCATGATTGAGATACCTCGTGCCGCTCTTACGGCCGACCGCATCGCCCTGCATGCCGAGTTCTTCTCATTCGGTACCAACGACCTGACACAGATGACCTTCGGATATTCACGCGACGACATCGCTTCCTTCCTGCCCATCTATCTGGAAAAGAAGATCCTGAAGTTCGACCCGTTCCAGGTGCTCGACCAAAACGGTGTAGGACAGCTCGTCAAGATGGCCACCGAAAAAGGCCGCTCCGTTCGTCCAGACCTAAAATGCGGTATCTGCGGTGAACACGGAGGTGAGCCCTCATCTGTCAAGTTCTGCCACCGTGTAGGCTTAAATTACGTCAGCTGCTCTCCGTTCCGCGTGCCCATCGCCCGTCTGGCTGCGGCGCAGGCTGCTGTAGAGGATACTCTCTAAGGTTAGAAGCCCTTAGGCAGAATAGCAATTAAGATTTGTATCAGGCTGTAATCTACCGATTTACGCGGTGATTACAGCCTGAGTTGCGTTA
>CALUJS010000023.1 GCA_944321015.1 uncultured Phocaeicola sp. | reverse complement strand
ATCTCGATGCGCACCGGTTGTCCGCCCGGGCCGCAGATGTGTTCGTCCACGATGTGGCGGTAGATTTCCTTCACCTGCATGAGGTTCAGTTCGCGGGCCAGCACCACCACGTCGGCAAAGCGGGCATAGAAGCGCAGGGCCTCGACGTTGGATATGTTGAGCTGCGTGGAGAGGTGCACCTCCTGGCCGATGCGGTTGCAGTAGTCCATTACGGCCACGTCGGCGGCGATGACGGCCGATATGCCCGCCTCGTGCGCGGCGTCGCAGATGCGCCGCATGAGGGCCAGGTCTTCGTCGTAGATGATGGTGTTGACGGTCAGATAGCTCTTCATGCCGTGCGCGTCGCAGGTGGCGGCTATTTCCTTCAGATCGTCGATGGTGAACGTGTTGGCCGAGCGGGCGCGCATGTTGAGGTTCTCGATGCCGAAGTAGACAGAGTCCGCCCCGGCCTGTATGGCGGCGGCCAGCGATTCGCGCGAGCCGACGGGCGCCATGATTTCAAAGTCGTTTATGGATAGATTCATAGCGTGAACATCTTTGTGGGATAATCGCTGCAAAGGTAATGCTTTTTTTCGCGTCCGTTGAAAAAATGTGCTGTTGCGGGAGTACCCGTTTGGGCAATGTTCCCGTATAGAGGTTAAAACAAACCAACATTTGATTAACCTTAAAAGTTGCATGAATGGAAAAGTTCATTAGATTACATTGGCACCGGAAGGTGAAATGGTGCCTGATGGCCGTGCTGCTGTTGGTGTGCGTCGGCTCGTCGGCACAGGTCTCTTCGGAGGAAAGGCTGTCCTTCGAATGCAGGAACGAGAGCCTGGCATCGGCCTTTCAGAGGCTGGAGCGGGCTTCCGGTTATAAGATTTTGTTCACATATGAAGACGTGCAGGCCTACCATGCCACGGTGTCCGTGCGCGACAAGTCCGTGCGCGAGGTCATGGACGCCCTCATCGACGGCCATCCGCTGACCTACACGGTGGAAGGGCGCTACATCACCGTGACGCCGGACGGAAAGCGCGACGCCAAGGGGCAGCGCCGTGTGTTGCGGGGCACGGTAACCGATTCGCGCGGCGAGCCGCTTATCGGCGTGTCGGTGCGCATTCCCGGCACGCGTCAGGGCACGGTGACCGACGTCGACGGCCGTTTCACGTTGCCCATGCCGGCCGACCGTTCGCACATCGAACTGAGCTACATCGGCATGAAGCCGCAGCGGCTCAGCGTCAAGGGACGGGAGCAGATAACCGCCGTCATGGAGGAAGACAGCCAGATGCTGGACGACTTCGTGGTGACCGGCTATCAGACCATCTCCAAGGAGCGTGCCACCGGAGCCTTTGACATCATGGACCGCAGCAAGCTGGAAAGCTCGATACACACCGATGCCCTCTCGGCCCTCGAAGGCGAGGTGCCGGGCCTGAGCACGTACAATGACAAGATAATCATCCGCGGCGTGTCGACGTTCTCCTCTTCCGTGGGCAACGATCCGCTCATCGTCATCGACGGCATGCCCACCGAGCAGTCGCTGGCCGACATCAACATCAACGACATCGAGAGCATCACCGTGTTGAAGGATGCCGCCGCCTCGTCCATCTATGGCGTGCGCGCGGCCAACGGCGTCATCTCCGTGGTGACGACCAGGCAGGTGAAGGACCGCACCGACATCCGCTTCACGGCCGACTGGAAGTGGGAACAGAATCCCTCGCTTTCCGACTATCATCTGGCCTCCACGTCGGACATCATCGACTTCGAGCTGCAACACATCAGCTCCTCGGCCCTGCGCACCAACCAGACCGAAGCCTACATGCTGAAGGACCAGCTGAAAGGCATCGGCGAGGCCGGACGAACCAGTTCGACGCTGAATTACTATTCGCCCCTGCGCTATGCCCGCTACCAATACACCAACGGGCTGATGAGCGAGGCCGACTATAACGCGCTGGTCAACGGATGGCGCGCGCTCGATTACCGTCGCGAGTACATGGACCTGGCATGGCGCACTCCGCTTCGCCAGAGCTACAACCTCTCGGTCAACAGCGGTACCGACCGCCAGTCGACCTATGTCTCGCTCAATTACACGGGCGACGCCCAGCGCGTCATCTCCAACGAGAACCGCTCGTTCAAGGGATACATCAAGACGACACAGAAGCTGACCGACTGGCTCTCGTTCGACCTGGGCGTGGACGCGCAGTTTGAACGCCGGACGAGCGGCGACTCCAACTATACGAGCTTCACCACGCTGGAACCTTATACGCAGATTCAGGACGCCGAGGGAAACCGCGTCTATCGCGACTATGTGGACCTCAGCAACCAGACCTTCATGGGCGGACTGCACATCAATCAGAAGATTCTCGACCAGATTGAAGGCTTGCCGCAGTTCATGCCCTACACGTTCAACATCCTCGACGAGCTGGAGGACAACCTCACGCGTCAGGAGAACTTCTACATCCGCAGCTTCGCCAAGCTCAATTTCGACATCATGGAAGGGTTGAGGTTCACCACCAGCTTCTCCTACGAATATGCCAAAGACAATTCCGAGACGTACAACTCGGCCGACTCGTACTACATCCGCTTCCTGCGCAACCGCTTTGCCACCTATGCGCCGGTGAACTCCGTCATTCCCGAAGGAGGGCGCATGAGCATGACCGACACGTCGCAGGACAACTGGACCTTCCGCAACCAGCTGGACTATAACACGACCATCAAGGACGACCACGCCATCAACCTCTCGGCCGGATTGGAGTTGCGCCAGAACAAGGTGGGCATCCCCAACACGTCGACCTACTACGGCTACGACCCCGTGTCGCTGGCCTACACCACGCTCGACGTGAACACGCTGCGCACCATCGGCACGCGCGAATCCTATATCTACAACAACAACACTTCGGCCGACGCCGTGCGCGACGGCAGCTACAACCGCCTGCTCGACCTGAGCCTGGCGCCAAGCCTCAGCTCGTTGGAAAACCGCTACTTCAGCGGATACTTCGTGGGCGGATATACCTACAAGGACCGTTACGGCATTAGCGGCAGCTTCCGCATCGACCAGGCCAACCTGTTCGGCACCGACCCGAAATACCGCTATCGCCCGTTGTGGTCGGTGGGCTTCAAGTGGAACATGGCCAAGGAGGACTTCATGAAAAGCCTCACGTGGATTGACGTGCTCGACCTGCGCGGCTCCTACGGCTTGACGGGTAACGTCGACCAGACCACCACGCCCTATCTCGTGGCCAACATGTACACGCAAAACAGGTGGACGGCAGAGACCATCCCCTATACCTCCATCTCCACCGCGCCCAACCCCATGCTGCGCTGGGAACGCACCGCCTCGTGGAACGTGGGTGTGGACTTCATCCTGCTGGACGGCAAGCTCAACGGTAAGATGGACTATTATTATAAGAAGAGCGACGACCTGCTGGCCACCATCGAAGTGCCTTTCACGTCGGGCTATTCCAGCCAGCGCGTGAACTATGGCGCGATGACCAACCACGGCTTCGAGATGAGCCTCACGTCGCCCTGGTTCCGCAACCGTGACTGGAGCCTGGAGACATCGTTCTCGTTCTATTACAACAAAAACAAGGTGACCCGGTCGTTCTATAACGCCACGCAGGCTTCCCATCTCATCAGCGGAGCCTACATGCAACAGGGCCGTCCGTTTGCAGCCCTGTATGCCTATCGCTACGACGGCCTGACCTCCGGCGGCACCGACGAGCAGAACGGCATTCCCCAGATACTGCGTGCCGACGGCAGCGAGGTGGTGACATTCAACGACGACGGCACGGTGAACATCGCCCCGTCGTCCACCATGAAGCCCGAAGACCTGGTCTACATGGGTTCGCGCACGCCGGTGTGGGGCGGCTCGTTCACGCAGCGCATCCGCTTCCGCGACTGGGAGCTGTCGGCCTTCGTGGTCTACTATGGCGGACATAAGGTCTACGTCCCCAGCTTCGACTTCTACAATTCTTCGTACAACACGCTGTCGGACTTCTACGCCGACTCCTGGACGCCCGAAAATCCGGACAGCGAGATTCCGAAACACTATTTCCTCTACGACAAGACGGCCAATGCCTCCTATGTCATCGGCCTGCAGGAGATGTATCAGAAGTCGACGGCCAACGTGAAGCGCGGAGACCTCATCCGCCTGCGCAACGTGTCGCTGTCCTACACGCTTCCGGCGCGCTATGCCCAAAAGGTGCGCATGGAGAACATCAGGCTCACGGCCCAGGTGAACAATCCCTGCTTCTGGAGCGCGGCCGGCAAGGGCATCGACCCCGAAACGCTCGGCACCGACGGCAGCTGGACATTGCCCGAACCGACCTCTTATCTCTTGAAATTGAACGTACAGTTTTAACCCCGTCCGGCCGTCGGTCCGCTGTCCGAAGCGCGCATATTGCCGCTCGCGGGCGGACATATGGAGGCTCGCAAGCGGACATATCGACGCTCACGGGCGGACATATGGACACGCGAAGCCATGACGACACGGCGACTGACGACCGGACTTTTTAACACAAAACACACAATGAAGAAACTAACAACCATATGCTTGTGCAGCCTGGCCTTGTCGGCGGGACTCACCTCCTGCGACAGCTGGCTCGACATTGCCCCGACGGGCAAAATCATCCTCACCACGGCCGAGGAATACGGGCAGCTGTTCGACAACAATGCCTATGTGCAATACGACCTGAACGACATTGCCTATCTGGACGATGAGGTGTGGATCAACCCCCAGGTGCTGGTCAACGCGTGGAGTTCGCCCAACCTGACCACCTCCAACGTGATGTATAGTGCCGACTTCGATCGCAGCGAGAATGCCTATGGCAACTCAGGCACGCTGGGCAGCACGTTTTTCCAGCTGATGTATCAGCGCATTACGAAGGTGGCCAACACCATCATCGAGGCCGACGGACGCGGCGAGATAGAAGGCACGGCCGAGGAGCGCAAGGTGCTTGTGGCGCAGGCCAAAGCCTACCGCGCCTTTTCCTATTTCGCGTTGGTGAACGTCTATGCCAAGGTGTATGACCCCGCCACGGCCGAGACCGACGGCGGAGTGCCCATCCGCACCGACGCGCAGGTCGACGCGCTGCCCAACCCGGCCAAGTCGTCGGTGGCTGCCGTCTACTCCCTCATGTTGCAGGACCTGGAGGAGGCCATCCCCGACCTGCCGGAGGCGGCCGAAACGCCCTACCGCTTCAACAAGGCGGCAGGCTATGCCCTCAAGGCCAAGGTGCATCTCTTCATGAGAGACTATAACGCCTGCATCACGGCTGCCGAGGCATCGTATGCCCTGAACCATCAGACCTATGACCTGCCTACGCGCATCGACCCGGAGCTGCACTATCCCGAGCCGGCCATCTATGCCAACGGCGAGGAGAACCTGGTGTTTGCCACCACGGCTACGACCTACTTCCTGCTCCATCCCGACCTCATCGCCCTCTATCGCGAGGGGCTGACCGACTACGGGCAGAGCGCCGATGTGCACGACATGCGCCTCGACCTCTACGAGCAGCCCAACAGTGCCGTGAAAGACTATCAGTACACCATGCAATACATGCCCGAAGCCCTGCAGTATGCCAACAACTGCGTGGGCCTGCGCACCACCGAGGTGATGCTCATGCTGGCCGAATGCTACGCCCGCAAAGGCGATAACGACATGGTGAAGCAATACATGGAGCCTTACCTCGCGAGCCGCTATGCGGGCTACGACCACGCGGCCCTGACGCTTCCCGACGATGTGGACGCCACCGTGCGCTTCGTGCTGGATGAACGTCGCAAGGAGCTGACCATGGGCTACAACCGCTATTTCGACCTGAAACGCCTGAATGCCGAGGGCACGTACCGCACCGAACCGTCGCGCACCATTCCGCTCGACACGGAGGCCACGTCCAGCATTCCGCAAGGCACCTACACGTTGCCCTGCAACTCGTCGCTCTACGTCTTGCCCTTCCCCACGAAGGCCCTGCTCAACGACGACCGCTTGGAATCGAACACGATGAACTGACGTTGATATGAAGGTTAATACTGCGTTTATGATTGCCTTGGCAGCGTGTGTCGCGCTGCCGGGCTTCGTGCGCGCACAGGTTGCGCGCGACACGTTGCTGGAGAAACCGCTTCCCCGCGTGGTGGAGTGGGTGGACAATCGCCATTGCGTTCTGTTGCAGCCGGGCAACAAGCCCGGACAGTCCGCGACCTATCTGCTCGACGCCCGCAACGGGAAAAAGGAACCCTACGCGTCCGACCGTAAAGCGATGATGAGGCCCTCGCGGACGGTGCGTTCGCAGGACGGCGACCTTTACTTCGTGGACGGCGGCGAGAAGCGTCGCCTTACCCGTACGCCCGACGTGAAGGAAGATGTCTTCCGCCTCTCGCCCGATGGCCGGCAGGTGGCCTTTGTGCGTGCTGGCGACCTTTATGTCATTGATGTGGCTTCCGGCCGGGAGAAACGCCTCACGACCGACGGCACCGACGTGGTGATGAACGGACGTGCCTCGTGGGTTTACTACGAGGAGATTCTGGGACGCGACACCAAGTATGCTGCCATCTGGTGGTCGCCCGACAGCAAGCGCGTGGCGTTCTACCGCTTCGACGACAGCCGTGTGCCCGTCTTTCCCATCTATAACTCCATGGGGCAGCACGGCTACTTGGAGAACACCCGCTATCCCAAGGCCGGCGACCCCAATCCCGAAGTGCGCATAGGCATGGCCGATGTGGCTTCCGGCTCCATAGCGTGGGCCGACCTCGACCCGACGGCAGACCAATACTTCGGCACGCCCTTCTGGCGGCCCGACGGCTCCGGACTGTTGGTGCAGTGGATGCCCCGCGAGCAGAACGAACTGCGGCTCTACGACGTCAATCCCTCGACCGGCAAGACGAAGTGCATCTATACGGAGAAGTACCCCACGTGGATAGACTGGATTACGGAACTCTCCTGGGTCGACGGCGGCTTCCTCATGGTGCGCGACTATGACGGCTGGCAGCAAATCTACCACCATGCCGCCGACGGCACGCTCAAGGCCAAGCTCACCACCGGACACAACTGGGACACGGAGATTCTCCGTGTGGACGAACGCCGCCGGACGGTCTATTACAAGGCGTGTGGCGAGCTCTCCACGCGCTCCGACCTCTATGCCGTCCGGCTGGACGGCACGCGCCAACGACGCCTCACCTTCGGCGATTACACGCATGACCGTTTCAGCTTCTCGCCCGACGGCTCTTACGTCCTTACCTATTACGAGAATGCCGCTACGCCCACGCGTCTCGACGTGGTGCGCACCTCCGACGGGCGCCACTTCAACGTGGCCGACAGCCGCGGTCCGGAGTTCGACCCCGCCAAGCTGAACTTCCGTCAGATGGTGTGGCTGACGACCGACGACGGTTTCCGCCTGCCCGGCTGCATGTCGTGGCCCGCGCACATGGAGGAGGGCAAGAAATATCCCGTCGTGTTCCAGATATACGGCGGCCCCAACACGCCTTCGGTCAAGGAACGCTGGGTATCGACCCGTTTCCTGACGGAAGAGGCCGACGTCATCCGCATCAGCGTAGACCATCGCGGCTCCGGACACTGTGGCAAGAAAGGCATGGACTACATGCACCGCAACCTGGGCAAGTGGGAGATGGCCGACTATATAGCCTGGGTGGAGTGGCTCCGCAGGCAGCCCGGCGTCGACGCCGACCGCATCCTCATCTCGGGAGGAAGTTATGGCGGCTACATGGCAGCCTTGGGCGTGACGCTCGGAGCAGGCTATTTCCAGTATGCCCTCAGCGAATATCCCGTGGTGGACTGGGCGCTATACGACAGCCATTACACGGAACGCTACATGGACAGTCCGCAGGACAATCCCGAAGGTTATAAGGCGGCCTCGGTGCTTACCTATGTGGACCGCTATCAGACGAAAGGCCGTTCGATGCTCTATCTGCAACACGGCCTGATGGACGACAACGTGCATGTGCAGAACACCTTTCAGCTGGTCGACGCCCTTCAGAAGCAAAACAAGCAGTTCCGCCTGATGGTGTTTCCCAACGAGCGTCACGGCTGGTTTACAAAGTTGAGATACACCGGCGACGCACGGCGTGACTTCATCAACGAGGCATTGAACCTAAACAACAAATAACATAACACAGCTATGAAGAAAACCATTATCCTTGGCCTGCTTGCCCTGTCTGTGGGCGGCGGCGCCATTTCCGCCCAAAGCCTTTCCCTGGTCAGGGGACATTGGCTCGAACCCGGCCCGTCCGACACGCAACTCAGTCTTTACGCCGTGGAAAACGGCACCTGCCGTCAGCTGGCATCTTCCGTTCTGGCGGCCGACGGGCGTTTCGGCTTTGCCTTCTATCCCGAGGAGGAAGGCTATTATGTCATCGGAAAGAATGACCGCAGCCGCATGAACCGCTACGTGTTCTATTTCAAGCCCGGCGACAACCTGCAGTTCGAGATTGAAGGCGACACGTGGCGTCTCACGGGCGACAATACGCCCGAGAACCGCGCCATCGAGCAGTGGCACGACTTGGTGCAGCCGCTCGAAGGCAAAGCCGTCTACTTCATGAAGAAGCGCAGCACCTTCCGCGACTATTTCCCCCTGCTGGAACAGACGCTTCCCGCGGTGCAGGCTTATCCGCGCGCCGCGACGCCCAACGCGAAGTTCAATGCTTCGTTTGAGGACTACCGTAAGTACAACTTTGCCGACATCAACCTGATGCTCCTCAGCACGCCGCGCACCGAGCATCCCAAGAGCACCGACTTCATCCCCTACTATCGCTCGCTGCACGTGAAGGACTTCTCGGCATCGACCTCGCTGCTGGCTTATCCCGGCGGCATCGACATGCTGGAGCGCATGGCGGGCATCGAGTCCCGTGTGGACACGACCCTGACGCAGGAGCAACTCACGGCCCGGATGCAGGCCAAGAAGGACTATCTGCTGGGCGCGGAAAGTCCCATCGTGAACGACACGTTGCGCGGCGAGATGATGCTCAACTATGCCGCCTGGTGCAAGGACTATGCCGCCATCGATGCCTTCCGCAGTCTCTATGCCTCCTGCCTGGCCACCGACGACCAGCAACGCCGCTTCAACGCCATGGTGGGCAAGCTCGACGACCATTCCGAGGGACATGCCGCCATCGACTTCCGCTTCCCCGATGTGAACGGCAAGGAAGTGGCCCTGTCGGACTTCCGTGGCAAGGTGGTCTACATCGATGTCTGGGCCACGTGGTGCGGACCGTGCAAGGGCGAGATTCCCCATCTGGCCAAGCTGGAGGAAGACTTCAAGGACCGCGCCGACATGGTGTTCATGAGCGTCTCCATCGACAAGGCGAAAGACCGCCGGAAGTGGCTCGACATGGTGCGCGAGAAACAGATGAAGGGCGTGCAGCTCTTCGCGGGCGACCGTGCCGACGACATTGCCGTGCCCTACAAGGTGCGCGGCATCCCCCGCTTCATCCTCGTGGGCAAGGACGGCCGCCTCATCTCGGGCGACGCGCCCCGTCCCTCGTCGGAAGAAATCCGTCCGTTGCTGCGGAAGGCGCTGGGCATACGCTGACCCTGTCATATTCATTATATAATTGTTGACTTCTCTCTCTCTGGGCGCATTGCAGGCCGGGTTCTCCCTCTGCGGTGCGCCCTCGTTTTTGCCTCCATATGCACGCCCGAACGCGGACATATCCCCGCCCGTGAGCCGGCATATGCGCGCTCGCGGGCCGTCATATGGAGGCTTGCGGCGCGCAATATTGCGCCGTTTGGAGCGGCTGCCGGACTCTTCGGAACGTCCCGGGAGGGCTGATTGTGCCGGTTAGCGGTTTTTTGCGTTCGTTGAAGAAAAAAGATAAAAAGAAATTTGGATTTGCGAAATAATATCTACATTTGCAAAGCATATGACAAGAATTGTTAAGATTGAAACGAGAGAAAAAGGAACCTCATTTTAATTAATACATAAACCAACCTATCACTATGAAGGAAAAACATCGTTCGTCTAAGTGCTTGAAAGTCAACCGGGGGGGGGTATTTTTGCTTCTCCGGTAACAGCAAGCTGAGGCTGGCTGCTGCCGCGTTCCTGTTTGCTTCAAGCATAGGCTTCGCATGGGCGCAGACCCGTACCATCACCGGTAAGGTGGTTGATGAACAAGGGGATCCCATTCCGGGAGTTTCCGTAGTATCCAATGATCAAAGTCTGAAGGCCGTCACCCGTGCCGACGGCACATTCTCCATCACGTTGCCCGAGGGGAAGAGTGTCAAGTCGTTTACCTTCTCGTTCATCGGCATGGCAACCAAGACCGTCACGTGGGACGGCAAGCCGCTGAGCATCACCTTGGCCGAGGATGCCCAGACGATGGACGAGGTCGTCGTGACCGGTATCTTCGAACGTAAGAAAGAGGGCTTCACCGGTTCGGCCAACCGCATGACGGGCGACGAAATCCGCAAGCTCTCGTCGGGCAACATCCTCAACGCCATCACGATGCTCGACCCGGGCTTCCGCATGGGCGACAACATGCTCTCCGGCTCCAACCCCAGTTCCGTGCCCGACTTCACCATGCGCGGCCAATCGAGCATGGGCGACTATTCGACCGACGAGACGGTCATCATGCGTGGCGACATCGACACGCGCCCCAACCAGCCGCTGTTCGTGCTCGACGGCATCATCGACGTGGGCGTGACTAAAATCATGGACCTCGACCCGGCTCAAATCGAGAGCGTGACGCTGTTGAAGGATGCCGCCGCCATGGCCATCTACGGTTCGCAGGCGTCAAACGGTGTCGTCGTGGTCGAGACCAAAGCTCCCGAAGCCGGCCGCCTGCGCGTGACCTACAACGGCAACTACAAGGTGGAATATCCCGACCTGACGGACTACCACCTGCTGAACGCCGCCGAGAAACTGGAGCTGGAGAGAAGGGCGGGTTACTATGACGAGAGCGGTACCATTGTCAACGTGGAAAACCGCTACGACATCTACCGCCGCAAGCTCCTCGAAGTGGAGCGCGGGGTGGACACCTATTGGCTGTCGCAACCGCTGGAGACGGTCTTTGCCCATCGTCACGGCATTAACTTGGAGGGCGGTACGAACGAATTGCGTTATAAGATATACGCCGGCCTCAATCAGGCTCCGGGCATCATGAAGGGCACGGGCGTCTATGGCAAGAGCGTCAGCATCGACATTCGTTACCGCTATAAGGGATTGCTTATCAGTAACATTGCCTATGTCGACTATACCACGTCCGACCGCACGTCGCCCTACGGCACGTTCGACCAATATGCCAAGCTGAATCCCTACTATCGCATTCGCGACGAGCACGGCCAGATACAGCAATATCTGGAGAAGGCGGTGTATGACGACAGCGGTTTCAACTCGGCCGGTATGACCGTGGGTAACCCCATGTACAACACCCTGTATAATAGCATCGACCGCAATGTGGCCTTCGAGGTGCGCGACGCCTTCCGTGCCGAATATTCGCCCATGGAGAACCTCCGTCTGGCCATGGACCTTACGGTGACGAAAACCACGTCGGACACCGACATCTTCAAGTCGGCCAACCACACCGACTTCATCGAAGTGACCGATTTGGAGGAGAGAGGTTCTTATCAATGGACCAATGCCACCACGCTCGATTGGGACCTGGCTTTCACGGCCAGCTATAATAAGGTGTGGCAGAACCGCCACGTGTTGGCCACATATTTCCGCTATGATATCAAGGAGACCAAGGATCACAGTGCCGGGGCCTATGCCACGGGTTTCCCCAACGACAACATGGATGAGGTGTTCCTCGGTGCGAAGGTGCAGGAGAACGTCGGTGATGAGAACACCACCCGTTCGTTTGGCGGCGTGGCAACCCTGAGCTACACTTACGACCAGAAATATGCGGCCGACATCAACGGACGCCTGGATGCTTCGTCGGAGTTCGGTTCCGAAAACCGTTATGCGCCGTTCTGGTCGGCCGGTCTTCGCTGGAATCTGGACAAGGAGAGCTGGATACAGCGTCTGGGCTTTGTGGACGAACTGGTGTTGCGCGGCACATACGGTGTCACCGGCGAACAGGGCTTCACGCCTTATCAGGCTTTGCAGATGTACAACTACACCAACACGATGCGCATCTATCAAAGCTCCGACGTGGTGGGTACGCTGCTTTACGGCATGGGCAACCCTGAACTGAAGTGGCAGACTACCGACTCGTGGAACATCGGTTTGGACTTTACGCTCTTCAACAATCGCTTGAGCGGACGCTTCGAATACTATAACAAACTGACCAAGAACACCGTGCTCGACTATTCGCTTGCGCCGTCCATCGGTTTCAGTACCATCAAGGACAATGTGGGCAACATCTCCAACAAAGGCTATGAGTTCACCTTGCGCTACATGCCCTACTACAACGTGGCACAGCAGATGAACCTCAGCTTCGTGGTCAACGGTTCGCACAACAAGAACACCATCGAGAAGATATCGAATGCCTTGCGTGCCCGCAACGAAGAGCAGATGAAGGAAGACCCGGACAATCCGAACAAGCTGTCGCGTCCTCTCCCGCGTTATGAGGAAGGCTATTCGCAGTCGATGATTTGGGCCGTGCGCTCGCTCGGCATCGACCCCATTACGGGCCGTGAAGTGTTCCTGACGCGCGATGGCGAACGTACCAGCGAATGGAATGCCGCCGACCAGGTGCCCGTGGGCGATACGGAGCCGGATTTGCAAGGAACCATGAGCTTGAACTTCAATTGGAAGGGACTCAGTGTGAACGTGGCCGCACAATACAAGTTCGGCGGACAGTACTACAACAAGACGCTCGTGGACAAGGTGGAGAACGCCGACCTGCGCTACAACGTAGACCATCGCGCCTACACCGACCGCTGGCAGAACGTGGGCGACCTGGCTGTGTTCAAGGCTGTGACGCAGGACGTGAATGGTTCGCAGACCAAAGCCAGTACGCGTTTCCTTATGGATCAGAACGAGTTGGTGCTCAACACCATCAACATCCAGTACCGCTTCGAGCAGCGCTACACGCCTTGGATTAAGCGGCTCGGCCTGAGCAGCGCCAGCGTGGGCCTCTACATGGAAGACCTGTTCCATTGGTCGACCATCAGGCAGGAACGCGGTATCGAGTATCCTATGTCGCGTCAGATATCTATGTCACTTAACTTAACATTCTAACAGTGCACTTATGAGAAACCTATATTATATGGCTGTCGGCCTGTTGATGCTCTTTGCTTCTTGCAGCGACTGGCTCGACGTTAAGCCTAAAACAAACGTGGAAGAGGAAGACCTCTTCAAGAACGAACAAGGCTTCAAGGAGGCTTTGACGGGCGTCTACATCAAACTGAGCGAAACCCAGCTCTACGGCCGCGAACTGACCTACGGCTTTTTGTCGCAACTTGCCCAATGCTATCTGGCTGAGGAAAATGAGGATGCCGATTACTTTGAGGAAACGTGGTACACGTATCCCTCTACCCGCACGGAGACCTACGTCAACGACTTCTGGGTGGAAGGCTACAACGCCATAGCCAATCTTAATAATCTGCTGGCCAATATTGAAACCCGGGGTGATGTCATCGTGACCGACGGCTATCGCGACATTATCAAGGGCGAGGCGCTCGGCCTGCGCTCGTTTATTTACTTCGATCTGTTGCGCATGTACGGGCCTATCTACAAGGACAATGCTTCATCGCCCTCCATTCCCTATCGCACACAGTTCAACCGCGATGTAGCCAAGTTGCTTCCGGCTACGGAGGTCATCGACAGCATTATCGACTGCCTGCACGAGGCCGAAACGCTGTTGGAGAACGACCCGATGAACATCTCCTTTCCGTCGTATGGCGAGGATACCAGCATCGACCCTTTCCTGAACTACCGCTTTAACCGCATGAACAAGTATGCCGTGAAGGGCGAGCTGGCCCGCGCTTATTTGTGGAAGGGCGATAAAGTGAATGCTGCCCGCTATGCCCGCGAAGTCATTGATGCCAAGAAGCCGACTGGTGGCGACATGTTTGCGTTGATTTCCGACAACACGCAAGACAAGATTTGTTCCACCGAGCTGATGTTTGCCATCAATATGGACTCGAACACTTTTGCCGACCGCATTGCCGACGAGTTTGCCATCACGATGTGGAACTACTACATCATTTCCGACATCAACTACCTCTACGAGATATTCGATGTGGCAACCGACGGTCAGAACGACATGCGCATGAAGGAGGGCATGGGCTTCAGCATCAGTGCCAATGGCGCCTATACGCTGAAGTACAACCAAGACCAGTTGTTCTCCTCTGTACTTGAGAACAACATCCCGCTCATCCGCTTGCCGGAGATGTACTACATTCTGGCCGAATGTACCACCGACTTGGAGGAAGCCACCCAGCTTATCTCCACCGTGCGCACTATGCGTGGCGTCGATGCACTGCAGACCTTCCGCAACGACACCGAGCGCATGGACGCCATCGAGAAGGAATACCGTAAGGAGTTCTATGCCGAGGGGCAGCTGTGGTTCTTCTACAAGCGTTTGGGCTACACCACCTTCTTGGGTTGTCCCATTGCCAACATGACCGAGGGACATTATCGTTTCCCCTTGCCCGACGACGAGATAGCCTTGGGTGACATCTATTAACCTTATTATAATACAGAATGATTATGAGAACGATTAAATACATTTTGCTCCTTTGCCTGACAGCGTTGCTGCCCTCGTGCAACGAGGAGGAGATTGCTCCTTTCTCGGCAGAGCGGGGCATCAACTTCCTTACATTGGATGCTTACGGAGGTTTTGTAGACAATTATCAGAGCCTCAGTACTACTGTCAACTTCTACAAATACTATGCTGCCAAGGGCATGGCTTTTACCGATACGACTACTAAGGTCGGCGTGCAGTTGGAAGGCCTTATGAGCGACCAGCCCGTTAATATCCGCCTGAAAGTCTTGGCAGACGAGGACTATCCGTTGGCCGAGGTCACCGTACCCGGCGATTCGGCCATCGCTCCGGGCGAATATCGCCGCACCATCACTGTGGGCATTCGCAAGCCGGAGGTGGCCGATACGGAATATCGCGCCATTCTGACGTTTGACTACGAGAACTCCGATGTAGTGCCCGGCACAAAGGAACGCCAGCAATACACTATCATCCTGAAGGATGAGACTAATTGGGAAGACATGTACGTAACCAATGAGGACGAGTGGAACAGCTGGTATGCCGAATACCTAGGCTCGTATGGGCCTGTGAAGGTGCGCTTCATCATGGCAGCATTGAACGAAGCGAAGGGTTACGGCTACGACCAAGTGAAGCAAATCTACAACCTGACGCAGATGATGCCAACCTACGGTTTTTCTTATTATTTGGATGACATTATTGCTGTCTTAAACGAGTGGAACAGCACGCACGACGAGCCACTTGCGGAAGCCGACGGCACACCGGTTACATTCCCTAACAATTAACGCCTATGAAAACCATTAAATACGCACTATACGTTGCAGCAGCCTGTCTCATGACGGGATGCTATGAAGACAAGGGTAACTATGTTTACGACGACGTGTTGGAAGACATTACCGTGCAGTTGGACGAAACGTTCAATGTCCGTCAGAGCAAGGAAGCGTTTACCTACACCATCACACCCGAAATCATCACGCCCGACGGCGATAAGTCCTATCTGGAATACGCTTGGACGTTGAGCAAAACCGGTCCGATGTCCTTACCTCAGGACACGATAAGCCGGGAAGAGACCGTTACGCTGGAGATTGACCCAACGGCGGAAGATTTCTCTTACAATTATTATCTCCGCCTCTACGTGAAGGACAACCTGCGACATACGACCGTCATGCGTCCTACACAGTTGGTTGTGTTCAAGCCCTACACCGATTCGTGGATTGTGCTTCATGAAGTCGACGGGCACGCCGAGTTGGGTTCGGTGGAGTATGCTAACGGAGAGATATTCGTTACTCCCAATGCCTATACGCAGGAGCGTGGCGAGTCGTTCCAAGGACAGCCCGTAAAGCTTTTCTGTTGGCAGTATGAAACCTCAAAGTACACTTGGCTCTATGAAGCTCCGTCGAAACTCTATGCTTTGACGACTGATTTGGAGGAATCCGGCTTGCTCAATCAGGTGGATGGCTTTAGCCTGATGGCCAATTGGACGAAACTGTTCTCTGAGTATCAGTTCGACTTGGTAGACTTTGACAACTTGGAGGGCAGTGGCTCCAGCTACGGTTTTGTGGCTTGCACAAATGGGCATGTGTTCCGTGCTCCTCTTAATTCTCCGGTGATGTTTGAAATGAATCCGTCCTCCACGCTGACCGGGGAATACTATTTTGAAAAGGCCGTTTGCGGACCGCAAGCGGGCATTGCCTTCGACAACATCGGCCATCGGTTTGTTCATTGCGACCTTCAGAGTTCGGGAGACAGCTGGAGCGGCTATGAGCCGAGCGGCCTGATGAATGGCGGAGACATTCGTCCCATTGCCTATCGCGACGGATTGGACGTGGTCGACCCGAATGCCATCGACCCCGACGAGCAGATTCTGAAATTCGTCAACGGCTATCACTACGAGGCGAGCGGCGTTGCTCCGTGGCAGAAATACTCTGCCTATGCTTGGACGGTGTCGCCCGACGGCATGTCGCACATGTATGTCTTCCGCTATTATCCGCTGACGCATACCGATGTGGCTACCGTTTCCGGGCATTACGACTTCATCACGCCGGAAGGAGTCACCGAAGACACCCCTATGACTTCAGGCTCAACCTACAGCAACATCATTTTCTATGCCGTGGGCAACAAGGTTTATCGCCTGGACTTCACTTCTGGCTCCAGCTCCCTTGTCTATCAGCATGAGGATGCCGGGGCCGAGATTTCCGCTCTGCTGATGGCGCACAACGGCACCTACCCCAACGAGGTCGATACGGAAGGCAGCGACACCTACGGCCATCCCTACAGCCGCACGCTCGGTGTGGCTGTCAACACCAGCGACGGGGAGGGGCAGCTTGTCGTCCTGCAGCTCAACACGGCAGGCAATGTAGACAGCGACCACCTCTATCCCTCGACGCAGGTACATACTGGTTTTGGGCCGATAGTCGATATTGAGTTTATCTAAGTTTATATTTATGAAAAGAATCACTTACACCCTTGCAGCGGTCGCCCTCCTGGCCACCGCCTGCCAACAACCTGCTCCCACCACCGTGCGCCTGCACGGACAGCTCACCGACATGGGCACGACTGAGGTCACCATGCGCTACGACGGCGCGGCGTCGCTCGTGGGCGACAGTCGCGACATCACCCTGCACACCGATGCCGACGGGCGTTTCGACACCACGCTGACCATCACCGGGCCGACCTATTACAGCATCAGCCGCAACACGCTCTATCTGACCCCGGGCGACGACCTCGAGGTGAACATCACGCAGGACAATCGCGAGGCCACCTTTGCCGGACGGGGAGCGTCGGTCAACACCTATATGAAGGAACGTCTCTATCCCAAAGCAGGCTCTTTCCTCGAGGGTGGCTCGAACCTGCGGGCCGACTTCGCGCAGACGAAAGCGCTCATTGACAGTCTGGCTGCCGCACGCCGCGCGCAGCTCGACACCCTGACCGACGCCACCCCCGAGTTCAAGCTGCTGGAGGGTGCGCGCATCACCGCCGACGTGGCCAACAGCTACCTCAGCTATCCGTCTTACGCCATCATGATGAGGCGCATGGCGATGACTGAAGGGGCCGTCGACTCGTTCTATCGCGCGGTGGGACCCGAGGTGGCCACCCTGATGCAATCGCTGACCGACGACCGCCTGCTCGATGTGGCCGTGGTGCGCGACGTGCTGTCGACTGTGACGTCGCCCGGCAATCCCGTCGTGGAGGCTGCGGGCTCGAAGCTGATGCTCAGTCCGCGCGCCAAGGAGCTGTTTGCCGCTGCCGACAAGGTGAACACCCTGCGCCACCGTGTGGACAAGGCCGTGATTGACGAGGCCCGTGCCTTTGCCGACAGCCTCGCGAACCGCGACTTTGCCGACGAACTGCTGGTCAAGGTCGAACAGAGCGGACGCCTGCTTGCGGGACAGCCCGCCATCGACTTTGCGTTTACCGATGTGGAGGGGAACGAGCATCGGCTGTCCGACTTCAAAGGCAAGGTGCTCTACCTCGACTTCTGGGCCACGTGGTGCGGTCCCTGCATTCAGGAGTCGCCCCACTTCGAGCGGCTGGCCGGGCAGTTTGCCGGACAGGACGTGACGTTCATCGCCCTCTCCACCGACACCTCGCGCGAGGCATGGTTCGCCTTCCTGAAGGCGCACAAGAAGCAGCTTCCGCAATACAACACCACCGACGCTGCCCTCGGCGAGGGATGGCTCATCTATGCCATTCCCCGTTTCGTGCTCATCGACCGCCACTTCAACATTGCCGACGCCTATGCGCCGCGTCCGTCGCAGCCCGAAGCCGCAGAGGCCATCCGGAGATTGCTGGAGAAGTAAGGCCGAAAGTCTGAATAGTTTCTGAACAATACGTGTAGGGGCGGACCGATGTGTCCGCCTCTTTCCGTTTCCGATGCAACCCTTCCGAGCGTCCATATGCACGCCCGAACGCGGACATATCCCCGCCCGTGAGCCGGCATATGTGCGCTCGCGGGCCGTCATATGGAGGCTTGGAAGGGGAAAATGGGATTTTTTGATGCCGCACAATAAAAAAATCGCGGGGCGGGTGTAACTTTTCGCCTTCCCGAACGTCATCTATATAGAACGATGCAAGAAATCAATTTCCGAAACGACATCCTGCCGCTGAAGGACAAGCTCTTCAGGCTGGCGCTACGCATCACCATGAACCGTGCTGAGGCCGAGGATGTCGTGCAGGATACCATGCTGAGGGTGTGGAGCCAACGCGATGAATGGCCGGCGCTCGATTCGGTGGAAGCCTATTGCCTCGCGGTGTGCCGCAATCTGGCCATCGACCGCAGCCGTTTGCAGGCGAACCGGAACGAGGAACTGGACGAAAGCACGGCCGAACGGCCCGACGCCGCCGACCCCCACACGCTGTGCGTGCGCAACGAACAGCTGGAGTTGCTCGACCGCCTCATCGGCACCCTGCCCGAAAAGCAGCGCACGGTGTTGCAACTGCGCGACGTGGAGGGGAAGACCTACAAGGAAATTGCCGCCGTTCTGCAGGTGAGCGAGGAGCAGGTGAAGGTCAATCTGTTTCGCGCGCGCCGCAAGATTAAAGAACAATACACCGAAATAAACGACTATGGACTATAAGTATATTGAACAGTTACTCGAACGCTATTGGGCTTGCGAGACTTCGCTCGACGAGGAAGCCATCCTGCGCGCCTTCTTCCGGCAGAAAGACGTACCTGCTCATTTGCTGCCATACAAAAGCCTGTTTGCCTATGCCGATGCCGCCCGCGCGGACGGTCTGGGCAGGGATTTCGACGAACGCATCCTGGCGCAGGTGGAACGGCCGACGGTGAAGGCGCGCCGCATTCCCGCACGCCGCCGCATGATGCCGCTGTTCAAGGCTGCGGCCGTGGTGACCGTCATCGTGTCATTGGGCGCCGTGGGCCAACATATGTTCGACCGGCCGCGTCCCGACTACGACTATGACGCCTACCGCGATACCTACACCGACCCGCAATCGGCCTACGGGAGCGTGTCGGAGGCATTGCAGATTGTGTCGGAAAGCTTCCGGAAGTCACAAACGCACGAGAACGACAGCCTCTCTGCCGTTCCGGCACAGAAAACCACGTGCAAGGAATGAAGCTGCGGATATTCATCACATGCCTCGCGGCAATCCTTGTCACGGCAGTGCGGGCGCAAGACTTCGCGTCGAGATATATGACTGAAAACGAGGGCGACAGTACACTCACGTGCATCAGCGTCAGTCCCAAGATGATGGAGGAGATTCTCGAAAGCAACGTGGGGCGCAACGACACTACGGGCGTGGCCGACATCATCGCGCGCCTGAAAAGCATGCAGGTGGTCTTCAGCAACGAGGAAGGCGACGCCCATTTTGAACGGGCCGAAAGCATGGCCGTGAGACATTCGGCGCGTTTCAGGGAGGTGGCCTCATACGACGAAGACGGCAAGGACCGTGCGCGCATCTACGTGCGCGAGCAGTCGGGTGAACACATCGTGGAGCTGGTGCTGCTCCGTCAGCAGGAAGGCCGGTTCACGGTGATTGATTTCACCGGCGACATGGACAGCGGGTTCATCGACCGGTTGACGCACACCATGCTGCCTGTCGCGGGCGGAGCGGAGTCCGCCTCGGCGGAAACGCCGGACGACGCGCTCCGGGAAGATTGACATTTTTATTTGCTTTATTATAAGAACAATTCATTTGCTTTACAACAGTAAACAGTTAATGCTTACAAAAACAAGAACAATGAGGCTGTGAAGTTTCAATTCTCTCAAATTTCTTTAGTAGAACAATACCGTCGACGGGTCACTGCGTGAGTAGCGGCCCGTCGGTCTTTTTTTGTACCTTTGCGCCGTCATGGCAAAACCTTGTTACTACATATCCGATGCCGAACTGGGCACCATATTCGTGCGGCCCGACGTCAGGGCGCGCCATCTCATTCTTCACATCCGGCCCGACGGGTCGCTCCTTGTCACCCTGCCTCCGGGAGCGGGCGAACGCGAGCTGCGTGCCTTTGTCGACACGTTCCGTTCCGAGGCGAAGCGGCGGCTGTCGGCTCTGACGCCGAAGGTCATCGACTGGGGGTTTGTCATCGATGCGCCGTCTTTCCGCTTCACCGTCGAACGTGGCGGAACGGGCGGTTTCCAACTGCGCGGCCGGGGACGCGAGTACACGCTGCTCTGTCCGCCCGACACCGATTTCTCCTCGCGGCAACCGTGGCTGCGCAAGGTCGTCGAGGAAGCCATGCGCCGACGGGCCGGGGAAGTGTTGCCCGGGCGCACGGCGCGTCTGTCGGAACGGGCCGCCCTGCCTTACCGCAGCCTGAAGATAAACACCAGCAAGGGCCGGTGGGGAAGCTGCTCCACGCGGGGCGACATCAACCTGTCGTGTTCGCTCGTGCTGCTGCCCGAACATCTGACGGATTACGTCATCCTGCACGAACTGTGTCACACGGTGGAGATGAACCACAGTCCGCGCTTCTGGGCCCTGCTCGACCGTTTTACCGGCGATGCGCACGCCTTGCGCCGGGAGCTGGGCGCATATCATACGTTTACCACTTAAACCGCCATATCTCTTATGCCAATCATCGAAATCGAATCGCTGTCGCATCCCGGCGTGGAACTATTCAGTCGCCTCACCGAGGCCCAACTGCGCAACCGGCTGGATGCCTCCAAAGGCATGTTCATTGCCGAAAGTCCGAAAGTCATCCGGGTGGCCCTCGACGCGGGCTGCGAGCCGCTGGCCCTCATGTGTGAGAGGAAGCATCTGACGGGCGACGCGGCCGACATCGTGGCCCGCCATCCCGAAATGCCCGTCTACACGGGAAGCCGCGAGCTGCTGGCTTCGCTGACGGGCTATACGCTCACGCGAGGCGTGCTCTGCGCCATGCGCAGGCCCGCGCTTCCCACGGTGGACGAGGTCTGCCGCGACGCGCGGCGCGTGGCCGTCATCCAGGGCGTGACGGACACGACCAACATCGGCGCCATCTTCCGCTCGGCTGCGGCGTTGGGCATCGACGCCGTGTTGCTCACCCCCGACTCGTGCGACCCGCTCAACCGGCGCGCCGTGAGGGTGTCGATGGGTTCGGTGTTTCTCGTTCCCTGGACGTGGATGGACAAGCCGGCCGACGACCTGCGCCGGCTGGGATTCCGCACGGCGGCCATGGCGCTCACCACGCGTTCCGTGCCGGTCGACGACCCCCGTCTGGCCGCCGAACGGCGTTTGGCCATCGTGCTGGGCACGGAAGGCGACGGACTTCCCTGCGATGCGATTGCCGGGGCAGACTACGTGGTGCGCATCCCCATGATGCACGGCGTCGATTCGCTCAACGTGGCCGCCGCCTCGGCCGTGGCTTTCTGGCAGCTCCGCGTGCGTTGAGCTGTTCGCCGGGTCCGTCGATATGGACGCCCGCGAGCGGGCATATGGAGGCTCGCAAGCGGACATATCTGCGCTCACGCCCGGGCATATGGACGCTCATGGGCGGCGCGCATGGGCGGGATGCCGGCTCGACGGACGGCAACCGGTTCGGGAAAAAACGCCTGAAAAGCTTTGCATATAATCCGAGGAGATGTAATTTTGCATGAGAAAAAGCTCGAAAGAGCTTCGACTACTACCTAAACAACCTTAGATAGACCATAAACCTTTAAAACTAACTACACATGAAGGCATCGATGCATTCTGCAACGGGGCGTGCGCTCTACAGCCGCTCCGTATTGATGTGGGGATTGTCGGCCATGCTTCTTTCGCTTCCTGCGACCGCCGAAAACGTGCATGGGGGGGGGTAAAACGGCTGATACCCAAGTGATTCAACAGTCCCGTGAGGTGGCGGGACAAGTGCTCGACGAAACCGGGGAGCCGATGATTGGCGTTTCCGTGCTGGTGAAGGGAACCACCACCGGAGCCATTACCGACCTCGACGGGCGTTTCCGGATAAAGGCTCCCGACGGAGCCAAAGAACTCCAACTGACTTATACGGGCTACAAGTCCCGGACCGTGGCCATCACAGGCGGCGAACTGACCGTGCGCATGGAGCCGGACAACCAGCTGCTGGACGAAGTGGTCGTGGTGGGATATGGCACGCAGAAGAAGACCGACCTTACCGGAGCCGTCGGCTCGCTGGACAACGAGAAACTCGTGGCCAAGGGCGCGCCCAGCGTGATGGAGTCGCTTCAGGGCGCCGTGCCGGGCGTACAGATTACCCAAAGCTCCAGCCGTGCGGGCGGAGGCTTCAACATTCAGATTCGCGGTAAGTCGTCCATGAACAGCGACAGCGGTCCGCTCTATGTGGTGGACGGCGTGGTGACGAGCGACATCCAGTTCCTCAACCCGCAGGACATTGAGCGCGTGGACATCCTGAAGGACGCTTCCTCCACCGCCATCTACGGCTCGCGTGCCACCGAGGGCGTGGTGATGGTGACCACGAAATCGGCCAAATCGGCCAAGGGGCGCAAACCGACCATCAGCTACGACGGCTACTATGGTGTGAGCAAGATTGCCCGTATGCCGGACTTCATGGACGGCATCGAGTTCATGCAATACCGCTATTCGCGCTTCCTCACCACCGCCGATGCCAACGTGGCACAGCCCTCTTACCGCCTTATCGACACCGACCACATGAAGGCGCTCGTGACCAATTCCGAACCCGTGACCGCCATGCTGGCCAACGGCGAGGGCTACAACTGGCGCGACTATGTGACGCAGACCGGACAGCAGCAGAACCACTTCCTCACCGTGAGCGGGGCGGGCGAGAACGTGAGCTATCACTTCGGCGCCGGCTATCAGCAGCAGGAGGGCATCTTCAAGAAAGACCTGGAGAACCGTTTCAACATCAAGGGCGCCGTGGACGCCAAGATTAACGACGTGTTCTCTGCCGGCATCAGCTTCAACATGGCCAATACCTATCAGGACCAGGGCAGCGACAATGCGGTGAAGAACGCTTTCCTCTTCAATCCCTACTGTATTCCTTACGACGCCGACGGCGAGCCTTACCTGCAACCGGGCGCCAAAGTGGCGCTGGAGACCGACGGCAAGGGCGACACCGCTTTCTCGTCGACCATCAGCCCCATCGTGGACATGGATAACACCACGTATGAGACACGCAAGTGGCATGTGCTCGGCAACCTCTATCTCGAAGCGCGCCCCATCAAGGGACTGACGCTGAAGACCACCTTCTCGCCCAGCTACTACCACGGCCGCACGGGCTTGTTCGAGAACGCCAACACGCAGAGCCTGAACAGTAGCGGCAAGGAGACGCACGCCAGCATAGACCAGTCGGAGTATTTCCGCTGGACATGGGACAACCAGGTGAACTACGCCATCGACCTGGGCGACCACTCCATCAACGCCATGGGACTCTTCAGCATGGATTCCTATAACAACGAGACTACCTTCATGGAAGCTTATAACGTGACCGACGGCACCACGTGGTACAACATGGGCACGGGCACCGACGACAAGCTCATGACCAGCAGCTATACGGAGAACAGCATGATATCCTACGCCCTCCGCCTGAACTATTCCTACAAAGGCAAATACCTCTTCACCGGAACGGTGCGTTGGGATGGTTCGTCGCGCTTCGCTTCGGGCAACCGTTGGGGTTCGTTCCCCTCGCTGGCCGTGGCCTGGCGCATGTCTGACGAAGAGTGGTTGCGCCGCGACTGGCTGAGCAACCTCAAGCTCCGCCTGAGCTTCGGTGTGACGGGTAACAACAACGTGGGCGACTATGCCACCGCCGTGATGCCCAGCACGCGCTATTACTATGCCTTCGGCAACGTGCGTGCCGACGGATACGGCCCCAGCGCGCTGGCCAATCTCGGCCTGTCGTGGGAAAAGACGTCGGAGGTCAACCTCGGCTTGGACTTCGGCTTCTTCAACAGCCGCATCAGCGGTTCAATCGACTTGTACAACAAGGAGTCGCGCGACTTGCTGATGTCGCGCAACCTGCCGCTCGAAGTGGGCGCCAACCCCGTCATCACCGACAATGTGGGCAAGGTGCGCAACCGAGGCATCGAGTTTGCCCTTACGACCGTCAATGTGGAGACTGCCGACTGGCACTGGGACACCAGCTTCACTTTCGCGGCCAACAAGAACGAAATCCTCGAAATCGACGGTAAGAAGGAGGACAACATCGGCAACGAGTGGTTCATCGGCGAGCCTGTCAATGTCATCTACAACTATGACTGGACGGGCATCGTGAGCGATCGCGACATGACCGTGCCCAACAACCAGACTGCCAAAGACAACGGCTTCCAGCCGGGACAGACCGTGAAGGAGGCCGACTATTATTATAAGGTGTATGGTTGGAACGAGGGCATGCCCATCATAGCCGACCTCGACGGCAACGGCAAGATAACCGATGACGACAAGCGCATTCTGGGCCATATTGACCCCTCATGGACGGGAAGCATCACCACCAACCTGCGCTATAAGAACTGGGACTTCTCCATGTCCGTCTACACCAAGCAGAACTACATGGTGCAGTCGCCTTTCATGACACAGTATTTCAATTACAAGGACCGTGGCTTGTCGCACTATGACTTCGACTACTACATCCCCGCCGGAGCGCCCGTGCTCAACGACGACGGCACCGAGGGCATCCAGGAGACGACGCACTACGGCAAGTATCCCTTCCCGAACAATACTACGACCAGCCAAGGAACCGGTTCGTACTTCGGCAACTCGAGCACTTCCACGCGCCTCTACGACTTGGTGGATGCCTCGTATTGGAAAATCAAGAACATCTCGCTGGGCTATACCTTCCCCGACAAGTGGATGCGCAAAATCGGCGTAAGTTACTTGCGCTTGTATGCCAACGTGACCAACCCCTTCGTGTTCACCGACTACAAGGGATTCGACCCCGAATGGGCCGATGCCGACCTCAACCTGGGCGGACCGAGCACAGTGACCTACCAGTTTGGTATCAACCTGAAGTTTTAACCTTAAACGCCTACAACAATGACACGTAAAAGACTACTGATATACGCGCTGGCGCTTGCCAGCTTCACCGGCGGACTGACTACGGGATGCAGCAGCTTCCTCGACGCCGACAACAAATCGAATGTCACCACCGACGCCTACTATCGCACGGAGGAGGGCTACGCCAGTCTGGTGAACGCCACGTACTCCACCCTGCGCAGCCTTTACGGGGGTGAGCCGAAGCTTTTCTGCTGCGGAACCGACCTCTACATGGACGGACGCAACAAGATGGACGATTTCCTGCATGGCTACAAGCTTGATGCCAACAATGACGACGTAAAGTCGTTCTATCAGAATTGCTATGCCGGCATACAGCTGGCCAACGAGGCGCTGTACTATCGCGACCTGACCGTGCAGACCGACCAGGTGCCGGGCTACTGCGACCAGGTGCGCTTCCTGCGGGCTTACTATTACTATCTGTTGTCGCAACACTTCGGCGGCGTGCCCATCGAGACGGACTACATCCAAAACGCGCGGAACGATTTCCCCCGCGCCACATTGGCCGAAACCTATCAGTTCATCATCGGCGAGCTGACCGACCTGGAGCAAAACGGCAACCTGCCTGAGACCGACTACACCGGGCGCATCAGCAAGCAGGCCGTGCGCGCCATTCTGGCCAAGACCTACCTTGCCGCAGGATGGGACCTCGGCACGACTTCCAACGAAGACGGCAGCAATGTGAGCGTGACGGACAAAACCTACTTCGGCCTGGCCGCCTCCATGGCGGACAAAGCCATCGCCGGGAAACCCCTCACGATGACCTTCGAGCAGAAGTGGGCGCCCACGAACGACAACAACGAAGAGACCATCTTCACCATACAGTACGACCGTGGCACGGCCGAAAGCTCCACCGACGGCAACTCGCAGCAGAACTACTTCGGTTCCACCTACGGTACGCCGGGCACCGACGGTCACAAAGGCTCGGCATCGAGCTATGCGCCGACCATCAAGCTGCTTACGCTCTATCAGAAGGGTGACGACCGCTATGACGGCACCTTTATGAAGGTGCTCTACGAGTACGATCCTGATAACACCGAGTATCGCACCGGTTACTATGCTTTCTATGGCGACCATACGGCCGACATCGAAATCAAGATGTATTATCCGCCCCACTATGCCTGCTCGAAGGAAGAAGTAGACGCATGGCGCGCCGAAGACCCCGTGCACCGCACGAACACCCGCGTGGTGCCCATGACCGACCCCACCTATAACCCGCTCGTGGAGGAATGGTCGGATGACAGCCGCATGTCCTATGCCGAGGCCGTGAAGGAGAGCTGCGGCGGCACGTGCATCCGCAAGTTTGACGACCCGGAATCGGTGGGCAACACGAGCGAGTCGTTCCGCGACATCGTGGTGACGCACCTGAGCGACATGTATCTGGTGGCTGCCGAGGCTTACTACATGGACGGCGACTTGGGCACTGCCCTCAACCGCATCAATGAGGTGCGTGGACGCGCGCATGCCGCATTGCTGCAACAGCAGGATTTGGATGTTGACGCCATCCTCGATGAGCGTGCCATGGAACTGGCCGGCGAATACCAACGCTGGATGGACTTGCGCCGCACGCGGAAGCTGGTGGAGTATAACCTGGAATGGAACACCACCCTCAACGGGCGCATCGAGAACATGCGCGGCACGGACGGCAAAATCAAGTGGTACCGCCCCATACCGCAGGATGAAATCAACCTCAACGAGGCCATGACCGAGGCCGACCAGAACGACGGATACAAATGATTCGGGGGGGACGAGGTTTTAGTTGACAAGTTAACAAGGAACTGAGCTGAGTCCTCGCCAAAAAGAAACGCGGTCGATGTGGGAATGAATCCCTGCATCGACCGCGTTGTTTATCGGCGGTCCGGGGAAAGACCTTGTCCACTCGTCCCCAGAACCCTCGTCTCCTTAATTCTTATTCGCGCGCTTGCGTTCCGTTTCGTCCAGGATGACTTTGCGCATGCGCATGCTCTTGGGCGTCACTTCCACATACTCGTCTTCCTTGATATATTCCAGCGCCTCTTCCAGCGAGAAGATGACGGGCGGGATGATGCGCGCCTTGTCGTCCGAGCCGGACGCGCGCATGTTGGTGAGCTTCTTCGACTTCGTGACGTTGATGACGAGGTCGTTCTCGTGCACGTGCTCGCCCACCACCTGACCGGCGTAGACCTCCTCCTGCGGGTAGATGAAGAAACGTCCGCGGTCCTGCAGCTTGTCGATGGCATAGGCGAAGGCCGTGCCCGTCTCCATGGCAATCATGGAGCCGTTGGAGCGGCGCTCGATGTCGCCCTTGTAGGGCTGGTATTCCTTGAAGCGGTGTGCCATGATGGCCTCTCCGGCCGATGCCGTGAGCACGTTGGTGCGCAGGCCGATGATGCCGCGCGAGGGGATGTCGAACTCGATGTCCACGCGGTCGCCGATGGTCTGCATGGAGGTCATCTCGCCCTTGCGGCGGGTCACCATGTCAATCATCTTGCTGGCATATTCCTCGGGCACGTTGATGGTCAGCTCCTCGATGGGCTCGCAGCGTTTGCCGTCTATCTCCTTGTAAATCACCTGCGGCTGTCCCACCTGCAGTTCGTAGCCCTCGCGGCGCATGGTTTCGATGAGCACCGAGAGGTGCAGCACGCCGCGTCCGGAAACAATCCATTTGCCGTCTTCGTTGTCGGCCTTGCGCACGCGCAGGGCGAGGTTCTTGTCCAGCTCCTTCATGAGGCGGTCGTGGATGTGGCGTGAGGTGACGTATTTTCCTTCCTTGCCGAAGAAGGGCGAGTCGTTTATGGTGAAAAGCATGCTCATCGTGGGCTCGTCGATGGCGATGGGCGGCAGCGGTTCGGGGTTTTCAAAGTCGCAGATGGTGTCGCCTATTTCAAAGCCGTCCAGGCCGAGCACGGCGCAGATGTCGCCCGAGCTGACCGAGGGCACGCGCTTGTGTCCCAGTCCCTCGAACGTGTGGACTTCCTTGATTTTCGATTTCACCAGCGTGCCGTCGCGCTTGGCCAGGGTGACGTTCATGCCTTCGCTGATGGTGCCCCGGTGTACGCGGCCCACGGCGATGCGGCCCGTGTAGTTGGAGTAGTCGAGCGAGGTGATGAGCATCTGCGGCGTGCCTTCCAGCTGGCGCGGGGCGGGGATGTATTTGATGATGGCGTCGAGCAACGGCGTGATGGTGCCCGTCGGCGTGCGCCAGTCCTCGCCCATCCAGTTGTTCTTGGCCGAGCCGTAGAGCACGGGGAAGTCGAGCTGGTCTTCCGTGGCATTGAGGGAGAACATGAGGTCGAACACCATTTCATAGACCTCCTCCGGACGGCAGTTGGGCTTGTCCACCTTGTTGACCACCACGATGGGCTTCAGCCCTATCTGGAGGGCCTTCTGGAGCACGAAGCGTGTCTGCGGCATGGGGCCTTCGAAGGCGTCGACGAGCAGGATGCAGCCGTCGGCCATGTTGAGCACGCGTTCCACCTCGCCGCCGAAGTCGGCGTGTCCCGGGGTGTCTATGATGTTGATTTTAGTGTCGTTGTAGTTGATTGATACGTTTTTGGAAAGAATCGTTATCCCGCGTTCGCGTTCCAGGTCGTTGTTGTCCAACACCAGTTCGCCGTTGGTCTGGTCGTTGCGGAACAGGTGTCCGGCCAGCATCATCTTGTCCACCAGCGTTGTCTTGCCGTGGTCTACGTGAGCAATGATTGCAATGTTTCTGATATTCTGCATACTTTTTACCTTCTAATTCGGGCGCAAAGTTACAAGTTTTTGCGGCTTGGCGTATGCTTCCCCTCCGTTTTTCTGTGGACTGCGGGCGGCGACCGCCTGCATATGCGCGCTCGCGAGCGTCCATATGGAGGGACACGGGCGTCCATATCTCCGCTCGCGGGCGGGCATATGGACGCGAAAAGGGGTGTAATGCGGGGCTTGATTCTTTGGAAGAAGACAGGCGCGGAATGCGCAGATAAACAATTGACAATCCACGCATTCCGCGCCTGAAAGGCAGATAATCTTAAAGGATGACCGTGCCCGAACGGCCGTCGATGGCGTCGGCCCGGGTGATGATGACGCGCTTCACGCCCGCGTCGACGGCGGCCAGAGCGTTTTCTATCTTCGGAATCATGCCGCCCGCTATGGTACCGTCGGCCGTGAGGGCCTCGAACGCGGGGCGGTCGAGGCGGGGGATGACGCTCTCCTCATTGTCCGCGTTGCGCAACACGCCCTTCTTCTCGAAGCAGTACATCAGCGTGACGTCGAACAGCGGAGCCAGCGCCTTGGCCGTTTCTCCGGCAATGGTGTCGGCGTTGGTGTTGAGCAGGTTGCCCCGTCCGTCGTGCGTCAGGGGCGCCATGACGGGCACCACGCCGCGCGCAATGAGGTCGGCCAGCAGGGTGGCGTCCACGCGCTCCACGTCGCCCACGTAGCCGTAGTCCACCTCCTTCACGGGCCGTTTCACGGAGCGGATGACGTTCATGTCGGCGCCCGTCAGTCCGAGGGCGTTCACGCCGCGCGCCTGCAGTCCGGCCACGATGTTCTTGTTCACCAGTCCGGCGTAGACCATGGTGACCACGCGCAGGGTTTCGGCGTCGGTGATGCGCCGTCCGTCCACCATTCGGCTTTCGATGCCCAGCTGTTCGGCCAGGCGCGTGGCGGAGCGTCCGCCTCCGTGCACGAGTAGCTTGTGTCCGCCGATGGCGGCAAAATCGTCGAGCAGACGGCGCAGGGTGGCTTCTTCTTCCACGATTTTTCCGCCTACTTTGATGAGGGTAAGTTGTTCTTTCATGTTGTGGTGCCCCCTCCAACCTCCCCCCGAAGGGGAGGCTTAAGGTTGTCGGATGGAAGCCTCCCTTTCGGGGGAGGTTGGAGGGGCTCTCTATTTATTGTTACTCCAAATACGTATATCCGTAGAGTCCCGAGCGGTAGTTGGCCAGGAATTCCTTGCCTTCTTCGAGGGAGATTTTGCCCGCCTTCACCGACTTGGTGACCCATGTCTCCAGCGTGCGCACGAGCTTCTTGGGGCTGTATTGCACGTAGTCGAGCACTTCGGCCACGGTCTCGCCGTCGATGAGCTGGTCGATGGTGTAGCCCTTGTCGTTCACGCTGATGTGCACGGCGTTCGTGTCGCCGAAGAGGTTGTGCATGTCGCCCAGAATCTCCTGATAGGCTCCCACGAGGAACACGCCGATGTAGTAGGGGTCTTTGCCCTTGAGCGAGTGCACGGGGAGGTAGTTCGATATGTTACGCGAGGAGGCGAAGTTGGCAATCTTGCCGTCGGAGTCGCACGTGATGTCCTGCAACGTGGCGGAGCGGTCGGGCCGCTCGTCGAGCCGCTGTATGGGCATGATGGGGAATATCTGGTCGATGGCCCACGAGTCGGGCAGCGACTGGAAGAGCGAGAAGTTGCAGAAGTATTTGTCGGCCAGCAGCTTGCCCAGCGAGCGGAACTCTTCGGGCGCGTGCTTCAGCGACAGTGCCATCTGGTTGATTTCACGCGCCACCGACCAGTACATGCGCTCTATCTGGGCGCGCGTCTTCAGGTCGACGATGCCGTGGCTGAAGAGGTCGAGCGCCTCTTCGCGAATCTGCTGCGCGTCGTGCCAGGCCTCGAGCATGCGGCTTTGGTTGAGGTTGTCCCAAATCTCGTAGAGCTCCTGCACCAGTTCGTGGTCGTCGGGTCCGGCTTCCCACGCCTCGTCCATTTCGGGCAGGCTGGCTGTTTCGAGCACCTCGAAGACGAGTACGGAGTGGTGTGCCGTGAGCGATCGCCCGCTCTCGGTGATGATGTTGGGGTGGGGGATGTTGTTCTTGTCGGCCACGTCGACGAATGTCGATATGGAGTCGTTGACATATTCCTGTATGGAGTAGTTCACGCTGCTCTCGCTGCTGGGCGAGCGCGTGCCGTCATAGTCCACGCCCAGTCCGCCGCCAATGTCGACGAACTCCACATTGAATCCCATGGCGTGCAGCTGCACGTAGAATTGCGAAGCCTCGCGCAGGGCGGTCTTGATGCGGCGTATCTTGGTGATTTGGCTGCCGATGTGGAAGTGGATGAGCTTCAGGCATTCCTTCATGTCCTTCTGTTCCAGGAAGTCGAGGGCTTCGAGCAGTTCGCTGGAGGTGAGTCCGAACTTGCTGGCGTCGCCTCCGCTTTCTTCCCACTTGCCGCTGCCCGACGAGGCCAGCTTGATGCGTATGCCCAGGTTGGGTCGCACGTTCAGTTGCTTGGCAAGGCGTGCGATGAGGCGCAACTCGTTCATCTTCTCCACCACGAGGAAGATGCGTTTGCCCATCTTCTGTGCGAGCAGGGCCAGTTCGATGTAGCTCTCGTCCTTATATCCGTTGCAGATGATGAGCGAGTCGCTGTCGGTGTTCATGGCGATGACAGCGTGCAGCTCGGGTTTCGAGCCGGCTTCCAGTCCGAGGTTGAACTTCTTGCCGTGGCGGATGATTTCTTCCACCACGGGGCACATCTGGTTCACCTTGATGGGGTAGATGATGAAGTTTTGCGCTTTGTAGTCGTATTCCTCGGCAGCGATGCGGAAACAGCTGGCTGTTTTCTCGATGCGGTTGTCCAGGATGTCCGGAAATCGAACCAGAACCGGAGCCGACATGTCGCGCAGTTGCAGTTCGTCCATCAGTTCTTTGAGGTCAACTTCCACGCCGTCTTTGCGCGGTGTAACCACGACATGTCCTTTCTCGTTGATACCGAAGTAGGAAGTGCCCCAACCGGTGATGTTGTAGAGCTCTTCGGAGTCTTCAATACGCCATTTTCTCATTGCAGTTTTAGTCTTTATATTAGGTTTAATAATGTACGGAGTTGGGTCAGCGCGTTCTGTATCTGCGTGCGGTTTTCCAGCAGGTCTACGTTGAACGTGTAGCGAGCCTGTTCGTAGAACGGGGCGCGTTCGGCCAGCGACTCGGCGATGTATGCCTTCATTTCGTCGTCGGTCTTTTCGGCCAGCAGGGGGCGTTTGGCCCGTCCCGGTTGCAGATGGCGGAAGAGCACGTCCGGCGTGGCTTTCAGATAGACGGTCTGTGCCTGGCGGTTCATGTAGTCCATGTTGTCGAAGAAGCAGGGAGTGCCTCCGCCGGCGGCGATGATTACGTTTTCAAACTCGGCTACTTCGTGGAGCATTTCGTGCTCGATACGGCGGAATCCCTCCTCGCCGCGCTCTTTGAAGAGGCGTGTCACGGTGCGGCAGAAGCGGTTTTCGATGTACCAGTCGAGGTCGAAGAAGGGCAGTCCCAGCTCTTTGGCCAGCGCTTTGCCCAGCGTGGTCTTGCCCGACCCCATGTAGCCTATGAGGATGATGCGTGTCATTCCTTTTTCTTTCGGGTGTATTTCCGTCCCTTGGCGCTTGCGGGCTTTTCGTCCTGTTCCTTGATGATGGCCAGGCAGTCGGCCAGTTCAAGGTCTTTCGGGGCGACCGTCAGCGTCTTGGGCAGGCGGTAGTTGTTTCCTTTGTATGTGATGTAAGGGCCGTAGCGTCCGTTCAGTATCTCCAGCTCGGGTTCCTCCTCGAAGCTCTTGATGTGTTTTTGTGCGTCGGAGACGCGTTTGGCTTCGATGAGGGCCACGGCTTCATCGTAGGTGAAGGTCATCGGGTCGGCGCCCTTGGGCAGGGAGATGAACTTGCCGTCGTGGCGCACATAGGGACCGAAGCGGCCTACGCCGATGGTGACCGACTTGCCTTCATAGTCATCGAGCGTGCGGGGGAGCTTGAACAGTTCGAGCGCCTCGTCCAGAGTGATGGTCTCGATGGACTGGCCTTTGTTCATTTGCGCGAAGCGGGGTTTTTCGTTGTCGTCGGCCGAGCCTATTTGGACTACCGGGCCGAAGCGGCCTATCTTGACGGACACGGGTTTGCCGCTGGCCGGGTCGGTGCCCAGCTGACGTTCTCCCACTTTGTGTTCGGTCTTTATGGCGAGGGTCTGTTCCACCATGGGCTCGAAGTCGCCATAGAATTGGCGGATGAGCGATGTCCATTCCTTTTCGCCCTCGGCCACTTCGTCAAATTCCTTCTCCACGTTGGCGGTGAAGTTGTAGTCCATGATGCCGGGGAAGTATTGCAGCAGGAAGTCGTTGACCACGGTGCCCGTGTCGGTGGGCAGCAGTTTGCCTTTCTCGTAGCCGGTGGTCTCGTTCTTGACGGTGGCGGCAATGCGGCCGTCGGCCAGGGTCAGCAGATGGACGGCGCGTGTCTCGCCTTCCTTGTCGCCCTTTTCCACATAGCCGCGCTGCTGGATGGTGGAGATGGTCGGCGCGTAGGTCGACGGGCGTCCGATGCCCAGCTCTTCGAGCTTGCGCACGAGGCTGGCCTCGGTATAGCGCGGAGGATGTTGCGTGAAGCGTTCCTGGGCGACGATGCGCTTGGCGTCCAGCTCCTGGCCTTTCTTCAGGGGCGGGAGCAGGCGGCTTTCGTCGTCGGCCTCGCTCTCGTCGTCATACGACTCGCGGTAGACGCGCAGGAATCCGTCGAACGTCACCACTTCGCCCGTGGCGACGAACGTCTCCGACATGCCCGACAGCGTGATGACGGCCGTGGTCTTCTCCAACTCGGCGTCGGCCATCTGCGAGGCGATGGTGCGTTTCCAGATGAGGTCGTAGAGGCGTTTCTCCTGTGCCGTGCCTTCGATGGTCTGCTGGCTCATGTAGGTGGGGCGTATGGCTTCGTGGGCTTCCTGGGCGCCTTTGCTCTTGGTGGCAAACTGGCGGGTGTGCACGTAGCGTTCGCCCATGAGGTCGACGATGGCCGTCTTGCTGGTGCCGATGGCGAGAGAGGACAGGTTCACGGAGTCGGTACGCATGTAGGTGATGAATCCCGACTCGTAGAGCCGTTGCGCCACCATCATGGTCTGTGCCACGGTGAAGCCCAGCTTGCGGGCGGCTTCCTGCTGGAGGGTGGACGTGGTGAAGGGAGGCGCGGGCGATTTCTTCACGGGGCGGGTGCTGATGTCGCCCACGGCGAAGCGCGCGTCGCGGCAACGCTCCAGGAAGGCGCGGGCTTCGGCTTCGGTCTTGAAGCGCGTGTTCAGCTCGGCTCGCACTTCGGCGGGTTTGCCGTCGGCGCCGGGGGTGGCGAACACGGCGGTCACGCGATAGGAAGCTTCGCTGCGGAAGGCTTGTATCTCGCGCTCGCGCTCAACGATGAGGCGCACGGCGACGGATTGCACGCGGCCTGCCGAGAGGGCGGGTTTCACCTTGCGCCACAACACGGGGGAGAGCTTGAAGCCCACGATGCGGTCGAGCACGCGGCGGGCCTGCTGGGCGTTGACCAAGTTGATGTCGATGTCGCGCGGATGCTCGATGGCGTTCAGGATGGCGTTCTTCGTGATTTCGTGAAACACGATGCGCTTGGTGTTCTCCGGCTTCAGGCCGAGCACCTCGAACAGGTGCCACGAGATGGCTTCTCCCTCGCGGTCTTCATCGGAGGCGAGCCACACCATCTGCGCCTGCCGGGCTTCCTTTTTCAGTTCGGCCACCAGCTTCCTTTTTTCGGCCGGTATTTCGTAATCGGGTTGGAAGGTGTCGGTGTTGATACTGAAATCTTTCTTCTTCAAATCGCGGATGTGCCCGTAGCTGGACAGCACTTTATAGTCCTTGCCCAGAAACTTCTCGATGGTTTTGGCTTTGGCGGGAGACTCTACAATGACCAGATTCTTTTGCATGTGTTTTCTATAAACGATTCAACGTGCGGCAAAAGTAGGGAAAAAAGTAGATTGGGGCTATATAATAAGGTATAAATCTACGTTTTTTCACTAAAGGAGCCCGTCGGGCCGGCATTCCGCCGCTTGCGGCCCGTTCGCGGACGGAACGTCTGCCCTCCGCCCGCAACCGGCATCGAGCGTCTTCCTATTCCCGGTCGTGAGCGTCCATATGTCTGCTTGCGAGCGTCCATATGCTCGCTCACGGGCCGCCATATGCCCGCTCGCGGGCGGACATATCGTCGCTCGGACGGGGCCTGCGGACGGGCATTGCTGCGCAGGGCTCACGCCTTGTCTTTCGCCTTGTGCCTGAACACGAAGCGCACCAGCAGGAAGTTGACGGGGATGGCGATGGCGAATACGGGCAGAGGGGCCCACTGTTCGGGCAACCCCACACAGAGGAAGAGGTTGAGCAGTCCCATGTGGAGCAGATAGTTTACCAGATGGGCTCCGCCGAAGCCTCCGGCCCGCCGCCACGACGGGCGCGAGCGGAAGGTGAAATAGGCGGTGAGATAGAAGTTGGCTATGAAGCTGAGCACGTAGCCTGCCGTGTAGGCCACGTTTTCGTTGAACGCGGCATATCGCCACAGGGCATAGTAGATGCCGTAGTGGAGCGCGGTGGCGAAGCCTCCGACCAGGGCGAAGCGGAAAAGTTCGATGAAGGAGCGGCGCATGGCAGTGGGCGATGAGGTTCAGGCAAAGGTTTGCTCGGCCAGCCGGAGGGCCGCTTCCACGGTGTCGTCCATGTCGGCATAGGTGTAGCGGGCCAGGCGTCCGCCGAACATCACGTCGACGCAGTTTTCGGCCAGTGTGCGGTAGCGTTCGTACAGTCGCGAGTTGCGCTCGTCGTTCACGGGATAGTAGGGTTCCTTTCCCGGCGCGAAGTCGTCCGGATATTCGTAGGTCACCACGGTGACGGGCTGTCGGCCGAAGGCGAAGTGCTTGTGTTCGATGATGCGCGTGTAGGGCACGCTGCGCTCGGTGTAGTTCACCACGGCGTTGCCCTGGAAGTCCTCCGTGTCCAGCCGTTGGTGGTCGAAGCGCAGGCTGCGGTATTCCAGCCGTCCGAAGCAGTAGTCGAAGAACTCGTCGATGCAGCCCGTGAAGAGCACTGTGTCGGCCAGCCCGTTCAGTTCGTCACGATGGGCCAGATAGTCCGTGCCCAGTCTCACCTCGATGCCCTGCAACAGGGCGTCGACGAGGACGTTGTATCCACCTTCGGGGATGCCCTGATAGCGGTCGTCGAAATAGTTGTTGTCGAAGGTGAAGCGGAAGGGCAGGCGGCGGATGATGAAGGCCGGAAGCTCGGTGGCCGACCGCCCCCACTGTTTCTCGGTGTATCCCTTGATGAGCCGTTCGTAGATGTCGCGTCCGCCCAGTTTCAGGGCCTGTTCTTCCAGATTGCGCGGCTCGCCGATGTGGGCGTATCGGGCCCGTTCGCGCGCTATCCGTTCGCGTGCCTCGGCCGGCGTGCGCGTGCCCCACAGCTGATAGAAGGTGTTCATGTTGAACGGCAGGTTGTAGAGCCGTCCTTCGTAGGAGGCCAGGGGAGAGTTGGTAAATCGGTTGAAGGGGACAAACGAGTTCACGTATTCCCACACGCGGCGGTTGTCGGTGTGGAAGATGTGCGCTCCGTACCAGTGCACCTGGATGCCGTCGATCTCGCGGCAATGGACGTTGCCTCCCGTGTGCGACCGTTTGTCGACCACCAGACAGCGTTTGCCCCGTCGCGTGGCTTCATGGGCAAATACCGCGCCAAACAGGCCGGCGCCCACGATGAGATAGTCGTAAGTAGCTTTCATGTTTGCAGGCTGAAAGTGTAATATTTATGCAAAGATACGCCTTAATATGTTTGTAACATAGGGCATGTCCCGCTTTTTTATGCTACTTTTGCGTCGCTAAATCGAATAACGTTCCCCTAGTTATCAACAATCCGATGAAAAGATTTCTTCATTCCGTTCTCTACCTGCTGGCCATACACGCCACGGGTCTGCTGTTGCTCACGGTGTTTCGCCTGTTGTTTTGGATTGACGTGCGCGCGCAAGTGCCCTCCGAGCTCCGCCACGATGCGGGCGCGGTGCTGACGGCTTTCGTGCGCGGCGTGTGGTTCGACAACGTGATTGCGTGCTACGTGCTTATCGTGCCGCTGGCGGCGGTGTGTGTCGCCTCGCTGATAGGCTATTACGGCAAGTGGCTCTATCGGCTGACGGGCGGGTTCTTTGTGGCGCTCTATGCCGTGCTCTTCCTGTCGGCCGCGGCCAACATCCCATATTTCCTTTACTTCACGAAGGTGCTTAATTCGTCCATCTTCAACTGGTTCGAGTATGGGGCCACCACGGCCTCGATGGTGACGGGCGAAAGTTCCTATTACCTATATATGGGCTATTTTCTTGCGGCCGTCCTCGTTTTTGCCTTCCTTGTGCACCGTTATGGTCGGGCATTACGGCGGCGCGTCGCCTCCGGAGGGCAGACCTGGGCGCAACGGGGAGGCATCCTGCTCGTGTCGGCCTGTCTCGTCGGCCTGTGCCTGTTTGGCATCCGCGGCCGCATGGGCTACAATCCCATCAAGGTCAGCGCGGCCTACTTCTGTCTCAATCCCGTGCTCAACCAGATGGGCCTGAACTCCACGTTCAACCTGATGGCGAGCGTGGTGGACGACATGCGTTCGGAGAACAAGACCCTCCGGCTGATGGATGGCGACGAGGCGGTGCGTAACGTGCAGTCATACCTGGGCCGCACGGGCATCGACGGCATTTCGCCCGTCGCGCGGACGGTGCAGGCTGCCGACACGCTGCCGCGCCGCAACGTGGTGATGGTGCTCATGGAGTCCATGTCGGCCAGCCTCATGCAGCGGTTCGGGCAGTCGGAGCGTCTGACACCCTATCTGGACAGTCTCTATCGCGAGTCGCTCTCCTTTGCCAACTTCTATTCGGCGGGCAACCATACGAACCACGGGCTTTATGCCACGCTCTACTCCTTCCCGTCGGTGATGAAGCGCAATGCCATGAAAGGTTCGGTCATTCCCACCTATTCGGGTCTGCCCACCGTGTTGCGCGACAACGGCTACGACACGATGTTCTTCATGACGCACGAGTCGCAGTATGACAACATGAACGCCTTCTTCCGCACGAACGGCTACGAGGAAATCTATTCGCAGGAGAACTATCCCGCCGACAAGGTGGTCAACGGCTTCGGCGTGCAGGACGATTACCTGTTCTCCTACGCCTTGCCGGTGCTCAACAGCCATGCGGCCACGGGGCGGCCGTTCTTTGCCACACTGCTCACCATCAGCAACCATCCGCCTTACATCATTCCGCCCCACTTCAAGCCGCAGACCACACGCCCCGAGCAGCAGATTGTGGAGTATTCCGACTGGTCCATCCGCTGCTTCATGGAGGCCGCCGCGCGCGAACCGTGGTTTGAGAACACGCTGTTTGTCTTCCTGGGCGACCATGGCAAAATGGTGGGCACGGCCGACTGCGAGCTGCCCCAGTCATACAACCACATACCTCTTATTATATATGGCGCGGGCATCGAGCCGGAAGAGCGCACCGACTTTGCCGGACAGGTGGACGTGGCGCCCACGTTGCTCTCCATGCTCGGCATCGGTTACGTGCAGAACAACTTCGGTGTCGACCTGACGCGCGAACGCCGTCCCGCCATGTTCTACACGGCGGACAACACGGTGGCCGCGCGCGACAGCACACATCTGTATGTGTACAACCCCGCCGTGCCGCAGGAGTTCTGTTATGACACGTCGGGCGGCAAGCCCGAACCGGCTGTGATGTCCGAGCCGTACAGCCGCCTGAAGGAGTATTGCTTCTCCATGTTGCAGGCCACCGAGTGGATGGTGCAGCAGGGCATGACGGTAGACCATCCGCGGGAGAAGAAGTAAGTTGAAGTTTATGCGTATCAGCTGCGCGGCGTGAGGCGTGCCAGATAGTCGTAGTGCGTGCCTTCCTCGACGAGTTCGGCGTGGAAGCCGCATTGCGCGGCGTAGAGCGACAGGGTGTCGAAGTCGATGTAGAGCCAGTCGAAAGGCTCTCCCTTGATGTTCTTGTATTGCATGGTGAAGTCCACTTGCCCGTAGTAGTCCGCGTCGAGGTCGATGCACATGCTGCCGTCTTCGTCCTCGAAGAGGTAGCTCAGGTCGCTGGAGTCCATCAGGATGCACCCGCCGGGTTGCAGCAGTTGCCGGGCGCGTGCGAAGAAAGCCGGCAGATTCTCTATCCGTCCCACGATGCCCGAGCCGTTCATGAGCATCAGCAGTGTGTCGAAAGGTCCGGCAAAGTCCGGCCGGAACAGATTGGCCGTCTGGGCGTCTTTCACGCCACGTTGGCGCATCGTCTCCACGGAGAGGGGCGATATGTCGATGGCGCATACGTCCTTGCCCATGTCCTGAAGGGCCAGCGAGTGGCATCCGCTGCCCGCGCCCACGTCGAGTATCCGTCCGGAGGCCAGCCGCAGGGCGGTCTGTTCCAGCGGACGCATCTGCTTGTATGTGCGGAATAGTTCGCTCACGGGCATTTCGTCCTCCTCAAACTGCGAGGAGAACACTCGGATGGGTTGCGCCTGCCCGTGGCGGAAGTAGTCGGCAATGGCCGCGCCCATCGGGTCACGGTCTTTCGTAAGTGTGTGGATGTTCATAACTCAATCCCCTTGCTAACTTGTCTCCTCGTCAACTGGTTACCTTGTCCGCTTGTCTCTGTTCCCACTCGGCGCGGGTGCGTTTCCAGCGGTTGTGCGACCATAGCCAATACTGCGGCGCGCGGCGTATCATCTGCTCCAGGTGTTGCATGTACACGTCGGTCACTTGATATTCGGGCACGGCCTCCACATTGTCCACCATGCGGTAGAGATGGCAGTGGTAATAGCCCCGGCGGGGTCGGGTGACGTCGGCAAAATAGATGACGGCATCCAGCTTGCGGCCCAGCTTCTCGGTGCCGATGAACACGGGCGTGTCATGGTGAAGGAAGGGCGTGAAGTGGTGTATGCTGTTCCACTTGGGCGCCTGGTCGGAGATGAAGCCCACCACCACGTGATTGCTCCGGCGGCGCATCTCCAGAATCTTGCGCAGTGTTTCCTTCATGGGGATGCACTGTGCGCCGTAGCGGCTGCGCATCTCCAGGAAGAGGCGGTCGAACGCCTTGTTGTAGAGCGGATGGTAGATTTGTCCGCACACGGTATCTTTGGGAAACCAGTAGGGCATGGAGGCTATCCACTCCCAGTTGCAGTAGTGGCCCAGGTAGATGAACGTGTAGTGCTTGTCTTCCCGCTCCATGTCGCGTATGAGGTCGTCGGTGCCGCTGAAGGTCATGCGGCGGCGTATCTCTTTTTCCGACAGGGACAGCTGCTTGAGCGTCTCGACAATGTAGTCGCAGAAGAAGGAATAGAACTGCTTCTCGATGTGAACAATCTCCTCCTCCGTCTTTTCGGGAAACGACTCCACCAGATTGCGGCGCACCACGCGGCGGCGGTATCGCACCACGTAGTAGAGCGGATAAAACAGCGCGTCGGACAACGCGTAGAGCACTCTGAACGGCAGTAGCGAACAGACATACCAGAATGCGAAAACCAGGTGGTAGACTATGTTCATACGCAGTGGATTTAGTAGGAAACTCTTCGGGGATGATGGATGCCCAGCAGCTTTTGCAGGCCAAACTTGAAATTCTCCTTATTCTCGTAGCGGTCCAGATAGCCCATCTCTTGCTTCACGCAACGGTCGACGTCCCATCCGCGGAGGCGGGCATAAAGGGTGGTGATATAGGTCAGCAGCTCGCGCCGGTGGGTGAGCCGCTTCAGGTTCTTCAGGCAGTCGTCACGCGTGGGACGTTTGAATTTCGAGCGGTTGGTGTCGATGAGCGAGAAGCGGTATTGCCCCGTGTCGTCGGTGTGATACAGTATGTTGGTCGGGTTCAAGTCGCCGTGCAGGATGCCCTTCTCGTGCAGTTCCACCAGAAAGCGGGCCAGCGATTCGGCCAGCGGCGGCGTAAATTCGTTGGCGGCCATGGTCGTGCTGACGGGCGGATAGTCGCAGTTGAGCGCGACGAAGTAGCCGATGGTGAACAGCCCCCTTCGTTTGGTTTCGATGAAGGCCACCTCGTGGGGCGTGTCGATGCCCAGTTCGCGCATGCGGGCCGCAAAGCGGTAGGCGCGTTCGGTCTTCGACTGTTTGAAGAAGGTGTAGGTGACGCGTTGGTAGATGTTGGGGTGTTTGTATCGTTTGACGACAAGGGTGTGTCCGCCCACGTGATAGCGTTTGACGGTGTTCCGTCCCTCGTACAGCAACTCGCCGGTGTGGAAAAAGGTTTCCGGCAACTGCTTGATGAAGTCGGTCAGGTCGTTGTAGTCGGGATGTATGATAACTCTCATTTCTTTCTTTTGTTTTCGATTAGTTGATTTGATGAGGCTCGCGCCCGTGTCCGTCATGCCGTCCGGATGGTCCCGGGGTGTACGGGTTTCGGCGTACGGGGCGGCATGTCAATCGTAGTATGGTGTGTTTTTCCGTATTCAAGCCACAAAAATAGATATTCTTACCGAACTTGCAATGCAAGTGATTAATAAAAAAGGAAAAAGCACCTAACTTTGCGCCCGCAAAACTAGTTTCAGAACATGAGAGTTATCGTTGACAGAAAGATTCCTTACATCGAGGGCGTCATCGAGCGGCTGGCCGACGAGGTGGCCTATGCCGACGGCGCCGATTTCACGTCCGAGCTGGTGCGCGACGCCGACGCACTGTTCGTGCGCACCCGTACACGCTGCGACGAAGCCCTGCTGCGCGGCAGCCGGGTGCGTTTCATTGCCACCGCCACCATCGGGTTCGACCACATCGACACGGACTATTGCCGCCGCGCCGGCATCGCCTGGGCCAACGCGCCGGGCTGCAATGCCGGCGGCGTGGAGCAGTATGTGCATTCCGTCCTGCTGCGGTTGGAGCGCGACCGCAGGCCGGATTTGCGCCATGCTTGTCTGGGCGTGGTGGGCGTGGGTCACGTGGGTAGTCGCGTGGCGCGTGTGGCCCGTGAACTGGGGATGGAGGTGCTGCTGTGCGACCCTCCCCGTGCGGAGGCCGAGGGGGCGGACGGCTTTTCGTCGCTCGACGAGCTGATGGCGCGGTGTGACATCATCACGTTTCACACGCCGTTGACGCGCCACGGGGCGCATCCCACCCTGCATCTGGCCGACGAAGCCTTCTTTGCCGCATTGGGCCGGAACCCCGTGGTGATAAACACTTCGCGCGGCGAGGTGGTGGACGGCCGGGCCCTGCTCCGCGCGCTGGACGAAGGCCGCGTGGCCGACGCCGTGCTCGACGTGTGGGAGGGCGAGCCGCACATCGACCGCAAGTTGTTGCGGCGCGTGTTCATCGGCACGCCCCACATTGCCGGTTACTCGGCCGACGGCAAGGCCAACGCCACCCGCATGGCCCTCCAAGCCTATTGCCGCTTTTTCGGGACGGAACCCGACTTCCGCATCGAGCCGCCCGCGCCCGCTTCGCCCGTCGTTCAGGCTCCGACCGTGGCCGATGCCCTGTTGCGCATCTACGACCCCATGGCCGACAGCCTCCGCCTGAAGGCCGACCCCGCCGCGTTCGAGCAGCTGCGCAACCACTACGACTACCGTCGCGAGGCGTCGGCCTACCATATTATAATAGGTTGAACCTCGCGGCGCCGGGCCCGTGATGCCGGCCCTTGCGAGCCTCCATATTGCGGCTCGTGAGCCGACATATATCCGCCCGCGAGCGTCCATATGCCCGCTTGCGAGCCGCCATATGGGCGCTCACGGCCCGTCATTCCGCGGCGTTTTCCCCTTCGCGCAACAGCCGCTCGATGACCTCCGGATAGTAGCGGTATTCCAACTCGTGCACCTTGCGGGCCACGTCGTCGGGCGTGTCGTCGGGTGTCACCGGGCATTTGGCCTGGAACAGCGTGGTGCCTTCGTCGTAATGCTCGTCTATATAATGTATGGTGATGCCGCTCTCGCGCTCGCCGGCTTCCACCACGGCGCGGTGCACCCGGTCGCCATACATGCCCTTGCCGCCGTGTCGGGGCAGCAGGGCCGGATGGATGTTGACGATGCGGTGCGGATAGGCCCGCAGCAGGCCTTCGGGCACGCGCAACAGATAGCCCGCCAGAACGATGAAGTCGATGCCGTGGCGCCGCATGAGGTCGGCCATTCCGTCGCCGTCGGCCAGCTCGTCGCGCGTCAGGGTCAGCGAGGGGACCCCGAGCTTTTCCGCCCTGACGAGCACAAAGGCGTCGGGCTTGTTTGACACCACGAGGGCCACTCTTGCGCTCTCGTTTCCTTGGAAATGGCGGATGATGTTTTCGGCGTTCGTCCCCGAACCCGAAGCGAAAATAGCAATGTTTTTCTGCATATAAGTACTAATTTGTGCACAAGCGCATATAATTTGTGCAAAGGATGTGCAATTAGTTGGGTAAATATTTGCGCATAAAGATAAATATCTCTTTCTTTGCACCGCAAAATTAAGGAATTAACCACAATTATTAATTTAAAACGTAAGATTATGTCTGAAATCGCATCAAGAGTAAAAGCAATTATCGTTGATAAATTGGGTGTAGAAGAATCAGAAGTA
>CALUJS010000022.1 GCA_944321015.1 uncultured Phocaeicola sp. | reverse complement strand
GTGGCGCTGCCCCTTGTACGTCTCGCCCACGTAGCGGTCGCCGTTGGCATAGGTCATCGACTCGAAGCGATAGTCTCCGGCCTGCCGCGTGTCGGGCTTCACCGTGCCGTCCGGCGTGCGGATGCTGAGCAATTCGCCCGTGGTGAGGTCATAGAGTGCATAGAAAGTCTTGGAACCCACGTTGGCCGTCTTGTCATCCATCAGGATGCCGAAGATGCACTCGCCGTTGCGATACTGCCCGACCCACTGGTTGCCGTTGTTGCTGATGAAGATGCCGTAGCCGTAGAGGACGCCGTCGCGCGCCTGCCCCCAATACTGCCCGTCGGCGGTATTCAGTATGCAGGTGACACACTCGCCGGCCACGTCGTTGAACACCTGCTGGAAGCTGTCGGGGATACAATCGTATTTGTACAGTTCATTCTGTTGTGCCCACGCGCCACACAGACACAGTACACAACACACGGTGATGAGAAAGATTCGTTTCATAGATACCAGTTTTCTTGTTTGATTCGGTTATATACGGCCGGAGGCAGAAAGAACCGGATGTCCTTCCCCTGCCTCAGTCCCTCGCGTATGAAGGTGGAGCTGACGTCGAGCAGCGGGGCCTTGACCAGCCTCACCTGCGGAGGCAGTTCGGAAGCGCTCACCTCGAAGCCGGGACGCGGATAGACAATCAGCTTGTTTTCGGCCAACAGCTGCTGCGGCTCGTGCCACAGGTTGAGCACGCGCCAATTGTCGCTGCCCATGATAAGATAGAATTCGTTCTCCGGATAGGCTTCCCGCAACGCGCGCAAGGTGTGGAGGGTGTACAACGGACGAGGCAGACGGAACTCGAAGTCGGACACGTGGAACTTGGGATAATCGCCGATGGCCAGCCGGGTCAGTTCCAGCCGGCAGGTGTCATCGAGCAAATCGTCCCGGCGTTTCAACGGGTTCTGGGGGGTCACAAGGAACCACACGGCGTCCAACCTGCCAAACTCGCACAGATAGTTTGCCAAGGCCAGATGGCCCACGTGAATCGGATTGAACGATCCACCGAATATACCCACTTTATGAGGCGCTGCGTTCATCGGCGTCGTCTTCGCTTATTATGATTCAGAATATTCACCACCTGAAGGAAGAGCACGAACACCATGGCTATGGCAATGACATACTCCTCCACCCAGAGGGCATAGATGCCCACGCCCAAGGCCGCCACGATGATGACATAAAACAATACGAGCATAGGGAAACAGACTTATTGGTTTAAGAAGTTACGGATGACGTCGGTCGCCTCCCGCTTGGCGCGTTCCAGATCGTCGTTCACCACCACGACATCAAACTGCGGCGCGAAGCCCAATTCATATTCGGCCTTTGCCACACGGTCTTCGATGACGGACATCGAATCGGTGGCGCGCCCAATCAGCCTGCGGCGAAGCTCCTCCACCGAAGGCGGCTGGATGAACACCGAAAGGGCGCGGTCGCCATAGAACCGCTTGATGTTGCAACCGCCCACCACGTCGACGTCGAAGATGACGTTTTGTCCGGCGGCGAGCTGTTTCTCCACCTGCGCCTTCAGCGTGCCGTAGAAGCGGCCGGGGTAGACCTCCTCGTATTCCAAGAACTCACCCCGGGCAATGCGCTCGCGAAATTCATCGGGCGTGAGAAAAAAATACTCCACGCCGTCGCGCTCCGTTCCACGCGGCGGACGGCTGGTGGCCGAGATGGAAAACGCCAAGTTCAAACCTTGTTGCAGCAGATGGTTGATGATGGTCGATTTGCCCGAGCCCGAAGGCGCCGAAAAGATGATAAGCTTACCCATACAGATGTCCGGTTACATGACGTTCAACACTTGTTCCTTGATTTGCTCCAGTTCGTCCTTCATCTTCACCACGATGTTCTGCATCTCGGCATGGTTGGACTTGCTGCCGGTGGTATTGATTTCACGACCCATTTCCTGCGCGATGAAGCCCAGCTTCTTACCCTGGCCGTGACCGTCGTGCATCGTCTCGCGGAAGTAGCGCAGGTGGTTGGCCAGACGCTGCTTCTCCTCGTTGATGTCGAGCTTCTCGATGTAGTAAATCAGTTCCTGCTCCAGCCGGTTTTTGTCATAGTCCACGCTGATGGTCTTCTCCAGCGCGTCGGTGATGCGCTCGCGGATGCGGGCCACGCGTTCCGTCTCATAGACTTCGATGGAAGCCAGCAGAGCGGTGATGTTGTCGAGCTTCTCGTTGAACTTGCGCTCCAGAGCCTCGCCTTCCTGCATGCGGAAAGCCACCAGCCGGTCTATGGCCTCGTCCACGGCCCGGCTTGCGACGGCCCACTCCTCTTCCGAAAGCTCCTGCACGTCGACCTTGGTGAGCACATCGGGCAGACGCAGCAACGTCTGAAACCAGTCGGCCGGAGCCGGAATGCCCGTTGCCGCCGATATGTCACGCAGTTGCCGGTAGTAGTCCTCCAACACGGCGGTGTTGATGGGGGTGGCCATGTCGGCCGCGTCCTTCTCCACCCAGAGGGTGAACTCCACCTTGCCGCGCTCCAGGCGCCGGGCTATCAGGTTGCGAATCTCCATCTCCTTTTCCCTGTAGAGCGGCGCGATGCGGGCCGACAAGTCCAAGGCTTTGCTGTTGAGTGATTTTATCTCGACATGTATCTTCTTGTCTTCAAACACGGCTGTCGCCTTGCCGTATCCGGTCATTGATTGTATCATAGTTTGCGATTTTCCTGCAAAAGTAACGCTTTCCGCCAAGTTGGGCAACAAGCCCGCCAAGTTTTGCGGCGCAAAATGACAATGACTAAAGGAATTAACGCTAACTTTGCCCATCAATCAAGATTTGACATGAAAACCATCCGTTCACTCCTTGCCGCCTGCGGCACGCTCCTGCTGCTGGCACAATGCACCACCCCTCTTTACGAAGAGCCGACCGAAGAAGACACGGAAGGCGGCATGACGGCCGTAATCGACGACGGACACGTGTACGACCAACTCTCCTGGGAAGGCGAGACTGACAAATTCCGTTTCGAGGACGACGGCACCATACGCCTGTATGACGAAAGCCGTCAGACGGGCACGGCTTTCGTATGCGCGCCGCTCAGCACCCCCGACCGCACGTGTTGGAAGATACACGTCCGTCTCTCGTTCAATCCCTCGGCCAACAACCACGTCCGCATCTACCTGATGGCCTCCGAAGCCGATCTCGGCGGACCGCTCGACGGCTATTTCCTGCAGGTCGGCGGCGAGGAGGACCGCCTCTACTTCTACCGCCAGGAGGGCGACACGTTCACCCTGCTCGGACAATCGGAAGAGTTCATGCAGGGCGACAATTCGCCGGAGGTCCACATCAGGGCCGAGCGCGACAGCCAGGGGTACTTCCTAATCTACGCCAGCGAGCTGGACGTCAGCCCGTTCCCCTTTTTCTTCGACAAGGACAACGTCATCCGCGACGGCGCCTACTGCGGCATCCTCTGCACCTACACCGGCAGCCGCAGCCGCGAAATGCGTTTCCCCGAATTCCGCATCCATCACGACATTCGCGACGTAACAGAGCTCTATCCCGTCGCTTCCCGACCACGCCCGTGAGCGTCCATATGCGCGCTCACGAGCCGCCATATCCCCGCTCGCGGGCCGGCATATGGCGGCTCAAGGGCGGGGTATAAAACAATCAATGCGCACACAGCATCACTGCTCCATGCGCATTGTTACTTTTCACCCGTTTGCTTGTCCGGGTTGAAGTAAGTTCATCCGGTCCGACCGGATTTCCCTAGATAGAAATATAAGCTTAATGTTATAACTGATCCTTTGCTTAAATCTTACAGGTTTATTTGCTTTCGTTGTTTACGGCGGCAAAGGTAGTCGCTTTCGTTCCCGGAAGCTGTGTAGATTTGCGTTTCTCTTGTGTAGTTTTGCCGCGAAAGCCATATTTCCACCTTTTTCACTCCCCGATGCTCTCCAGCCACCCGGGGTAGGCGTCGATGACGTGCCGGGGCGCATCGGTGTACCACGCGTAGCCTCCGCGACGCTCCTGTCCCACTTCGGAGAGGGTGTCGCGCTTGATGCCGTCGCGGTCGCAGAAGAAAGGCCGTTCCGTCTCCAGGTCGTAGAAACGCGCCCACAGCACATTGCCCGGCGCGGCCACCACACGGGCGTCGCGCTGCGGAGTGCCTGCGTGCAGTTTCTCCACACGGATGTCCTTCACCTCGTGGGCCTCAAACCACTTCACGGCGCCCTTTACGGCCGCCACGACTTCGGGCGAAGGATGGGGCAGCGACATGAGCAGGCGCACGATGCCGGCCGACTCCGATCCGCTGAACGACACCAGCTCGTAAGCGCGCGCCGGGGCAGGGGCAAAAGTGTGCTCGTCGTGCTGCGCACACCACACCGTGGGTTCGCCATTGACCCTAATCTGCGTCTTCAGGATGCAGGCTATGCCCCGGTCGAAGGCCGAACGCGCCCGCTCGCGCGTGGCATCGTCCAGCCCCAGCGCGTCGTAGGGCGCGCGGTTCTCGGCCACGTCGCGCAACACGTAGAGCACGTTGACCATGGCGTTGTCGTTATAAGTAATGTGTGAGGAGTAATGACCCTCCGCCCGCGGCGGATAAAACTGCGGCCACCCGCCGTTGGCATACTGCGCTTCAAAGAGATAGCCCAGCCCCTTCAGGAAGCCTTCCTTGTAGCGCGCCTCTCCGGTAGCACCGTAAACCCGCGCCAGAAAGCGCATCTCGGTCGTCGTGGCGCCATTGTCGATGGTGGCTCCCGGTCCGGTGCGGCGCACGCGGGACAGCTCGTCCGGCGAAAGCTGGCGGTGGTAGGGGATATTCTTCTGCCAGCCTCCGCAGTCCATTTGCCTCGCCAGCAGCTGGTCGGCTATGGCCTCGGCCTGTTCACCCGCATACCAGCTGGCCGGCATGCCGTTGGCCACCTTTCCCCAGGAGAGGCGGTCGATGTCCGTACTTGTGTTTGTTTGCGCACATGCGCCCGCACACATCAGGGCGCAACATGCCAGTAAAGAAAGAATTCGTGTTCTCATAGCAATGTGTTTATATTTGGATTTGCAAAAATACATTAACGCGGAGCCTCAAAGGTGTAACTTTGCACTTTTTTAGTGTAGATTTGTAGGCAATCAAGCAACTTACCGCCCAATCCTCTCCTTCGGTCACGGAAAAACCGGCGCCACGGGAGAACGATACACACCGTACGAATGAACCGCGTGCACGCCATACTCTGCTACCTGCTGCTGGCCTCAGCCTGTGTGCTGTCGGCCAAGGCGCAAGGAACGTACATACCTACGCTCTACAACACCTCCAACGGTCTGCCCCAACAGACGGTCAACGCCACCATACAGGACAAGCAAGGCTACATGTGGTTTGCCACGTCCAACGGATTCAGCCGTTTCGACGGCAAGCATTTCACCAATTACCGTCTGGAGGACAGCGACAGCATCGGGCTGGGCAACAACCTCATCACTTCCCTGCGCGAAGACAGCCGGCGCTACATCTGGCTGACGAACGACGACAGGAAGATATTCCGTTTCAATCCCTACACGCGACAATATTTCAAACTGCCCGAATCGCTCGAGCGGGTGAAAAGCCTGCAACTCATCCCCAACGGCGACATATGGCTCTATCTGGAAGACAGGCAGCTCGTCCGCGCCTTCTACGATGACGACGAGACGCTCCACTACGAACGGATTCTGGCCTATCCGCCCGACGACGACACCGACCTGGTGATGGTGTCGAACGACCGCGAAGGACGGGTGTGGATACTCACCAGCAAGGAGTTTCTGGACTACCACGACGCGCAAAAGAAGCTCACCCGCCACCCCATCGACGACAAGGCCCGCTTCTTCAGCATGCGCAAACGGCTGAATCTGTTCCAACTGGGAAGCAACCACGGCAAGGTGTACATCTATCACAACAAGGAAGATTACCACACGCTCATCCAACTGCCCACCGAGGACAACATCGTACGCATCAAGGCCTACACCAACGTGAAGTCCATCTACATGACCGGTTCCGACGGTTTCTTCCTGCATGACATCGAAACGGGGGAGGCACGCCACTACTCGGCCACACAGCCTTCACCCTGCCGGCTGGAGAGCAACCGGATAGGCGACTGCTACGTCGATCAGGACAAGAACATATGGGTGACCTATCTCGACAACTCGGTCATCACCTGCCTGGAGATTAACCGGAACACGCTGCGCAAGTTTCACCTGCTGGACCGCCACCACCGCAACATCGAGACGCGGAACAAGATTTCCATCTTCGAGGACCGCAACGAGCGCATCTGGTTCTATGCCCCCAACAAGGCGCTCAACTATTACGACATGGAGAACCACAAGCTGTTCCCCCTCGTGCTCCCTGCCACGCAAAACATGCCCGACTTCACCGAACCGTCCAACCTCTATGTGGACAAGCAACGAAACCTATGGCTGGGAAAGGAGAACAAGGGCGTGCTGAAACTGACTTTCAAGAGCAACCACTTCAGTCTGACATCGCCCGACCCCGCCGACCTGTACAGCAACGCCAACCGGGCGCACGGACTCTGCACAGACCGGCAAGGACGCCTCTGGATGGGCACGCAAGACAGCACCATACACCTGTATGACGCCCGCACACGCCGATTCTTGGGCTATTTCTCGCCTGACGGCTCAATCACGCCCCGCAAGACCTGCGTGGGCCGGGTCAATGTCATCATGGAAGACCATGCGGGCAATGTGTGGATTGGCACCCGGGAGAGGGGACTGCTGAAGGCTGTCCCGCAAGACGCCCGGCGACAGCGTTACAGCGTGGAGTGCTTCGCCCACAGCGGGAATGACGCGGCCTCGCTGAGCGACAACCACGTAACGGCCCTGCTGGAAGACGACACACACCGCATCTGGGTGGGAACGGCCGACGGGCTGAACATGGCCTGTAGCGACTCACGGGGGAACACCGTGTTCCTCCACCGGAACAACCGCCTGAAGCGTTATCCGTCCACCCATCACCTGATACGCAGTCTGTGTCAGGACAAAACGGGGCACATCTGGGTGGCCACGGCACAGGGCATCCTGCGTTTTCACCCCGTCACGAACGCTCCGGAGAGCATCGCCTTCGACAACCTGCACACCCTTGCCACCAACCGGCGGACGTTCCACAGCAATGCGGTCATGGCCGTGTTCAGGTCGCAGCGTGACAATGCGCTATATCTGAGCACATTCGGCAAGGGGCTGTGCCAGATTACCGACTCGACGTGCGTCAACTATACCCGCCACGACGGCCTCCCGTCGGACGTGACATACGCCATGCAGGAAGACAGCGTGGGGCACATCTGGATAGCCACGGAGAGCGGATTGTGCCGTTTCGACCCGACAGAGAAGACGTTTGACACGTTCGACAACCGCTTTTTCCCTTCCGACCTCACCTTTTCCGAAGACAATGCGGCGGCCGACTATGCCGGAGAGCTGTTCTTTGCAACCGATCGCGGACTGCTGGCGTTCCGGCCTGCGGAGATAGAAAAAGAGACCTATAAGCCAAACATCGTGCTCACCTCCGTGCAGGCCAACGATGCGCCCGTGTACGACGGCGACGGACAGCCCTACTACTTCGGCCATCCCGGCAAGCTGATGCTGGAACACAATCAGAACTCTTTCACGATAAATTTCCGGGCGCTGGACATGAACTTCCCCGACCGCGTGAAATACGCGTTCCGGCTCGAAGGCTTCGACGACTGGCATTATGTGAACAACGACACGAAAGCCGTCTATACCAACATTCCGCCGGGAGAATACACGTTCCGCGTGCGCTCCACCAACAGCGACGGGCGATGGGTGGACAACGAACGCACGCTGCACATCCGGGTGCAGCCCTCCTTCTGGGGGTCTCCGGCAGGCATCGCCCTGGCCATCATCCTGTTTCTGACCGCGTTTGCCGTGGCGGCCGTCATCGTGCTGACCCACTACAAACTCAAGCAACGCGTGGCTTTGGAACAAAAACTGGCCGAGGTGAAAACCAGTTTCTTCACCAACATCGTGCATGAAATGCGCACGCCCTTCACCCTCATCGTGTCGCCGCTCGAGGAAGCACTCGCCCAGCCGGACCTGTCGCCACGGGTAAGGCAGAACCTGGAAATCATGCAGGCGAACACCCGGCGAAGCATACGCCTCATCAACCAGATTCTCGACTTCCAGAAGCTCACGGCCGGAAAAATGAGGCTCAGCGTGCGCCGCGTGGAGTTGCGCTCGTTCTTCGAACAGCTGCTGCACTCGTTTGCCGGACTGGCCGAAAGCGAGAACACACGGCTGAGCCTGCAAATGGAAACGCCCACACTGACCATCTGGGCCGACACCGACAAGCTGGAAACGATATTCTTCAATCTGCTGTCCAACGCCTTCAAATATTCGCCGCGCGGACGACAGATAACCGTAAACATCGGGGAAAGCGAGGGGAAAGCCGTCATCAGCGTGACCGATCAGGGCTACGGCATTCCGGAGGAGCGGCAGACACGCCTGTTCGACCGCTTCGAAAGCTTTGTGCAGCGACATACTCCGCGCGTGCCCGGAACGGGCATCGGCCTGTCGCTCATCAAGCAGCTGGTGGAACTCCACCACGGCACCATCGGCGTGAACAGCGTGGTGGGCTCGGGCTCGACCTTCACCGTGGAACTGCCCGAAGGGAAAAGCCATTTCCCGCCCGATACGGAATTCATCGTGGAGGATGACGAAGAACTGCCCGCCACACCGGTTGCCGGAACGGAACACGACGCCGAGGGCGACGAGCGTCCGCTGATACTCATCGTCGAAGACAATGCCGGACTGCGCAGCTTCCTCGAATCGGCCTTTGCCGCATCCTATCGCGTGGCGACGGCCGCCAACGGCGAGGAAGGCTTCCTGCAAGCCGTGAGCCGCAACCCTGACCTGGTGGTGAGCGACCTACGCATGCCCGTGGTCGACGGCGCGACCATGATAAAAATGATGCGCGCCACGGCGGCCACGAGCCACATCCCCGTGGTGTTGCTCACCGGCGAATCGACTACGGAAGGAGAAATAGAAGGCCTCCGGCTCGGCATCGAGGACTACATCGCCAAGCCATTCAGCTCGAAAGTATTGCTGGCGCGCGTGGACAACATTCTGACACGGCGCGCCGTTCTGCGCCGCCTCTATCAGGAGCAAATCATCAAGCCCGAACCCGACGCACAGCCCGCTTCCGACGCCGCCCCGGAACAAAGCGCCCTGCCGCCCGCGGAACAAGCCTTTGTCGACAAACTGACGGCCGACATCAACGAGCATCTGGGCTCGCCCGACCTCGGCGTGGAGTCACTCTCCCGCCGCATGGGGATGAGCCGCTCCGTGCTGACCAAGAAAACCAAGTCGCTCATCGGCCTTGCGCCGGGAGAGCTGATACGCGACCTGCGACTGCGCCGGGCCGCCGCCCTACTGGAGGAAGGCGGACGCACCATCTCGGAAATAGCTTTCCTCACGGGCTTCTACGACTCTCATTATTTCAGCAACTGCTTCAAGCAAATCTACGGCGTGTCGCCCACCGACTACCGGAAAAGCAACCGCTCCGGCTGAGATACGACAAGCCTTCAAGCGACCATATGGACGCGCGTGAGCGGCAATATGGACGGACACGCCGCCACATATCACCGCTCACGTCCGCGCATATTGCCGCATGAGGCAGTATTTCGATATAATGAAAACAGTATGATGATGACGACCGCAGCTCACTTTGCCGCCGGTTCCCCGGACTCGCGCTCCAAGCCTTTCTCCATCTCCTCCAGGCTGGCCGCCGCCTCCTGACTGCCGGCTTCGAGCGCCTTGCGCTTTTCGGCCTGCACATTGTTGAAGCGGCTCACGCTCAGGATGATGCCGACATACACGCAATTGATGATGGTCGAGGTTCCGCCGCGACTGATGAGCGGCATCGGCTGTCCCGTGACGGGAAACAGACCCACGGCCACCATCATGTTGATAAATGCCTGCAACACGATGAGCAGCCCGATGCCCATGACCATCAATGCGGGAAAATCCTTGTCGCACCGGTTGGCAATCTTGGCCGCGCGTATGAGCAAAAAGATATAAAGGATGATGATGAGGACGCCGGCCGCCAACCCCAACTCTTCGAGGATGATGGCAAAGATGAAGTCGGAATAGGCTTGCGGCAGGACATCGCGCTCCTTCGAGTTGCCCGGCCCGCAGCCGATGATTCCGCCCGATGTGATGGCAATGTTGGCATGGCCAATCTGGTGGTTCTCACGGCTCGTGATGTCGAACTTTTCGGGGGGAACGACCTTGTGATCCTTGCTCCCGAAGTTCTCTATGCGGTCCTTCCATGCCGGAGCACGCCCTCCTATCACGGGCAGTTCCCTCAGCGTCTCCTTTGGCGTGACGGACAGAAAGAAAACAAACAACGCGCCCGCCAGGGCCACGATGCCTGCCAACTTGCCCAGCTGGCGCATGGGAACACGCCCGATAATCATCATCAGAAAAACGACAAAACCGAGCAGCAGCGCGGTGGAGAGATTCTCCGGAGCGATGAGCCCCAAAGTGGGGATGGAAAAACCTAGGATATACTTGAATGCCTTGGGCGATGCGCCGTGTTCCTCCTGCATGAAAGCCAGCACAAGGGCCACGGTGATGACCAGGCCCATCTTGGCCAGTTCCGAAGGCTGGAAACTGACGCCAAACAGCTTGAACCAACGCGCGCCGTCGTTCAGCTCCACGCCGAAACCGGCCCACAACAGGATAAGAAACACCCACGAAACAAGCAGCAACAGGGGAGCGAGCTTGAACAGACGCAAGGGGACGAACTGCACGGCCAGGGCCAACAAGGTGCCGCCCACGATGAAAAGACTATGACGGCGGATGGGGGCCCAATAGTCACCCGACGCGAAAGTCAAGGTGCTGGAGGCGCTGAACACCTCCACGATGGAGATAAAACATAGCACCATGAAGATGATCCATACTATCTTGTCTCCCTTGAACAGGCTTCTGAGAAGTTCCATGACGTTGTTGTTTTTAAGATTCTAAGGCATGCACGCAGGCTTTGAACTGGTCTCCACGGTCTTCGTAGCTCTTGAACAGATCGAAGCTGGCGCAACACGGGCTCAGCAACACGGTGTCGCCCGGACGGGCCAGACGTCGGGCCTCGGCCACGGCGTCGGCCATGCTCTGCACGTCGGCCACGGGCAAGCCCATGGGGTCGAAGAAATCGTGCAGTTTCTCATTGTGCAACCCCAGATAGACCAATGCCCGGCATTTGCTCTGCACCAGGTCCTTGATGTCGTTGTAGTCGTTGCCCTTGTCCTTTCCGCCCAAGATGAGCACAGTGGGTGCCGTCATGCTCTGCAGCGCATACCAGCACGAGTTCACGTTGGTGGCCTTGGAATCGTTGATGTAGTTCACTCCGTCGACGGTGGCTACCCGTTCCAGACGGTGAGGCACCCCCATGAAGTCTTTCAGCGCTTCGCGTATGGTCTCCTTGCGGATGCCCGTAAGGTTGGCCGAGATGCCGGCCGCCATGGAATTATACAGATTGTGTTTGCCGGTCAGGGCCAGTTCTTCCTCTTCCATGTTGAAGGCGATGGGAGAAGTGAAATAGAGTTTGTTGTCCTCGGTGTAAGCGATGACGCCTTTCTCCTTCAGCTCGGAGAAAGGACACAGGCGGGCCTGTATGCCGTACTTCTTCAATTCGCGCTGGATGATGGGATCATCGTTCCAGAACACGAAGGCATCATCGGTCGTCTGATTCTGGATGATGCGGAATTTGGCGTCGATATAGTTTTGCATGTTGTGGTCGTAACGGTCCAGATGGTCGGGCGTGATGTTCATCAGCACGGCAATGTTGGCGCGGAAGTTGTACATATTGTCCAGCTGGAAGCTGCTCAGTTCGATGACGTAATAGTCATAATCCTTCTCCGCCACCTGCAAGGCCAGGCTCTGCCCGATGTTGCCTGCAAGGCCCACGTTCAGTCCGGCACTGCGGAAAATGTGGTATATGAGCGAGGTGGTAGTGGTCTTTCCGTTGCTTCCGGTGATGCATATCATCTTGGCGTTGGTATAACGCCCGGCAAACTCAATCTCGGATATGATGGGAATGCCGCATGCCTTGGCTTTCATCACCATCGGCGCATCATTGGGGATGCCGGGACTTTTGATGATTTCGTCGGCATTGAGTATCAGTTCTTCCGTGTGCTTGCCTTCTTCCCAGGCGATGCCTCTGTCGTCGAGCATCTGCTTGTACTTGTCTTTGATTCCGGACATGTCGGACACGAACACGTCGAAACCTTTTACCTTGGCCAGTACGGCTGCGCCGGTTCCGCTTTCGCCGGCTCCTAGAATGACAATACGTTTCATCGTTGTTATCTGATTTTAAGTGTGATTATGGTGATGGCCGCGAGTACGATAGTCACAATCCAGAAGCGGACGGTGATTTTCGATTCGTGGAATGCGTTGGCCGGCTTTGTAAACACATAGCTGCAAGCCGGGTCGAGCTGTGCCGCTGTGGTACGGAAATGGTCGTGGATGGGCGTGCGCTTGAACAGGCGTTGTTTGACGCCTTTTTTCTTGCCCGCTTTGTAATAGCGCACCTGCAGGATGACAGACAGATTCTCCACAAGGAACACGCCGCACAAGATGGGTATGAGCAGCTCCTTGTGTATGGCTATGGCAAACACGGCTATAATGCCGCCGATGGTCAGACTGCCGGTGTCGCCCATGAAGATTTGGGCGGGGTAAGCATTGTACCAAAGGAAACCGATGAGCGCGCCAATGAAGGCACATATGAAGATAACCAGTTCCTCACAACCCGGTATATACATTATATTAAGGTAGCCGGCATATTCGATATGACTCGACACGTAAGCCAATATGCCCAGCGTTACGCCTATGATGGCGGAGTTACCGGCCGTCATGCCGTCCATGCCGTCATTCAGGTTGGCTCCGTTGGACACGGCTGTCACCACGAATATGGTGACGAGAACAAACAACACCCATCCGGCCGTTTCCTTATGCTCGCCCATGAAGCCCACGATATCGGCGTAATCCAAGTTATTGTTCTTGAAGAAGGGGATGGTGGTCTGTGTGGATTTCTCGGCCTCGCTCTCATGCACGATGGCCACGGTATTGTTGGCCTGACGGGTCTCGATGTTCTTGCGGATGACCACATCCGGACTGAGATAGAGCGTCAAGCCCACGATGAAGCCCAGACCGACTTGCCCGATAATCTTAAACTTGCCGTGCAGCCCCTCCTTGTCGTGTTTGAAGACCTTGATGTAGTCGTCGAGAAAACCCAATGTCCCCAACCACACCGTGGTGATGAGCATCAGGAGCATATACACATTATCCAGCCGTCCCAACAACAGACAGGGAATGAGTATGGCAACGATAATGATAATGCCGCCCATCGTAGGCACGCCGACTTTGGCGGTATTGAAAGGGTCGATACTGGCATCGCGTTGCGTCTCGGCAATCTGCTTCCGCTTCAGCAACGTAATAAAATATTGCCCGAAGATGGCCGATATGAGCAATGCCAAAATGATGGCCATCAACGAACGGAACGACACGTAACCAAACATACGCGCGCCGGGGAAGTTCAGTTCTTCCAGATAGTTGAACAGATAGTATAGCATTCGTCCAGTCCTTGTTTTAGTTTGCAAATAACTCGCGGATGACTTCGCGGTCGTCGAAGTGGTGCTTCACCCCTTTTATTTCCTGATAATCCTCATGCCCTTTGCCGGCCACGAGCACTACGTCGCCCGCTTGTGCCAACATGCAGGCGGTACGTATGGCCTCGCGGCGATCAACGATGGTGAGGGTTTTCTTCTTGTCTTCGTCGGTCAGGCCCGCCAGCATGTCGTTGATGATGTCCTGCGGTTCCTCAAAACGCGGATTGTCCGACGTGATGACCACACGATCGCTCTGCCTGGCTGCCTCATGGGCCATGAGCGGACGCTTGCCTTTGTCGCGATTTCCGCCGGCGCCGACCACGGTGATGACATGACCGCGTCCGCGCAACACCTCGTGTATGGCATTCAGCACGTTTTCCAGCGCATCGGGCGTGTGGGCGTAGTCCACGATGGCCGTATGGCCATCGGGGGAACGCATGGCGTCAAAGCGTCCGGCCACGGGACGCAACAGGCTCAAAGCCACAAGCACGTCGTGAGGCTCTTGTCCCAGCAATACGGCAGCTCCATAGACGGCCAACAGGTTGGACGCGTTGAAACGCCCGATGAACTGCACGTTTACTTCCGTCCCGTTAATGTCCATCAGCATGCCATCAAAGCCATCTTCCAGCACACGTCCTTGGAAGTCGCACAGACTGCGCAGGGAATAAGCGGCCACTCTCCCGGCACGCGTATTCTGCACCATCACACTCCCGTTGCGATCGTCGGCATTCGTCAGCGCAAAAGCCGTCTTGGGAAGGCCGTCGAAGAAAGCCTTCTTGGCCTTCAGGTAATTGTCAAACGTCTTGTGGTAGTCCAGATGGTCGCGAGTCAGGTTGGTAAAGATGCCACCGGCAAAACACAGTCCGCCAATCCGCTTTTGCGCCACGGCGTGCGAGCTGACCTCCATGAACGCGTATTCGCAACCCGCGTCGGCCATGCGCCCAAGCAGCGCATTGAGAGTGACGGGATCGGGCGTCGTGTGGTCGGTCGGGACAGCTTCGCCATCAATGTAGTTGCACACGGTGGACAGCAATCCGACCTTATATCCGAATTGACGGAACATATTATATAATAAGGTGGCAATGGTCGTCTTACCGTTGGTGCCGGTCACACCCACCAGTTTCAGCCGGGCGGTCGGGTTGCCATAGAAGGTCGTGGCCACTTGCCCCACCACATCCTCGGTGTTGGCTACCTGCACGTAGGTCACGCCTTCGGCAAGTGTCTCGGGCAATGTCTCGCAGAGCACGGCCACGGCACCACGGTCGATGGCTTTGCCGATGTAAGCATGTCCGTCGGCCTGAGTGCCGCGCAGCGCAATGAACAGGTGCCCCGGCTCTATGCGCCGCGAGTCGATGTTCACCCCGGCGATGTCACACCGGGAGTCACCCGCGAGGTTCTTTATCTGAATGTTTTCAATCAGTCTTTCCAGTTTCATATCGTTGTCAAGTTATAGCGTTGTCTTACGGTTCCGAATCCGCGTGCAAACTTACACACTTCGGCTCTCAAAAACTCGAAAACACGCAAATTAATTCTTTAATTTTAATGTAACGGTCTGTCCTCTAACTATTCGGCTTCCCGGCAGGATGCTTTGCAGATAAACGTGTCCCATGCCTTCCAGGCGCACGCGCAGTCCGAGCTGTTCCAGCGCGTAGACAGCATCCTTGGCACCCATGCCGCGCACGTTGGGCACGGTCTCCTGCGACCGTTTGCGCGGTTGCAGCTTCACGCCGTCGGCCTCGCGTCCGGCCTTGCCCCATGTCGCGGAGGCGTCACCCGGGTCGGCCGCCGTCACGGACTTCACGCCAAGCTCCGCAAGCACACGTTTCGCCTCGGCCAGGTCGCCATCCTTCACCGTCGGAATGACCACCGAGGTCGAATCGATGGCGTCGGCCAGGTCGAGCGTCAGGCCTTTGGCATAGACACGCTCGGCAATCTTGCTGAACACGTTGCCCGCCATCAGTCCGCCCGATGCCGGGCCGTGGGGTATCTTGATGGACACGATGCAGCTGTACTTGGGATTCTCGGACGGAAAGTAACCGCAGAAGCTCACCAGATATTGCACCGTCCCCGACCGATATCCTCCGACTCCTTGCGACACTTGGGCCGTGCCCGTTTTTCCCGACACGTGGAACTGCTCGCTCCCTGCCGCTTTGGCCAGTCCCTGGCTGACCACCCGCCGCAGGATGGCGTGTATCCACGTCAGCGTGGTGTCGGAACAGATTTTCGGATTGATAACCTCCACCGGATACTCCTCCACCACCTTGTCGCCCCGCATGGCGGCGGTCACAAAGCGCGGCTTCACCATCTTGCCGTTGTTGGCTATGGCATTGTAGAAGGTCAGCGTATAGATGGGCGGTATCATGGTCTCATAGCCGATGCTCATCCAAGGGATGGTCGTGGCGGAAAACGTCTTGTCATCCACCTTCTTGACATAAGGCTTGCCCACGCCGGGCAGTTGCAGCTGCATGGGTTCGCCCACGCTCATCCGCTTCAACCCGTCGAGATACTGTTGCGGCTTCTCGTGATAAAAGTGGTCGATAATGGCCGACACGCCCACGTTGGACGACACTTCCAGTATGCGGCTCACGTTGATTTTGCCATAGCCGCCGCGATGCCAGTTATGGTCGCGCATGGCCCGACGATACATCATCTTGACGCCGTCGCCCGTGTCGACTTCATAGTCGGGGGTGATGTAACCGTCTTCCATGGCCACCATGATGGAGGCCGTCTTGAATGTCGAGCCGGGTTCCATCATGGCCCCCACGGCGTAGTTTTCCTTTTCCGCATAGAGGCTGTCGCCCGTCTTGGTGAGGTTGACAATGGCTTTCACGTCGCCCGTAGCCACCTCCATAAGGATGGCCGTACCCCAATCGGCATTGATTTCCTTCAGCTTATCTCTCAGGGCTTTCTCGGCAATGTCCTGCATGCCCACGTCGAGGGTGCTGACGATGTCACATCCGTCCACGGGCTGACGGTCAACGATGGTCACTCCGGTCTTGCCCCTCACCTTCTGCCGGTGTCCCATGCCCGGAGTGCCCCGCAACAACGAGTCGAACGACAGTTCCAGACCGCTCACGGCCGAATCCTTCGAGGGGAACATCTCGCCCAGCGTGCGGCGTGCCAGCGAGCCGAAAGGCTTCTTGCGCTGGTTGAACGGCTCTTCGGTCAGTCCGCAGAAGTTCGCGCCCAGATGCTCCGTCAGCAGCCGTTTCACGTCCTGATATTTCGTGTAGGAGATGCGATAGGGATAGAGCGAAAAATACTGGCTGCGTGCCTTCCGCCCCCGTTTGAGCAGCGACTTGAACGACTGCGCGCTGCGGTCGGGGAAAAGCTGATGCAGGCCTTCGCTCAGGGCATCCAGATTGGCGGTGAGAATGGAGTCGCGCTCCCGGAGCAGCTTATCGCTGATTGTCGACTTGTTGAGCGAATCCTTCACCCAGCATCCGGCCAGAAAGTCCATGTAAATCTTATACTCCGGCAGACTGCTGGCCATGAGCTGCCCGTCGGCCGAGAAGATGTTGCCGCGCGTGGCGGGCACGCTCACGTTGGTTGCCACAAAACGCTTGGCCACGATGCGCCAATAGTCGCGCTCGCCAAACATGATGACGCTTGCCTTCACGATGATGGAGATGCCGACCACGGCCAGCAGGACAATGAGGCCGACATAGCGCGGCATGATGTTCTTGTGCTTGGCCATAGACTTACTTGATTAGATAAGGAGGCGTGGTGGAAGTCTGCAACGAGGTCTTCCCCTTCGACACATAGTCCTCAATCTTCGACTGGCGGCTCTTCTCCGTCAGTTCCGACGAGCGGGTCAGCGCGTTATACTTCGCGTCGGTCAGCTGTTTCTTCAGCCGGTCTATCCGCACCAGCTGTTGCTGGCTGGCATAGCGGTTGCCGACGTACACGATGGCAAAAAACACAAGCAGAATAATCAGCTTGAACTGGCGGCGAAAGAAGTCGTGCGCCAGAATTTCGCCGCCCAGCAGGCTGAGCAGGAAGTCCTTCAGCGAAAAGCTCGCGCCCTTGTCCTCGCGGGACGACTCACCGCCGGAGGACTCTCTGGCGGCGTCGGATACGGATATGTCAGTGTTCTTTTCTTCCATGATGTTTCTCTATGAATGATGATACGAATCAGTCTGCCACACGCTCGGCAATGCGCAACTTCGCGCTGCGCGAACGCGGATTGCGGCTCTGCTCCTCCTCGTCGGGAACAATCACCTTGCTGTTGACCGGACGAAACGGCGCCTGCACGTTGCCAAAGAAATCTTTCTCCATCCGCCCTTCGGCGTTTCCCGCGCGCATCAGGTTCTTCACCATGCGGTCTTCCAGCGAATGGTAGGTGATGACCACCAGCCGCCCGCCGGGCTTCAGCACCTCGGTGGCGGCGGCAAGCATCTCCTTGAGCGCCTCCATCTCCTGATTGACCTCGATGCGCAGGGCCTGAAAGACCTTGGCCAGCTCTTTCTTCTCGCGGTCGCGGCCGAAGAGCGGCTTCACCACGACCAGAAACTGCTCGATGGTGACGATGGGCGACTTGGCGCGTTCCTTCACCAGCACCGAGGCCAGCCGCCGGCTGTTTTTCAGTTCGCCATACAAGTAGAAGATGTCGGCCAGCTGTTCTTCGGCGTATGTGTTCACCACGTCGGCCGCCGTCTGGCCCGAACGCTTGTTCATGCGCATGTCCAGCCTGCCGCCCTCGTAGCGGAAAGAGAAACCGCGCTCGCCGTCGTCGAAGTGGTGTGACGACACGCCCAGGTCGGCCAGAATGCCGTCCACCCGCTCGCATCCGTAGTAGCGCAGGAAGTTGCGCAGATAGCGGAAGTTGCTGCGCACGAAAGTGAAACGGCTGTCGTCCACGATGTTGCGCTCGGCATCCTCATCCTGGTCGAAGCCGTACAGATGCGCGCTGCCGTCCATGCGGCGCAATATCTCCCGCGAATGTCCTCCGCCTCCGAAGGTCACGTCGACATACACGCCTCCGGGCCGTATGTTCAAGCCGTCCACGGCGGGATGCAGCAGGACGGGCACGTGATAAACAGTTTCTTCGCTCATACCGAGAGGGAAATGAAGTGTTGATTTTTGTGTGTAAAATTACATATTTCCTACTTATCGGACATCGTGTTTCCGCGAAAAAGAGCACATTTATTTATCGACACACTGTCGATAACCCCACGATGTTATCAATCAACCGCTTACGGCGACACAACGGAAACCCGTCCGAGCGGAATATTCTCCGTCGGGAACGCGCTCAATCGGCGCCTGCGAGCGACCATATGCCGGGACGCGAGCCGCCATATGCACGCCCGCGTCCGTCCATATGGGCGGACAGACGCGGCCATATCTGCGCTCGCGAGGCCGGAAACCGACGCCGGCGAGTAAACATATTTCGCACACGATTGCATCGTGAGGCGCATCCGGCGCCGTCACTCCACCTTATACAGGTTCATGTCGTCCTGAAAATCGCGGAAGATGGCAAAAAGGTCTTTCTCGCCCGCCTTGCGCGCCTTCACCACCATGGTGACCTGATAGGTCACGGCGTGTCCGTGGTTCACCTGCTCCATCTGGTAAGATGCGATGACAAAGTCGTTCGCCAACAGCCGCTCGCGAATGTCGTGCACCACCTCGCGCTTCGAAGTGGAGAACTCCACATAAGAACTTTTCATGCCGATACTCTTGAACAGATAGCTGAGCACCTCCAGCCCGATGAGGGTAAGCACCGCGGCCGACACGCCCAACCAATACATCCCCGCGCCCACAGCCATGCCGATGCCCGAGGTGACCCAGATGCCGGCCGCCGTGGTGAGTCCGCGCACGATTTGCTTCTGCAGGATGATGGTGCCGGCGCCTATGAAACCGATGCCGGTGACGACCTGCGAGGCGATGCGGCTCGGGTCGAGGTTGACGTTGGCATGGCCGAGGATGGCCTCGAAGCCATATTGGGAAACAATCATGAGCAGCGCGCTGCCCAGCGACACCAGAAAGTGCGTGCGGTAACCGGCCTCTTTGGCACGATATTCACGGTCCAGCCCGATGAGCGCGCCCAGCACGCCGGCCAGAAAAAGACGAAAGATGAATTCCGCTGTCATAAGTCTTGCTTTATTTTCCCCAAAGATACGATTAATATCGGACAATGGAAAGAGGAAGGCACGGGCAAGCCGCCCGTCAGGCCTCGTTTATCGGAAGAGCCACGCCTCTCCCCCGTCGGAGGCGGCGTATCGCCTCAGCAGGTCCTGCATGTAGCGTCCGGCCTCGAGCAGGCCCTCCTCGCCGCTGTAGCCGTTGATGATGGCCAGCAGGCGCATGGTGTCCGGAGAGATTTTCGTGCGTTCGTTGTCGCTGGTGGGCGTGCCTATGCCACCCTCGGCGTCGCGATAGACCGGCATACCCTCGATGTTGAGCGGGCCCCGCCCTATGCCCTCGTAAGGCTCTCCGGCACGGCCTATGCCCAGCGTGAGCGTGTCGCCCGCAATCTTGTCCGCATCGAATCCGCCGATGGAGTATCCGCTGGCAATAGACACCAGGTTGATAAGGTCCACCAGCGTGTCGATTTGATAGAGCGGGCTTCCCTTCAGTATGCGCCTGCACAACGCCTCGGCCGAAGGACGGTAGCGGCTGGGGTCCTTGCCACACAGCTTATATGCTTCGCGCGTGGCCTGAATGGGGCGCATGGATTTGATGGAATCGGTGGTGTAGCGGGCGCGATAGTCCTGCGTGAAGCGGTCAATCTCCTGCCACAAAGGTTCGCAATAGGGCGAGTTTTGCACATCGGCCATGACGGCCAGCCCGCAGAATCGGGGGCAGAGTTTCTTTATCTCTTCGGATACCTGTATGTTCATATCGATGATTTTGTCGGCAAAATTAGCGAATTCCGCGCGAATATGGTTCGGCCGGAAGACTCCGGTTTCGCCCCGGCGGAAAAGAAACGTCCGCCCCGGCAAGCCATGCGGTTCACCGAAGCGGACGAAATATAATCGGCAGGAACGTTTCTGACGCTCCTAACGTTTCTTCTGAACGAGACGCAGAATCTCACCCACCCAAAGCACGGGCGACGTGGCGGCCAGCAGGATGCCCCAGGTCTTCCAGTCGAGCGGAGTGGTGCGGAACACTTCGCCGCCGAACTGCACGATGACAAACTGCCCTATCAGGATGACGGCGGCCACACCGACCAGGATGTATGACTTTGCCAAATGTCCCAGCGCCGAGTGCGTGGTGCCGAACACACGGGCATTGAACAGGTTCCAGAACTGCAGCAACACAAACACGGTGAAGAAGATGGTCAGGTCGCGGATGCTCATGTCGCCGTCCATGCCCAGCCAGTAATAGAGGCCCAGCAGGATGAGGATGAACGCGATGCCCGTGCCGAAGATGTTGTGATACATGCCACGGTTGATGATGAAGTCGCTCTGCTTGCGCGGCTGTTCCTTCATCACATCCGCGCTGGGCGGAATGGAGGCCAGCGCCAGGGCGGCAAACGTATCCATGATGAGATTCACCCAAAGCATCTGCGTCACGGTGAGCGGGATGACATCGCCCATGAAACTGCCCGCCAGCACGATGAACATGGCAATGAGGTTGATGGTTAACTGGAACGCGATGAAGCGTTGGATGTTCTTATAGAGCGAGCGTCCCCACATGACGGCCGTGCCGATGCTGCGGAACGAGTCGTCGAGCAGCGTGATGTCGCTGGCCTCCTTTGCCACGGAAGTACCCGTGCCCATGCTCAGTCCCACCTGGGCGTGGTTCAAGGCCGGGGCATCGTTGGTTCCGTCGCCGGTGACAGCCACCACGGCGCCTTTCTGTTGAAGCAGCTGCACCAGGCGTTGCTTGTCCGTAGGACGTGCGCGCGACATGATTTTCAGGTCCAGCACACGGTCCAGCGCCTCCTCGTCGCTCAGGGCGGCAAATTCTGTGCCCGTGATGCGGTTGCGCTCGGTGTCCTCCGGCTTCCACAAGCCTATCTGGCGGGCAATCTCCGTGGCCGTTCCCGGCGTGTCGCCCGTCACTATCTTCACGCGGATGCCCGCATCCTGACATTGCTGCACGGCAGCGGGCACATCCGGGCGGATGGGGTCGGAAATGGCAGCAATGCCCAGGAAGATGAAGTCTCCTTCGGCAGACAGCTTGGCGCAGTCGTTCGGTTCCCCGTTGTCCACCATGCGGTAGGCGAATCCCAGCGTACGCATCGCCATGTTCTGGTAAGCCAGCAGCCGGGCATCGATGGCCTCCTGCGCGCCGCTCATCGGAGCCGTGCCGTCCGCCGTGGCTATGAGGTTGCATTTCTTGGCAATGATTTCGGGCGCGCCTTTCAGATAAAGGATGCGCTTGCCCGGCGCATAAGCCGAGTTGACCAGCGTGGCCATGAACTTGCGCTCCGTAGAGAAAGGCAACTGGTCGACCACGGCAGCCGCGTTGCGCAAGGCCAGGTAGTTCTGTCCCTGCGACTGCATCCACAGCAGGAGCGCGATTTCGGTCGGGTTGCCCACACCCTTCACCGTGCCGTTCTCTTCTTCCAGATAGGCGGTCGAGTTGGCGGCAATGCCTTCGGCCACCAGCTGGCTGCCGCGTTGCGTCATGTCCAGCTTCTGTCCGTCGAGCGTATCGAAATTCGTTTCATACACCTGCATGCGGTTTTGCGTCAGCGTGCCCGTCTTGTCCGTGCAGATGACGGTCACGGCGCCCATCGTCTCGCAGGCATGCATCTTGCGCACCAGGTTGTTGGTGGCCAACATGCGGCGCATGTTCAGCGCAAGACTCAGGGTTACGCTCATGGGCAATCCTTCGGGCACGGTCACCACGATGAGCGTGACTGCCATCATGAAGTTATGCAGCAGAATCTTGGCAATCTCCAGATACTCCGTCATGCCGTTCACCGTGTGGACCGCCAGATAGTTGTGCAGCTCGTGCCACGTGAAACCGATGAATGCCAGCGCCGCCACGATGAAGCCCACCTTGCCGATGAGGTTGGCCAGACGCTCCAGCTGTATGTTGAGCGGCGTCTTCTCGTTCGACTCCTCCGTGGCCTGGCGTGCCACCTTGCCAATCTCGGTGGCGTCACCCACGTGGAGCACCTCCATCACGCCGTGGCCGTCGACCACCGTCGTGCCGCGCATCACGTGGTTCGAGGGATAGGTGGCCTCCTTGTCGAAATGTGCCGGGTCGGTAGTCTTCTCCACCATCGGCTCGCCCGTGAGGCTCGACTCGTTCACCTGCATGGACACGGCCTCCAGCAACTCGCCGTCGGCGGGCACCTCTTCGCCGTTCTCCAGCATCACGATGTCGCCCACCACGATGTCTTTGCGGGGCACCTCGTGCACGCTTCCGCCACGGATGACGCGCACGCGCGTTTCCTCATTGGTGGCATTGAGCAGGTCGAACTTCTTGCCCGCGTCATACTCGAAGTAGAAGCCGATGCCCGTGGCCAGGAAGATGGCCACGATGATGCCGATGGACTCGGCAAATTCGCCTTCGATGAACGAGATGATGAGCGAGAACACCGCAGCCACGAGCAGCACGCGGATGATAGGGTCTTTGAACTTTTCCAGATACAGTTTCCACATCGGGGTGCGGGGCGGCGGGGTGAGCAGGTTGTTGCCGTGCAGGGCGCGGCTTTCCTCCACCTGGCGTTCGTCCAGTCCCTGATGCTTGAATTGTGATGTTGCCATTGTCAATTTGTATTTTATTTAATAGTAGTTCCAACAGAGCGGCAAAAATAACTGATTCTGCGGAATATCAGGCCATAAAAGCCGGGAAATCTGTCGCAAACGAACAAACCGGCGGTTCCGAAGGGCGGATGTTACAATCGTGTTACAATCTTCCGGTCCGGCGACACAAAACGCCCACGAACGACGGACCCGGAAATATCATGACAATCCGCAGATGGCGGCAGAAGCCTCGTCGCAATCCGGACAACCCATGCAACCGATTGGGAATCAGCACCGGCAGGAAGGAGAGGAAGGCCAAGCGTTATCGCCCGCGAGCGGACATATCTGCGCTCGCAAGCGGCAATATGTCCGCTCGCGTCCCGCCATATTCCCGCTCACGCCCGGCAATATGAGCGGGTCCGGCGTTGCGCGGAAGGTGTAAAAACTATCAACATCGGGCGAATCCGCGCCCAGCTAGTTAAAAAGATGTCAACGCCATGTCGCTCCGCAACGCAAATAGCATTACCTTTGCGGCGCCTATATCCCGACCGGATTTCCGGAACACGCATGGGCCGACGAATGTTTACAACCCGAACAAACCTTCCACTATGACAAACAAGCTTACCCTCGTTCCTCGCAAATACTGGGGTGTGGCCGCCGTGCTGCTGGCCATCATCATGTCCGTATTGGATGTCACCATAGCCAACGTGGCATTGCCTACGTTTACCGACGAGTTCGACGTCACGCCTTCGTCGGCCATCTGGATTGTCAACTCCTATCAGCTGGTTGTCACCATCTCCCTCCTGTCGTTTGCCTCGCTGGGCGACCTCTACGGCTACCGGCGGGTGTTCCTCGCCGGCATCGCGCTGTTCGTGGCGGCCTCGGTGCTGTGCGCCTGTTCGCAATCGTTCCCCATGCTGGTGGTGTCGCGCCTGCTGCAGGGCTTCGGCGGCGCGGGCATCATGAGCGTGAACACGGCCCTGCTCCGCCTCATCTATCCGCCCGAGCACCTGGGGCGCGGACTGGGTCTGAACGCCATGGTGGTGGCCGTGTCGACGGCGGCCGGACCGTCGGTGGCGGGCACCATCCTGACGTTTGCCTCGTGGCACTGGCTGTTTCTCATCAACATCCCCATCGGACTGACCGCCTTCCTCATCGGCCGGAAGCTGCTGCCCCGCAATCCGCAAAAGAGCGTCGGGCGTTCGTTTGACAAAATCAGCTGCCTGGGCAACGCGCTCACCTTCGGCCTGCTCATCTATTCGCTGGAGGGATTTGCCCACGACGAACGGCGCGAGCTGATAATCCTCCAACTGGCCGTGATGGCGCTGGTAGGCTATTTCTTCATCCGCCGCCAGTGTCGGATGGAAGCCCCGCTGCTGCCCGTCGACCTGTTGCGCATCCCCATCTTCGCCCTCTCGATGGGCACCTCGATAACCTCGTTCACGGCACAGACGCTGGCCATGGTGTCGCTGCCCTTCTTCCTGCAGGACGTGCTGTGTTACAACGTGGGCGAGATAGGCCTGCTGCTCACACCGTGGCCGTTGGCCACCATCCTTGCGGCTCCGCTGGCCGGACGGCTGGTCGAACGGTTCCATCCGGGTCTGCTGGGCGGCGTGGGCATGTTGGTGTTTGCCTGCGGACTGTTTGCTCTTTACGTGCTTCCGCCTCATCCCGAGGGATGGAACATCGCGTGGCGCATGGCCTTGTGCGGATTGGGATTCGGCCTGTTCCAGACGCCCAACAACTTCACCATCATCTCGTCGGCCCCGGCCCGGCGCAGCGGAGGAGCCAGCGGGATGCTGGGCACGGCGCGCCTCTTCGGTCAGACGGTGGGCACCACGCTGGTGGCCCTGATTCTGCGCTTGTTCGTGCACGACGAGGGCGTGGTGTTCTGTCTGCTCCTGGCCACGGCGTTTGCGCTGGCGGCAGGCGTGGTGAGCTGCCTGCGCCTGTCACAGCCCGCTCCCAACCGCAGGCGCTGAGCCGGAAACAGCTATCTGCACCATTCTTTGCTAAAAACCGGACGCCAGAAGAAGCACGGCCCAAGAAAAGCACTACATTTGCACCATGACGAACAAACACACACTTGCCCGACTTATTCCCCTGCCCCGGCAATACTGGGCCGCATTTGCCATCATGCTGGCCATCATCATGTCGGTCATCAACGGCACCATCATCAACGTGGCCCTGCCCACGCTGGCGCGGGAGTTCAGCGTGTCGCCTTCGTCGTCCATCTGGATGGTCAACGCCTACCAACTGGTAACGGCCGTCACGCTGCTGTCGTTTGCCTCGCTGGGCGACCTGTATGGCTACAAACGCATGTTCCTGACCGGCATCATGGTGTTCATAGGCGGGTCGCTGCTGTGCGCCGTGGCCGACTCGTTCTGGACGTTGGTGGTCACACGCGTGTTGCAGGGACTGGGCGCCGCGTCCATCATGAGCGTGAACACGGCCCTGCTGCGCCTCATCTATCCGCCCGAACATCTGGGTCGCGGCATGGGGCTGAACGCCATGATTGTGGCCGTGTCGGCTGCGGCGGGTCCTTCGGTTGCGGGCGCCGTGCTGACGTTTGCCTCGTGGCGCTGGCTATTCCTTATTAATATACCCTTTGCCGTGGCAGCTTACCTCATCGGGCGTCGGCTTCTGCCGCAAAACGCCCACGGAAACGGCGGACGCACCTTCGACAAGGTGAGCTGTCTGGCCAACGCCGTGACCTTCGGCCTGCTCATCTATTCGCTGGAAGGCATCGCGCACGACACCAACCATACGCTCATCATCATCCAACTGGTCATCATGGCCGTGGTGGGCTATTTCTTCGTTCGCCGGCAACTCCGTCTGGAGGCTCCCCTCCTGCCCGTCGACTTGCTGAGGAAGCCCATCTTCGCGTTGTCCATCAGTACTTCGGTGGCCTCGTTCACGGCACAGATGCTGGCCCTGGTGTCGCTGCCCTTCTTCCTGCAGGACGTGATGGGCTGCACGGTGGCCCAAATCGGGCTGTTGCTCACCCCCTGGCCGCTGGCCACCATCCTGACTGCGCCGTTGGCCGGACGGCTGGTCGAACGGTTCCATCCGGGTCTGCTGGGCGGCGCGGGCATGTTGCTGTTCTCGGGCGGACTGTTTGCGCTCTATGCGCTTCCGCCTCATGCCGGACTGTGGGACATCGTGTGGCGCATGGCCCTGTGCGGCATGGGGTTCGGCCTCTTCCAGACACCCAACAACTTCACCATCGTATCCTCGGCCCCGCCACACCGCAGCGGAGGGGCCAGCGGAATGCTGGGCACGGCACGCCTGCTGGGCCAGACACTGGGCACGGCCCTCGTGGCGCTGATGATGCGCCTTTTCGTCCATGCCGACGGCGCGCACCTCTGTCTGCTGACGGGAGCCGCATGCGCCCTGCTGGCCGGCATAGTGAGCAGCCTGCGCCTGTCACAACCCGCTCCGTCAAAACATGACTAACACCTACTCATATGAAACGACTGATTCCCATCCTCTGCCTGGTGCTCGCGGTATGCGCTTGTTCGCCCGAACGCTATCACGTCACCCAAGGCCACACCCACACGTATTACCGCATCACCTACCGTTACGACCGTCCGCTCGACAATGAAATCCGGGACGAGATACAACGCTTCTATCACTCGCTCAACCCCTTCGACTCGCTCTCCATCGTGAGCGCGGTCAATGCCAATCGCGACGTGGAGGTGGACTCTATCTTCGTCCACGCCTTCCGCGTGGCCGAGGAAGTGTCGCGCCAAACCGACGGCATGTTCGACATCACCTGCGCCCCGCTCATCAACGCCTGGGGATTCGGTTTCAAGAACATGGGCACGGTGACGCCCGCCCTCATCGACAGCCTGAAGACATTCGTGGGCCATGAGAAAGTGCGCCTCGAAGGCCGCCGCGTGGTGAAAGCCGACCCGCGCGTGCTGCTCAACTTCTCGGCCGTGGGCGACGGATGCATCTGCGACCTCATCGCCCGCAAGCTCGACAGCCTGGGCATCGACGACTATCTGGTGGACATCGGCGGCGAGATGACGGCCAAGGGCGTGAACACCAAGGGCCTGCCCTGGCACATCGGCATCAACAAACCCGTGGACGACTCCACGCAGACGAACAACGAAATACAGCAAATCATCGAGCTGAGCGACCGCCGGGGCATAGCCACCTCGGGCGACTATCGCAACTTCTACGTGCGTGACGGCAAGAAGTATGCCCACACCATCAACCCCAAGACGGGCTATCCCGCAGCGGCCGACATCCTGAGCGCCACCATCATGGCCGAAGACTGCATCGTGGCCGACGCCTACGCCACCTCGTGCATGGCCCTGGGACGCGAGGAGGCCAAGCGTCTCCTTGCGCGCCACCCCGAGCTGGACTATTTCTTCATCTACGCCGACAGCACGGGCGCTTTCCGCACGGAGTGGTCGGAAGGGATGGAAAAGTATCTCGTAAAATAACACCATATGGAGCCCCGTGAGCCTCCATATGCCGGCTCGCAAGCGGGAATATGGACGCCCGCGGCTGAACATATGCCGGCTCGCGAGCGGACATATGGGCGCTCAACGCCGTCTGCAATCAAGCGCGAATCCACGAACAGTCCGGGCCTGCGGAAATGGAATATTCACCTAAAAGAACTGCCGGTCATCGAATTCCGCATGGAATAGCTCTGCGCCTTTTTCGCTAACTCACGTTAAGACACCGTGTCGGAATGCGTGATTTTGTGTAACTTTGCGCCGTCAATACAGAACACACTAAAAACAAATACTATTATGGCTAAAAAAGCGCTTTTGATGATTCTTGATGGTTGGGGCTGCGGCGACCACAAGAAAGATGATGTTATCTTCAATACTCCTACTCCCTATTGGGACTCCCTGCTGGCAACCTATCCGCACTCGCAGCTTCAGGCGAGCGGCGAGAACGTGGGCCTGCCCGACGGACAGATGGGCAACTCCGAGGTGGGCCACCTGAACATCGGGGCCGGACGCATTGTCTATCAAGACCTGGTGAAAATCAACCGAGCCTGCGCCGACGGCAGCATCCTGAAAAACCCGCAAGTGGTGGCAGCCTTCACCTACGCCAAGGAGCACGGCAAGAACATGCACTTCATGGGCCTGACCTCCAACGGCGGCGTGCACAGCTCGCTCGACCACTTGTTCAAGCTCTGCGACATCGCCAAGGAATACGGCATCGGCGACCGCACCTTCATCCACTGCTTCATGGACGGCCGCGACACCGACCCGAGAAGCGGCAAAGGATTTATCCAGCAACTCACTGACCACTGCGCACAGTCGGCAGGACGCATCGCCTCCATCGTGGGCCGTTTCTACGCCATGGACCGCGACAAACGCTGGGCCCGCGTGAAGGAAGCCTACGACATGCTCGTCGAGGGCAAGGGCAAGCAAGCAGCCGATATGGTGCAGGCCATGCAGGAATCGTATGATGCCGACGTGACCGACGAGTTCGTGAAACCCATCGTCAACAGTACGTTCGACGGCCGTATCCAGGAAGGCGACGTGGTCATCTTCTTCAACTACCGCAACGACCGCGCCAAGGAACTGACCGTCGTGCTCACCCAGCAGGACATGCCCGAAGAAGGCATGCACACCATCCCCGGCCTGCAATATTACTGCATGACGCCCTACGACTCTTCGTTCAAGGGCGTGCACATCCTCTTCGACAAGGAGAATGTGAAGGACACGCTGGCCGAATACCTCTCCAGTAACGGAAAGACACAGCTCCACATCGCCGAGACAGAGAAGTATGCCCACGTGACGTTCTTCTTCAACGGCGGACGCGAGCAACCCTTCCCCGGCGAAGACCGCATCCTCGTCCCCTCACCCAAAGTGGCCACCTACGACCTGAAGCCCGAAATGAGCGCCTACGAAGTGAAAGACAAGCTCGTGGCTGCCATCAACGAAAACAAATATGACTTCATCGTGGTGAACTATGCCAACGGCGACATGGTGGGACACACCGGTGTCTATGAGGCTATCGAGAAGGCTGTCGTGGCCATTGATGCCTGCGTGCGCGACACCGTGGAAGCAGCCAAGGCCAACGGCTATGAGGTCATCATCATCGCTGACCACGGCAATGCCGACCATGCGCTCAACGACGACGGCACGCCCAACACCGCACACTCGCTCAATCCGGTTCCTTTCGTCTATGTGACCGAGAACAAGGATGCCAAGGTGGAAAACGGCGTACTGGCCGACGTAGCTCCGTCTATCCTCCATATCCTGGGCATGGCCCAACCGGCGGACATGACGGGACATGACCTGATAAAGTAAGACAAACTTATCCTCCACAGGATGACCCCCTGCAAGGGGACGGATTGACAAGTTTATGCCGTCCGTCCCCTTGCTCATTTATAAATTTATGCTACTTTTGCACCGTTTTTTCAACGAAGCCGCATGGTAAGACACCTGTCCCTGATACTCACACTGGTCGTGTGGATGCTGTCCACATTGCCTTGCTGCCTGGTGGACCACTGCATCTGCCAAGAGAGCACGTGTGCCTGCTCCGGCACGGATGACGGAGGACAGACAGGACCGTGCGACTGCTGTTCCCCATTCATCCATTGCAACACATGCACAGGTTGCACGGTGCCCGCCTGCCTGCATGTCGACTTCCGTGCGGAGACACCGGACGAAGGCAAAATCCCATTGTCTCACGAAGATGAGTACTGCTCCCGGTACGCATCATCCATCTGGCAGCCGCCCAAAGCCCAGACCCTCCTCTAAATTCCATTCATCATCCTGTGACCGTGTCTGAGAGACACGGGCGCAACAACATGTCTCTGCGATGGCAACCTATGCCCTTCGCCGGGTGTGTTTATCTTATACATCCATTATCTTAACATTATCATTATGCAACAAAGAATATTAGGACTTGTCATGCTCTTGCTGTCCTGCCTGAGCGTGATGGCACAACATACACTGAGACTACAACTGAAAGATGCAGAAACCAAGGAAGCACTCGTCGGAGCAGCCGTGCGGGTGGAAAGCACCGGACAAGGAGCCGCCTCCGACGCTGAAGGCATCGTGACACTGACGGATGTGCCCGCAGGCGACCAAGTATTGATTTTCAGCTACGTGGGCTATGAGACAGAACGGGCCACCTTCCATTTTCCCCATGAGGAAGAACAACCCGTAGAGTTCCTGCTGGAGCCGGACGAAGAAATGCTTGATGAAGTCGTGGTCGTGTCCGTACGTGGCACGCGCACCATACAAAACGTTCCGACGCGTGTGGAGTTCATCTCCGGCGAAGAGCTTGATGAGAAAGGAAGCATGAAGCCTGGCGACATCCGCATGCTGCTCAATGAAAGCACGGGCATCATCACACAACAGACATCGGCCATCTCCGGCAATGCGTCCATCCGCATCCAGGGACTCGACGGGCGCTATACGCAAATCCTGAAAGACGGCTTCCCGGTGTTTGCCGGAGCAGCAAGCGGGTTAGGATTGTTGCAAACACCCCCGCTCGACCTGAAACAAGTGGAAATCATCAAGGGAGCCTCATCCACGCTCTACGGCGGAGGAGCCATCGCCGGACTGGTCAACCTCATATCCAAAGAGCCGGAGGAAGAACGCGACTGGGGCATACACCTGAATGGCACCACCGGCAAGGGACTTGACGTCAGCACCTTCTTCGGCCAGCGTTTCGACCGCGTGGGGACCACCGTGTTTGCTGCCTATAACCGAAACTGGGCCTACGACCCGTCCGACACGGGGTTCACAGCCATTCCGAAGTTCGACCGCTTCACGCTCAATCCGCGCCTCTTCCTCTACTTCAACGACCGTACGGAGATGAGCCTCGGCCTGAACTCCATGCTGGAAAACCGGCTGGGTGGCGACATCCGCTATGTCCAAGGGCATGGCGACAGCGAACACTGCTATTTCGAACGCAACAAGACACAACGGCATTCGGCCCAACTGGTCGTGAAACATCGCCCGACAGACGACCGTGCCTGGAACCTCAAGAGCAGCCTCACCTACTTCACGCGGGAAATCAGCATCCCCGACTATACGTTTGACGGCACGCAAGTGTCGAGCTTCACCGAGCTAAACCACGTCCGCACGCTCGACTCCTCCGAATGGGTGGGCGGACTGAACCTCTGGACGGAGCACTTCGAAGAACAGCCACAGACCGACTTCCCTCTCCGTGACTACAATCAACTGACACTGGGAGCTTTTGTCCAAAACGACTGGACAGTGTGTCCTTGGCTGAACCTGGAGACCGGACTACGCGCCGACTACGTCCATCACTACGGCTGGGCCATCCTGCCCCGTGTGTCAGCTCTCTTCCGCCTGACGGACAATCTGACGTCGCGCGTCGGAGGCGGCATGGGCTACAAGGCACCGACCATCTTCACAGAAGACAGCGAACGCATCCAGTTCCAAGGCGTGATGCCCATCAGCGACTCGGCCAACAAACTGGAACGCAGCTATGGAGCCAATGCCGACTTCAACTACACGACCACCTTTGCTGACGACCGCCTGCGGTTCAGTCTCAATCAGCTGTTCTTCTACACTTATCTGTCTCACCCACTCCTTCTGGAAGCCGTGGACGAAGGATGCTACGCCTTCTTCAACACCGGTAAGACCACAAGCAAAGGCTGTGAGACCAACGTGAAGCTGGGATACGCGGACTTCAATCTCTACTTGGGCTATACCTACACCGACATGCGCACGGATGCCTTCGGTACGTTGCGCAAAAATCTGCTCACACCCAAACACCGCCTGAACAGTGTCCTTATGTATGAAGTGGAAGACAAGTGGAAAGTGGGATTAGAAGCCTACTACTTCAGCCGGCAACGATTGAACGACGGACTGATGGGACAGTCCTACGTCGTGTGCGGTTGCATGATAGAAAAGATATGGGAACGGTTTTCCATCTATGCAAACTTTGAAAACTTCACTGACCGCAGACAGACACGCTTCGACACCATCTACACCGGCTCCGTGTCCAACCCCGTGTTCCGCGACATCTATGCCCCGCTCGACGGATTTATAATGAACGCCGGCATAAAGATTCGTCTCTGAGCCGCAAAATCCTTGAAACACCACTATCTTTGCATCCTGTTAATGTAACCAAAGATAACTATATGATACAGATTCAAGACGTAATCGTGAGCCTTGACATTTTTCGCGAGAAATTCCTCTGTGACTTGGACGCCTGCAAAGGCGAGTGTTGCGTGGAAGGCGATGCAGGTGCACCCGTGGAACTGGACGAAGTGGCCCGGCTGGAAGAGGTACTCCCCGTCGTGTGGGACGACCTCTCGCCAGCCGCCCGCGAAGTCATCGACCGTCAAGGCGTGGTCTATCCCGACCGCGACGGTGAACTGGTGACCTCCATCGTCGATGGAAAGGACTGTGTGTTCACCTGCTACGACGAGCACGGCTGCTGCTACTGCGCCATCGAGAAAGCCTACCGCGAGGGACGGGTCGGATTCTACAAACCCGTGTCGTGTCATCTTTATCCCATCCGCGTGGGCAACTACGGGCCCTACAAAGCGCTGAACTATCACCGTTGGGATGTATGCCGGGCCGCCGTTCTTCGCGGAGAAAAAGAGAACGTCCCCGTATATCGCTTTCTGAAAGAGCCGTTGATACGCAAATTCGGCGCCGAATGGTACCATCAGCTAGAAATAGCCGCCGACGAACTGAAGAAGCAAGGCTACATCTGAGCCATCGACTTTCCGGCGAAAAAGTTTGCACGTGTCGCAACTTTTCTGTTACTTTATTGCGTCTAAATCAGAAATGCCACCTTAAAAAGAAATGCGCTATGAGACGAAAGTATCAGACTATCATCGCCATATTGGCAGTGGCCTTGATGTGCAGCGCCAACAGCTGCCGCTCGTTCAGCAATCAAGGCAGCCAGGAAGTGCCCAGCCGGGAAAAGGCCAAGAAAAACTATTATGTGGCTCCGTTCGAGAGTATCGACGTGCATGGCGTGGCCAATGTCACGTTTACCCAATCGGATAAGGTAAAGATAGAAGTGTCGGGGCCCGAAAACTATCTGCCCTATGTGGTGATTGAATCGCGTAACGGTGTGCTCGATGTAAACACCCGCAAGATAGGCAACAAGCGCATAGGAAAAGGGCTGGAGATAAAGATTGAGGCTCCGACGCTGAAACGCCTCTCCAACCGTGGCGTAGGCGATTTCAAAACCACGTCGCCATTGCAGACCGACACGCTTCGCATCGACAATTCCGGCGTGGGCGATATCTACCTGAACAATCTGACCTGCAAACAGCTGACCATACACAACAGCAGCGTAGGCGACATGTACCTTTCCGGTAAGGCGGAAGAAGCCATCTACCGTTCGAAAGGTGTGGGCGACATCCAAGCCAAAGAGCTGAAAGCCAACAACGTGGTATTAGACCACAACGGCGTGGGCGATGTGGAATGTCACGCCTCAAGCACCATACACATCCGCTCGAAAGGCGTGGGCAATGTGAAATACTATGGCAAGCCGCAAGTGCTTGGTGTAGAGAAATCGGGCGTAGGCTCACTGAAATCGGAATAAACCTATCGACACAAAAAAAAGAATCCCCGTCATGGGGATTCTTTTTTTATGTTCGCTTACCGACGGTCAGGCGTCGATGTTGGCATACGTGGCATTGCTCTCGATGAACTCACGACGCGGACCTACATCGTCACCCATCAGCATGGAGAAGATGTAATCGGCTTCGGCAGCGTTCTCGATATGCACCTGCTTCAACAGACGACGTTCGGGGTCCATGGTTGTCTCCCACAACTGTTCGGCGTTCATCTCACCAAGACCTTTGTAGCGCTGTATGTGTATGCCGCTTTCATTACCGCCGCCATACATGTCAATGAAGCGCATGCGGTCTTCCTCCGTATAGCAATATTCCTTCACCTTACCTTTCGAGCATAGGTAAAGGGGCGGCTTGGCAATGTACAGATAGCCGTCCTGAATGAGCTGGGGCATGTAGCGATAGAAGAGCGTCATGATGAGCGTACCGATATGAGCACCGTCGACATCGGCATCGGCCATGATGATAATCTTGTGATAGCGCAACTTCTCGATGTTGGCCTCCTTGCTGTCTTCGCCGACACCGAAACGAACGCCCAACGCCTGGATGATGTTGTTCACCTCGTCGCTCTCAAACGCCTTGTGCCACATGGCCTTCTCCACGTTCAATATCTTACCGCGAAGCGGCAGGATGGCTTGGAAAGCACGGCTGCGTCCCTGCTTGGCCGAACCGCCGGCCGAATCTCCCTCGACGAGGAAAAGTTCGCAACGTGCAGGGTCCTTATCGGAACAGTCGGCCAGCTTACCGGGCAATCCGCCGCCGGTCATCGGGCTCTTGCGCTGCACCGACTCGCGGGCCTTACGTGCTGCGACGCGTGCCGTGGCGGCCAACACGACCTTGTCCACAATCAGTTTGGCTTCCTTGGGATGCTCCTCCAGATAATAGCTCAACGCCTCGCCCACGGCCTGATTGACCGCACCGCTCACTTCGTTGTTGCCCAGCTTTGTCTTGGTCTGGCCTTCAAACTGCGGCTCGGCCACCTTCACCGAGATGACGGCTATCAAGCCTTCGCGGAAGTCTTCACCCGAGATTTCCACCTTCGCCTTCTCCAGCGCCTTGCTGTCTTCGGCATACTTCTTCAGCACACGGGTGAGAGCCATGCGAAAGCCGGCCTCATGCGTGCCGCCTTCGATGGTGTTGATGTTGTTCACATAAGAATGAAGGTTCTCGCGGAAACCCGTGTTATACATGATGGCACACTCGATGGGTATGCCCTGCTTTTCGGTATCGAGATAGATGACATCGTTGAACAGCGGCGTGTTGTTGGAATTGAGGAAGCGGACAAACTCTTTCACTCCCTCGTCGGAATGAAAGCGTTCGCTCTTCGGATTGCCTTGCTCGTCGTGCTCGCGCATGTCGGTAAGCGTAATGGTAAGCCCGGCATTCAGATAAGCCAGTTCGCGCATACGCGCCTGAAGGATGTCATATTTGTAGATTGTCGTAACGAATATGGAAGCGTCGGGCCAGAATGTCTGCCGCGTGCCCGTCTCCGACGGGTCGCAGTCGCCCACCACCTTCACCGGATAGAGCGGCTTGCCGCAGGCATACTCCTGCTGATACACCTTACCGCCACGGCGCACCTGCGAAACCATGCGTGTGGACAAGGCGTTCACGCACGAAACACCCACTCCGTGGAGTCCGCCCGACACCTTGTAGGAGCCTTTGTCAAACTTGCCTCCGGCATGGAGCACGGTCATCACGACTTCGAGCGCCGATTTCTTTTCTTTCTCGTGCATATCCACGGGAATACCACGGCCATTGTCCTGCACGGTGATGGAATTGTCTTCGTTGATGGTCACTTCAATGTGTGTACAATAGCCTGCCAACGCTTCGTCGATGGAGTTATCGACCACCTCGTAAACCAAGTGATGCAGACCTTTCTCGCTTATGTCGCCAATATACATCGCGGGGCGTTTGCGCACGGCTTCCAGCCCTTCGAGCACCTGAATGTTCTCGGCTGAATAGTTTCCCCCGCCATTCGTCTTTTGTTCTTCTGCCATATATTATTATCCAATAAATAACGGACAAATTTACGAAGAATTATCGGGATTACGGCATACGGAGAACAGCTTTCTACAAAAAACTCACACGGAAAATGTTCGGCGAACGCCGCGCCGCATACAACACAAAGAGGTCGAACCGTTAAGGTCCGACCTCATCTATCCAGTATGACAAGTTAATATGCTTAATTAAGCAAGTCCTTGAATGTATGCGCAAAGTTTAGACTTCAGGTTTGCAGCCTTGTTCTTGTGGATAAGGTTAGTCTTTGCTGCCTTGTCCAAAATCTTTTGAACACGCGGATACAAAGCCGTAGCCTCAGCCTTGTCAGTCATAGAGCGAAGTCTTCTCACAGCATTTCTCATGGTCTTGCCATAATATCTATTGTGAAGACGTCTCTTTTCTTCTTGTCTAATGCGCTTGAGCGATGATTTATGATTTGCCATCTCGACTAATCTTTTTATTCTGTTCTTTAATTCTGTTTACTTTTAGTAGCCCGTGGGGGAATCGAACCCCCCTTTCAAGAATGAAAATCTTGCGTCCTAACCGATAGACGAACGGGCCATCCTCTGTGGTCTGCTTTCACCGACCGCGCCTACGTTGAAACTGTCGTTTCTCGTTTGCGGATGCAAATGTAGATGGTTTTTCCGACATGGCCAAACCTTTCGGCAAAAAACTTTCATTCTTTTTTCATCCGCGTGCGGCAACACACGTACATACAGCTGTATATCAACATATTATTAGGCTATCAAAATGAGACCCGGAAGAGAGTACACGAACACGCCTAAAGGGGACATCCGACAGAAAACGGAGGAAAAGGACACGGGCCGCTCCCCTCATGTCGACGCCCGCAAGCCGGAATATGGACGCTCGCGGGCGGACATATGGACAGACACGAGCGGGCATATGGGCGCTCAAACGCGCGGATATTCCCCCGCACACGATGCGGAATGCATGTCAAAATGGATAAAATGTCGTAAATTTGCCCATCGAAGAAACTGTAAAGAAGGAACCACATGGCCATGCTCCAACATACGACCGGCATCGTGCTGCGCACCATAAAATACAACGATGCGTCGGTGATTGCCGACATCTTCACCGAACAGCAGGGGCGGGTGTCCTACCTCGTCAAACTGCCGCGCGCCCGAAAGAGTCCGTCGCGGAGCGTGCTGTTCCAACCGCTGTCGGTGCTAACCTACGAATCGGACTTCCGGCCGCGCCTGAACCTGCAACGGCTGAAGGACGCGCGACCGCTGTGCCTGTTTACGTCCCTGCCCTACGACCCCTACAAGTCGGCCATCGCGCTGTTTCTGGCCGAGTTTCTGAACCATGCGCTCCATGAGGAGACGGCAAACGCTCCGCTCTTTGCCTACCTGTGCAACTCCCTGCAATGGCTCGACGGCGCCCGCACGCCGGTGGCCAACTTCCACCTGGTGTTTCTGATGCGCATGTCGCGCTTCCTGGGCCTCTATCCCAACCTGGACGACTATCATCCGGGGGACTGTTTCGACCTGCGCGCGGCCTGTTTCGCCCGTGTGCAACCGTTGCACTCCGACGTCGTGCGCCCCGACGAGGCGGGCCGCATGGGCATGCTGATGCGCATGAATTACGAAACGATGCATCTGTTTGCCATGAGCCGCACGGAGCGCAACCGCTGTCTGGAAATCATCCTGCGCTACTACCGCCTGCATCTGCCCGGCTTCCCGGAACTGAAATCGCCCGACGTGCTGCGCGAGCTGTTCCAATAAAAAAAATGAAGAATGAAGAATTAAGAATGAAGAATAACCGTGCGGCGGTATGCCTTAGTCGGTGAAAATTCTTCATTCCTCATTCTTCATTCTTCATTCAAAGCAGTTCTTTCACTTTGGCCGAGATGGCGCGTCCTTCGGCTTGTCCGGCCAGACGCTTGGTGGCGACGCCCATCACCTTGCCCATGTCTTTGGCGCTCGTCGCGCCCACTTCGGCTATGATGGCTTTCAGGGCAGCCTCCAGCTCGGCCTCGCTCATCTGCTTGGGCAGATAGGCTTCGAGCACGGCCACCTGGGCCAACTCGCCTTCGGCCAGGTCTTCGCGGCCCTGCCCTTTGTAGATTTCGGCCGAGTCCTTACCCTGCTTCACCAGTTTCTGAATGAGTTTCAGGGCCGTGTCGTCGGTCAGCTCGTCGTTGGCTCCGGGAGCGGTCTTGGCCTCCAGAAACACTTTCTTCACGTTGCGCAGGGTCTCCAGACGGACCTTGTCTTTGGCCTTCATGGCCTCCTTGATGTCGTTGCTGATTTGATCGAATAAGCTCATGGCTGTATGTTTTAATGTTATACCTATATTATATATTAGAATTGGATGCCGTCGTCGTCGGCAGGCGTTTGCACCGGATTGGGCTTGGCGGTTTCGGGCTTGACCGAGATGCGGTTGAGCGTCGAGCGGTCGCGCTGATACGTGGGCGAATCCTCCACGTTGGCGATGATGTCGTCGTCGTCGAGCGTATCGGGCTTGAAAATGTACAGATGGCGCTTCTTGGGCTCGTTTCCGGTGTCGAACATTCCGGGATAAGCCTTTTCTATCCGTTTCGTTTCCTCCTCCTCAATCTCCTGATTGACTTCCTCGTCGGTGAAGTCTTTCACGTCGAAGCCCGAAGCCAGCAGGGTAATCTTCACCTGTTTACCCAGCGCCTTGTTGGGCGAGTATCCCCAAATGACGTCCACGTTGGGATTGATTGTTTTCATGAAGGCGTGTATGCCGTCCATCTCGTCGGTCATGAAGTCGCCCTCGGGGTCGAAAGACAGCGCAAGGAGGATGCGTTTGGAGTTCACAATCTGGGTGTTGTTGAGCAGCGGCGAGTGCAGGGCGTTCTTGATAGCCTCCTCCACACGGTTCACCCCCTCCCCCAGTCCGGTGCTGATGATGGCCACACCGCCATCCTTCAACGTCTTCTTCACATCGGCAAAGTCGATGTTGATGGCGCCGTTCTCGCCGATAATCTCCACGATGCTGCGCGCGGCCACGGTGAGCGTGTCGTCGGCCATGGCGAAAGAGTCGAGCAGCTTCTGTCCGGCATAGATGGAGCGCAGGCGTTCGTTGTTCACAATCATCAGCGCGTCGACGTTCTCGCGTATGGCGTCCACGCCGTCGAGTGCCTGAAGAATCTTGGGACGGCCCTCGAACACAAAGGGAATCGTCACGATGCCGATGGTGAGGATGCCCATCTCCTTGGCCACGCGCGCCACCACGGGGCTGGCTCCCGTGCCGGTGCCGCCGCCCATACCGGCCGTGATGAACACCATCTGCGTGCCGTCGTTCAGCAGTTTGCGTATGTCGTCAATACTCTCTTCGGCGGCCTGCTGGGCCTTCTTCGGGTCGTTGCCCGCACCCAGTCCCTGAGTGATGCTCGGACCCAGCTGCAACTTCACGGGGATGGGCGAGTTTCGCAACGCCTGGTTGTCGGTGTTGCAAAGGGCGAAGGTTACGCCCTCGATGCCCTCGCGATACATGTGGCTGACGGCGTTTCCTCCACCGCCTCCCACGCCTATCACTTTAATGATGCTCTTGTTGTCATCGTTCAGTGCCATAAAAGGCATTATGTCATCTGCCATAGCATATAGTGTTTTTAGGTTGTTACTTGTCTTCGTTCAGGAATCTTTCGAGCACTTCCATGCCTTTAGAGACGAAGCTGTTCTTCTTTCTCACATCTTCCTTCTTCTTGAAAGCCTCCTCCTTCGTGTTGAGCGCGGCCTTGAGCATGTTGTCTACATCGACAATCAGATGGCGTGCTTCCGTCTGATAAGGGTCGTCGGTCACACTGTCGGCCAGCGATCTGGCTTTGTCGCAAATGGTTTGCATGGCCTGCCAACTGCGCAACACGCCCTGATAAGCATCGTTAGCATCCTTTTTCGAATTATTAGTCTCTGCTTCCTCTATCTTCCGATATCCCTCGTTGATGGCATTCAAGACTTGTTCCACAGCGTCGACGGCTTCTTTCACCTTGTTTAGTGCCTGAATGTTGGCGTTCCGCCTAATTTCATCGTCCTTTTTACGCTGTTCTTCTTCTTTTTTGGCGGCCTCGGCTTTGGCCTGAGCTTCGGCGGCCAAACGCTTACGTTCGTCCTCATCGCGCTTGGCCTGTTCGTCGTCCTCGCTTTGCTTGAACATGTCGGACATTTCCTCCACTTTCTCCGGCGAGCAACAGTTTTCCTCGCCTGCGGCCAGCAAGGCCAATATGGTGTTCAAGCGTCCGTCCTGCATGTAAAACTCCTGCTTGGGCGCATCGACCGATGCCGACACACACGAGGCAATGCGCATCTTCACGTAACGGTCTTTTTGAGCAAAGGCTTGTTGCAGATTGTTCAGATTGGCTCCTCCACCGGTCAGAACGATGCCCGCAGGCAGTCCCTTCTTGTAGCCCGACAGTTCCAACTGGTGGAACACGTTGGCCACAATCTCCTCGGTGCGGGCGCTCACGATGTCGTTCAACTCCTTGGCAGGGATGCTCCGCATGTCGTTCACGGGATAGGTATCTTCGTCGGTAGTCACACCGGGCTGAGTGAAGCCCGAACCGTAATTGCACTTCAGCCTCTCCGCCTCGTCTTCCTCGATGTTCAACGAGCAGATGTCCTTCGTGATGTTGTTGCCGCCCAAAGGAATGACGGCCAAATGGCGCAAGGTGAAATTCTTGTATACAGCCACCGTCGTAGTGCCATAGCCTATGTCAACCAACATGCAACCCGAACGCTTCTCGACGTCGGTCAGCACGGCGTCGGCCAACACCATGGGCGAAACCAGGAAACCGGCAATCTCGATGCCGGCCTGCTCAAAACAGGTGCGGATGTTGCGCTTCAGCAACGAATTGGCCACGATGTTCAGGAAGTGGCCCTCAATCTGGTTGCCCATGACGCCTACGGGATTGGTCAGAATCTGGTTATCTACTTTGTATTCTTGCGGCACCACGTCGAGCAAGTCCATGTTCAGATAGCTTGTCTGCCAGTTCGTGCGGTTAAGCCGCTGCACGATATCCTCGGTGATGAGCGTTTCGCGCCCCAGACGTTCCACCACAAAGTTCTTTTTGGAGTGAAGCGACTGTCCGCCGATGCCCACATAGACCTTGGCTATCTCGGCTTTCAATTGCCCCTCAAGCTCGTTCACAATGGCGACAAGCCGCTGCTTGGTCTCGATGAGGTTGTAGATGACTCCCCGGCGTATGCACGTGGAGGCATCCTCACGAGCGTAAGCCAGCACCTGAATGCCGCCGTCGCTATTCTTTTTCCCGGCTATGCCTGTAATCTTGGACGATCCCAGCTCGATAGCCACAATAAAATCTTTTGCTGCCATATCTTTTTGTATGTTTACTACCCTTTATTTCTTTGTACATATCACTTGATTGCCAAACTCCAGATTGATGCAGGCGTACTTGTTCCACCCTACGCGGTTGAGCGCCTTCTTGTAGAACGTCTTGAGGCGGGTCAGTTTGGCTTCCACCCCCTCGGGACTGCCCAAAAACACGATGTGGTCGCCCACGCGGGGAACCAGCTCCAACTCGCCCGCCGGAGTGACATGCACCTGCTCAATCTGATCCTCCCAGAAACTGTCGTGACGGATGATGCGGTTAAGCTCGTGAAGCAGACTGTCTGCATTCTGTTTCGTGACGGAACCTGTCACCACCGGCAGATGTACGGCATATCCGGAGTGAGGGATTATTCCCCCCTTGTCGTCCAGATAGAACTGGGCGCCGTCCGCCCCCATGACGCGAAGCACCGGCACACGTTGCGTCACCTCCACACACACATGCCCCGCCGGAGTCTTGTAGCACTCGGCCGACTTGATGAACGGGTTCTGCATCAGGTATGCCTCGATGTCGCGACAACGGACGCTGTCCATCCGCCACCCCATCGGATACAGCTTGCCTTTCTCCAACAAATCCTTCAAACCGGCCTGCGTGATGAAATCGGCATGGTGGGCATTGGACTGAAGCCTCAACTCCACACCGCTGCACACGATATCCGACGGTTCGCGGTTGAACCACGTCATGGCCACAACCAGATAGACCAAGGCCAGCAGGATGCCTATCAATATAAATATCTTCTTCCACATAACTTCCACATAATTACGATCGGGTATCATCCAGTATCTGACAAATCTCGGGAGCATATCGGTCCAGGTCGCCCGCACCGAGCAACACCAACACCTCCGGCCGACGGGCTTGCACCACCGACGGCACTTCCTCCTTACGGCAAAGCACTTTCTCCACCTGCGGTTCCAACAGGTCGTAGATGAGCCGGCTGGTGACTCCCTCGATGGGTTGTTCGCGAGCCGGATAGATGTCGGTCAGGATAACCTCGTCGAACAACGAAAGGCTTTTGGCGAAATCGGCATAGAAATCCCGCGTACGGGTATAGAGATGCGGTTGAAACAAGGCGGTAATCTTCTTCCCCGGATAAAGCTCGCGGATGGACAAGGCGCTTTGCCTAATCTCGGCCGGATGATGGGCATAGTCCGTCAGGAAAGCCCGGTGAGGAGTGCGTATCTTGAAATCAAAGCGCCGCTCCACACCGCGATAACCGGCCATGCCATCGCGCAATTCCTCATCGGTCAGGCCATTGAGACGGGCCAAAGCCAAAGCGGCTATGCCATTATCAATATTGATGCTCACGGGAACACCCAGACGAATGTCACGCACCACGCCGTCGGGCGACACAAAGTCGAACACAATTTCGCCGCCGCCGATGCGGATGTTCTCTGCATGGAAATCGCCATGCTCCCGCGAATAGGTGTACACTTTCACACCGGGCTGCACGTCGGGTCTCAGCTCCAATCCTTCGTGCACAATGAGGCATCCGTCCGGACGGATGAGGGAAGTGAACTTACGGAAACTCTCCAAATAGGCTTCCTTCGTACCGTATATATCCAGATGGTCGGGATCGGTGGCCGTGATGACAGCCATGTAAGGCGACAGATAGTGAAACGAGCGGTCGAACTCGTCGGCCTCGATGACCACGAGGTTGCTCTCCTGCGAAAGTAACAGATTAGTATCGTAATTCTGCGAGATGCCACCCAGAAAAGCCGTGCAACCCACGTGTGACTGATGCAGCAGATGAGCCGTCATGGTCGACGTGGTAGTCTTGCCGTGCGTGCCTGCCACACAGAGTCCACGTCCGGCACGTGTAATCAGGCCCAACACCTGCGCCCGCTTGTGGATGTCGAACCCATGCTCCACGAAATAACGCAGCTCGCGATGTGTGTCGGGAATGGCCGGCGTGTAAACCACAAGCGTTGTCGCCGGATTTTTACATACCTCGGGAATCAGCTCCGGATTCTCCTCGAAATGGAGCTGCACGCCTTCGCGCTGCAAGCTGTCGGTCAGCGCACTGGGCGTACGGTCGTAACCGGCCACCACCTTGCCCTTCGACAGGAAGTAGCGTTCAAGCGCGCTCATGCCAATGCCGCCCGCGCCAATGAAATAAACCGATGTCAGGGAATCAATGTTCATAACCGTTCCGATATGTTTCTGCCAGCTTCAGCACTTCGTCGGCTATGCGGTCGGCCGAATCACGGAATGCCAAGTGGCTGATGTTTTCACTAAGCTTGTCAAGCAACGCATTATCGGCCACAGCGTCAACAGCCGTGCGCAACAACTTCTCTCCGGCTTCGGCGTCCGTCACATACAAAGCCGCCTCCTTGTTCACCAACGCCAAAGCATTTTTCGTCTGATGATCTTCGGCCACATTGGGTGAAGGCACCAGCACCACGGGTTTACGCAACAAGCAAAACTCCGATATGGAACCGGCTCCGGCACGCGACACCACCAGGTCGGCCGCGCTATAGGCCAACTCCATGCGGGCAATAAAGTCCGTCACGTAGAGCATGGGCAACTCGCCGGCTGCGGCCACCTGACGACGGGCATCGTCGATATAGAACTTGCCCGTCTGCCAAATAAACTGCACGCCCGACCGACGGATGAAGTCGAGATGCTCCAGCACACAGCGGTTGATGGTGCGTGCGCCCAAGCTGCCGCCCACGATAAGGACAGTCTTTTTCTTCGGGTCAAGGCCAAAATGCCGCACGGCCTCCTCACGCGGGACCTGCTTCTCCAGCAAATCCTGACGCACGGGATTGCCTGTAAGGATTATCTTATCCTTATCAAAGAAACGCTCCATTCCCTCATAAGCCACACAGATCTTCCGCGCCCGGCGGGCCAACAGTTTGTTGGTCACACCCGCGTAAGAATTTTGTTCCTGAATGAGCGTGGGAATGCCCATCAGGCCCGCCACTTTCAACGTAGGGCCGCTGGCATATCCGCCTACGCCCACGGCAACCTGAGGCCGAAACTGTTTCACGATGCGTCGCGCCTTGAGCTGGCTTTGCAGCAATTTCCAAAGCACATACACGTTACGCCACAAACGTTTGCGATCGAAACCGCACACGGGCAGGCCCACGATGTCATACCCGGCAGCGGGAACACGCTGCATCTCCATACGCCCCTCTGCGCCCACAAAAAGAATACGGGCGTCAGGTCGCTTGGCCCTGATGGCATTGGCAATGGATACGGCCGGGAAAATATGCCCGCCGGTGCCTCCGCCGCTTATAATGATTCTGATTTCGTCTTCCATAATGTAGTTTTCCGGATTGTCCCACAAAAATACGAATAAATCAATACAGATACCGGAAAACCAAGCGATAATTTCATAAGATAACCTACTGAGCCCGCATCGGGGGACTTACACATTCGGGACGGGAAACAAAAAAGCCTGCTTATGCAGGCTTTCATGCGCTTCAAGATGGGCTTGAACCAACGACCCCCTGATTAACAGTCAGGTGCTCTAACCAACTGAGCTATTGAAGCAGTATTTCTTGGCGCTTCAGGATGGGCTTGAACCAACGACCCCCTGATTAACAGTCAGGTGCTCTAACCAACTGAGCTACTGAAGCAG
>CALUJS010000021.1 GCA_944321015.1 uncultured Phocaeicola sp. | reverse complement strand
ATTACTGGAGCGACGGGCAGTTCTGGTACGGGCAGTATCGTTACAACGTGCGCTGTGGTTACGGCGTGCAGTTCGGGGTCGACAACAAGCTCTTCATAGGAAAATGGTTTGACAACGAGAAGCAGCGCGATTAGCGCGCCCGCTTCAGCGTGATGAGCACAATCTCGCTCGGCGCACACAGCCGGACGGGCAGGCGCGACGTGCCCAGTCCGTTGGTGACGACGACGGGCAGTCCGCGGCTGCTCGTGCACAGTCCGCTGAGCAGGCGGGTGCCGTATTTTGAGCCGGTCCGCGGTGTCCACAGGCGCAGCAGCGATATCTGTCCGCCGTGCGTGTGTCCGGCCAGGGCCAGGTCGGCGTGGGCAACGGGAACATCCTCCACATAATCGGGCGTATGGGTGAGCAGGATGACGAAGTCGGCGTCGCACAGCGCGGCGGTGGGCGAGACCCCGTTGGCGCGCAGGTCGAAAGGATTGCGCACGCCGCTCACGATGATGAAGTCGCCGTCGCGCCACACCGTGTCGTTGCGGTGCTCCAGCAGGCGGATGCCGTGGCGGGCCATCGCGGCGCGGATGTCGTCGGTGCAACGCTCGTAGTCGTTGTTGCCCAACACGGCGGCTGTCCCGCAGGGAGGCGTCGCGCGGGCCAGTTCGGCAAACAATTCCTCCACATGTTCACATCCTTCCTGATAGTCGCCGCCCAGCAGGAGCAGGTCGGGACCGAGGTCGCGCAGGGCACGCACGGCGTTGCGCAGGTGTCTGCGCCGGAATTTGCTGGGGTAGTGGGTGTCGGAGACGAAGGCTATGCGAAACCCGTCGAATGCGGCGGGCACCTGCGGATGTTCGAAGGTGTAACGCCGCGTGCGCCCCACGCCCGGATAGCGGCTGAGCGAAGCGCACGAGCTGAGCAGCAACACGGATAGCCATATGACGATAGCACGTTTCATGTCGGCAAATGTAGCATAACTTCTCCGTTGCGCCAAAGGCCCGCAAGCGGATATATGGACGCCCGCAAGCGGTGATATTAAGGCTCACGAGCGGACATATGGGCGCTCACGAGCCGTGATATTGACGCTCGCGGCCGGACATATGGGCGCGTGCGTGGCCTCGTCCTTCCGGACGTATGCGTCTGTATCTCACCCCGTTAGAAATAAGATGGTAAAAAAAGAGCGGAAAAGTTTGCATGGTTTGCCGGAAACATCTACCTTTGCAACCGCAATCGAAAAAGATGATGGCGGGATAGCTCAGCTGGTTAGAGCGCATGATTCATAATCATGAGGTCCCCGGTTCAATCCCGGGTCCCGCTACACGAAAGATTTGAGACTGTTGAGTGGCTTCCACACTTGGCGGTCTTTTTTCGTTTATTCCCCTTGCCTGTTCCGCTGCGGAGGCATCTGGTCGGCAAGAAAAATATTTTGAGTATTAACGTTTCTGTAGATAACTCCCCGGTTTGCTTATAAATATTAAACATGTGTAAACATATGCTTCGCGTGTGGAAATGATGTGTATATTTGGGAGATTTTTACACATATCATACAAAAACCTACATCACTTAACCCTAAAAACAACAAACACGCAATGAACAAGAAAGTAAAGTGGGGACTTATCGTATTCATCGGCCTGGGACTTATCGGCTGGGGGATATACTCGCAACGTCCGAAGCTCAACGATGAGTTGGAAGCCACCGACGCTGCCGCCGGACAGGTCAGAGAAAAAAAGATATTGAACGTGAACGGCAGGATAATCAAGCCGGAGAAACTGACTGACGAAATCAACGTGACGGGCTCGTTGTTGCCCGACGAGGAAGTGGACCTCTCTTTTGAGACATCAGGCAAGATTGTGGAGATAAACTTCATGGAAGGCACTCACGTGACCAAAGGCCAGATTCTGGCCAAGGTCAACGACCGCCAGCTGCAGGCCGAACTGCAACGCCTGCAGGCGCAGGTGAAGTTGGCCGAAGACCGCGTGTATCGCCAGCAGGCCCTGTTGAAGCGCGACGCCGTGAGCCAGGAAGCCTATGAGCAGGTGCGTACCGACCTGGCCACGCTCAATGCCGAGATTAACATCGTGAAGGAAGAAATAGCGCTTACGGAGCTTCGTGCCCCGTTCGACGGCGTAATCGGCCTGCGCCAGGTCAGCGTGGGAACCTATGCCTCGCCGACCACCATCATAGCCAAGCTCACCAAGACCAATCCCCTGAAGGTGGAGTTCTCCGTGCCCGAGAGCTATGCGGGCGACATGCGCAAGGGCCTGAACCTGACGTTTGACTTCGGCGACGGGCTGGCGGAATACAATGCGAAGGTCTATGCCGTGGAGTCCACCATCGACCAGGAGATGCGCTCGCTCAAGGTGCGCGCCATCTATCCCAACCACGACGGAGCCTTGCTGCCCGGCCGTTATGCCAACGTCCGTCTGAAGAAAGCCGAGATAGCCGACGCCATCGCCATACCGAGCGAGGCCATCGTGCCCGAGATGGGTAAGGACAAGGTCTATTTATATAAAGGTGGATTGGCTCAGCCCGTCGAGATAACCACGGGGTTGCGTACCGCCGGCGAGGTGCAGGTCGTTCGCGGATTGCAGATGGGCGACACCATCATTACCTCCGGCACGCTGCAACTCCGCACGGGCCTGCCGGTGAAATTGGATAACGTCGAATAACCTCCGCCTGCCTATGAACATATCCGAACTCAGCATACGCCGCCCGGTGTTGGCGACGGTGCTTACCATTATAATCATTCTGTTTGGTCTCATCGGCTATACCTATCTGGGCGTGCGCGAATATCCGTCGGTCGATAACCCCATCATCTCCGTGCAGTGTTCGTATTCGGGCGCCAACGCCGATGTCATCGAGAACCAGATAACCGAGCCTCTGGAGCAGAACATCAACGGCATTCCCGGCATCCGCTCGCTCTCCAGCGTGAGCCAGCAGGGCCAGAGCCGCATCACTATCGAGTTTGAGCTCTCGGTGGATTTGGAGACGGCTGCCAACGACGTGCGCGACAAGGTGTCGCGTGCCCAGCGCTATCTGCCCGACGATTGCGACCCGCCCACGGTGTCGAAGGCCGATGCCGACGCACAGCCCATCCTCATGGTGGCTCTGCAAAGCGACAAACGTTCGCTGCTGGAGTTGAGCGAGATTGCCGACCTCACGGTGAAGGAACAGCTGCAGACCATTCCCGATGTCAGCAGCGTCAGCATCTGGGGTGAGAAGAAATACTCCATGCGCCTGTGGCTCGACCCGGTGAAGATGGCAGGCTACGGCATCACGCCGTCCGACGTGAAGGAAGCCATCGACAAGGAGAACGTGGAGTTGCCTTCGGGCAGTATCGAGGGCAATACCACCGAGCTGACCATCCGCACGATGGGACTCATGCACACGGCCGAGGAATTCAACAACCTCATTCTGAAGGAAGAGGGCAATCAGATAGTCCGTTTCAAGGATATCGGTCGCGCCGAGTTGGGCCCGGCCGACCAGAAGAGCTACATGAAGATGAACGGCGTGCCGATGGTGGGTGTGGTTGTCATTCCGCAACCCGGCGCCAACCATATCGACATTGCCGACGCCGTCTACCAGCGCATGCAGACCATGCAGAAAGACCTTCCGGAGGACATCAAGTATAGTTACGGCTTCGATAACACGCGCTTCATACGCGCCTCCATCAACGAGGTGAAGAGCACGGTCTATGAGGCTTTCGTCCTGGTTATCGTTATCATCTTCCTTTTCCTGCGCGACTGGCGCGTGACGCTCATCCCGTGCATCGTCATTCCGGTGTCGCTGGTCGGTGCCTTCTTCGTGATGTATGTGGCCGGATTCTCCATCAACGTGCTCTCGATGTTGGCTATCGTGTTGGCCGTAGGCTTGGTGGTGGACGACGCGATTGTGATGACGGAGAACATCTACATCCGTATCGAGCAGGGCATGGCGCCGCTTGAGGCGGGCATCGAAGGTTCCAAAGAGATATTCTTCGCCGTTATTTCCACCACCATCACTCTGGTGGCCGTGTTCTTCCCCATCGTCTTTATGGAGGGCACCACGGGACGCTTGTTCCGAGAGTTCAGCTTCGTGGTGTCGGGCAGTGTGTTGATATCGGCCTTTGCGGCTCTTACCGTCACTCCGATGCTCTCCACCAAGCTGTTGAAGCGTCAGGAGAAGAAGAACTGGTTCTACCGCAAGACAGAGCCTTTCTTTGAAGGCATGAACAGCCTTTACAGCCGTTCGCTGAAGGCTATGCTCCGTCGTCGCTGGATTGCCTTCCCCATCATTGCCGTAGCATTGACAATCATCTATGTGCTGTGGAATCACATCCCGGCCGAGATGGCTCCGCTCGAAGACCGTTCGCAAATCAATATCAACACTCGTGGTGCCGAAGGTGTCACATATGAGTACATTCGCGACTACACGGAGGATATCAATCTGCTGGTTGACTCGCTTGTGCCCGATGCCGAGTATGTCACGGCGCGTGTGTCGAGCGGAAGCGGCAGCGTGCAGATAACCCTGAAGGACATGAACGAGCGTGACTATTCGCAGATGGATATGGCCGAAAAGCTCTCGCAGGCCGTGAGCAAGAAGACGATGGGACGCGCTTTCGTGCAGCAGAATTCCTCGTTCGGAGGCCGTCGCGGCGGCATGCCAATCCAATATGTACTGCAAGCCACCAACCTGGAGAAGCTGGAAAAGGTGCTGCCCGAATTCATGGCAAAGGTCTACACGAACCCAACGTTCCAGATGGCCGACGTGGACCTGAAGTTCAGCAAGCCCGAGGCGCGGGTGAACATCAACCGCGACAAGGCGAGCATATTGGGCGTCAGCACACGCAACATCGCGCAGACCCTTCAGTACGGACTCAGCGGTCAGCGCATGGGCTATTTCTACATGAACGGAAAGCAGTATGAGATATTGGGCGAGATAAACCGTCAGCAACGCAACAAACCGGCCGACCTGAAAGCCATCTATGTGCGCAGCGACGATGGAAACATGGTGCAGTTGGACAACATCATCGAACTGGAGAACGGCATCGCGCCGCCCAAGCTTTATCGCTACAACCGCTTCGTGTCGGCCACCATTTCGGCCGGACTGGCTGAAGGGAAGACCATCGGCCAGGGACTGGAGGAGATGGACAAGATTGCCAAGGAAACGCTCGACGATACCTTCCGCACGGCACTCTCCGGAGAATCGAAGGAATACAGCGAGAGCGCATCGAGCCTGATGTTCGCCTTCCTGCTCGCCATCGTGCTCATCTATCTGATTCTGGCGGCGCAGTTCGAGAGCTTCAAGGACCCGCTCGTCATCATGATTACCGTGCCGCTGGCCATTACCGGCGCGCTCATATTCATGTACTTCAACGACATCACCATGAACGTCTTCAGCCAAATCGGCATCATCATGCTCATCGGGCTGGTGGCCAAGAACGGCATCCTCATCGTGGAGTTCGCCAACCAGAAGCAGGCTGCCGGCGAGGACAAGATGCAGGCCATCCACGACGCGTCGCTCCAGCGTCTGCGTCCCATCCTGATGACCAGCGCGGCCACCGTTCTCGGCCTTATCCCCATGGCGTTTGCCTCGGGCGAGGGATGCAACCAGCGCATCGCCATGGGCATCACGGTCGTGGGAGGTATGCTTGTGTCGACCTTCCTGACCATGTACATTGTGCCCGCCATCTATAGTTATGTGTCAACCAACCGTATCAAAAAACAACAGAAAGCATGAAACGAACCTATATCCTGATTCTGGCCCTCTGCGTGCTGGCCGGCGCCAAGGCGCAGAAGTTCTACAACCTGCGCTACTGTCTGGAGCTGGGATTGCAAAACAACTATGACCTGCGCATCGCCCACAACGAGGAGCAGATGAGCAGCAACAATGCCACATGGGCCAATGCCGGCATCCTGCCGACGCTGGACTTTTCGGCCGGATACACCGGCAACGTGGACAAGAGCGAGACGACCGACCGCGCCGGCGTCACCACCAAGAGCGGAAGCGTCTTCGACCAAGGGGTGGACGTGGGAGTCAACCTCAACTGGACCCTCTTCGACGGTCTCAACATGGTGGCCGAATACAAGCGCCTGCGCGAGCTGAAACGCCAAGGCGAGACGAGCACGCGCCTGGCCATCGAGGACATGGTGGCCAACATCGCGTCGGAATACTACAACTTCATCCAGCAGAAGATACGTCTGAAAAACTACCTCTATGCCGTGTCGCTCTCGAAGGAGCGCGTGCGCGTGGCCGGCATACGCCACAACATCGGCAGCGGCTCGCGCCTGGACTATCAGCAGGCGTTGGTGGACTTCAACGCCGACAGCGCGCAGTACATCAAGCAGCAGGAGACTCTCCACACCTCGCGCATCCACCTCAACGAACTGATGGCCGTGCCCGACGTGGACGAGTTCTTCATCATCCGCGACTCGCTCATCGACATCAACGCCAACCTGCAGTTTGACGAACTGTGGGACGCCACGCTGGCGACCAACGCCTCCCTCCTGCAGGCCAATCAGGACCTGAACATCGCCCGGCTGGACTACAAGAAGGTGCGTTCGCGCGATTATCCCTACTTGCGCCTGAACACGGGCTACGGCTATACCTATAATAAATACGACTCCTCGTCGCCCACGCGCAAGAGCGGCAACCTGGGCTTCAACGCCGGGCTGACCCTGGGCTTCAACCTCTTTGACGGAAACCGCCGCCGCGAGTTCCACAACGCCAGACTGGCCATCGAGAACTCCGAGCTGGCACGTCAGCAGCTGGAGCAGAGCCTCCGCGCTGACCTGATGAACATGTGGCAGGCCTATCAGAACAACCTGAACCTGCTGAATCTGGAGCGTCAGAACCTTATCACGGCGCGCGACAACCACGACATCGCCATCACCCGCTACATGGAGGGCGACCTCTCCGGCATCGAAGTGCGCGAGGCGCAGCAGAGCCTCCTCGACGCCGAGGAGCGCATCCTGTCCGTGCAATACGACATCAAGGTGTGCGAGATTTCCCTCCTTCAGCTCAGCGGCAAGATATTGGAATATCTGCGGTAAAGTAATCCCGTCAGAATAAGAAAAGGCAAGAACGCTCATGCGGGTGCATGTTTGTTCTTGCCTTTCTGTTTCATCCCGTTTCAGCGTCCATATGCGCACTCGCGAGCCGGGATATGGAGGCTGCCGGGCGTGCATATGGTCGCTTGCGGGCGCGCATATGGACGCTGTCGGGCGTCAGTGCGCGGCGTTGTCAATCTGTTTGTTCAGATATTCCGTGATGCCCTCGGAGGAAGGACGCGGGGCGTTGGAATCCAATATCTTGCCGTCGCGGCCGATTACGAGGAAGCGGGGAATGCCGTTGATGGCGAAGTCATTCATGAAGGCCCGCTGCGTCTCGGCGGGGATGAGGTATTGCTTCCAGCCCGTGTGGTCCGCCTTGGCCAGGAAGGCCTTCCAGTTCTTCACGTTCTGGTCGATGGAGAGGCTGACGAACTCGATGTCGGGGTTGTCCTTGTAGTGCTCGACGAGCCGGGCCACGTAGGGAATCTCGCGGCAGCAGGGGGCGCACCAGGTCGACCAGATGTCGATGTAGATGACGGGTTTTTCGCACACGGAGCTGAACCTGACGCGGGCATCGTCCGTCGTCATGACCTCGAAGTCGGCCACCCGGCCCGTGTCGGAACGCATCCGCGTGTCCTGTTCGTAGAACGCGCCGAGGCGTTGCTTCACGCTCTCCGCCTGCATCATGGCGAGGGCCGTCCGGTAGGTCTCTTCCCGTCCGTCTGTCTCGCCCGAGGCGATGAACATCCGCATGACGGAGAATATCACTTCGTCCTTGACCGTCGGCTTCATGGGCAGGTCGGCCAGCACCCGTATCATCGTGCGATAGTCGCGCTCGGGCGTGCGGCTGAGGCAGAGCGACTTCCATTCCGTGACGGTGAACGCCGTGCCGTAGTCGAGCGCGTCGTTCCGCAGGTCGATGGCGTCCATGAAGCGGTTGTAGTCCGCATCGGCATCGACAGGCCGTCCGTCGGCCATCAGTTCGCGGAAGAACCCTGTCTGTTTATTGATGATGACCGAACGCAGGCTCCGTTCCTCGTAGGCGGTGAAGAGCGGATTGTCCACCGTCCGGCGGGCGACGCTCAGCAGCGAGTCGCGCACCTGCTCCATGCGGGCGGTGTAGGCCGCAAAGCTCTTCGTGCCAGGCATTTTGAACGTGCGCAGCACCGGTTCGGAGGTGTTGAGGAAGGTGCATTCCTGCTCCGTGTCGCCCGTGACGGACAGACCTTCCACATGGTCGGCATCCAGCTCGATGCGGGTCGTCTTGCCGTTTTCCATCCACAGCTGATGGAAGAGCTGCACCTTCGGAATCATGAACGTGCAGGCGCGGGGAGCGTCGAGCGTTCGGGCGAAGCGAAACGTTCCGTCGGCCCGGATGGCCACCGTGTCCTGACCGGACGCGTCCATTAATATGAGATAGGGCGAGGGCGAGTTCTGTATCCGTCCCTCGACCACGGCGGGCGACGGTTCCTGTTCCGGAGCGAAGGTCGAAAGGCAAATTGAAAGCAGTGAAATAAGCAATGTGTTCATAAGTTTCTGTCTTTAATGGGTGATACGTCAACGCCAGTTCTCGTTCCAGATGAGCACGGTTTCCGGAAGGTCGGTCTGCAGTCCGCTTTCCTGCCACGTGCAGGTCTGGCCTCCCACCTGGGCGGTCAGGGGTTTCTGTTCCTGAAACAGCGGGTCGTTCCACAGACGGCGCACGTTGTAGTAGCGGAAGTCGCTCCCGGCAAACTCTCGGGCCTCTTCGTCGAAGCAGTAGCGCACGAGGTCTTCGCGGGTGGTCACGTCCCCGGGTACTTCTTCGTACCCCGGCATGACGCGTGTGCGGCGCAGCTCGGTCAGGATGCTTCGCGCCTCGTTGGTCGAGCCTGCGCGGGCTTCGCATTCGGCCAGCATCAGGTACACCTCGGGCAGCTTGCAGCCGACGTTGACCTGCGACGTGTAGAACGTGGCTGTGGGATAGGCCAGCGGATTGCCGGCGGCATCCTGAGTGATTATCAGATTGCGGCGCAGGTCGTGCTCGTCATAGAGGGCGTAGACGTCCGGCGAAAGATACTCGGCAGGCTCTGTGCCGTAGTAGGCTGGGTAGTATTCCTTCATGCAGTTGGAGTATTTGCAAAACAACGCCTCGTTGTCGCGGTAAGCGTAGGGCATGTAGGCCAGCATCTCGGTCATGGTCAGCTCGCGGTATCCGTAGGTGGCCTGCTTCTCGTTGTGGTCGGTCAGGTAGACGTTCGGGTCGTCGTGCAGCAGGTCGTAAGCCGTGCGCAGGGCGCGCAAGGCGTCGTCATAGCGGTTCATGCCGAAATAGACCTTGCCCATCAGGGCGTATCCCGTGGCCTTGTAGCAGCGCATGCGGTGCTCTTCGCGCTCCTCCAGTTGCGGACAGGCTTCCTCCATCTCGGCGGTAATCCAGTCGTATAGTTCACGCATCGTCGCGCGGTCGTAGTCCATCACCTGCGTGTCGGCCTCGGTCACGATGGGGATGGTGAGCTGTTCGTCGGCCGTGGCCTCGTCGTAGGGCATGGCATACCACTGGGCCAGCAGCCAGTGCATGTAGGCCCGGCGCACGCGGGCTTCGGCCTGCAGATGCTGCTTCGCGGCCTCGTTGCCCCGGGAATTCATCACCTCGTTGGCAATTACGTTGAGCGTGTATATCTGGTTATAGGCGGTGTTCCACTCCGTCGATGTCTGGTCGGCACGGTAGATGTCGCTGCGCAGTTCGGCCGCCGCTTCGATGGAGGTGGGGAAGGATGAAATCTGCGACACGGCCGCCAAAGAGCCTTCGGTGTAGATAAGTTCGTCGCTCTTCCAAGCCGGATAGTAGGCGTCGAAGAAGAGCATGTTGTTCATGGTGCCGTCGTTGAGCAGTTTGTCGTAGTCTTCGGTCAGCTCGGGGATGGTGTATCCGCGCGGAGCTTCGTCAAGGAAGTCGTTGCATGCCGTGAGCAGTGCGGCGGAACAGAGTAAGGCTAGTATCTTTTTCATGATAAGTCGGTTTAAATGTTGATGTTAAAGTTGATGGAGTAGCTCGGACCCAAACGCTCCTGACGGCTGTCCACACAGGTGTCCGGCTGATAATATTCGGGGTCGATACCCTCGTCGTTGGCCGCCCAATAGAAGAGATTGCCGATGGAGAGCTTCACGCGGATGGCATCCAGCCGGAGTTTCTTGCAGAAATCGGCGGGCACGCGGTAGGCCAATGAGAGGTCGCGCAGCTTGATGTATGCGGCATCGAGCACGTTTCGGTCGCTGTAATAGTAGAGGTCGAAGTTGGCATTGCTGTTCACCTGCGGCGTCCAAGCGGGGACATTGGTCTTCAGCTCGTCGCCGGGCACGCGCCAACGTTCGTCGAAACTGTTGTCCAGGTTCGATGTGGGGCGTCCCCACTCCAGCTGTTCGCACTCGTTGCGCATCTTGTTGCCGAAGTTATAGACGAACATGAAGGAGAGTTCCCAATCCTTATAGGTGAGTCGGTTGGTCAGGCCGCCGTAGAACTTGGGGACGGTGGTGCCGCAGTATACGGCGTCCTCACGGCTGAGGCCACGGCTGTCCAGTCCGGACACGATGCTGCCGTCGGCCAGATAAGCCTGAGGTTCTCCCTTCTCGTTCAGCCCGGCATAGCGGTAAGCAAAGAGCGAGTTGACGGGATAGCCTTCCACGTTCATGCTGCCACCGTAGGCGATGATGGTCTCGGCCGTGTAAGGCGTGGCCACATCGAGCTTGGTGATTTTGTTCGTGTTGTGCGACAGGGTGAAGTTGGTATACCAGTTGAAGTCGCGGCCCTTGATGTTATGGCTGTTGACCGATAGTTCGAAACCTTTGTTGGTGAGCGTGCCCACATTGCCAATTGTTGACTGCCATCCGCTGACCGGATTGAGGAGCATGTTGCTGATGAGGTCGGTGGTGCGCTTGTCATAGTAGTCGAATGTGAGGGCGAGGCGATTCTTCAGCACGTCGATGTCGAAGCCGATGTTCCACATACGTGTCTTCTCCCACGTAATCTCGTCGTTGGCCGGGGTGGATATCTTGAAGCCGTTGGTCTCATAGAAGGAACTGCTTGTGGCCATGAGTATGTCGTAGTTGCCGCCTTGCCCGGGCAGGGGAGAGTTGCCTGCAAAGCCGAACGTGGCGCGCAGCGTGAGGCGGTCGAGCCAATCAATGCCGTCCATAAACGTTTCGTCGGACACCTTCCATGCGCCGCCTATCGACCAGATGGGTTTATACTGGTTGTCGGGATTGCTGCCGAACAGGTTCGACTGGTCCACACGCAGGCTGGCGTTGAGCGTATACTTATGGTTAAAGGTATAGGCCACATTGCCATAGAGCGAGAAGTAGCGGCGCATGGCCTCGGTCTGCGTATAGTAGGTTTTGTTGAATGCTATGGTCGTGTTGCCATATACGGGATTGGAGATGCGGTTCAGGTTGTAGTCGTCGTAGGGCGTGTATTGCATGGACTGCATGTCGTAGCCCCGAAGAAAGTTCGAGAACACGGTGTTCTTGTACTCGCGGATTTCCGTACCCAGAAGCGCACTGAGCTGGTGGCGTCCGTCATCGAAGTCGCCGTTGTAGCTCAACTGGTTTCTCAGCGTCCAGTCGGTCGTAAGGCTGTTGTCCAGCAGGAAGTTGCCACCCACGGTGGGCAGGGCGCATTCCAGCGTGTTCAGGGGTGTGGCCGTCAGTCGTTCCTCGCGTATCTTCCACGTGGAGCCGGGATAGTAGTTCTCGGTCTTTGAGTGGAAGCGGCTGTATTGGAATCGGGCCTCGTAGCGCAAGCCTTTCACCAGGTCGACGGTCAGTCCGGTGTTCAGACGCAAATTGGTATCGAGCGTTTTGGAAGAGTTCGCGTTGAAGTCGTCCACGGGATAGAAGCTCATGTCTGTGCCCGTAAGTCCTTCTGTCTCGTCACGCTTCTCCTGCGAAATGTAGTAGACCGACCAGTCCAGCGGGTTGCCGGCCGTGTCGTAGAGGGTGGCATATGGGATGTCATGGTAGGGACTGAAACCGAAGAGGATGTTATCGTTGGCGTAGTCCTCCCAAGGAGACAGATGTGCGCGCTTACGTCCGTAAGAAGCATTGAGGGTGATGTCCCACTTCAGCCACGGGGTGAAGAAGAACTCCTCCTTGGTAATGAACGTGAATCGGTTGGTCCAGTCTTTCTCCATGCCCTGGTCGCCCACGTAGCCCAGCGAGAGGTAGTAGGACATCTTGTCCATGCCACCGGAGAAGGAGACGTTGTGGCGTGTCATCAGCTTGTTGCTCAGCATGTGGTCCTCGTAGTCCTTGCGACCGTTCTGGCGTATGAGCTGCTGCAGGGCGGCGTCGCGCTCGGCTTCGGTTATCTCGCCGTTCAGGGCCTGATACATCAGGCGTTCGTGGGGAAACACTACCGGATTGTTCCGGTCGGGGATACCCACAAGCGAGGTCTGCACGTCGGCATAGGAATAGAGCGGCGCATATTGGTCGAACATCTCCTGGGCATTGCGCATGAAGGTCTCTCCGTCCATGCGGTCCAGATAGTCATAGTCGGGCTTGCCCATCCAGGTGAAGGAACCGTCGTAGGCGATGCGCAGGTCTTGCTTGCGCGAACCGCCTTTGGTCGTAATCACCACCACGCCGTTGGCCGCTTGCGAGCCCCAGATGGAAGCTGCCGTGGCATCCTTCAGCAAGGTCATGCTCTCGATGTCGTTGCCGCTCAGGAGGGATTCCACCTGGTCGCCTTCCAAGGGCACGCCGTCGACCACGAAGAGAGGCGAGCGGGTGGAGTTGAGCGACGTGATGCCGCGCACGGTGTACTTGTCGGCCCCGTCGCTCATGTTGACGCTCAGGCCGGTGACCAGGCCTTCCATGCCTTGCAGGATGTTGCCCGTCAGGGCCACCTTGTCGCTGATGACGTCGCCCTTCACCATGTCGAACGAGCCGGCGCTGCGCTCCTTGGACAGTGTCTGATAGCCGGTCACCACCACGTTGTCCAGCTTCATTTCGTTCTCGGCCAGCCGGATCTGCACGGTGCTCTTGCCTTCCACGTCGACCAGACGGGTGGACATGCCGATGTAGGACACCTGAATCGTCTTGCAGTCTTCGGGCACTTGGAGCCGGAAGGCGCCGTCGATGTCGGTCGCCGTGCCGGTCTTTCCGCCCACGACCATGACGCCCGCGCCAATCAGCGGCTCGCCCTGCTCGTCGGTCACCGTGCCGGTCAGGGTGCGCTTGGGCTGTGCCTGCTTCTGCCTGAGGCTCACGCTGATGAAACGGTCTTTTACGGTATAAACGAACGGAGTGTCTTTCAGCACCTGCCTGAGCGCATCCAGCGGGAGGGCGTCCCGGATGTCGGCAGTCACTTTGTGGGAGTCGACCTCATCATACACGAATAGAATTTTGTAGGTGCCGCCAAAGGCTTCGTCGAGTCGTTTCAAGGCCGTCGAAAGGTTTTCTTCATGAAACGAAATGGTCACCCGTTTTCCGGAATCCGCTTGCGCCAGTGCTGGCAACGGGGCAAGCCAACAGGCCAGCAAGGCAAGCAACAACAATGTAAACGTCTTTTTCATAAACTGTATGGTATTAGTAGTTTCAATTTACCCTATATACGTTTGTGAAAAAGAAATGGTGACAGGGTGAAGCGGATTTTTTTGTGGCGAATTTGACATGCGGCTTTTGCCGGACGGATGACACGGGGTGCCCGCGAGCGTGAATATTGCGGCCCGTGAGCGGGAATATGGGCGCTCGCGAGCGGGAATATGGGCGCTTGCGAGCGCGGATATGATGGCTCATGAGCGTGAATATGAGACAAAACAGCCGATGTCGCGGGGTATGGAGGCGCTGACAGAACCTCCGGGCAGGTTGACGGCTTTGCGCTATTTCACCGTGATTCGGCGGGTGGCGGCATCATATGTGGCCGTTACGCGACCGAAGCCGTTCAGCAGGTCCAGCACCTGCTCCAGCGAGCCGCGCCGATCGGCCAGAAAGCGCATGCGGAAATTCTTGTCCGCAGAAGCTTCAAACGTCACGTCTGCATCGTACCAACGCCCCAGTTCGCGCATGATGTCGGCCAGCGTCGCTTGGTCGAAATAGAACAGTCCGTCCTTCCATGCCGTGTAGGCCTCGGTGTCCACTTGCGTCAGCACAAAGCCGGCATCGGGTTCCAGGCGGGCATCCTGCCCCGGACGCAGTTCGGCCACATGGCGGCGCGCCGCATCGCTCACCCTCACGCCGCCTTTCACCAGCGTCACATGGCAATCGTCGGCCGTGTAGGTGCGCACGTTGAATTCCGTCCCCAGCACTTCCGACTGCATGTAGTCCGTTTCCACCACGAAGGGATGCTGCCTGTCCACAGCCACCTTGAAGTAGGCTTCGCCCTGCAGCTTCACCCGGCGCTCGCCGTCCGTGAAGCGGTTGGGGTAGGTCAGCCGGCTTTCGGCGTTGAGCCATACCTCCGTGCCGTCGGCCAGCACCACCTTGAAGTCTTTCCGTCGGGGAACGCTCAACGTGTTATGGACCACTTCGCCCACATGAGTACCGGCATAGGTCATCTCTTCCCCGCCTTCGTCCAGCGTGGCGCCGCTTCGCTGCAAATCGCCTTCTGCCAGTTGTTCGAGGCTGAGAGTGGTGGCATCGCCTATCCGGAGCGTGATTTCGTCGGCGTCGGCCGTCGGCGTCGAGTCCGCAATCAGGGATGTTGAGGCTTCGTTGACGTCCGTCCCGCGCAGGATGAATACCAGGGCCAGCATGGCGGCCACTCCGGCGGCCGTCCACCATCCGATGCGGCGCCACATGGCGCGGCGTGTGTGTTTCCGGTTTGTGGCAAGCACCTTGTCCAGTTCCGCCTCGACATCCGGCGCTCGATGGCATTGGCGCAGCAACACTTTCTCTATCAGGGCTATATCCCGGCAGGCGGCTTTCAAATCCTCGTCAGCGTCCGGCGTGTTTATTGCGTTTTCCAGCCGGTCGGCGTCGTGTTCCATGGCGTCGATTGCCGTTTCGAGCTTTTTATCGTTGTCAAGGTTGTCTTTCATCTTGTTGGTCTTGTTCGTTTCTATCTTATACGTTTCATCCGGTCAATCAGGGACATGTTTTTAATCTTTTTTACCGGAATACAGTTCCCGAAGGTATTTCAGGGCGCGCATGATGTGGCGTTTCACCGTGTCGTTGCAGACTCCCAGTTCGTCGGCCACTTCCTTGTATTTCTTTCGGTTCAGATAGCATTCCTTCAGGATATGGCTTGTTTGTGCCGGAAGCCGGGCCAGCATCTCTTCCACGCAACGTTCTTTTTCCGCAGCCTCGGCCTCGTCGTCCTGATAGCAGGCATCCACCGCTTTCAGGTAATAGTCGGCATATTCGGCCTTGATGAGGTTGTGGCGCAGGTGATCGACGCACTTGTTGCGCACCGCAGTATATAAATAGGTGGTGACGGTGGATTGCTCGACGCGGTCGCAATGTTCCAGGAGTTCGCAGAACATGCCGCTCACGATGTCCTTGCTCGCCTCTTCGTCGCGGGTGAGCTGCAAGGCGTAGTAGTAGAGCTTCACGTAGGACTCCCTGAACAATGTTTCAAATCCCGTTCTGTCCATCAATCGTCAGATTTTCAATACGGCGCGCGATATTTGTTTTCGTGTTCGTCGTCGAGCATGTTGAGGTAGGAGGTGTAGCGCGACAGGCTGATGCGGCCCTCCTCCACGGCTCGGCGCACGGCGCAGCCGGGTTCGTGCACGTGGGTGCAGTTGCCATATTTGCAGTCGGCCGAGCAGCGGAATATCTCGCGGAAATAGTGGCTGACTTCTTCGGGGGCCATATTCACCGAGCCGAAGCCCTTGATGCCCGGCGTGTCGATGATGTATCCGTTCCGGCCCACGGGGAACATTTCCGAGTAGGTGGTCGTGTGCGTGCCTTTGTCGTGATAGGCCGAGATGGCGCCCGTGCGTGCTCCGAGGTCGGGGTCGATGGCGTTGATGAGGGTCGATTTCCCCACGCCGGAGTTGCCCGAGAAGAGCGTGATGCGTCCGTCGAGCAGGTGGCGCATCTCGTCCACTCCCTTGCCGTCGATGGCCGATATGCGGTGGCAGGGATAGCCCACGGATTCGTAGAGCGCGGTCAGTTCGTCGAGCGTCCGCAGCTCGTCGTCAGTGTAGAGGTCGGTCTTGTTGAACACGATGCGCGTGGGCACGCTGTAGGCTTCGGCCGTGGCCAGGAAGCGGTCGATGAAGATGGTGGATGTGGCCGGATGGCTGATGGTGGCGATGAGGAAGCATTGGTCGAGATTGGCGGCAATGACATGCGATTGTTTGGACAGGTTGGATGCCCGGCGAACGATGTAGTTGCGCCGGTCGTCGATGCCGGTAATGAAGGCCGTTCCTTCGGCGTTGGGTTCCAGACTGACGCGGTCGCCCACGGCGATGGGGTTTGTGCTGCGTATGCCTTTCAGGCGGAAGTTTCCTTTTATCTTGCAATCGATGAGGCGGCCGTCGTCGGTCTTGACCTGATACCAGCTGCCGGTGCTTCTGATGACTAGTCCGTGCACGTGTGTCGGGGTTTGTGATTGATGTGTATGAAAAACGCGCAACCGCGGACTGTCGCAGGTGTGGTCCGGGGGTGCGCGTTTGTATGGTGTTGGGTTATACGGTCATGATTTCTTTGTCCTTGGCCGCAAGCATGTCGTCAATCTGCTTGATATACTTGTCGTGGATTTTTTGCAGTTTGGCTTCGGCGTTTTTCTGTTCGTCTTCGGCCATTCCTTCCTTGACGGCTTTCTTGAGCGCGTCTATGGCGTCGCGGCGTGCGTTGCGTACGCTGACTTTGGCAGTCTCGCCCTCGCCCTTGCATTGCTTGGCGAGCTGTTTGCGCCGCTCTTCGGTGAGGGGCGGGATTCCGATGCGTATGATTTCGCCGTTGTTCTCGGGCATGATGCCCAGTTCGGAGTCGATGATTGCTTTCTCGATGACGCGGAACATGCTTTTGTCCCACGGCTTGATGGCAATGCTGCGTGCGTCGGGAGTGGTCACGGCTGCCACGTTGTTGATGGGCACCATGCTGCCGTAGGAGTCAACTCGGATGCCGTCCAGCAGGCGGACGTCGGCCTTTCCGGCCCGGATGTGGGCCAGTGCGTCGTCAAGATACATCACGGCCATGTCCATTTTCTCCTGTGATTCTTCCAGGATTGTTTTTGAATCGGTCATATGCGTCACAATTATTAAAGTGTTAAGTATTCGGTTCTTTGGCTTATGGTCAAGCCATTAATGCAACAAAGGTAGTACAAAAGCCTTTACGGTGCAACGGTTGCTTCCGATATTTCCGGGGCTTATGCCTTTTTCCTGTTCGTGAGCAGGCGGATGGCGAACCAGAAGTGGTGCATCACGGTGCCAATCGTGCCATAGTGTCTGCACATGATGTGGAAGCGTTCGATGAGCGATGCGCGCCGGTTGCGTGTGGTTAGTCCTTCGTCAAGGTAGTCGATGAGGGTCAGGCGGGTGTTGTGCAGGGTTTGGGACTTTTTCATGATGCGGATGCACCAGTCGAAGTCGGCCGAGAAGCGGTATTGGAGGTCGTATGCCGGAGCCAGTTCCCGGCGGGCGAAGAATGCCTGATGGCACACCGTCATGCCTTGCTTGAAGCTTTTCCATGTGAGATGTTCCGGCGGAGTCAGCCGGCGCATGCGGATGAAGTGTCCTTCGCTGTCGACCAGGGCCGTGTGGCCGTAGATGACATCGGGAGGCGTGGCGGCGGCGTTTTCATGCGCTGTCTGTACCGAGCGCACGATGGCTTGCAGCGTGTCGTCCTCGTGGAGGCAGTCGCCGGCATTGAGAAAGCTCACGTAATCGCCCGTGGCCAGAGCCAGCCCTTTGTTCATGGCGTCGTAGAGTCCTTTGTCCGGCTCGCTCACCACGGTGTTGATGTGTTCCCTATATCGGTTGATGATGTGCATGGTGTTGTCGGTCGACGCGCCGTCGACAATGATGTACTCCACATTGCGGTAGGTCTGTGTGATGATGCTCTGTATGGTGTCTTCCAGCACCTCTCCCGCATTGTAGGTCACGGTCACGATGGAGAATTTGGGATGAAAGTGTGTGTGCATGGGCGGGTCATTGTCCTAATGCGTCGTTGTAAATCTTGATGTACTGGCGGGCCACGGCTGCCTCCGAATAGCAGTTCTCGGCCTTCCGGCGGGCAGCTTCGCCCAGTTCGTCGGCTTCCGAAAGAGTCCAGTGGATGCCGTTGGCCAGGTCGGCAGCCGAGCGGTATTCGGCCACATAGCCGTTGTGCAGATGGTCAATCATCTGCGGTATTCCGCCCACGTTGAAGCCCACGCAGGGGGTGCCGCAGGCCATGGCCTCCACGATGGTGTTGGGCAGATTGTCCTGCAGCGAAGGAGTGACATAGAGGTCGACGGCATTGTAGATGTCCACCATGCGGCGTTCGTCGCTCACAAAATCCATATTATAGGAAGGAAAGGGCAGGAGTGCCGCGCTTTCTTCGGCTTGCTTGCCCATGATGACCACCCCTATTCGTTTGTCCATGTCGGGATATTGCCGTTGCAGTATGCGGCAGGCTTCGATGAGGTAGGCCACGCCCTTGCGCTTGTCGGTTGTCTTCATGGAACTGAACAGGATGAGCTTGCGGTCGGCGGGCAGATTCAGCCGTTGCCGGGCCTCGCTCTTGTTATGCGGATGGAAGAACTGTGTGTTGATGGCGTTAGGAATGTTGGTCACCCGTTTGCCTTGCAGCAGGGTGCTGCTTTTGGCCAGTTGCTCAAGCCAACGGCTGCACGCCACGAAGCGTATGTCGCTCTCGGCCATTAGGGTCGCCTTCCGGCGGAACACGCGTTGGGCCATGTCGTGTTCGCGTCCTTTGCCGTAGAGTTTGGGACAGTGCGAGCATTCGGTCCGGTATTTTTCGCAGTCATCGGCATAGTGACAGATGCCGGTGAAGCACCACATGTCGTGCATGGTCCACACCATGGGTTTGCCCGAAGCGGCAATCTTTCTCAGCGTGTTGATGGAGAGCATCCCCTGGTTGATCCAATGCAGGTGGATGATGTCGGCTTCTTTGAATTCCGGCAGGTCGGTCACGTCGATGCCCGTGTTGGCAATGTCCACATCGAACAGGTTGTGGCGTTTGAAGCGGTTGGTCTTCCAGATGACGATGCGCTCCCAGATGAAGCGCCACACGTTCAGCCACGAGCGGTTCACCTCGACGACCTCGGCAGCGTCGGTCTGCTTGTCGCGCACAAGCATGGAAGCTTGCACGCCGTTGTTTCTGAGAGCTTCCATCAAGCGTCGGGCTGCTATGGCCGCACCGCCGTTTTTCTCGGATGTATTTATGATAAGTACTCGCATGTATCCCCTTTGATTGTGGTGCAAAGGTAGGCAATATTAACGAAATCCCCGAACCTCTAGGCTCCGAAATCGCCCTTTAGCGTGCGTTTGATGCGGCGCACGGCCTTTGCCCAAAAGGAGTTTGTGCGGGCGTAATAGCGGACATACGCGCGGCGGGCCGAGGCATTCTCTTCGACGGGGAAGATGGGGATGACTTCCAGCCGTTTCATGTACAGGCTTGAAGCATACAGCCCGCCGCCGCCGCAGTTCGTTCCGCTGCCGTCGAAACCTTCGTTCTGCACGAGCGAGCGGCCGACGTTGAGCGACAGGATGCCTCGCAGGAAAAGGCTGGCATTCCAGCGGATGGCCCACGAGTTGTTTTTCCCCTCAATCTGGCGGCGCAACATGCGTGTGTAGCCGTAGGTGCCGTCGAAGTCGAACGTGCGGTCGAGCTTGCGGGCCAGGAGCTCATTGAGCAGAGCCCGTCCGTCGGGGTTGAAATGCTTCCACGCGCGGGCCCATGTGCCCCATCCCCAGCTGCCCGTCCAGCGGATGAGGAAGGTGTCGGGGAGCGAAGGGTCTTGGGTGAAGTCGCAGGCTTGAATGTGTCCCACGCGCGGCTCGTCCTTGTAAACCTCCAGCGCGTCGTTCATGAAAGTGAGAAAGTAGGGCGCCGTGATGAGATCGTCTTCCAACACGATGACGCGGCCCGCGCGGTTCACATGGGTCGTGACGCCGTCGATGATGTTGCGGGCCAGTCCCCAGTTCTGCGGACGTTCCACCACGGTCACGCTGCGAAAGCCGTCGATGTGGCGCACGTAGGTGCGTACTTCCCTCACGGCCTCAAGGCTGCTTTCGTCCTTGGCGGCATCGGAATAGACATACAGGTCGCTTTCGGCGGCCAACAGGTTGGCCCGGAGGGCTTCCACCGTGCGCCTTACGTGGGCGGGGCGGTTGTAGACAAAGAGCAGGACGGGAGCGTACATGGCTTTTGATTATTGATGTTTTTCACCCGATAAATGTCAAATGGTCCAGCAACCTGCTCAGCAGGTTGTGGCGTGCGGGGCGATTTTGGCGGCGTTTGTCCTTCAGGCAGTTCTCCAGCGACTTGAGCGGCAGGTGGAAGAACAGCCGCGTCAGGTTCTGTTGCTGCTCGCGGAGGAGACGGCTGTATTCCCCGGGGTCGGCCTCTAGGCGTCGGATGAGGGCCACGATGTCGTCGGCCGTCTTCACGTTGCAGGCGTCGGTGATGAGTTCGCGGTGAATCACCTCGTCGCGGTTCATGATGGCCAGCGTGCCAAGCGATATGGCTTCGGCCACCGAGTTGCCGCGTATGTTGCGGCCGCCCAGCTTGACGAAGTATTTGGCATCGTAGATGTTCTCCAGGTTGTCGCGTATCAGTTGCCGGTGGAGGATGATTTCCTGTCCGGCCCGGTCGCGTATGGGGGCGAAGTGGTCCGGCACGCGCGTCACCGGACGTTCCGTGGTGGAGTTGATTTCCATGAACACGCCGCGATTGAGCGACGGACGTCCCAGCTCCCGGGCCATGATGCGTTCCAGCGTGTTTCCGCTGACGAAGGTGTAGGGGAAGTCCACCGCGCCGCACCGTTCGGCCACGATGCCGCGCGCCATCTGGTTCAGGGTGACGTCGTAGCCGAATCGCGCCGTGCGGGTGGCCATGTTGGCCTCGCCAATCATGTAGGCGAAGAGCGTGCGGGGATATTGGCGCACCAGCTTCGTGGGCAGACTTACGTTGATGGAGATGACGATGTCATACGCGCCCCAGTCCACCGAGTAGCAGCTTACGGCAAAGTCTCCGTTGGCGTGCGGGCTGCCGGGACGTTTGAACTCCTGCCCCGGTATCTTGTCCAGCGTCTGCGTCTTGAGCAGATAGAGATGCTTGGCCAGGTGGGGGATGACCTTACGGTAGATTTGCGTCTCCCATTGCGGCTCTTCGTGGACGATGTAGAAGTCGGCGCCCAGCTCGGCCATGAGGGCGATGGGTCCCACACGTCCCTGCGAGGAGAAGAGGATGTTGCCCGCATCCCGTTCCGACGTGGGACACACGTAGAGGTCTTGATACACCTCCTGTTTCACTAAGGCTATCTTAGGCGTATTCATATGGTCTGCATTTTGCGTTAGGCGGATGCAAAGTTAATGGTTTTTTCCTCACCGGGCGCGCCTTGGCGGCCTCTTCTCGCCACAATATTGCGGCTCGCGGGCGGACATATGGAGAGACACGGGCGTGCATATGGAGAGCCGCGGGCGGACATATGTGCGCTCACGGCCCTTTGGCTTCGGGCTGCGGACTGACGGCGGGCGTTCAGTTCATGCCCCACGTGCCGCGGTCGAGGCTGCGGTAGCCGATGGCTTCGGCCACGTGGACTGAGCGCACGGTCGGGCTGCCGTCGAGGTCGGCAATGGTGCGGGCCACCTTGAGGATGCGGTCATAGGCGCGGGCGGAAAGGTTCAGCTTGGTCATGGCCTGTTTGATGAGGTTCATGCCTGCCTCGTCGGGCCGGGCATACTTGGCCTGCAGGGAGGGAGTCATCTGCGCGTTGCAGTAGATGCCCGGGTGTTCGCGGAAGCGTTCCTCCTGTATCCGTCGGGCGCGTATCACCCGCTCGCGGATGACGGCGCTGCTCTCTCCGCAGCGCGTGTCGCTCAGTTCGTCGTAGTCCACGGGAGTGATTTCCACCTGGATGTCGATGCGGTCGAGCAGCGGGCCCGAGATGCGGTTGAGGTAGCGCGTGACTTGCGTCGGGGAGCACACGCACTTGCGTGTGGGATGGTTGTAGTATCCGCAGGGGCAGGGGTTCATCGAGGCTACGAACATGAAGTTGCAGGGGAACTCCACACTGTACTGGGCGCGCGACACGGTGATGACGCGGTCCTCCAGCGGCTGGCGGAGCACTTCGAGCACGTTGCGGTTGAACTCCGGCAGTTCGTCGGCAAAGAGGACTCCGTTGTGGGCCAGGCTGATTTCCCCCGGCTGGGGACTTTGCCCGCCGCCCACGAGGGCCACGGCCGAGATGGAGTGATGGGGCGAGCGGAACGGGCGCCGGGCGATGAGCGACGCGCGTGTGCCCAGCTTGCCCGCCACCGAGTGTATCTTCGTCGTCTCCAGGCTCTCGGCCAGGCTCAGCGGAGGCAGGATGGAGGGCAGGCGCTTGGCCAGCATCGACTTGCCGCTGCCCGGAGGGCCTATCATGATGAGATTATGTCCGCCGGCGGCGGCTACCTCCATGGCCCGCTTGACGTTCTCCTGTCCCTTCACCTCGGAGAAATCGTAGTCGAACTCGGCCTGTTCCTTGTAGAACTCCTCGCGGGTGTTCACCCTCGTGGGCTGCAGCTCGCGTTTCTCGTTGAAGAAGTCCACCACCTCGGCCAGCGAACGTGCGCCCAGCACGTCGAGGCGGTTCACCACGGCGGCCTCGCGGGCGTTCTGCGCGGGGACGATGATGCCTTGGAAGCCCATCTCGCGCGCCTTGATGGCTATGGGCAGGGCGCCCTTGATGGGCTGAAGGCTGCCGTCGAGGCTCAGCTCGCCCATGAGCATGTAGCGCGGGAGCCGCTCCGGGCGCACCACGCCCACCGCCGCCAGGATGCCTATGGCCATGGGCAGGTCGTAGGCCGAACCCTCCTTGCGGATGTTGGCCGGAGCCAGATTGATGACCAGTTGCTGCGTGGGGAACTGGTACCCGTTGACCTGGATGGCGGCCATGATGCGCTCGTGGCTTTCCTTTACTGCGGAGTCGGGCAGGCCCACAAGGAAGAACTTCACTCCGCGCGAGTTTGTCACCTCTACCGTGACGGGGACGGCGTTGATGCCTTGCACGGCCGCCGCAAACAGTTTGATTAGCATGTCGGGAGATTAGTGGTTAGTGTGTGAGGCTTTCAGACGGTCGTGTGTCAGCAGCGAGTCCAGACGTGCCTCCACCGCGGGCAGAGACGCCGAACGCATCAGCACCCGCCGCTGGGGCGAGAGCAGAACCATCAGTGGCAGGGAACCCACTCCGAACCGCTGGGCCGTCACCCCTTCCCAGCCGTCGAAGTCGCAGCCCTGCAGGGCGGGCAGGCTGTCGCCGCGCGCCAGGTCGAGCCACGTGCGCCGGTCGGTGTCGAGCGCGATGTTGATATAGGCCACCTTGGCTTTGGACTTGTCGGTGCGCTCCTTGAGGGCGAGGATGCCCTGCTGCAGCTCGCGTCCGCCGGGCATCCACGAGGCCCAGAAGGTGACGAGCAGATACTTGCCTCCGTGCTGGTAGGCGTTGATATACTTGCCGTCGGCGCCACGCGTGCGGAAGCTCGATATATAGCGGCCCGTGTCGGCCTTCATCACATCGTCGAGCCGGGCCGAGAGAGCCTGCACCGTGGGGTTGTCCTGCAGGCGGCCGCTCATCAGCTCGATGCACGAGTCGATGGCCGCATAGGGCGGGTGGGGCAGGCGCGCATAGTGCTTCTCGAGCAGATGGGCCCCTACGGGCGAGAACGGATGGCGGCCTATGTAATCCTTCACGGCGCGGCGCACCGAGGCGGCGTCCCACCCGCGCGTGGAGTCGGCAAACTGTTGCAGGGCGTCGTTCAGGGGGCCCCCGCTCAGGCGCAGCGAGTCCCAGCGCGCGGTGTCGGCCGCGAGCGTGGTGTGTGCCCCCGGCTCGGCAAATACGGTGGCCGAGCGTCCGCCGGGGAACACCAGCAGCAGTTCGACCGTCGTGTCGGGGCGCAGCTCATAGCTGAACCGGCCGCCCTCGGCCCGCAGGGTGTCGATGCGGCTGTAGGCCGTGTCGGCAATCACCACCATGACGCGTCCGCTGTCGAGACCCGTCACTTCGCCGTCGAGGCGGTAGTCGCTCTCTCCGCCGCGGCAACCGCCCAGCAGGGCCGCCAGAGGGGGGAGAAGGTAGAGGAGTGTGCGTAATGTCTTCATCTGTGTTGCTATTTCGGGCAAAGGTAACTCATTTGCCCGTTACTTCGGCCATCGCACGTGTCTTTTCTCGGCAAAAACACGTCGTCCGCACGTCGGGCCTCGCGCCTTTTTATTACTTTTGCACCCTCGTTTGAAAACCACTCACACACGTATGAACCAACCGGAAACCTACCTCACTCCCGCCGACGCCCCGCTGGGAAGGCGCGTCGACCTCCTGTTGCGCACGGGGCAGCTCCTCATTGAGAGCGCGGCCGACACCAACCGCGTGGTACGCAACATGAAGCGCGTGGCAGCCTACCTGGGACTGCCCGAGGAAAAGCTCCACATTGACGTGAGCTACACCATGCTTCAGGTCAATGTCAGCGACGACCATCAGTCCTACACAAAGTTCCAGAAATGCGAGCGTCACGGCATCAACATGACCACACTCTCCGAGGTCAGCAAGCTCTCCTGGCGCGCCATCGAACAGGACTATGACCTCGACCGCTACAAACGCGAGCTGGAAGCCATCCGCCACCGCCCGCGCAACTACCCCCACATGCTCGTGGCCGTCTGTGCCGGATTTGCCTGCGGAGGCTTCTGCAAGCTCTTCGGGTGCGACTGGGTGGCCTTTCTCTTCGCCTCGGTGTGTGCTTTCGCGGGCTTCCTCACACGCGCCCGTTGCATCGGCGGAGGCATGAACATGTACGTCAGCATGGCCCTAGCGGCCTTCGTCGCCACCTGCCTGGCCTATGCCACCTCGTTCACGGGCCTGTCTGCCACGCCCTACCATCCGCTGCTGGCCTGCGCGCTGTTCATCGTGCCCGGCGTGCCGCTAATCAACTTCGTCGACGATATGGTGGACAACTACCTGCTGGTCGGTATCACCCGCGCCGCCAACACGCTGGTCACCATGGGCGCCATGGCCCTGGGCATCATCTTCGCCCTCAGGCTTCTGGTGATGAAGGACGTCAGCATCAGCGACCGCTTCAGCGAACTGAGCATGACGCCCCATGACCCGTATTGGGTCTACGCCCTCGCAGCTGCCATCTCGGCCGTGGGGTTCTCCACCATCTTCAACGTCCAGAGGCGACTCCTCTGGGTCGTGGCACTGGGGGGAATGCTGGCCGTGTGCGTGCGCAACTTCATCAACTTCGAGTTGGGCTACGGCCCCGTGATAGGTTCCTTCGCCGGGGCTCTCGCGGTCAGCCTCGTGGCGTTGAAGGCCGTACACTGGTTCCATGTGCCCGGACACGTGCTCACCATCCCCTCGGTCATCCCCATGGTGCCGGGCGTGCTGATGTATCGCGGACTGCTGGGCTTCATCAACATGCACGGCGTGGTGGGCGAGCTCACCGTGGCCGTGAGCAACGGCATGACATCGGCGCTCGTCATCCTCTGCATCTCACTGGGCGTGGCCATCCCCAACATATTCCTGCGCAAATACATTGCCAAGGAGAAGAGCCTCCGCCTGGCACGCATCCTCGACGAGCGCCGTGCCCGGGGCCACTTCCGCCTCTAGCCGCGCGCGTATATATAATAAGGTATAGGAAGGCCCCTCTGCCGACCCCATCCGGCGGACGCCTTTCCGGCGTATGTGTCCTCGTCCGGGGCACGTGCACCTTCTTTTTTTGAGGAGATGACAGGCCGGTCGGCATCCGCCTTCCCCTCCGCCGGATGCGGACGCGAATGCCCCGGACGGGCACACGCGAGGGTCTCGTCGGGACACACGTGAGAGCCTCCTTGGGACACACGTCTCTCCCTCCTCGGGACACACGTCTGTCATGCCTTGTGACACACGTGTCTCCTGCCTCGTGACACACGTGTGTCCTGACGAGTGACGCACGTGTCTCCCGAGAGGTGACACACGTGTGTCCCGGGCGGCGACTCACGTGTCTCCCCGGCGACCCCTCGCGTGAGGGCAAAAAAAGGCGGCCCGCCTCCGGATGAGAGAGAGGTTGGGGCCGCCCGCGTTTTCAGGTTCGTTGTGCTGTTCTTACGCCGCACGTGCGTTTATTCGCCGATGACGAGCCTCCCGGTGCCGTCGTCGAAGAACAGGGCCGGGCCGAGCCACACGGGCATGGGCGCCAGGGAGTAATCGTCGTTGATGCAGGGCAGGTTACGTGTGATGTAGTCCATCTTCCGCCTGGCTTCCTCCTCGTCGCGGCACAGCCAGTAGTTGTGGTGGCAACGGTCCTCGTTGGCAAAGTCATACGAGTCGGAGCAGGGATAGAGCCGTATGTACGACAGCAGTCCCTGGCCTGCGGCGTTGACGTGGAAGTCGAACCCTCGCCCCAGGCGGACGACGTCCGTCCCCTCGGCCGCCGGGCTGAACTCGTGGAAGTCGTTGTAGGCCACTCCGCCCAGGGTGAACGCGTCCCACGTGTCGAGCTCGCGCAGTCGGAGGCGTTCGGCCACGGGCCCGTCCGGTTCGCGCTCGGGCTCGGGTGCCGGCGGCGGACACTGCAGTGTCTTCTCCAGCTCCATGACGCGTGTCATCGCCGCCTTGTCGAGCGTCAGCATGAAGAGCCACGACGGCTCGCGCGAGATGACTCCGTAGGCCGGGTCGATGCGATAGAAACCTATCTCCCAGCCCTTGGCTCGCGCCCGTGCCAGGCTGTGACAGAGGTGCGTCAGGTCGACGCCCGCCTGCGAGTCGCCTCCCTCGTCGACCATGTAGATGCTCACGTAGTCGCCATAGCCCGCCTCGCGGCTCAGTGCTTCGAGGCTGTCGGCTAGGGTGAGCAGTCCGGCCGAGGGATGGTCGTAGATGTCCTCGCGCGCGAAGCGTGCCTTCTCGCTGGCCTTGGCCGCGCGGGGTTCGAGGTTCTCGTAGAGGGTGACGTAGGTGGTGTTATAGAAGTTGACGAGCGTGATTCGCGGCTCGGCCTCCTCCCACTGGGCGCGGATGAGGGCCTGGTCGGCCACGGTGTCGATGAAGGTCTCCAGCCTGCGGCCGAGAGGCTCCAGGTGGTACAGCGCGTTCACGAGGATCAGGTGGTAGTGTGTATGTTCCATAGGGCGGATGTGTGCGGTTATGATGTCTGTTTCGGGCAAAGATACACATATTCCTCCGACAATTGCAACCGTTGGTCGCAATAAAAGACTAACTTTGCACATCAAAAACCTCACACCCCATGTTTACGCAAGAACAGATTGACGCCCTGCGTCCCGAGATGCAGGACTCCATGATGGGCATCCTCGGCATCGAGCTGTGCCCTTCGACCGACGACACCGTGCGCGGCACCATGCCCGTCACCCGCGCCACGAGCCGCCCGCCCGGCATACTCAACGGGGGAGCCTCGCTCGCCCTGGCAGAGACGTTGGCGGGCTATGGTTCCTACTCCGTCCTGGGCTCTCACACGGGAGCCTTCGGCATACAGGTCAGTGCCAACCACATCAGCGTGGCCCGCATGGGCGACCGCGTTGTCGGTGTGGCCCGGCCCGTGCACATAGGCCGCTCGACCCACATCTGGCAGGTCGACATCACCTCCGAGGCCACGGGCCGCCTCGTGTCGAGCATAAGGGTAGTCAACTTCGTAGCCAATATCGGCCTATGAGACTTTCCGCCTTGCTCCGCGAGCCCCTCGAACGCCTCATTGCCGCCGGGACATCCTTTGCCATGTGGCGGGCAGGCGAGGAGGAAGAACCCCGCCTCGTCATGCAGACCGACGGCGGCTCGGAGGCCCTGCCCGACGTCTTTGCCCTTAACGGGCGGAGCGGTTTCGTGCTGGCGCCCTTCCGCGTGACGGACGCCTGTCCCGTGATGCTCATCAGGCCCGACGTCTGCGTGAGCGGACTGGCCGGCATCCTCCGCGCCACCCGCAGTCTTGCGCCCGCAGCCACGTCCGTCGCGCCCGCCGACCCGGGCGAGGACACCAAGGCCCGCTACCGGGCCGCCTTCGACCTTTTCCACTCGGCCGTCAGCCGGGGCGAACTCATGAAGCTCGTCCTGGCGCGCCGCCACGCCGTGGCCCTCAGGCCCGGGCCGGGAGGGGCGGGCATGGGGCCCGTCATCTTCTATGGCAAGTGTCGCGGCCTGGACTACATATGCCACACCCCGCAGTCGGGCCTGTGGATGGGCCGCACGCCCGAACGCCTGCTGACCGTGGCCGACGGCGTGGGCCGCACGGTGGCTCTGGCGGGCACCATGCCCGCGCCCGCAGGTCTCAACCCCGACGCCTGGGACGCCAAGAACCGCCGCGAACAGGCGTATGTCGCCGAGTTCATCACACGTTGCCTCTCCGACCACGGCTACGCCCCCGAGGCCGACGGACCCAGGCCCGTGCGCGCCGGCAACGTGGTTCACCTCTGCACCGACTTTGCCTTCCCCCTGCGCCACACGCACAGGCTGGGCACCCTCCTGGCCTACCTTCACCCCACGCCCGCCGTGTGCGGCTATCCCAAGGAGGAAGCCTACCGCTTCATTGCCGAGCACGAAGGCCTGGACCGCCGCTATTACGCGGGCTTCCTGGGCTGGCTCGACCCTGCGGGGCGCACCGACCTCTACGTCAACCTGCGCTGCATGGAGTGGGGAGCCGGGGCCGTGCACTTCTATGCCGGCGGAGGCATCATGCCCGAGTCCGAGTGGCGCTCGGAGTGGAACGAAACGGCGCTCAAGATGCGCCCTCTGACGAACTATTTCCAGTAAGATGTACACCGACAAGACCAATGTCCTCCAGCTGCTCTCGCTGATGCGTGCCCACGGGGTGCGCAGGGTCGTCGTGGCTCCGGGCAGCCGCAACATACCCCTGGCGCAGGGCTTCACCGCCTGCCCGGACTTCGAGTGTTTCCGCGTGACCGACGAACGCAGCGCGGGCTTCTTCGCCCTGGGGCTTGCCCTCGAGGGTGGCGAGCCTGCCGCCGTGTGTTGCACATCGGGGTCGGCCCTGCTCAACATCCACCCCGCCGTGGCCGAAGCCTACTATCAGCAGGTCCCCCTGCTCGTAATCTCGGCCGACCGCCCTGCCGCCTGGATTGGCCAGATGGACGGGCAGACGCTGCCCCAGCCCGGAGTGTTCGGCCCGCTGGTGCGCCGCGCCGTGGCCCTGCCCGAAGTGCGTACCGACGAGGACGCCTGGCATAGCAACCGCCTCATCAACGAGGCCCTGCTCGCCCTGCGCGGTCCCGCGCCCGGCCCCGTCCACATCAATATACCCATAGGCGAGCCTTTCTTCGCCTTCCCCACCGAGGCTCTGCCGCAGGAGCGCGTCATCCGCAGCTATGGGCCGGATGACGAGGCGGACGTCTGTCGCCTGATGCGCGACACGCTTGCCGCCTGCCCCCGCCGGATGCTCATCCCGGGCCAGACGGGCCCGCATGACGACCCCCTCCCGGCGGATGCCTTTCCGGCTGAGGCCGTATGCCTGTGCGAGGACTTGCACAACGGTCCCGTGCGCAGCCGCGCGCTCCGTCGGTTCGACCTCGTACTGGCCTCGGCCGCTCCCCCGCGCCTGGAAGAGCTGGCGCCCGGGCTGGTCATCACCTGGGGCGGACACGTGGTGTCCAAGCGGCTGAAGCAGTGGCTGCGCCGCGTGCCCTCGCTGACGCACTGGCACGTGAGCGAGGCGGGCGAGCCGGTCGATGTGTTCGGTCGGCTGACGGCCGTGTTCCGCATGTCGCCCGCCGCCTTTCTGGCGCGGCTGCGCGCCTGCATGCCTCCCGCCGGGGCGGAGACGGAGGCCTTCGTCGGCCTGTGGCACACGTGCGAGGCGGCCTGCCCCGCGCCTGCGTTCGGCTATTCGGCCATGGGCGCGGTGAACGCCCTGACACGTGCCATTGCCGGGACGGCTCCCGTGCGTGCCGTCCTCCATCTGGCCAACAGCTCCGCCGTGCGCTATGCCCAGCTTGCGCCCGTGTGCGACGGCATCACCGTGTGCTGCAACCGGGGCGTGAACGGCATCGAGGGCTCGCTCTCGGCTGCGGTGGGCTACGCCTCGGTCTCCGACCGTGTGAACTATGTGGTCATCGGCGACCTGAGCTTCTTCTACGACATGAATGCCTTGTGGAACGGGCACATCCGCACGAACCTGCGCGTCATGCTCCTTAATAACGGCGGCGGGGAGATATTCCGCTCCCTGCCCGGCCTTCGCCTTGCCGAGGCTGCCGCCGACACCGTGGCGGGGACGCACCGCACATCCGCGCGGGGCTGGGCCACGGAGAGGGGATTCCGCTACCTGCCTGTCACTACCGGGCCCGGGCTGGAGGAAGCGCTCCGCCTGTTTGTGTCTCCCGTGGCCGACCGCCCCATGCTGATGGAGGTCTTCACCGACCGCGATACGGACATCCGCCTGCTGAAGGACTACTATCGCTCCCTCAGAGATTAATTCATTTAAACCCTATACACCTATGTCACAAAGAGAATGGAAAACGATTAAAGAATACCAGGACATCCTATTCGACTTCTTCGAAGGGATAGCGCGCATCACCATCAACCGCCCGCGCTACCGCAACGCCTTCACACCCGTCACCACGGCCGAGATAAGCGACGCCCTGCTCTACTGCCGCGAGTGTCCCGACGTCTGCGTGGTGGTGCTCACCGGGGCGGGCGACAAGGCCTTCTGTAGCGGCGGAGACATGCACGTGAAAGGTCATGGCGGATATGTGGGTCCCGACGGCGTTCCCCGCCTGAACGTGCTCGACGTGCAGCGTCAGATACGCTCCCTGCCCAAGCCCGTCATCGCCATGGTCAACGGCTATGCCATCGGCGGCGGACATGTGCTCCACGTGGTGTGCGACCTGACCATTGCCTCCGAAAACGCCATCTTCGGCCAGACCGGCCCGCGTGTGGGCAGCTTCGACGCGGGCTTCGGTTCGTCCTACCTTGCCCGCATAGTGGGGCAGAAGAAGGCACGCGAGATATGGTTCCTCTGTCGCCAGTATTCGGCCCGGGAAGCACTCGACATGGGCCTGGTGAACAAAGTGGTCCCCCTCGAACGTCTGGAGGACGAGGTCGTGGAATGGGCGCATGAGATGATGCAGCACAGTCCCCTGGCCCTGCGCATGATTAAGGCGGGTCTCAACGCCGAGCTGGACGGGCAAGCCGGCATCCAGGAGCTGGCAGGCGACGCCACCATGCTATATTACATGACCGACGAGGCGCAGGAGGGAGGCCGGGCCTTCCTCGAGAAGCGCAAGCCCGACTGGTCCAAGTACCCCAAGATGCCATGACACGTCTGTTGCACATCGACATCTGCCCGCGCACGCTCCACTTCAAACGTCCGGCGGGCACGTCGCGTGGCGTGCTGCTGACCCGCCCCGTGTGGTATCTGCGCGCTACGGCGCACGCCTCCGGTGACGAGGCACGCACGTGTCTCCCCGCCGGCGCCGCGCCTCTGCCCTCGCCGGGCACAGGCTGGGGCGAGTGTGCCCCGCTGCCGGGCCTGAGCTGCGACGACGTGCCCGGCTATGAGGACGTGCTCCGCCGGGCATGTCGCGCGACAGAGGAGCGCGGCGAGATCCCCCTCGAACTGCTGGAGGGCTATCCCTCCATACGCTTCGGGCTGGAGACTGCCCTGCAGAACCTGCGCGCCGGGGGCGGCTGGAAGCTGTGGGAGAGCGACTTCACCCGTGGCCGCGAAGGCATAACCACCAACGGCCTGGTGTGGATGGGCACGTTCGACGAGATGTACGCCCGCATCGGCGAGAAGATGAGGCAGGGCTTCCGCTGCATCAAGCTGAAGATAGGCGCCATCGACTTCGAGCGCGAGCTGGAGCTGCTGGCGTTCATCCGCAGCCGCTTCACCCCTGAGCAGGTGGAGCTGAGGGTCGATGCCAACGGCGCCTTCACGCCTGCGGATGCCATGGAGAGGCTCGTGCGTCTGTCGGCTTTCGGGCTGCACTCCATCGAGCAGCCCATCCGTGCGGGACAGTGGGAGGAGATGGCGCGCCTCTGTCGCACGTCGCCGCTTCCCATCGCCCTCGACGAAGAGCTCATCGGCGTGAACTCCCCCGTGCGAAAGGCCGAGCTGCTCGACACCATCCGTCCGCAATACGTCATACTGAAACCTTCGCTGCATGGCGGCATAGGCGGCGCCGCAGAGTGGATGCGGATGGCCGCCGACCGAGGCATCCGCTCGTGGGTGACTTCGGCCCTCGAGTCGAACATCGGCCTGAATGCCATCGCCCAGTGGTGTGCGCTGCAACGCCCCGTCATGCCCCAGGGTCTGGGCACGGGACTGCTGTTTGCCGACAACGTGGACAGCCCGCTCACGATGAAAGGAGAAAAGCTATGGTTCAACCCCTGACACACGCCGCTCCGCCCGACATACACGCGTCTTTCCGCGACTTCCTGGCCCGTTGGCGCGACGACAGCCCCACCGTGGAGGTGCAGACCTCAGGCTCCACCGGCGCGCCCAAGCTGATGCGGGTGGAGAAGAGCCGCATGGAGGCCGGCGCGCGGCTTACTTGCGCCTTTCTGGGTCTGCATGAGGGCGATTCCGCCCTGCTGTGCATGCCCCTGCAATACATTGCGGGCAAAATGGTGGTGGTGCGTGCGCTGACATGGGGGTTGCGTCTGGTCGTGGTGCAGCCTTCGGGTCATCCGCTGGCCGGACTCGATGAGGCTCCCGACTTTGCCGCCATGATTCCCATGCAGGTCTACAACTCGTTGCAGGTGCCGCGCGAATGCGAGCTGCTGCGGCGTGTGCGCCATCTCATCATCGGCGGGGGAGCCGTCGACGCTGCGCTGTCCGATGCCCTGCGCGACTTCCCTCACACCGTGTGGAGCACCTACGGCATGACCGAGACCCTCTCGCACATCGCCCTGCGCCGTCTCAACGGTCCGGATGCCTCCGACTGGTACGTGCCCTTCCCCTCGGTAGACATCCGTCTGTCCGCGCGCGGCACGCTGGTCATCCATGCTCCCACGGTCAACCCCGACGTGCTGGAAACCAACGACATCGCCGAGCTGGACCTGCAGGGCCGCTTCCGCATTTTGGGCCGGGCCGACAACACCATCAACACGGGCGGCGTCAAAGTGCAGGCCGAGCAGGTGGAAGCCCGCTTGTCCGTCCGTCTGCGTGCTCCTTTCGCGGTGACTTCCGTGCCGGACCCGCGTCTGGGCGAGGCCGTCACCCTGGTCTATGCCGGTGCCCTTGCGACGGACGAGGTGATGCGTCTCTGCCGCGAGTCGCTGCCTGCTTATTGGTGCCCGAAGCACTGCTATCGCGTGTCCTCCATCCCCCGGACGGGCACGGGAAAGGTGGCCCGCGCCGAAGTGCGCGCGCTGGCGGAAGAGTTGCGTAAGGGGGAAGGGGAGTAAAGGCCGACGGGCTCACTCCAACACGATGCTCTCCACCTCTATCGGACAATCGAGGAAGATGGAGGCCGACTCGCGGAATTTCTCCACCGACTCCGTGGTGTAGAAGCGGCACCGGCTTTGCTTCAGGCAGCGTTCGTCCATCTCCGGATGGCGGCGCAGGTAGTCCTTCAGGCTTCGTGCCACATAGTCGCCCTGCGGTATCACGGTCACGTGTGGCGGCATGTAAGCGCATATCTTGGGGTAGAGCAGGGGATAGTGCGTGCAGCCCAGGATGACGGCGTCAATCAGCGGGTCTCTGCTCAGCAGGCGGTCGATGTGCTGGCGCACGAAATAGTCCGCGCCGGGCTTGTCGAACTCATTGTTTTCCACCAGAGGCACCCACAGCGGGCAGGCTTCGCCCGTGACCGTGATGTCGGGGTGCAGCTTCTTGATTTCCAGCAGATAGGATTCCGACTTGATGGTACCCGCAGTGGCCAATACGCCCACGTGGCGCGAGCGTGTCAGGCCGCCTATGCATTCCGCCGTGGGACGTATCACGCCCAGCACGCGGCGGTTGGCATCCATGCCGGGCAGGTCATTCTGCTGTATGCTGCGCAGGGCTTTGGCCGAAGCCGTGTTGCACGCCAGAATGACCAGATGGCATCCCATCTCGAACAGCCGGCGGACGGCTTGCAGGGTAAATTCGTAGACTATCTCGAACGAGCGCGGACCGTAGGGCGCGCGTGCATTGTCGCCCAGGTAGATGTAGTCGTACTCCGGCAGCAGGTTGCGTATGCGGCTCAGGATGGTGAGCCCGCCATAGCCGGAATCGAACACGCCGATGGGACCGGGCCGACACGGGAGGGCAGTCATCGGCGGGTTATTGTGCATTTTCTGTCGTGGCCGGAACGGTGGCGGGCGTCTCTGCCGGTCTGGCAATGCCCAGCTCGGTTTCCACTTCGCCGGTAATGTCTATGCCGGACATCGGGTTGATGTACAGATAGTTTTTCTCTTCCGTGTTGACCACGTAGTCTAAGCTGTACTTGAGGGCCACGCGCGAGATGGCATCGTTCAGTTCGGCCGTGAGCGGCTCCAGCATCTTGTCGCGCGCGGTCTCCAACGTGGCGTTAATTTCGTTTTTGAAGGCGATGCTCTTTTCCATCAGTTCCTGGAGCTCTTTGTGGCGTTTCACCATGATGTTGTGGGGAAAGTCCTTTTGCTCCTGGAGGAACTCGGCATACTTGCGCGTGAACTCGTCCTCCGAACGCCGGATTTCGGCGTCGTATTTACTCCGGAGTATGGCCAGATTGGTTTCGGCCTCGGCATATTGGGGCATTGATTTCAGGACTTCGGCATAGTTCATGTAGCCGAACTTGGGTTGCGTTTGTGCTGTCAGACCCAGCGGCAGCAGGCACAAAACTATCAGTAACAGATGTTTGAACATGACGGATACGGTTGTTTTAAGATGGTTTCACACGTTTTGTTTATCACTCATGCAAAGGTACTTCTATCGTGTGAATAAACAAAGAATGCGGGGGAGATATAGTCATTCCATTATGTTTAATCTTTCGTTTTCTTTTTCTGCATAATCAGAAAAGAAATTGAGGATGTGCGGATAGAACTTTTCCAGACTTCCATATCGAGACTGTTCTTTTTCATAGGTTCTTAGGAGGCGAACCAGTTCCGGCATCCACCTGAAGTTGCGTTGTATTTGTTCGGACAGTTCGTTTTTTATTTCTTCTGGAGCATACTTCTTATCTAACATGTAGCAGATGACAGCAGCGCGTACCAATGATTCGTTTATCATGGTTTGCCAATTCCCGTATGCCTGTCTTGACATGGCCCATCGGGAAGAATTGAACAAATCTGTGCCAGCCTGTTCTAGGGCTTTTACATGTTCGGGGTATTTATTTTCATCCAGCAGGTAGTTTATAAAAGAATGGTTGAACTCATGTATAAGGGTGGGCAGATATTCTTTACTGTATTGGGGCTCATTGTTCTTGTTTGCAAAGTAACCTATGATAGCGAATACTTCTTTTCCTTTTTCTTTTATGTGGCGGTTCGCTCCATAGTTCCCTCCGCCGTTACAGAAGCCGATAATGATCGAAAAGTTTTCGTCTGGCTTATTTCCGTAAAATGACTCGTACCAGCTGATATCAAAGTGTCGCATAACTTTTTCTTTGTAAGCCTGTATTCCTTTCCTGTAAAATTCTTTGTGGGCTTCAAAGAAAGACTGAAAATGGCTTTTTAAGTAGAAGTCGGTCAGTAGGTTTAAAAATTGCGTTTTATCTACCTTGTCCCAGCGCTTTTCCAATGTATTTGTTTCTTCTTTTATCAGAGAAAAGCAGCCGTTTTCTTTTTGAAGGTGGACGGCCATTGACATGACTGCATCGTAAGAGATACCGTGCTCGCTTCTAAGTTTTTTCATATATTGAACGACTGGATGATTGGTCCTGTCCTTGAAGTGGCTGTCGATATCTGTTATGTATTGGCCTGCAACATCCATGTGATACTCAGGAAATCCGGCCATGCGCGACAAGATACTCATAAGCTCCACATTCTCGTTAACCTGTGGTGCTAAGGGCTGTGCTTTGGCATAAAGACATACAATAATAAGCAACGCTAGAAATGTCACATATCTTTTCATTGGCGGAGATTTAGGAGATTTAATTGTGCGGCCGATTATAAATCAACCGCATCATGTTTTATGCAAATGTATTTGTTTATTGTTACACTGCAAAGCAGTATGCGAAATTTATAAACCGTTGGTTGCGCGCATATGGACGGACGTGAGCGGGGATATGGTCGCGCGGCTCCGTGCATATGGCCGCTTGCGAGCCGCCATATGGAGCGGTCGAGGCGGTGAATCTTACGAGCGGATGCAAAAACAGCGGGTGTGCGGGGAGAATGATTCTCCGTGCACACCCGCTGTCGTGGTATGTTGTCGCGCAGGGCGCCGGGTTATTGCAAGCCCAATTTGGCTTTCACCTGTGCACTGACGTCGGTGCTCAATGTTTCGTTGATGAAGGGGATGCCGGCCGTTTGGTCGAAGATGTAGATGAAGCCTCCGGCTTTGCCCACTTCCTGAATGGCTGTTTCAATCTTCTTGCTGATTTCGGCCATCTTTTCCTGTGATGCCTTTTGCATGTTCTGGCTGCTCTCCTGAGCGTATTGCTGCAGTTTGGCATAGAGGTCGGCCAATTCGGCTTCGCGGCGCTGACGGATGTTCTCCGGCAGGGAGTCGCGCTGCTTGGTGTATTCACCATCTTTGCGCGTCAGCTCGTCCTGCATGAGCTTCATCTCGCCTTCGTATTGCTTTTGGAGTTCTTGCAGTTCAGTCTGTGCTTTGGTGTACTCCGGCATGGCCTGCATGATGGGTATGGGGTTGATGTGACCGAATTTCTGTGCCAAGGCACCCATGGGGATGACAATGATTGCCAATAAGATGATTCTTTTCAACATAGCTTGGTTTATTAGATGTTTTTAATTAGTATTGTTTGAAATAGTTATTTGCGTTATTAACGCCGCAAAGTTATACATTTAATTGGAATAACCTAATCTTGCGAGCACATCATCGCTGATATCGATGGCCGGAGTGGCGAAAATGATGGCTGCATCCGATGCGCGGTCGAGCACGAGGGCATATCCGCGCTGCATGGAGATGGTTTTCACGGCTTCGTAGATGTTGTCGTTGATGGGCTTCATCAGTTCCTGCTGGCGCCGGCTTATGGTGCCTTGCGGGCCGAAGTGTTGCTGGCGCAGCTCGGCGGCCTGTTTCTCTTTGGCCACGATGGCGTTTTCGCGCTCGGTGCGTTGGGCCGTGGTGAGTCTGTCGGCTTCCTTCTGATAGCTTTCATACAGGTTCTTGGCTTCGAGGGCGATGGCTTCGACCTCGCTCTGAAACTGTCGTGAGTCGGCATCCAGCTGCGCCACGGCCTGTTCGTAGGCCGGGATGTGTTGCAGGATGTATTCCATGTCAATCAGGGCAAACTTTTGCGCGCGGGCTCCCACTGCCAGCAGGCATCCCACGAGGAGTAAGAACACAGACTTTTTCATAGGCATTGAGTTTATATGTTTAGAGTTCGTGGGTTTATGAACTCATGTGTTTAAAATTCTTGTCCGATGATGAAGTGGAACTGGCTGCCTCCGTAGTCGCTCCGGCCGAACACCTTGTCGAATCCGTAGCCCCAGTCGATACCCATCAGACCGATCATCGGGAGGAAGATGCGCACACCCACACCGGCCGAACGCTTCATGTTGAAGGGGTTGAACTTCTTCACGTCGGTCCAGGCGTTACCGCCTTCAGCAAAGGCCAGGGCGTATATCTGGGTGGAGGCTTCGAGCATGACGGGGTAGCGCAGCTCCAGCGTCATGCGCGAGTAGGCATAGCCTTCGTAACCGTAAGGAGTCAGCGAGCCGTTTTCGTATCCGCGCAGGCCGATGGTCTCGGTGGCATAGGTGCTGGAGTATCCGGTCATGCCGTCGCCACCCATGTAGAATGTCTCGAAGGGAGACTTCTTGTATTTGTTGTAGTGGCCCAACAGTCCGAATTCCACGCGGGTCATGAGCACGGGACACTTCGTGGCGCTACTCAGTGCGGTGAAGGTGCGGGCTTTGAATTTCCACTTATGGTATTCCACCCATTTGTACTTCTTCTGCATGTCTTCCTGATAGGTTTCCGAGCTGTACGAGGTGTTCAGCGCCTTGTAGTCGATGTTGTCGAACCACGAGTAAGGCGGGGTAAAGTTCACCGAGAGTGAGAACTCGGAACCGGTACGCGGGAATATCGGGTTGTCGATGGAGCTGCGCGAGAGGGTCAGTCCCAGGCTGATGTTGTTGCACTTACCATTGGAGATGAGGAAGTATTGCCAGTCTTTCAGCACGTAGCGTTGATAGGCCAGCTCGGCGGTGAGCACGAAGTAGTCGTCGGGCCACTTCAGCCGTTTACCCCAGCCCAGCGACACGCCGTAGAGCTGTACGGACTCATCCGGGTCGTAGTAGGCGTCGTAGCCGTAGTAAGCCGAGTTGTAGCTTCCGTAGCCGTAGTAATAGTTATAGTAGTTGTTGTAATAGTCGGTGTAGTAGCTGTCGTTCACGTCGGTCTGGCGCGAGTAGAATGCCGTGACGGAGAACTGGTTGGGGCGCTTGCCTCCAAACCACGGGTCGAAGAACGACACGCTGTAGGACTGATAGTAGCTGCCGTTGGTCTGTCCGCTGATGGTCAGTGTCTGTCCGTCGCCCTGGGGCAGGAAGCCGCGCTTGTTCTCATTCTTCGAGAAAAGGTTGTTCATGGAGAAGTTGGTGAACTTCAGGCTGAGTTTTCCGATGACACCGGTCTGTCCCCATCCGGCCGAGAACTCAATCTGGTCGTTGGCCTTCGATTCGAGGATGTAGTTGATGTCTACCGTTCCGTTTTCAAAGTCCGGCTTCACGTCGGGGTTGATGGTTTCGGGGTTGAAGTGTCCCATCTGGGCCAGTTCGCGGTAGGAACGCTCTAGGTTGACTTTGCTGAAGAGGTCTCCCGGACGTGTACGCAGTTCGCGGCGCACCACGTCTTCATACAATCGGTCGTTGCCGGTGATGCGCACGCGGTTGATGGATGCCTGAGGTCCTTCCATGATGCGCATTTCGAGGTCGATGGAGTCGTTGTCGACATTGACCTCCACCGGGTCGAGTTGGAAGAACACATAACCGTTGTTGTAGTAGAGGTTGCCGATGGCATCTTCGTCGTCGGTCGTACGTTCTTTGAGCAGTTTCTGGTTGTAGACGTCGCCCCGTTTCATGCCCAGCACGCTGCTCAGTATCTCTGTGGGGTAGACTGTGTTGCCCACCCAATTGATGTTGCGCAGGTAGTATTTCTGTCCTTCGTCAATCTTGAGGTGGATATCCACCGTGCGGTCGTCGTAATTGCTCACGCTGTCCCACACGATAACGGCGTCGCGATATCCCAGCTCGTTGTACTTGGCGATGATATTCTCTTTGTCGGCCTCGTAGTTGTCTTCGATGAACTTTTTGGTCTTGAACAAGTTGATGAGCTTACCCTTTTCGTTGGTCTTCTTCATCGTGCGCTTGATTTTCTTCTCGCTCAGGGCCACGTTGCCTTCGATGGTAATCTGGTGAATCTTGACCTTTTCCTTCTTGTCGATATAGATGTCGATGATGACCTGATTGGTCTTGTTGGGGTCGTCGTGTTGGTTGAAGACGATTTCGGCGTTCTTGAAGCCTTTGTCGTCGAAATATCGTTTGGCCAGCAGTTTGGCGCGGTCGATGATGTTGGGCGTTACCTGTCCGCCTTTCATCATGCCCAAACTGGATTCCAGATCTTCCCGTTCGGATTTCTTCACTCCGTGATACACAATGTCGGAGATGCGGGGACGTTGCACCAGCGCGATGTTCAGGAATATCTTGTTGCCCACGATGCTGTCCGCTTCGATTTTGGCTTGCGAGAACAGTCCGTGGCGCCAATATCGTTTCACGGCTTGGGTCACTTCGTCGCCCGGCACAGTGATGGTTTGTCCCACTGATAAGCCGGACAGGCCAATCAGCACGTAATCTTCATAGCCTTCACCTCCGGTGACACGTATGCCTCCGATTTCGTATTGTTTGGGAGTTCCCGAATATAAAATCAGTGGATGTGTGTTCTTTTCCTGGTTGATGTCTTGCGCGTTCGTTTGTGCGGGGACTGCGCACAAGGCCGACAGCAACAGGGCGCTGAATGTCGTCTTAAAAACGGAGTTGTGAACTGAATATCTTTTCATCGTTACTTGTTAATCGTTATTCGAGGCTACTTGCTCGCTGGTTTTGCCAAAGCGGCGTTCTCGTTGTTGGAATTCGTAGATGGCTTTGTAGAATTCTTCTTCATTGAAGTCGGGCCAATAGGTGTCACAGAAGTACAATTCAGAGTAGGCGCATTGCCACAGGAGGTAGTTGCTCAGGCGCAACTCTCCGCCGGTGCGGATGAGCAAGTCGGGATCGGGCATGAAGCTCGTTGTGAGGTGACGGGATATGAGGTTCTCGTCGATGTCGTCGACGGGCAGCGTCCCCTCTTTGACTTCCGTTGCGATGCGTTTCACGGCTTGCGTAATCTCCCACTTCGAGGAATAGCTCAGCGCGATGACCAGTGTCATGCGTGTGTTCTTCGCGGTGCGCGCCATGCAGTCCTCGAGTTTCTCGCGTATGGCTTGTGGCAGGCGTTCCATGTCGCCAATGACGCGGAATGCAATATTATTGGTCATGAAGATTTCTTCTTCGATAGACTCCAGCAGCAAAGCCATGAGCGCGGCCACTTCTTCTGCGGGCCGGTTCCAGTTTTCGGTGGAGAACGTGTAGAGTGTGAGATATTTCACTCCGGCCTTGGCTGCAACTGTTGCGATGTTGCGCACCGTTTCCACTCCGGCTTTATGGCCGTAGCTGCGGTGTTGGCCGCGTTGCTTGGCCCACCGTCCGTTGCCGTCCATGATGATGGCTACATGGGTCGGGATTCTGTTGGGGTCTGTTTGTTCTTTGTACGACATGGTTCCTTGTGTGTTTAAAAGCCCAAGCGGTTGATTCGTCCTCTCCAGACTTCCGTCTTGCCATCAGTCTGCGACGATGGTCCCCAGAATATCCAGATGAAATTGTCTCTATCGACCAAATACGAAAAGTCGGCGGTGCGGTTGAGGAAAGAGGCCGGAAGCATCACTTTGTTGGTCTGCGGATGCCAACTGATTCCGTTGTCTTCCGATTCATACAGATATTGGAACGGCTTGAAGCCGGACGGACGGGCCACGTCGGCCGGCATGTCATAGTCGCCGCCGAAGGCATAGAGCTTTCCGTCATAGGCAAAGGTAGCCAATCCCTGCAACTTGGGACAGCCCAGCGTGTTGTTGGGAGCCAGCGGATAGTATGTCCACTCCGGCTCGCTGGAAAGCTTGGTCCAGACCACGGCCGTGGTGTCGTTGGTTAACTCCGGATTGCGGGTGCCGGTCAGTACCAGACGCTCGATGTTGGAGTTGGTCAATACCGGTGTCACGGCGTAGGAAATGTTTTGCACGGGGAGGAAATCCGTATCTGTTGTTCCCACGGACTTTGTGCTGTAGTCGCTGCAGGCAATGGCCTTGATGTCCGTGTCAGACTGGGCGTAAAGCTCGCCAAGGCGCGGAGACACGGCAAACAGCTTGTCGAAGGTGTCGGATGTTGCGGCCGCATCCCAGTTTATTCCGTCGGAGGAAGCATAGAGGCGGTTGTCGCACAGCATGTAGAGCGTTCCGTTCAAAGCCAGCGCCGAAGTGTGGTCGACATTGCCCGATAGCGACACGCTTTCCCACCCGGACCACGTGTTGCCGTCGGCCGATGAGTTGACCAACGTTCCGCCGGTGGTGTGGGCGAACAGATACATCCGCCCTTCGTTGTACACGGCTTTATGTTGTGCTCCTGCGGGGATATTCAGGTCTGCGCCTTGCAGGAGCGTCCATTGCAGAGAGTCCGGGTCGACCTGATGGACATTGACCTTCACCTGATATTGACGGATGGAGCCGTTCAGGGCATATGCCTTGAAGGTTACCGGATTGGTGAAGTCGATGGAATCGGTTTCGGTCCAGATGGTATCTTGTCCGTTCTTGACATAGGTCACGGCATAGCCGTAGGGAAGGCTGAGGCTTGTGGTGACTTTTTTTACATCGGTTTCCACCGGCAGCGAGTCTGCATTATATATAAGGTTATTCCCTTGGTCGATGGTGAACGGATATTGTGATGCAGTTATCGTATAATATATGGTGGAGTCTTCTCCTTTGTGGTTTTTCACAACATCGCTCATGGTGATGTCGCCAATGGAGAATGAGGTGATGGCCGCATCCGAGGTCAGTTCGTATTCCGTATTGTCGGAGTCCAGACAGGAGCTGAAGGCCAGCGACACGGCCAGTATACTTATGAATAGATACAAAGAGTTCTTTCTCATCAGATTGAAATATGGTTGATTACAAGCTGCAAAAATAGGAACATTTTTTTCTACTATGATGCAACCCGGGCAGTTTTATACAAAATTATCAATAAAACATCCTAAAATCCCTGCATCTCAGGGGCGGCGTCGGCCGTCCGGACGGTGTCGCGGAAGAAGTGCAGGTAGTCGGAGCCAAAGCGCTTTGCCGTTGAAAAACATGACGTTCCCGGCATGGCGGGAGCAGGCACGCCCCGGCCCAGAAGACGCGGGACACGTTCGGCGAAGGCCTCGTCCCAGAGGCCGGAGTCGATGAAGCCTTGCAGCGTCCGTTGGCCGCCTTCCACCAGAACGGATTGTATGCCGCGTTCGTAGAGCCGGGCCATGATTTGCGGCAGGATGTCGGTTGAGAAATCCAGGCGGACAAACTCCACGTTCGGCCGGGCAGAGGCGGCATCCGCCCCGGTGAATACGACCGTTGGCGCGCTTCCGTCAAACAGGTGCAGCGACGGCGGCAGGGTCAGCTCGCGGTCGATGACGAGCCGCAGCGGATTGCATCCGTGCCAGTGGCGCACTGTCAGGCTCGGGTTGTCGAGCAGGGCCGTGCGGCGGCCCACCAGGATGGCCTTGCACTCGGTGCGGAGCTTGTGGGTCAGCATTCGCGTTTCGGGCGACGACAGCATGACGGGGTGTCCTCCCTCGCGCTTCGCGTCGATGAAGCCGTCGGCCGATTGGGCCCATTTCAGCACGATGTAGGGCCGTTTCTCGCTCTGGAACACCATGAAACGGCGGTTCAGGTCGCGGCATTCGGCTTCGAGCACTCCCACGGTGACTTCGATGCCGGCATCGCGCAGCTTCTGTATGCCGCGTCCCGACACGCGGGCGAAGGGGTCTATGCAGCCCACCACCACGCGGGGAATGCGTTTCTCCACAATCAGGTCGGCGCAAGGCGGGGTCTTGCCGTAGTGCGAGCAGGGTTCCAGGCTGACGTACAGGGTGGAGCGTTCGAGCAGCTCCGGACGGCGCACCGAGCCGATGGCGTTTACCTCGGCATGGGCCTGGCCGCAACGGCGGTGATAGCCTTCGCCGATGATTTTTCCGTCGCACACGATGACCGACCCGACCATCGGGTTGGGGGCCGCGCCCATCATGCCGTTGCGTGCGAGCCGGATGCAACGCCACATGTATTTTTCGTCTTCGTTCATAAGCCGTATATCATTAATCTTTCTACTTTTGCAGACGTTATGAAACAAGCAGTCACCTATTTCCGCCAACAGTTGCGCGACATCTATCCGCCGGGAGAGCTTCAGGCGCTGTTGCATCTTCTCCTTGAGAAACGTTTCGGCGTGACCAGGCTCGACGTCTGTCTGGGCAAATATAGGACTTTGTCGGTTGAGGAGCGCGAGGAATGGCAAAAGATTACGGAACGTTTGCAGAGCGAGGAGCCGGTGCAATATATTTTAGGAGAAGCCGACTTCTGCGGTCTGACCCTGCGCGTGACGCCCGACACGCTCATCCCGCGCCCGGAAACGGCCGAGCTGGTGCGCTGGGTGGCCGATGACGCGCGTCGGGACGGTGCCGCCTCCCTGCTCGACGTGGGCACGGGGAGCGGCTGCATCGCCCTCTCGCTGGCCTCCCTTCTGCCCGGCGTCGGCGTGGAGGGGTGGGACGTGTCCGAAGGCGCGCTCCGCGTGGCGCGCGACAACGGGCGGAGGCTGGGGCTTGCGGTGCGTTTCCTCCGGCAGGACATCCTGGCTCCCGTGTTGCCCGATGTCCGCTTTGACGTGGTGGTGAGCAATCCGCCCTACGTGACCGAAGCCGAGCGGGCCGGAATGGAGCGCAACGTGTTGTGCTGGGAGCCGGCCTCCGCTTTGTTCGTGCCCGACGACGACTCCCTGCGCTTCTATCGCGCCATCGCCCGCTTTGCCACACGCGCCTTGCCTCCGGGCGGAAAACTTTACTTTGAAATAAACCGGGCCTACGGGTCGGCCACTGTCCGCCTGCTGGAGGACATGGGCTATGCGCGCGTCGAGTTGCGGCGCGACCTGTCGGGCAACGATCGTATGATAAAAGCCATCTTATGAAAGAATTGACGGAACAGGACGCTCTCTATCGGGCTGCGGCTTATTGCGCGGCGGCCGAACGCTGTCTCGCGGAAGTGGACGGAAAACTTTCGCTCTGGGGCATCTCCGGCGAAGGGCGGGAGCGCATCCTGACTTATCTGATGAAGGAACGCTATGTGGACGAGGCGCGTTATGCCCGCTCGTTCATCAACGACAAACTGCATTTCAACAAGTGGGGACGCGGCAAGATTGTCCTGGGGCTGAAGCGGAAGAACGTATCCGCGTCGGTCTATGCTCCGGCTTTGGACGAGATTGACGAGGACGATTATCTGGATGTTCTGCGCGCATTGCTGGCGGCCAAACGCAAGACGGTGAAGGCGCGCAACGATTACGAACGCAACGGCAAGCTCATCCGTTTCGCCCTGGGACGGGGGTTTGAGATGGATGCCATCCGCCGCTGTCTGCCCGATGCCGACGATGAAGATGCCTTCCCTGATTGACCTGCTGCTCGACCTGGCCTATCCGCGTCTGTGCGTGATGTGCGGCCGAAAACTTCAGCCCGCCGAACGCCACGTGTGCGCTTTTTGCCTGAGCAGACTGCCGTGCACGGATTTCCATTTGCGGCCCGACAATCCGATGGCGCAGCATTTTTTCGGACAGACCGGCATGGAGCGGGCTGCGGCTTTGCTTTTCTACCATCGTGGCGATGCTTCGGGCAAGATAATACGATGCTTGAAGTATGGTGGCATGCCCGACATCGGCGTGTATTTCGGGCGGTTCATGGGGAACGAACTGGCCTTGTCGGGATTCTTCGACGGCATCGACCTGCTGATACCCGTGCCGCTTTCGCCCGGTCGCAGACGTTGGCGCGGCTACAATCAGGCTGAGCGGATAGCCTTCGGCCTGTCGCAGGTTACGGGCATTCCTCTGTCCACGGAGCATCTGTTTCGTTTGCGCGACAACCCTTCCCAGACCGCTCTTGACAGTCGCGCGCGCCTGGAGAGCATGCGCAGTCTGTTTAGCCTGAAACATCCCGAAACGCTTGCGGGCAAGCATGTTCTGCTGATTGACGACGTGTTTACCACCGGTGCCACGCTCCAAGCCTGTGTCGGGGCATTGAGCGGATGTCCCGGCATACATTTCAGCCTGCTGACTCTGGCTTGTACCGCCTCGTGAGCCGCAATATGTGCGCTGCCGAGCCGGCATATGGACGCCCGCGAGCGCGGATATGTCCGCTCGGACGTGGCAATATGGAGGCTTGCGGCGGAAAATGCGGAAGATTGCGGATAGGATAAACGGGGGCGTGTGGAATGGGAACGGAGGTTCCCTTTCGAACCATTTTCGGATAGATTCTTGCGCAATTCTCGAAAAAAACATTCAAATGTTTTGGAGATTCCGAATAAAGCTATACCTTTGCATCGCTTTTGAAACAAAAGACATCGGGCGCTTAGCTCAGCTGGTTCAGAGCGTCTGCCTTACAAGCAGAGGGTCGGGGGTTCGAATCCCTCAGCGCCCACGAAAGGAACTGATGGTCTTTTGTTTTGAGAAGTAGCATCGGGCGCTTAGCTCAGCTGGTTCAGAGCGTCTGCCTTACAAGCAGAGGGTCGGGGGTTCGAATCCCTCAGCGCC
>CALUJS010000020.1 GCA_944321015.1 uncultured Phocaeicola sp. | reverse complement strand
TAGATATCAAATGTCTTCGCGATAGTGCGCGAGATACTTCGCATAGGCGGCCTCCCATTCGGCTGCGTCTTTCGGCTCGAATTCGGCCAGTTCGATGGACGAGGCTATCATGTCGCGCATTTCCTGCATGGTGCCCACCAAGCCGAACGCCTTGGCTTGCAGCATGATGTTGCCCAACGCGGTGCCTTCCGACGGACCTGCGGTGACGGGCACGCCCACGGCGTTGCAGGTGAACTGGTTGAGCAGGTTGTTGCGCGAGCCGCCACCAATGACGTGCAGGCGCTCGATGGAGAACGGCGCCATGGCCTGCATGTAGCCGAACACCTGACGATAGCGCAAGGCAAGGCTGTCGAAGATGCAGCGGGTCAGTTCGCCATAGGTCTCGGGACGGGGCTGGCCCGTCAGCTCGCAATAGCGGCGTATGGCTTCCACCATCGACGACGGATTGGCAAAACACGGAGCATCGGGATTGATGACACTGCGGAATGCCGGAACGGCCAGCGCGGCGTCAATCAGCTCGGTATAGGAATAGTTGCCCGTAGCCTCCCACTCCTTGCGGCAACGCTCCAAGAGCCACATGCCGCAGATGTTTTTCAGGAAGCGCGTGGTGCCTTCCACGCCGCCCTCGTTGGTGAAATTGCGCTCATAGCTTTCCTTATTTATAATGGCGTCCTTCACCTCGATGCCCATGAGCGACCACGTGCCCGAACTGAGGTAGGCAAAGCGCTCGTTGCGCGCCGGGACGGCTGCCACGGCCGAAGCGGTGTCGTGACCGGCCACGGCAATCACGGGCACCGCGCCAAGTCCGGTCATCTTCTGCACTTCCTCGCTCAGCACGCCGATTTTCTCGCCGGGGAACACGAAGCGGCCGAACTGCTCTTCCTTCACGCCCACCACGTCGAGCAGTTCCTTCTCGAAGCGTTTCGTGCGCGGATTGAGAATCTGCGACGTGGAAGCGATGGTGTATTCCGTCACCATCTCGCCCGTGAGCATGTAGGAAAGCGCGTCGGGCATGAAGAGAATCTTGTCGGCAGCCTCCAAGGCCGAACAGCGGTTGCGGCGCAGGGTGGCAAGCTGGAACAGGGAGTTGAAGTTCATGATTTGTATGCCCGTGATGTCATACACCCGTTCGCGCGGAATGTGGGTGAAATACTCCTCGGGCGCGCCCGTCGTGTGAGGGTCGCGGTAGCAATAGGGATTGCGCAGGATGGCCCCGTCCTTGCCCAGCATCACAAAGTCCACGCCCCACGTGTCAATGCCGATGGAATGAATGGGAATACGTTCCAGGGCAACTTTCTTCAAGCCTTTGATGATTTCCAGATAGAGGGCGTAGATATCCCAGTAGAAATGTCCGCCGGTCTCGACAATGTTGTTGGGGAAGCGTGTCAGCTCCGTCAGCTCAATCTTCCCTCCGCCAATGGTTCCCAAGATGGTACGTCCGCTGGTGGCGCCCAAGTCGACGGCAAAAAAATTCATGTTTTCCATATATATAAAGTATATCGTAACTGCAGGGTTACACAAAGAGGTTAATAATGAAACAAATGTAGGGAATTATTTTTAATATGCCGCTTCTTTTTAGCATTTTATTTGGTTTTTCCTCAAAACGGCTGTCCGGCGGAGACAAATCCGCGCCTTTGCCATCCGGCAGACCCGGACAGGGCCGGACGCCTCCATATGGACAGGCCGGAGCGTCCATATGGGCGCTCGCGAGCGGGAATATCCCCGCTCACAAGCGTCAATATTGACCCCGCCGGGGCCACGGGCACGCGCAGGATTCTTCCGCCCGCAAGCGATGAGAGAAGTGCATATCACGCGTGCATAAACATAAAATTATCCATTCATTTATGCATCATATTGAAAAATATGCCTATATTTGCAGCAGATTTGGAATAAATATGCGTCATGAGAAATAAAGCAAGCAGACTCGACTCTATCAAAATAATCATTTCGACCAAGGAAGTCGGAAGCCAGGAAGAACTCTTGCGGGAGCTGGAGGCCGAAGGCTACAAGCTGACCCAGGCCACCCTGTCGCGCGACCTCAAGCAGCTGAAGGTGGCCAAGGCGGCCAGCACTTCGGGCAAATACATCTACGTGCTGCCCAACAACACGCTCTACAAACGCGTGTCCGAGCCTCACCCCATCCCCAACATGCCCATCTCCAACGGGTTCATCTCGCTCCGCTTTTCGGGCAACATTGCCATCATACGCACCCGTCCCGGCTACGCAAGCAGCATAGCCTATGACATCGACAACGGAAACATCTCCGAAATCATCGGCACCATAGCCGGCGACGACACCATCATGATGGTGCTCGACGAGGGGGTCACGCGCACGGAGGTGGTGAGGGCATTGCGCCGCGTCATCCCCAACGTGCGTTTCTGACCGGACGGACAACAAAACAAGATTCAAAGCGATTTACCATCAAAAGACTATGAACGAAATAGATGTTATGGTTGCCGACGCCTCACATGAGGTCTACGTCGACACAATATTGGAAACCATCACCGCCGCTGCCAAGGTGCGCGGCACGGGCATTGCCAAGCGCAGCCACGAATATGTGGCGCAGAAGATGAAGGAAGGCAAAGCCATCATCGCCCTGAAAGGCGACGAGTTTGCCGGATTCTGCTACATCGAGAGCTGGGGCAACAAGCAGTATGTGGCCAATTCGGGCCTCATCGTCGTGGAGAAATTCCGCGGCCAGGGACTGGCCAAACGCATCAAGCGCGCCGCCTTCACCCTGTCGCGCCTGCGCTGGCCCCACGCCAAGCTGTTCGGCCTCACCAGCGGCGGCGCCGTCATGAAAATCAACACCGAGCTGGGCTATGTGCCCGTGCCCTTCGCCGAACTGACCGACGACGATGCGTTCTGGAAAGGATGCGAAGGCTGCTGCAACCACGACGTGCTGGAACGCACCGGCCGCCGTTACTGCATCTGCACGGCCATGCTCTATGACCCGGAGAAGCATGAGGCCGACCGACAAGAGACAAAATAACCCATATTCCCAACTATATACACACCTATCATCATGGAAGAGAAAAAGAAAGTAGTGGTAGCGTTCAGCGGAGGGCTGGACACCTCATTCACCGTCATGTACCTGGCCCGCGAGAAGGGCTACGAAGTCTATGCGGCCTGCGCCAACACGGGCGGATTCAGCGCCGAACAGCTGAAGAAGAACGAAGAGAACGCCTACAAACTGGGCGCGACGAAATACGTCACACTCGACGTGACGCGCGAGTACTATGAAAAGAGCCTGAAGTACATGGTCTTCGGCAACGTGCTCCGCAACGGCACCTACCCCATATCGGTCAGCTCGGAACGCATCTTCCAGGCCTTGGCCATAGCCCGCTATGCCAACGAAATAGGCGCTCACGCCATTGCCCACGGTTCCACCGGCGCCGGCAACGACCAGGTGCGCTTTGACATGACGTTCCTGGTGCTTGCCCCCGGCGTGGAAATCATAACACTCACCCGCGACATGGCACTCAGCCGCGACGAGGAAATCAATTACCTGAAAGAACACGGCTTTGAAGCGGACTTCACCAAACTAAAATACTCCTACAACGTGGGATTGTGGGGCACGTCCATCTGCGGCGGCGAGATTCTTGACTCCCGCCAGGGCCTGCCCGAAAGCGCCTACCTGAAACAGGTGACCAAGCAAGGCAGCGAGGAACTGCGCCTGACGTTCCGCAAGGGCGAGCTCTGTGCCGTGAACGGCGAGGAGTTCGATGACCCCATCAAGGCCATCCAACGCGTGGAGGAGATTGGCGCTCCCTACGGCATCGGCCGCGACATGCATGTGGGCGACACCATCATCGGCATCAAGGGCCGCGTAGGTTTCGAAGCCGCAGCGCCCATGCTCATCATCGGCGCGCACCGCTTCCTGGAGAAATACACGCTCAGCAAATGGCAGCAGTACTGGAAAGATCAGGTAGCCAACTGGTACGGCATGTTCCTCCACGAAAGCCAGTATCTGGAACCCGTGATGCGCGACATCGAGGCAATGCTTGCCGAGTCCCAGCGCAACGTGAACGGTACCGCCATCCTGGAACTCCGCCCGCTCTCCTTCTCTACCGTGGGCGTGGACTCGCCCGACGACTTGGTGAAAAACAAGTTCGGCGAATACGGCGAAATGCAGAAAGGCTGGACAGCCGAGGATGCCAAAGGCTTCATCAAGGTGCTCTCCACCCCGCTGCGTGCCTACTACTCAGTACATAAAGACGAAGAAAACATATAGTAACCACATGATTAAAGTAGGAATCATCGGCGGAGCCGGCTACACGGCCGGCGAACTCATCCGCCTGCTCATCAACCACCCGGATGCTGAAATCGTGTTCATACACAGCAACAGCCATGCCGGACACCGTATCACCGAAGTTCACGAAGGGCTATACGGCGAAACGGACCTGACGTTCACCGACGCGCTGCCCCTGAATGACATCGACGTGCTGTTCTTCTGCACGGCCCACGGCGATACGCGCCGGTTCATGGAAAGCCACAATGTGCCCGAAGAACTGCGCATCATCGACCTCTCGATGGACTACCGCCTCAAATCCGACGACCACGACTTCATCTACGGCCTGCCGGAACTGAACCGCCGCGCCATCTGCCACAGCCGCCACGTGGCCAATCCCGGCTGCTTCGCCACCTGCATACAGCTCGGACTGTTGCCATTGGCGAAAAACCTCATGCTCAATGACGACATCATGGTCAACGCCATCACCGGAAGCACGGGAGCAGGCGTCAAACCGGGCGCAACAAGCCACTTCAGCTGGCGCAACAACAACATAAGCGTCTACAAGGCATTCGAGCACCAACACGTGCCCGAAATCAAGCAGTCGCTCTGCCAGCTGCAAAACAGCTTCCGGTCCGAGATTGACTTCATCCCTTACCGGGGCGACTTCCCGCGCGGCATCTTCGCCACCATCGTGGTAAAGACGCAGGTGGCGCAGGAGGAACTGGAGCGCATCTATGAGGAATATTATGCCGAAGATTCGTTCACGCACCTCGTGAGGGAGAACATCGACCTGAAACAGGTGGTCAACACCAACAAGTGCCTCATCCATCTGGAGAAACACGGCAACAAGCTGCTTGTCGTCTCCTGCATCGACAACCTGCTGAAAGGCGCCAGCGGACAAGCCGTGCACAACATGAACCTATTGTTTAACTTGGAAGAAACAGTTGGACTGAAGCTGAAACCAAGCGCGTTTTAATGAAGAATGAAGAACGAAGAATGAAGAATCACATGAGAAACTCACGCAACCGAACAGACTCTTTACTTCATACCAAAAGCTATGCTTTCGCATTGCGAGTAATACAGATGGGACGTTTTCTTAGAGAGCAACAGCAGGAGTTTATTCTCAGCAAACAGGTTCTTCGTTCAGGCACAGCCATTGGTGCCTTGATACGTGAATCAGAGTTCGCCCAAAGCAAAGCAGACTTCATTAACAAACTCAACATAGCGCTAAAGGAAGCCAACGAAACCGACTATTGGCTAAACCTGCTGAAAGATTCGGAGTACATATCCCTCACGGCATTTACCAGCATGGAAAACGATTGTGGCGAACTTATCGCCTTACTCGTATCCTCTATCAAAACTGTAAAAAACAACTTAATGAAGAATGAGAAAGGAAGCTCTTCACAAGACTGAAATTCTTCATTCTTCATTCTTAATTCTTCATTACATAATATGACTCTTTTCGACGTATATCCACTCTTTGACATCAACATAGTAAAAGGAAAAGGCTGCCATGTGTGGGACGACCACGGCACCGAATACCTCGACCTCTACGGCGGACATGCCGTCATTTCCATAGGCCATGCCCACCCGCACTACGTGGAGGCCCTGAGCCGACAGGCGGCCACGCTGGGCTTCTACTCCAACTCCGTGGTCAACACGCTGCAACAGCAACTGGCCGAACGGATGGGGCATGCCTGCGAATATGAGGACTACAGCCTGTTCCTCATCAACTCCGGAGCGGAAGCCAACGAGAATGCCCTCAAGCTGGCTTCATTCTACAACGGACGCACGCGGGTCGTGGCCTTCAGTAAGGCTTTCCACGGGCGCACGTCGCTCGCCGTGGAGGCAACGCACAACCCGAAAATCATTGCGCCCATCAACGCAAACAAGCACGTGACTTTCCTGGAACTGAACGACACGGAAGCCGCACGCGCCGAGCTGGCAAAAGGCGACGTGTGCGCCGTCATCATCGAAGGCATACAGGGCGTGGGAGGCATACGCGTGCCCGACGCCGCATTCCTCCGGGCATTGCGCACGATGTGCGACGAGACGGACACCGTGCTCATCCTCGACGAGATACAGTCGGGCTACGGACGCAGCGGACGCTTCTTCGCCCACCAGCACGCCGGCATACGCCCCGACCTCATCACCGTGGCCAAGGGCATTGCCAACGGCTTCCCCATGGGCGGCGTGCTCATCAGCCCGAAGTTCAAGCCGGTGCACGGACAGCTGGGCACCACGTTCGGCGGCAACCACCTGGGATGTGCCGCCGCACTGGCCGTGCTCGACGTGATGGAGACCGAACATCTGGTGGACAATGCCGCCCGCGTGGGCGCCCGGCTGCTGGAAGAACTGCGCGCCCTGCCCGGCATCAAGGAAGTGCGCGGCGAGGGACTGATGATTGGCATCGAGTTTGCCGAACCGGCTCAGGAACTGCGCCGTCGCCTCATCTTCGAACAGCATGTGTTCACCGGAGCCAGCGGCACGAACGTCATCCGTCTGCTGCCGCCCCTCTGCCTCACAACGGACGAGGCCGACGAGTTTGTCTCCCGCCTCCGCAAGGCGATGGTTTAACCGCCCTGAGCGCCCATATGGACGCGCGCGAGCGGACATATGCACGGACACGTCCGTCCATATGCCCGCTCGCGTCTCTTCATATTACGGCTCAAGCCGAAATTCTGCGCGCTGTTTTTCAGCATATTACATTCCGTCTTTCCGGGACATGTTCCCGTCCGGCGGCTTCCTGCGGCCGGTCATTCCTCATACATCTTCTCAATCACGGCAGCATAATGCTCGCACACCACCGGACGCTTCACCTTCAGCGTGTTGGTCAACTCGCCGCGCTCCATGCTGAAGGGTTGGGGCAACAGCGTGAAATATTTCACCTGTTCGTAGTGGGCCAGCGGCTGCTGAAGCCTGTCGATGCGCTCGCGATAGAGCTTCATCACTTGCGGATGGCGCAACAGCTCCTCCATGGTCTGATAGACAATGCCGCGCTTGGACGCATATTCACGCACCTGGTCGTAGACGGGCACGATGAGCGCCGTGACATACTTGCGGCGATCGGCAATGACGGCTATCTGGTCGATGTAGCGGTCGGTCACCAGGCGGCTCTCGATAGCCTGCGGCGCCACATATTTACCGTTGGACGTCTTATAGAGGTCTTTGATGCGGTCGGTGAGAAACAATTCGCCATCCTTGAAATAACCTGCATCGCCCGTGTGAAACCATCCCTCGGCATCGATGGCCCGGCGGGTCAGCTCTTCCTTATTATAATAACCGCACGTGATGGTTTTCCCGCGCAGGAGCACCTCGCCATTGTCGGCAATGCGCACCTCCAGGTCGGGCATCACGCGGCCCACCGAACCGATGGTGTAGTGCGGATAGGGGTCGCACGACACGGTGGCGGTGGACTCCGTCAGCCCATATCCCGCCAGCATGGGGATGCCCACCGAGTGGACAAACTCTTCCACCACCTGGGGAATGGCCGCTCCGGCCGTAGGAAACAGCCGCCCGCGTTCGATGCCCACCGTCTGCTTCAACAGGCGATAGAGCCTGCGCTCATAGAAGCGGTAGCGCAGGCGCAGGAAGAAAGGCGGCTCCTGGCCCACGCGCCAATATTCCAGATTGCAACGCCGCCCCACACGAAGCGCGTCGCGGAAGAGGAAGCGGAGCAAAAGGTTGCTCCCGGCTATGCGCTCTTGCACGCCGGAATACACTTTCTCCCAGAAACGGGGCACGGCACACATGGCCGTGGGTCTCACTTCGCGGATGGACTGCAGCACGTCGGCCGGACGCAGATTGATGCAGATTGTGGCTCCGCGGCAGATGCAGAGATACGTCCACGCCTTCTCGAAGATATGCGTCAGCGGCAGGAAATTCAGCACCACGTCCTCGTCCGTGGGAACGGGCAGGCGCAGGTCGTGGATGCGGAAAGCCTCGGCATAGCAGGAGTGATGGAGCATGACTCCTTTCGACTCGCCCGTGGTGCCCGACGTATATAGGATGTTGGCCAAGTCGGCATCGCAGGCGTTGGCCGTGCGGCGTTCCAGCTCGGACGCCGTCGCGTGACCGGAACCGAGAGAGAGAAACTCGTTGTAGTAGAGCGACGATTCGTCGTGGGAGTGGCGGATGACCTTGCGGTCGAAGATGATAATGCGGCAAAGCGACGGACACGAAGCAGCCACGCGGCAGGCCACGTCATACTGATACTGTTCGCCGACGAACAGATAGCGGATGCCCGCGTCGCGCATGATGTATTCCACCTGCTCGCACGAACTGGTGGCATAGAGCGGCACCGACACCGCACGCACGGCGTAGAGCGCAAAGTCGGTATAGAAACATTCGGGTTTGTTTTGCGAGAAGATGCCCACGTTCTCGTGCACCGCCACACCAAGTTCGAGCAAGGCGCGCGAAGCCACCTCCACCGTGTTTGAAAACTGGTTCCACGTGACAGGAATCCATGACGACGTATCGTAATCACGATAGCGAAGCGCCGTGCGGGCACCGTATTTTTTCGCCTGCTCATGTACGAGCCGGGCCAGATGAGGATACGACATTCTGATGACAAAGGTTTAAATTTATGTACAAAGGTATGGTTTTTCTTCCGAAGTGTCGTACTTTTGCAGCCACAATCAAGTACGAACATGGAGAAAGAAGCAACCCTAAACGAGGCTTTGAATCTGCTGAAAGTGCTCATCAGCACCCCGTCCGTAAGCCGCGACGAGGAAGCTGCGGCCAACGCCCTACAGACTTACATGGAGCGCAGCGGCATCCTGACCAACCGTTCGGGCAACAACGTGTGGTGCACCGGCCCGAACTTCGACGAGAAGAAACCCACCTTGTTACTCAATTCACATATCGACACCGTAAAGCCCGTCAGCGGCTGGCAAAAACAACCGTTTACCCCCACCGAAAGCGAAGGCAGGCTCTATGGCCTGGGCAGCAATGACGCAGGCGGCAGCCTGGTGTGTCTGTTTGAAACGTTCCGCATGCTCACGCAGAAAGAACAGCCCTACAACCTCATCTTCCTGGCCTCGTGCGAGGAGGAGGTGTCGGGGAAGAACGGCGTGGAAAGCGTACTCCCCAAACTGCCGCCCATCACGCTGGGCATTGTGGGCGAACCCACCGGCATGCAGCCCGCCGTAGCCGAAAAAGGACTGATGGTGCTCGACGCCACCGCGCACGGCATTGCCGGACATGCCGCACGCGACACGGGCGACAACGCCATCTATCGCGCCATGCACGACATCGAATGGTTGCGCAACTACCGCTTCGAGCGCGTGTCGCCTCTGCTCGGCCCCGTGAAAGCCACGGTGACGCAAATCAACGCCGGCACCCAGCACAACGTGGTGCCGGACACATGTACTTTCGTCATCGACATCCGCAGCAACGAAATGTACACCAACGAGGAGCTGTTCGCCATCATCGGCGAGCAGATGGAAAGCGAAGTATCGGCCCGCTCCTTCCGCCTCAACTCTTCACACATCGACACAGCCCATCCCCTCGTGCGCCGCGCGGTGGAACTGGGACGCACACCATTCGGCTCGCCCACCCTGTCCGACCAGGCCCTCATGCCGTTTCCCACGCTGAAGATAGGCCCGGGACAGTCCGAACGTTCACACACAGCCAATGAATATATCCTGATAAGCGAACTGGAGGAAGCTCTCGCCCTCTATCCCCTCCTTCTGGACGGATTGAAGCTGTAAGGGCGAAAAGGCGCCTCATCCCTTTATCCACACCTCCGGATTGAGCTTGGCCGTTTCCTTGCGCAGCTGGAAGTGCAGGATGACATTGCCCGAAGCATCGGCGGCCACTTGCCCCAACGTGTCGAGCGTCTTGACCTTCTGCCCCCGCTTCACGGTGGCCGACGAGAGGTTGCAATACACGGAAATATAGCTGCCGTGGCGCACCAGCACGTTGGTCATGCCGTTATAGCGGAACACGGCCGACACTTCACCGTCGAAAATGGCACGGGCCTGTGCTCCGGGCTGGCCTTTGATGTCGATGCCCTTGTTGTCGAGCGACACATTGCGCAAGCCGGGAACCTTGCGCCGTCCGTAGTGCTCCACCACGAGATAAGCTCCCGTAATGGGCATGGGCAGAATGCCCTTATTGCGCTCAAACGTGGCCGACAGTTTGCGGTCTCCACTGTCCACCTTGTAGGCCTCCATGGGCGATGCTTTGCCTTTGGCCTCGGACTTGCTTCCCTTCTTTGAAGCGGACTTCTTCGCCGCAGCCGCAATCTCGGCCTCTATCAGGCGGTCTATTTGCGCATTGAGACGGTCGGCTTGGCGGCGTTTGCGCGTCAACTCGCCCTGCAGGCTCTTCTGCTTGCGTTGCAGATTGGCCACCAAGGTGCGCTGTTTCTTTTCCTGGTCTTTCAGTTTGGCGCGCTCGGTTGTTTGCAGTTCGAGCAGACCGTTTTTCTCGGCACGCACCTCACGCAGCTCGGTCTGCTTGGCCTCCACCTCCTGTCGCTTGCGCATGATATCCTCGCCTTGCCTGAGCTGGAAGTCGCCGTACTCACGCACGTAGCGCAGACGGCGATAAGTCTGCGCCAAGTCATCGGCAGAGAAGATGAACATCAGCTTCTCCTGCACCGAGCGGTTCCGGTGGTAGTATTTCACCGACGCGGCATATTTGTCCTTACGCTCGGCGAGCTGTTGCTGCAAGGTGGCAAGCTGTTTCGTGAGAGAAGCCAACTCGTTGTCCAAGGTCTTCACGTCGCGTTCGATGGCGGTTATTAGCTTTGCCCGCTGCTCTATCCGGCCGGTCAGCACGTTGAGGTCGTTCAGCTGGCTGCGTACGTCCTTTTTTGCCGAAAGCAACAGTTGTTCCGATGCGGCAATCTCCTTCTGCAAGGCACTGCGCTGCGATTGCAATTCCTTGATTGTGCGGTTTGTCTGTGCCTGTGTCGTCAGCATCAGCCACAGCAGCCCTATCCATACCCAAACCCTTCTTTCCATAGACCGTTATTTACATTTGCATGAGTTCCCGAATGAGCGAGCGGGCATCCATGCGACGATAACGCGCGGATACCGGCGTGCGGGTGGCCCAACCGTCACCCGTGCCGATGCGGCTGAGCGCGATGACGGCCGTGACCGGCATGTCCTGCCCGCGAAGGACTATCTCCATGCGGCCGGGATAGTGCCCCGTGCCCATCCGGACAAAGTCGCCGTAGGTCCAAACCAATGCCTTGCCGGAGGCGGTACTTATCTCCGTCTGCTCAAGCAGGGCACCGGCCAGGGAGGTCACAAAGCGACAAGCCAACGCGCCCCTTTCATCGCCCGACAACACCACACGGCCGTCCGGCCGGCGGGACACATGGAAGCGCGAGGCCTCGCCCGCCGTCACATGTCGCACTCCGGGCAACACCAACTCGTTCCGGAAGAGAGCCTGCAACGTATAAAAGTCCGCGCCCGAATCGCGCAAGAATTCCACATCGCGGTAAGCCATGCGGACGTAGCAGCGATGGATGCGGTCGAGCAACAGCACGGAGTCGCGCGTGAACTCGATGCGTCCGCCTTCGATGATGCCGAAGCCTACCAGCGAGAGTTGGATGACGTCGTCGCGCTTCATGCGGAGGTTGCCGCCCACGGACAGCTCTTTGTCGCCCATCCGCAGCGTAAAGCGCATCTTGGCATCGATGCAGTCTGCCTGAGGTGACCCGGCAATGACGCGCTCCACATGTTGCACGTCGCTCAACGCGGCGGCATCGGGCCGGGCCTCAGTCACCTTGCGCGAGGACTTGCATCCGGAGAGCGTCAACGCTCCTCCCAGCAACACGACAGCAACTACGTTCCACAGTCTCATTCGGGGATGTATTTCTTCAGTTTAATCTTGCGTTCCAGTGTCTTCGACTCGTTGTCGTCCTGCCGCAACGCCTTCTGCCACCACTCCATCGCCTTGTCCGCATCGCCCGCCATGTAATAGATGTCGCCACAGTGCTCCATCACGGCCGCGCTCGGCTCGGCCTCGTTTCTCACGGCTTCGTCGATGTAGAGTTTGGCCTCCGTGTAGCGGCCCTTCTCGAAAAGTATCCAGGCATACGTGTCGAGATACGTACTGTTGTGAGGCTCGGCCTTGACGGTCTTGTAGCTCATCTCCTCGGCCTTGTCCAGGTCGCGCCGCTCGAGCGAGAGGTAGTAGGCGTAGTTGTTGAGCGTGCCGATGTTGTCGGGGTTATACACCAGCGACGAGTCATAGGCGGCATAGGCCAAGTCGTTCTTCCGCTTCTCGTGATAGAGGTCGCCTATCATCTGGTAGAAGTCCGACACGATACTCTTGTCCGTTCCGGCATCGGCCTGCTCCACTCCCTTGAGGAAGGTGGCCAGGGCTTCGTCGCTCCGGTCGGTCTGGTAATAGGAGATGCCCAGATAATAGTAGAACTCGATGACATCGGGATTGTATTCCAGCGCCGGACGGCAGATGGCAACGGCGTCCTCATAGTTGTCGTCCTTCACGGCATAGCTCAACAGCTGTATGCGCGCCGCCTTGTTGTCGGGCTCTATGCGCAGGATGTGGTTGAGCACCGTCTTGATGCTGTCCTCGGGCATGTGTTTGGTTATCATGTACTGCGCGCAGAGCATGCTCAGCTCGGCCGATTCCTGCTCGGCGGGGATGGTGCGGCGGAACATGTCGAGCACACGCAGGCTGTCGCCCGTCTGTTCGGCGTCGACAATCAGCTGGCGCATGATGTCGAGGCGCGTGGGCGTGTCGAGCCTGCCGTTGAGCAAAGCCTCGTCGAGCAGAGCGTTGTAGAGCGAGTCTTCTCCCCTCCGCTGATAGTAGGATGCCAGCGCCAGCTGGGCCTGCGGATTGTCCGGCTCCTCGCCGAGCACGGCCCGGAAAGTGTCGTAGGCATCGTCCCAACGGTCGTTGTCCAGATAGACGCCGCCCAGAATCAGCCTGTAGCGGGTGTCGTTGGGATATTCCTTCACCAGGCTCTCAATCTCACGAAAGGCGCGCGCCGTGCTGTCCATCTGCAGATAGATGCGGAATTTCTCCATCGTCAGCAACTCCGACTTGCCCTCCTTCACCTCCAGGCGGTCGAGCGTGCGCACCACGCCGGGATAGTCCTGCTTGTCGCCATAGAGCGACACGAGGGTCATCAGCGGCTCGCTCCGCTTGGGAAATTGCCGGACCATGCCTTCGTAGACGGCAATGGCCTTGTCGTCCTGCCCGTAACGCTGGTAGAAGGCGGCCAGCGTCTGTTTATACCAGAAATTGTCGGGATTGAGCTCCACCGCGCGTTCAAAGCAGGCCTGCGCCTTGGCCTGCCATCCCAGCATGGCATAGAAAGCGGCCATCTCGTATGTCGCCGTGGCCGACGTGGAGTCGATGGAGAGGCAGTGCTCGTACATCTCGAGGGCGGCGTCATATTCGCCCGCCGCCTTCAGCCGGGCGGCCTCTATGAGATAGTATTCAAAGCGGAGCCGGGCGTCATCGCTCAGGCGCATCTCGCCGACATCGGCCGCGCCCGAGGCTTTCAGCCTTGCTGCCGAACCGCAGGCCGTCAACGCCAGCAGGACCACCGACAGGCAGAGCGGGACGACCCGCCGCATCCGTATTTTCAAGTCAATGCTCATGAGTATGCTGATAAGTTTTGTCACATCCGCATCGCCTTCACTCCCGCCCGGTGTGGCCGAAGCCTCCGGCGCCCCGCTCGGTCGCGTCGAGGCTGTCCGTCTCGTCCCATTCCACCCGTTCGTGGCGCGCCACCACCATCTGGGCTATGCGCTCGCCGTCTTCCACCGTGAAATCCTCGGCCGAAAGGTTGACGAGGATGACCCCTATCTCGCCCCGATAGTCGGCGTCGATGGTGCCCGGAGCGTTCAGCACGCCGATGCCCTTCTTCAGCGCCAGACCGCTGCGCGGACGCACCTGGGCCTCATAGCCTTCGGGCAGGGCGATGTAAAGGCCCGTGGGCACCAGGCAGCGTTCCATGGGTTTCAACACGATGGGGTTATCCAGATTGGCCCGCAAGTCCATGCCTGCCGACAGAGGGGTGGCATAAGCCGGAAGCGGATGTTTTGACTTATTGATGATTCTTACGTTCATAGTTGTCGGAGATTGTTCTGTTTTGCGAAAGTAAACAATTCAAAAGACATGGCAGAAAAGATTTTCAGTTATTTAATTATATTAGGGGACAAGGGGACGAGTTGACGGGCTGACAAGGGGATGTCCGGAGGGCGGCGAGCGTCCATATGGAGAGGCGTGAGCGGACATATGGGCGCTCACGAGCCGGAATATGGACGCTCGCGAGCGGGAATATGAACGGACAAGGGCGAAAACGAGAAGGCTTGTCCGGGCCGCATTTTTCAGATGCGGATTCGCACGGAGGCGGATGCTTCAGGCCACTAGCACAGCGGTTTTCAGACCATTTCCTCCGCACATCCTCCGGCATGTCCGGTTCTTTCCGCCCGGATGCGCCTTTGCGGGCCGTTTGGCCTATACCTATTATTATAATAGGAAGAAGAAAAGCCCGATGCCGACGTGCCCGGACTCCCGTCCCAATACGGCTTCAAATGCGGGCGAGGAGAAGACGATAGCCTAGATAACTATTTTTAACTTAACATATAATAGGAAACACAAACAAATAATTAAATTCGCAATGTGATAAATAGACAAGATTGATAGAGAGTAATGAAAAAGGCGTCAAGGCGCCTTACACGAAAAATGTTTAGAGCTATGAAAAGAGTGACGCATACGACAGACGACAACGAAACCGGCCCAAGGAGGGCGCGAGGTTTCATACTTATTCCGGATTCCCCCGTCGGCGAGGGAGATGTCACGATACGGTCTATTCTTTTTTATTCACCTAATATTTATCCATTATGAAAAAGTTATTTTTGACACTTTGCCTATGTGTGATGGCAGTGTGTGCGAATGCACAGAAATTTACCGTGTGGTATGGCATGAACTTTGCCAACATCAGTGTCGACGGCGTTTCGCCCGACTCCGAAATGAAGTTCCTGAACATCGGCGTGGATTATCGTGCTCCGCTGTCGGGCGCATTCGACTGGTCGGCCGGCCTGGCCTACACCACCAAAGGTTGTGAAAACTGGGATCCGGGATTCATCGAAATCAATGCCGACGCCCACTGGAACTTCCTCAATGCCGAAGACTATCAGGTAGGCTTGCTGGCAGGTCCGACGCTGGCCTTGATGGTTGTCGATGACGACATGCCCGAGACCAACACCGTCAATCTGGGTATCGATGTCGGCGCCATGGGTACCTATCGCAACTTCTCGCTGAAGCTGGGCTATGAGTTTGGCCTGACCAACTGCATCAAGGACATCGACAGCAAGCTCAACGGCTTCTTCATGCGCTTGGGCTACAGCTTCTAAGCTTTAAGGCATTTTCCCGGCAACGGGTTGCGCGGGCGGCGCGGATGGCAATCAACTTCCGCGTCACCCGCGCTGTTTGTGTTTGCACCATCGAGCCAAGCGCCTGTCCGGCCCCTCCGTTCCCTCAGATTCCCATTTCTGAAACGGCTTTGTAACCGTTCTGTTACCGCTTCTTCAAACACGCGCAAAATGCACGTAACATGACCGCCGTTATTTTGCAGCGTCAATTATAAAGCATAACAGATGAAAAGAATTGCTAAAGCAACAAGCTTATTATTACTTTCTACAGTTCTGTGCAATCCTGCATGGGCAGACAACGCAAGCGAAGACCCCGCAGTGGGTGTGATACGTGGTCGTGTGGTAGACTCGGAGCATCGTGTGCTGCCGGGTGCCAGCATATTTGTTGAGAATCTGAAGAGCGGCGCCATCAGCGACGTCAACGGCTTCTATACGCTGACCAACCTGAAACCGGGTACCTATAAGATAAAGGTAAGCTACGTGGGTTATGAGCCCATCTTTCTGACGCTCAACGTGCCGGAAGGCAAGACCGTGGAGCACGACATCACCATGAACGAAGGCCTCGAATTGCAGGAAGTAGTCGTGGGCGGCGTGTTCCAAGGACAAAGCCGCGCCCTGAACCAGCAGAAGAACAAGCTCGGCGTGGTCAACGTGGTGTCCTCCGACCAGGTGGGCAAGTTCCCCGACTCGAACATCGGCGACGCCCTGAAGCGCATAAGCGGCATCAACGTGCAGTATGACCAGGGCGAAGCACGCTTCGGACAGGTGCGCGGCACGTCGCCCGACCTCACCTCGGTAACCATCAACGGCAACCGCCTGCCCTCGGCCGAAGGCGACGCGCGCAACGTGCAGCTCGACCTCATCCCGGCCGACATGATTCAGACCATCGAGGTGAACAAGGTCGTCACGGCCGACATGGACGGCGACGCCATCGGAGGCTCCATCAACCTCGTTACCAAGAACTCGCCCTACAAACGCACGTTCAACGCCACGCTGGGCAGCGGCTACAACTGGATCAGCGAAGACCCTCAGCTGAACTTCGGTCTGACCTATGGCGACCGCTTCTTCAACGACAAACTGGGCGTGATGGCAGCCGTGTCCTATCAAAATTCGCCCATCGGCTCGGACGACGTGGAGTTCGAGTACGACCGCGATGAGGACACGGGCGAGATATTCATTACCGATGCCGAGACGCGCCAATACTATGTGACCCGTCAACGTCAGAGCTATTCCCTTTCGCTCGACTACGATATCAACCCCAACCACAAGCTCTTCTTCAAAGGCATCTATAACCGACGCCATGACTGGGAAAACCGTTACCGCATCTCCTACAAAGACCTCGACAAGTCGGCCGACGGCGAGGCTGAGGTGGAAATCGAGACCAAAGGCGGCGCCCACGACAAGCACGACGCCCGCCTGGAACTGCAACAGACGATGGACTTCTCGCTCGGCGGCGAACATATCTTCGGCAACCTGATGATGGACTGGGGCGCATCGTATGCCCGTGCAAGCGAAGACCGCCCCGAAGAGCGATACTTCAACCTGAAACAGGAAGGACTGACGCTGGACGTGGTGGACGCCGGAAAGAAGTTCCCCTACGTGACCAACAACATCAACCTCCACGACGGCCCGTGGGAAGTCGACGAACTGACCGAATCCAATCAGGACATCCACGAGGTGGATGCCAAGTTCCACCTCGACTTTGAGCTTCCGCTACGCAAGGGCGAGTTTGGCAACACCCTGCGATTCGGAGCCAAATACGCCCACAAGTCCAAGACGAAAGACATCGTGCAGTATGATTACGCCGGCTCCTATGCCGACACATACGGCGACGAATACATGAGCCACCTCTCCTCGCAAATCCGCAAGGACTACATCCCCGGGGACGGACAATACAAGCCGCTCGACTTCGTGTCGAAGGGCTATCTGGCCGACCTGCCTCTCGGCTCGATGGAAGGAGAGCGCGTGTGGGAAGAATCGTCCGGCAACTACGACGCCCAGGAGAACGTGACCTCGGCCTACGTCCGCTTCGACCAGCATCTCGGACGCCGCCACCAGCTCGTGCTCGGCCTGCGCATGGAAGCCACCAACCTGGAATATGAGGGATGGAACTGGACGAAGGACGCAGACAAGAACGAGAGCATAGAAAGCACCGGCAAGCAGAAGAACGACTACATCAACGTGCTCCCCAGCATCCTCTACAAGTGGGATGTGAACGACGACCTCAAGATGCGCGCCTCGTTCACCAACACGCTGGCCCGCCCGAAATACTCCGCACTGGTGCCCAACGTCGCGCTCGACCTCGACGACGAGAAGGTGACCATCGGCAACCCCGACCTGACGCCCGCCATCTCCTACAACTTCGACCTCAGCGCCGATTACTACTTCAAGAGCATAGGCCTCGTGTCGGCAGGAATCTTCTACAAGCGCATCAACGACTTCATCGTCGACCAGCGCACCAGCGGCGAATATGCAGGCTATCCGAACTTTGACTTCAAGGAAATCACCACCTCCATCAATGGCGGCGACGCCGACCTCTTCGGTGTCGAGGCGGGCTTCCAGCGCGACTTCGGCTTCATCGCCCCCGCCCTGAAATGTCTCGGATTCTATGGCAACTACACCTATACCTATTCCCGAGTGAACAACTTCAACTTCGAGGGACGCGAGAATGAGAAAGACCTCCGTATGCCGGGCTCGCCCGAACACCTGGTCAACGCTTCGCTCTACTTCGAGAAGAAGGGATGGAACGTGCGCCTGTCCTACAACCATGCATCCGAGTTCATCGACGAGATGGGCAAACACGCCATGCTCGACCGCTACTATGACGCCGTTGACTATCTGGACCTCAATGCCTCCTACACCTTCGGCAAGAAAATCAAGTGCACCGTCTACGGCGAGGCCAACAACCTGCTCAACCAGCCCCTGCGCTACTATCAGGGCACCAAGGACCGCACGATGCAGGCCGAATACTACGGCGTGAAGGTCAATGCCGGAATCAAAGTGGCTTTCTAAGAATTGCATAAACCCTAAAAAACAATCCTTTTGATTATGAAAACAATGAAAAGACTGCTCCTCGCGGGCTGCCTCATCCTGACGGCCGCGCTGACCTTCGCCCAGACCCCGGCGGAGTGGGAGAAACTCGAGAAAGACGTCAACTTCTACGTGGCCAACGACCTGGGCCGCAACGGATACTACGACCAGAAGCCCATAGCCGAGCTGATGGGCCGGATGGCCGAGACCGTGGGCATTGAGTGCGTGGTCGCTCCCGGCGACGTGCACCACTTCGAGGGCGTGCGCAGCGTGAACGACCCCCTCTGGATGACCAACTACGAGCTGATTTACAGCCATCCGGAGCTGATGATACCCTGGCTGCCCAGCATGGGGAACCATGAGTATCGGGGCAACACGCAGGCCGTGCTCGACTATGCCCGCGTGAGCGCCCGCTGGGACATCCCCGCCCGCTATTACACGCAGGTCATTGAAGACAATGACGTGACCGTGCGCATCGTGATGCTCGACACCACGCCGCTCATCGACAAGTATCGCGAGGACGGCGAGAAGTATCCCGACGCCGGCAAGCAGGACGTCGACGCGCAGCTGAAGTGGCTCGACCAGACGCTGGCTTCGGCCGGGGAAGACTGGGTCATCGTCCTCGGACACCACCCCGTCTATGCCGACACGGACAAGAGCGAGAAGGAGCGCATCGACATGCAGAACCGCGTGAACACCATCCTGCTGCGCCACCCGAACGTGGCCATGTACGTCTGCGGACACATACACACCTTCCAGCACATCCGCAAGCCGGGCACCGACATCGACTACGTGGTCAACAGCTCCGGCTCGCTCAGCCGCGAGGTGCGCCCCACCGACGGCACGGTGTTCTGCTCCGGCAAGCCGGGCTTTTCCCTCGTGGCGGCCGACAAGCACACCCTGTGCCTCTACATGCTCGACAAGGAAGGCCGCGTGCTCCACACGGTGACCAAGAACAAATAAATCCGACAGATTACACTCCGGACGCAACCCCCTTTGAGCGCCCATATGCCGGCTCGCGAGCGGACATATGGGCGCTCGCGTCTGTCTATATGCCCGCCCGGCAGCGGGCATATGAACGCTCAAAGGAGTCCTCAATCGAGCATCGCGCACCCCAATCGCGCACGGTTCTCCCCACCGCTTCCCAATCGCTCAGGCGCGCCCATTCTGTCAATATTTAGTCAAATAAAACGGAAGCCCGGGACACCCCGTTTTCCCGTCGGGGACAAACGACATCCTCGTGGGGGACAAACGAGGCCCTCGTCGGGGACAAACGAGGTGCTCGTGGGGGACAAACGAGGTGCTCGTCGGGGACAAACGACAACCTCCTATCCGTCAATCGATTACAAACGCGCCTAACGAAGGAGGCGGACAGACGGGGGAAATGGCGTTTGTGTGATTTTTTTAAAACACGCACAGCCATCCCCCGACAGCCTCCGGCCGCCCCGCAGCGGGATTGACAGGGCGGACATCGCCCGCTCTCATACCTTAATTATATAGGCCGCTCCTCGCCCATTCCCTCCTCCGCTCTCCGCTCCCCGACTATATTCTCAAGAAAACATACAGAATATGATAGCAGCTTATTTAAGAATCAGCACGGGCAGGCAAATCTTGTCCAACCAACTGGCCGAGCGAAGACAAATATGCCTACGTAGCCATCCCGACCAGCGACATCACTTGGGAGCAGAGCAAGAAGTATGTCTATACCTTCACCTTCGGCAACGGTGGCGGCTATGTTCCTCCTGTTGACCCCGAAGATCCGGATAAAGAACCGGAAGACGGTGGCGACCCCGTGCTCGTGCCCGTCGACTTTACGGTCACCGTGGATGATTTCGAAGAAGGAAAGCCGCAAGACATCGACATGAACAACGACGGCAAATAACTCCGGGCCGATTTCTCAGACATGACACTCAGGCCGGGCGGGGTTGAATGTCCCCTCCCGGCCACAACGATTAACTCACGCACAAATAACGAAAGAAACATGAAATCACTGAACTTACGCAGTCGGATAGGCGGCACGGCTGTCGTGCTGATGCTTTCGCTTGCCGCCTCATGCACGGACAACGAGCTGCTCCGCCACGACACCCCGACGGACGGCATCGCCTTCACCCCATCCATCGCGACCGGAAGCCGGAACGCGGACAAATCTGCCCAAACCCGTGCCACAGCGCCGGTCACACGCCACAGCGTGACGACACTGCACAACGCCCAAGGCGGCCGGACCCTCTATCTGCACACCACGGAGACAGACAGCATTGCCACACCCGCCACACCGGACGCGGAGCGCATCGCCACACGCGGCGCAGTGGTCACCAACACGACGTTTGAGGAACAATACGGCGGATTCGGCGTGCTGGCCTATGCCTACCAAGGCGAATGGGACGGCACGCAGACTCCCAACTACATCTACAACGAGAAAGCCACCGCCGACGGCGGCACATACGGTTTCAACCCGCCCCGCTTCTGGCCCGGCGAAGCATACAACATGGCGTTCTTTGCCTATGCGCCCCACGATGAAACGGGAAGCATCTTCGGCGAGAAGACGGGCGCGCCGACCCTGACCTACAACGTGCCGACAGACATCACGAAACAGAAAGACCTGCTGGCCTATTGGGAGACCGGCGTCAAAGGCGACAAGCGGAGCACCATGTCACTGAGATTCTCCCACCTCTGCACCGCCGTGAAATTCAAGGTGGGCGCCGGGCTGGAGAACGCCATCACCTCCATCGCCATCAAGAACGTATATGGCAGCGGCACCTATTCCGTAGCCGACAGCAAGTGGACCACGAGCGGAAAAGCCGAAGGCACATACACCCTCGCCATAAAAGAACCGGAGAACACACCGCAAGAAACCGAACTGACCACGGGCGAGAACACCTTCATGATGATTCCGCAAACACTGCCGGATGGCGCCGAGATTGAAGTGAAGTATAAAGACGAGGACGGCCGAGAACAGACACTGACCGCAAGCATCAGCGACAAAAAGGAGTGGATGAAAGGATATACGGTGGTCTATAAAATATCCTACTCTCCGGAAGTCATCGAATATACTTTTGAAATGCCGACTGAAAACATCGAATTTACCTACGATGGCAAGCTTCGTGACGGAAACGATAAAGGACAATTCCAAATACAAAGCTACAAGCAAATAACCAAAAACAATGTGGTTAGGAACGAACCCGCCGAATGGACAGCCGAGTTCTCAACGGATGGCGGCAAAACATGGTCTGCCAAACCCGACTGGTTATCAACCTTCACAGCCAACGGCAACGGCAGTACGAACCTGACATCCTATGAGGTGGGCATCAGCAAACAAGTTTCCACAACGCAGACTAATCCGCATGATGCCGCACTAAAGAAGGCAACATCTGTAAGCGGCACCTACAATTTGTCGAACAACACAGGAGGGACAGAGGTACAAAACACGGCCAACTGCTATGTCATCAATGCGCCGGGCAAGTACAGCCTGCCTTTGGTATATGGCAATGCCATCAAGAACGGGCAAGATAACCAGTCGTCTTACACATCTAATTTACAAAACGGGGATTATGTACTAAAGACGTTTAAGAATTATATAGGAAATGACATTCAAAAACCATATATCTACGAAGACAAAGACATTCAAATAAAAGATGCCGTTTTGCTTTGGCAAGACCGCCAGAACTTGGTGCGGAACATAGCACTATCGCAAGACAAAAAGGAATTAATATTTGAAGTTCCACAAGCATCCATCGGACAAGGCAATGCCGTTGTGGCTGTCCGCGACAATAATCAGAAAATCATCTGGAGCTGGCATGTCTGGGTGACGGATTTCATACCGGGAAAGGATGCGGCTGTCGTGAGCCGTTTCAATCCTTTGGAATCGCAAAACGACCAGCGGGTGACCAACCATCAGAACCGGACATATACGTTCATGGGACTCAACATCGGCTGGTGCTTTGAAGACCTCGTGAAGTATGAGGCCCGCGAAGTAAAAGTGCGGTTCAGGCAGGAAGGGAGCGGCCAGACCAAGGATATGACCATCAAGCAGCTGGAACGGGTGGAAGCATACGGCTATCAGCCCTACTTCCAGTTCGGCCGCAAAGACCCGATGAAGCCGGGTTCCAACAAGGACGGAAAGGACAAAGACTGTTATTATGGAGCGGGATATAGCCATACAACAGAACAGGAATCAGATGCCATGACGCTCGGCTCCTACATACAGAACCCTTGTACATTCTATACGGGCCTGGACAATTATGTCGGCGTAACGCTCGGGGAAACCTTCTTCTATAATCTGTGGAATGCCGACAACAGCTCTTCGGAAGCCAATGACAATACGATAGTCAAGACCGTTTACGACCCGTCGCCCGTCGGCTATTGCGTACCGCCTTCGAATGCGTTTACGGGAGTTACCTGCAACAGGCAAGAAGTCAGATGGGACAATACTCCATATCCGGCGAATCAAGTCAATTCCCCATATGAATATTCTTCTGACACCAATGTGGGGTGGGAGATTTATTGCAATAAGATGGATAACAATACGCATGATGCCGCAGGCGGCGTCATCTATTATCCGGCCACGGGAGCCCGCAATTACCAGAATGGCGCGCTGACCTATGTCAATATGAACGGATATTATTGGACCGTCACCCCCTACAACAAGCCCAATGAGGCACCTGTGGAGGCACGCTGCTTGCGTTTCGGCTCTGTCTATATCAATCCGTTGGGTAACTTCAGCCATGCGTATGGTTTTCCCGTGCGCCCCGTAAAAGAAACCAAGCGGTAAACGGCAACCATTATGTCACACCCGCCTTTCATCAACAACCAATCAAGCGGAACTGTAGCCGAAGGCAGTGTCAGCCAGGCGGTTGCAAGAACGCTTGACGAAACGGTATGAAAGGCGTCAAAAAGAATGTTTGCATGATTTTTTGGAGACGAATACAACAAGCAGTCAACCAGCTGTGGTATCCCCGCAGCGTCACCGTGGGCAAACCCGTCGAAACGCAGGAGCTGGCCGAGCGCATCGCGCGCGAATCGACCGTGTCGTCCGCCGACACCCGCGCCGTGCTCCGTGCCCTGCCCGCCGTCATGGTCGGCTTCATGAAGGAAAGCCGCTCCGTGCACTTCGAGGGACTGGGGTGGTTCCGCTACGCCACCACCTCGGCAGGCAACGGCGTGGCCACCCGGGAAGAGGTGAGCAGCGACCAGATAACCGGCCTGCGCGTGCAGTTCACGCCCGATCGCTTCCGCAACACGAGCGGCGGCTACACCTGCGCCCTCGCCGCCGACGACGACGTCACGTTCACGGAATGGCAGGGCGAGGAGAGCGACGAAGCCGCGTCCGGCGACTGATTGCGGAGGAATCCGACCCGCCCAAATCACCCCTTTGAGCGTCCATATGCCGGCTCGCGAGCGGACATATGGGCGCTCGCGTCTGTCCATATGCCCGCCCGGCAGCGGGCATATGGCGGCATTTTCCGCGCGGATGTCACCGCCTCCGGCCGACTTTATGTTGCCCGAAACACGGGGAAAAGCCACTTTCAAGCCCTCAAATCCTGCAAATTTTCAGGAAATGGCGAAAAAAAGATGTCAAAACGTCGATAGATTCAGAATAATGGCTATATTTGCTTCCAAAGTGACATCAAACAATCAAACCCTCGATATAATGGAAAGAATTGATAACTTAGACCGCCGCATCCTGGAGATTATTTCCCAGAATGCCCGTATCCCGTTCAAAGACGTAGCAGCCGAATGCGGAGTTTCGCGTGCAGCCATCCATCAGCGCGTGCAGCGACTGATCGACCTGGGCGTCATCATCGGTTCCGGCTATCATGTGAACCCCAAGAGCCTGGGCTACAGCACATGCACCTATGTCGGCGTGAAGCTGGAAAAAGGCTCCATGTACAAGGACGCCGTGGCCCAGCTGGAAAACATCCGCGAGGTGGTGGAATGCCACTTCACCACCGGTCCCTACACGATGCTCATCAAGCTCTACGCCCGCGACAACGAACACCTGATGGAACTGCTCAACCGCCGCATTCAGGAGATTCCCGGCGTGACGGCCACCGAAACGCTCATCTCGCTGGAGCAGAGCATCAAGAAGGAAGTTCCCATCAGCGAAAAATAAGCCCGCATGGAAGGCTTGACGCACCTGCATTTCTCCGGTCTGATTATCGGCATCTGCACCTTCCTCATCATCGGCTTCTTCCATCCGGTGGTGGTGAAGTGCGAATACCATTTCGGGACGCGCTGCTGGTGGGTGTTCCTGCTGCTGGGCATAGGGGGCGTCGCGGGCTCGCTGTGCGTCGCCGACGTGCTGGCCTCCACCCTGCTGGGCGTGTTCGCTTTCTCCTCGTTCTGGACCATCAAGGAGATATTCGAGCAGGAAGAGCGGGTGAAAAAAGGCTGGTTCCCCAAGAACCCGAAACGGAAATACAAGTTCTGAACGACTTTTATCGGACGCGGACAAACAAACTATGCAAACCTTTGACATCGGAAAGGCGTATGAGGACCTGCATGCCTCATACCCCGGATATAAACGATTGCCCGTCATTGGAGTGACTGCCAACTTCAGTGACGGGAATTGTTCTTTGGCCGACGGCTACTGCACGTCCGTGCTGCGTGCCGGAGGCGTCCCTCTCATCATCCCCCCTTATGAAGAGCGCGACGCGCTACTCTCCACGCTGGAGAGCGTGGACGGCATCCTGCTCACGGGCGGGGGCGACATCAATCCGCTCTTTCTGGGCGAGGAGCCGGTGGAGGAGCTGCATGGCATCAACCACCGTCGCGACCGTCAGGAGCTGCTGCTCGCGCGCCTGGCGGCCGACCGCCAGATTCCCATGCTCGGCATATGCCGGGGCATCCAGGTGATGACCGCAGCCTTGGGCGGCAAGCTCTATCAGGACATCGGCACGCAGGCGGGAACGAAGTGCATCAAGCACAGCCAGGAGCTGGACCGCGCCTATGCCTCGCACACGGTGCGCATGGAACCGGGCACCGTCCTGTCGCGCCTGTTTCCCGACAATGACGTGTTGCCGGTGAACTCGTTCCACCATCAGGCGGTGAGCGAGCCTGCTCCGGGCTTCCGTGTCAGCGCCCGTGCGGCAGACGGCATCATCGAAGCCGTGGAATCGACGGAATACAAGTCCATGCTGGGCGTACAGTGGCATCCGGAGTGCATGACGCTGGCGGGCGACGACAGCATGTTGCCCCTCTTCCGCTGGCTGGTGGACGAGGCGCAGTCGTTCAGCCGGGCCAAAGCCGTGCACGCACGCATCGTGACGCTCGACAGCCATTGCGACACGCCCATGTTCTTCCACGAGAACATCCGCTTCCACAGCCGCGACCCGCGCATCCTGGTCGACCTGCACAAGATGAGCGAAGGCCGGCTTGACGCCACCATCATGGTGGCCTATCTGAAACAAGGGGAGCGCGACCCGGAATCACTGCTTGCCGCCACGGCCAAGGCCGACCGCATTCTGAACCAGATAGAGGAAATGGTGCATGCCAACGCTTCCTACGTCGACATCGCACGCACGCCGGCCGACGTGGCGCGCCTGAAGCGGGAAGGAAAGAAAGCCGTCATGCCGGGCATCGAGAACGGGTATGCCATCGGGCGCGACCTGAGCAACGTCAAGCGTTTCCGTCGTCGGGGCGTGGTGTACATGACCCTCTGCCACAACGGCGACAATGACATCTGCGACTCCGCGCGGGGCAACCGCGAACATGGCGGACTGAGCGCTTTCGGGCGCGAGGTGGTGCGCGAGATGAACCGCGTGGGGATGCTTGTCGACCTCTCCCATGCGTCGGAGGAGAGTTTCCATGACGCGCTGTCGTGCAGCACTGTGCCCATCGTGTGCTCCCACTCGTCGTGCCGCGCGCTGTGCGACCATCCGCGCAACCTGACCGACGAACAGCTGCGCGCCCTGGCCCATGGCGGAGGCGTGGCGCAGGTGTGTCTCTACGGCGGCTTTCTGCGTCCGGACGGGCAGGCGGGACTGCCCGACATCATCGAACACCTGAACCACATGGTCAGCATCATGGGCATCGACCACGTGGGCATCGGCACCGACTTCGACGGCGACGGCGGCGTGCCGGGTTGCGCGTCGGCATCGGAAGTCATCAACATCACCCGCCGCCTGCTGGCCGAACGTTATTCGGAGGAAGACATCCGCAAGCTGTGGGGAGGCAATTTCCTGCGCGTGATGGAACAGGCACAAGGAAATTGACAATGCACAATGGAAATGGACAATTACGATGCCGCATGGCCAATTGTCCATTGTCAATTATCCATTCGCTTTAGCGCGCAGCGCCAAGGCGCGGTTTTCGGCAGCTTCCATGATTTCGCGCTCGCCCGGGCCTTTGTCGTTGATGCCGCAGAGATGGAGTATGCCGTGTATGATGACGCGGTGCAACTCCTCGTCGTAGGCGGCGCCAACCTGCTCGGCATTGGTGCGCACGGTGTCGAGGCTGATGAAAAGGTCGCCGCTGATGACGTCGCCCTCGGTATAGTCAAACGTAATGATATCCGTGTAGTAATCGTGTTGCAGATACTCGCGGTTCACTTCCAGTATCTTCTCGTCATTGCAGAATATGTAGGCAATCTCGCCCACCCGTTTGCCATAGGAAGCCGCCACGGCCTTCACCCACGCGCTGTTCTCGCGCCGTTTGATGGACGGCATCTTCACGCCGTCGGTCTGATAAGTTATCATATGATTCTGAGGTTATGAGGTTTTGAAGTTCAATATCGACGGCCCGCTCACGAACCGAAGAAGAGGTAAGCCATGCCGATGGCCGCAATCACGCCCGCCAGGTCGGCCAGCAATCCGCAAGCCACGGCGTGACGGGTGTGGCGTATGCCGACGCTCCCGAAATAGACGGCCAGGATGTAGAAGGTCGTATCGGTGGAGCCTTGGAAGATGCAGGCCAGGCGGCCCACAAACGAGTCGGCGCCGTAAGTGGTCATCGCGTCCACCATCAGCCCACGCGCTCCGCTGCCGCTCAGCGGCTTCATCAGCGCCGTGGGCAGCGCGCCCACAAAGTCGGTGTCGCCTCCGCAGGCGGCCACCACCCACGCGATGCCGTCGACAAGCATGTCCATCGTGCCCGACGCGCGAAACACGCCGATGCCCACCAGAATGGCCACCAGATAGGGGATGATGCGCACGGCCGTCTGGAAGCCTTCCTTGGCTCCCTCGATGAAGGCATCGTAGACGTTGATGCGCCGCCTTACGCCTGAGAGGATGAACACTATTATAATAAGGTATAGGAGAATGTTGGCCACCGAGGTGGAAAGCGCGTCAATCTGCACGCGCGACAGGCTGCCCAGCCCCCAGATGACAAGCACCACGGCCAGCAGGGCGCCGCCCAGGGTCAGCAGCAGGGTGCGGTTGAGCAGGTTGATGCGCTGGTAGAGGCTCACGCAGATGATGCCGGCCAGCGTGGAAAAGAATGTGGCTATCAGCAGCGGGACAAAGACGTCGGTAGGCTGCTCGGCGCCCAGCTGCGCGCGGTAGACCATGATGCTGATGGGGATGACGGTCAGGCCCGAGGTGTTGAGCACCAGGAACATAATCATGGGATTGGTGGCCGTGTCCTTGCGGGTGTTCAGCTCCTGCAGCTGCTCCATGGCCTTCAGCCCCATGGGGGTCGCCGCGTTGTCAAGCCCCAACATGTTGGCGGCAATGTTCATGAAGATGGAACCCGTCACGGGATGTCCTTTGGGGATATCGGGAAACAGCCTGCAAAACAGCGGACTGAGCCAGCGGGCCAAGGCCGTCACCACGCCGCCGCGCTCGCCTATGCGCATGATGCCCAGCCAGAGCGACAACACGCCCGTCAGCCCCAGTGAAATCTCGAAAGCCGTCCGGGCCGAATCGAACGTGGAGGTTATCATGGCCGGAAACACTTCCGTGTCGCCCCAAAACAGGAGCTTGGCCAACGCCACGAGAAAAGCCAGCAGGAAAAAAGCAATCCAAATATAGTTCAATACCATAACGTCACATCATCGGGTTGAATGCCGCAAAGGTAGCAATTATCGCGCAACGTACCCCATCTTGAGCCTCAATATTGCGGCCCGCGAGCGGGAATATGCACGCTCGCGAGCGGACATATCCCCGGAGCCGAGCGGGCATATCGCCGCTCACAAGGCCCTCACGGAGCGGATTGCCACGCAACTTTTCCCGGCCAACCGCCTCGCTCCGGCGCCATCGCTCCGCTCCATATGTTAAAAACAACTCGAAACAATCCGGAAATACAGATTTTGAGCGTTAATTCGTTGTAACAAATAAAAAAACACTTAACTTTGCCCTTTGAAATATAAGCCTGAAACATCATACTATGAAACGACTGATCATACCTTTGTTACTGCTCATGACCGCATGGCTCGTCCTCCCGGCAAAAGCAGCAACCGGTCAGCCGGACAAACGCTACAAGGTGTCCGTGTGTGACTGGATGATTCTCAAACGCCAGAAAATCGGCGAATTTGCCCTGGCCCGCCAACTGGGATGCGACGGCATCGAAGTCGACATGGGCGGACTCGGCAAGCGCGACACGTTCGACAACAAACTGCGCTACCCGCATTTCCAGAAACTCTTCAAAGAAACAGCACGCGAGAACAAGGTGGAAATCTCCTCCATCGCCATGTCCGGCTTCTACGGACAGTCCATCCTGGCGCGCGACAACTACGTGGAGCTAGTGCAGGACTGCCTCAACACCATGAAAGCCATGGGCGTGCGGACGGCCTTCCTGCCGCTGGGCCCATGCAACCTGAGCAAGAACCCTGAAATCCGTCCCGAACTGGTGAGTCGCCTGAAAGTCATCGGCGACATGGCCGCGCGCGAAGGACGCATCATCGGCATCGAAACATCGCTCGACGCCAAAGGCGACGTGCAGCTGCTGAAAGACATCGACTCCGAAGGTATCAAGATATACTTCAAATTCCAAAACGCACTGGAGGCCGGACGCGACGTGTGTGCCGAGCTGGAGACACTGGGTCGCGACAACCTGTGCGAGCTCATCCACTGCACCGACACCGACGGCGTGACGCTCGACAAGAACACACGCCTCGACCTCAGGCAGGTGAAAGCCACGCTCGACCGCATGGGCTGGAGCGGATGGCTGGTCATCGAACGCTCGCGCGACACGACCGACGTGCACAACGTGAAGAAGAACTACGGTACCAACGCGGCCTACCTGAAGAGCATCTTCCAACCGTAAGCCGCCCGCCGGACAAAAGACAACAACAATAATCAATTATACCGGCGGCCGACGCCGGGACACATTTTAAGGTCTACGCCGCCACAGAGGCGGCACACCGCCCATGCATCCCACACAGGCAGGAGCATGGAGGCACAACATCTCGCATCCGCAAAGGCCGCGTGCCGCGGCGGATGAGCGCAAGGACAGAGATAGATTTTATATAAACTTTTGTTTAACATCAATTTTAAAAGTATGAGGCACAAGATTCTTCTTGCACTGCTTCTCGCCGGTTCTACAGTCCCCTCGTGGGCTGAAGTAGGCGTAGCAGCCAACTTGTCAGGCACGGCAACCGTTCAGCAGGACGGCCGCAAAGTGACAGGTAAAGTATTGGATGAAAATGGCGAAACGGTTATCGGCGCCAGTGTCAAAGTGGTAGGCTCAACCCTGGGCACCATTACCGACTTCGACGGTAACTTCTCTCTCAACAACGTTCCGGCCGGAGCGAAACTCGAAATCTCCTACATCGGTTACGTCACCCAGACCGTAGAGGCCAAAGGCGACGCACCCCTCACCATCAAGCTGTCGGAGGACAACCAAATGCTCGACGAGGTGGTGGTTGTGGGATATGGCACACAACGCGTGAAAGACCTGACGGGTTCAGCCACAAACGTTAAAGTAGAAGACATCATCGACCTGCCGGGCGCCTCGCTTGTCGATGCCTTGGCCGGACAGGTCGTAGGCTTGTCGGTCGATGCAAGTAGCGGTCGTCCGGGTGCCACGGGTAGCTTCACCATCCGTCAGCCGATGAGCTTCGACGAAGCAAACTCAAACTTCAACCAGCCGCTTATCGTTATTGACGACATCGTGCAGGTGGACGAGAACGGAGAACCCAGCATGACAACCTTCAACATGCTCGACCCCTCGGAAATCGAAACCATGACCGTGCTGAAGGACGCTTCGGCCGCCGTCTACGGAGCACGTGCGTCTGCCGGCGTCATCCTCGTCAAGACCAAACGCGGAAAAGCTGGCAAACCCTCTATCTCCTACTCGGCCAAGCTCGACTTCGCCGATGCCGTAAGCCATGCCAAGGTAATGAATGCCTACGACTTGGGCGTACACACCAACCGCATGTTTGATGCCGTTGACCGCATCAACGAGAACAACGACAAAGCATACTACAAGTATTCCGACGCCGAATTGGAACGACTGAAAGACTTGAACTATGATTGGCTCGACCGCGCATGGCACTCGTCGCTCTCCCACCGCCACGCCCTCAACGTGCAGGGTGGTAGCGAAACGGTGACTTACTTTGCCGGTATCACCTACCAGAATCAAGACACCAACCTGGGCGACGTGCAGGACTTCGACAAGTGGACATTCCGCGCAGGCGGCGAAATCAACGTAGCCGCCGGACTGAAACTGTCGGCATCTGTCTCTGGCTACAGCACCACACAAACCGAAGTGAACGACCAAGGTAAAATAGGCCGCGGCCCGTGGGGACCTAGCAGTTCAAACGACTACCTGGGCCTGCGTCACATGCCACGCTACATACCTATCGAAACAACCATCAACGACCCGACAACCGGTGACCCGACAACGTATTACGTGTCGCCCTGGAACGGTCCGCAAGATAACAAGACCTATACGGATTCCAACTTCGGCAGCGCTATCCAAGCATGGAACTTCTTCGCCAACGAAGCTTCCGGCTCACGCAGAAACCATGAGCGCAACGGCTACAACGCCAACTTCTCGCTGACGTGGGAAGTGCCGTTCATCAAGGGACTGTCGGTGAAGGGTACATATTCTATCAGCTATGACAATACCACAGGAAACAACGTTGGAGCTTACTATAGCCTGGCCCGCGTGACCAATATTAATGAGCCCGACATGCACTTGCTGGGCGATCACACTACGTGGACGGTGCTGAATTATGGCGATCCGAACAGCGATGCTTTGGACAACAAACCGACGGTGAATTATAGCAAACAAACGTCTAAGACCGAGCAGATGAACTTGACCATCAACTATGCCCGCACTTTTGGGCAACACGATGTGTCGGGAACGTTCGTCATTGAACGTGCCGAGGGCGAAGGCAACGACGAACAGCTCTACTATCAAGGTCCCGGCCTGTCCTACAACGGCACAAGCGGTACGTCGGGCACTCTAAGCACAAACGGTAGCCAAACTTACTTCCACAAGTATGAAAGTGGTTCAATGTCCTACATCGGACGTTTCAACTACAAGTATGGCGAGCGCTACCTGGCCCAATTCCTGTTCCGTGCCGACGCCTCTACCAAATTCGCGCCCGAGAACTATTGGGGCTTCTTCCCCACCGGCTCAATCGGATGGGTAGTTTCAGAAGAAAACTTCTTCAAGAAGAGCAGACTGTCCGAATATGTCGACTTTTTCAAAGTGCGCTACAGCATAGGTAAGACGGGTAAGGACAATGTAAACGCTTGGACTTGGCTGCAACTCTACAACATCAGTGCTTCCAGCGGCCTTGGCTTCGGCGATTTGGGCGGCATGCCTACACTAGGTGCCGAAATCAACGGAACGGTAAACCGCGACATCCGTTGGGACACTACCATCAAGCAAAACGTCGGTATCGACCTCACATTGTTGAGAAACCGTCTTTCGCTTTCGACCGACTTCTACTATGACAAGACCAAAGACTTGATCATGAACATCACCGATGCCGAGACTCCTATCTATATCGGCGCCGCTCTGCCTAATGTAAACTATGGTAAGAAAGACGCTTGGGGATGGGAACTCTCCGTCCGCTGGAACGACCAAATCCAACAATCGCTTCTCCCGACATGGGGCCCGATCAAATATAGCATCGGCATGGATTACAGCATCTCCTGGAACAAGACGGTGAGAGGCCAGGAGCCTACATTTGACTACCCGGGCTATATCGACAACGAATCCAGCTGGACCGGCTATCGGGGCATGGGCCACGAATGGGGCTTTAAGGTATGGAAGAACACATCGAGTGGCGACGGTATCCTCCGCACCCAACAGGATATCGACAACTACTGGCAATACCTGACCGATCTAGCTACGGCTGCCGGTACCACTCCGAGCTACTTAGGCATTGAATCTAAAGACGAGATGGAATTGGGTATGCTGGCTTACCAAGACCTGCGCGGTGACATCGATACTGAAAACAAGACGATTGCCGGCCCGAACGGACGTGTGACCGATGACCACGCCGAAGATTATGCCATCTTGGCCAACAACCGCCGTCATGGCATCAACACCAAGCTGGGTCTGCAATGGGACAACTTCAGCTGGTCGGCCCAAATCTCCACCTCGTGGGGCGGCTATGCAGGCATCGACATAGAAACAACAGGTACTGGTAGCGGAGACTTCATCTGGTCGCAGTTCTCCATCGTAAAAGACATGTTCGACCCGGTGAGCAATCCGGATGGCAAATATCCGAGCATGGCAGTAAGCAATGCTTGGGGACGCCCGTCGGACTTCTGGCAGGTATCAAGCTTCCGCATGTATGTACGTAACATGCGCTTTGCCTATACTCTTCCTAAAGAATGGACCAACAAGCTTAAGATTGACAAGCTCCAACTCAGCCTGACCGGTAACAACCTGTGGGACTTCTACAACCCGTATCCCGACCACTTCCGTAACATGTACGATGACATAACAACCGGTTATCCGACGTTGCGCACGTGGACATTGGGCATCAACCTGACGCTCTGATAAGCCCTGAACGATCTGACCATAGGACTCGACGCAAGCGTCCATATGTCCGGGCGCGAGCGCACATATGCTTGGCCGCAAGCCTCCATATGCCCGGATGCGAGCGCACATATGCCCGCTCACGGGCGTCCGTGCCGGTCTGATTGTCGACGGGAGATAAAGCCATCAACAACAAACATTTATCTTAAGAACCAAAAGAATATGAAAAGTATATTATCCAAAGTATTGATAGGCACTTGCCTTTTGGCCGCCATGCCTTCCTGCAGCGACCAGTTTCTGGAGGACAAGCGCGACTACAACAACATGACCACGATTGACGTGTTCAGCGACAAGAGCCAGGCTAACGCCGTGTTCGCAGTGCTCTACAAGCAGATACTCGACCAATACAAATCGCCCCTCCACGGAGCCGATGTGCTGATGCGTCAAGGGAAAGGCAACAACGGTGGACAGTTGTACAACCTTTCCGACGAGCTGCCGGGACAGGTTACCGGAGATGAGCGCTACGACGGGCGTAATGCCAAAACGACCAAGGCCGGGAACCACCTGACCAACCCGACCTACTGGAACGACCCGCGCAACCAAGCGAAGAACTTCAACAACTTCAACCGCAAAACGTTGTTCCCCACGGTGTACCGCATCAACGACTTCATCAAGCAGATAGAGGTGTCGCGCGACCTTATCCCCGACCAAACGTTTTGGGATCGTCTGAAAGGCCAAGCCATCTTCATTCGCGCATGGCTCTATTTCGATGCCATCCGCTTGTGTGGCGGCGTACCTTATTATAATACCGAAACCGACGAGCCGCAGATGGGCGACCGTTCCGAACGCATGTCCATTCAGGATTGTGTCGACAAGATATGTGCCGACTTCGAGACCGCTGCAGGTTTGCTTCCTGCAAAGTGGGAGAATGAGAACACCGATTTCGGCCGTTTCACGTCGGTAGCCGCTTACGCCATGATAAGCCGTGTGCGGGTTTATGCCGCCAGCCCGGTGTTCAATGCCAGTTGGGACAATGCCAGCAGCACACGTTGGCAAGCTGCCTTGGACGCCAGCCTGAGAGCCGAACAAGAAGCCCGCGCCGCCGGCATTACAGGCGTATCCGGCATTGACGATTGGGATGCCGCCTTCTATAACAAGAACAACAACGAAGCTATCATCACTATCCAAATGAGCGACGAAGTAATGGACGGCGCCCTCTATAATACGTGGGAAACGACCATTCGTCCGGGTGTTGTCAGAGGAACCAGCGATGCCGGTATGCGCGTATCGGAATCCATGCTCGCCAAGTTCCCCATGGCCAACGGTATGCCCGCCACGGTTGAAAACGGCTACGACGACGTGAAGTTCTACCGCAACCGCGACCCGCGCTTTTACAAGACGTTTGCTTTCTCCGGCTGCCAATGGCCCGGTTCCAATACACAAATCTGGTTGTATGTCTATAAGTTCAGCGACACAGAAAGTAACATGTATCGCTATACCGATGGCAGCCAAGGCGACGGTGGTGCGCAAAAGAAAAGCCGCGCCCTCATCTGGAAGATGTCGAACGCTAACGTTGCCCCCGGCTACGAATCGACATCGAGCACCGATATCATGGAATACCGTTTTGCCGAGATTCTGCTGAACATCGCCGAGTGTTACGCAGCTCAGGGAAATGCCGGTGAATGCACCAATTACTTGCGGCAAATACGTAACCGCGTAGGTGCCGGTACTGACGATTTGGCTACCCTCAACGGAAAATACGACCTTATTCGTGCCGTGCTCAACGAACGTGCCGTGGAATTGGCCTACGAAGGCAAACGCTCATGGGACATGCGCCGTTGGTTGCTTTTTGAAGGCGGAGCCGGTTTTGACCCGCGTTTAGCCGGAATCAACGACGATACACGTGAATACGATCCTGAATTGGCATATGGTGCAGGCTGGAAGATCTATAACGGAAAAGATGGTCGCCCGACTTACACAAAGAACGACAATGTGCTCACCCGACTGGGACTACCACGTTTCTGCGGTACTAAACAACAGACGAAAATTTGGGCTTACGACCTCGGCACTATACAAAACATGGATGTACGCGACGACGAAGACAACTTCCAGCATCCGTTGCAAAACAACTCGTTGCTGATGAGCGTTACTCCAATCACTCGCGACATGAACGAAGCCGAGCGCAATGCAGCTTTCGAAGAATTGGAGGATTTCTATAACAATGTTGGTATGGAAACCATCGACCCACTCCAAGATTCACGTATGGGCGAACGTTACGGCATGGATTCCGGAACAACCGATACTGCCAAGAACTGGCTCTTCTCATGGCGTGGATGGTACTATGTATATCCTATCCACTATGATATGTACGATACATCCAAAGGCAACGACTGGTTGACTCAAACTGAAGGTTGGATGGTGGCCAACACAAACCCAACAGGTGCCGGTCCCGAAGAGCAAGACGGAACTTACGTATACTGTACTCCGGAATAAATGAGAACTACGGATACCACGGTATTCCGTTAAAGTAAAAAAAACAAGCCCGAAGCCACGATACATTCATCGAGACTTCGGGCTTGCTGTTGAAACAATCTTAGTCGGCCACCGGATGCAAGACTATAACGCCGCTATCTCATCAGGGCTCAGACCTGTGATTTCGGCAATATCTTCTATGGAATAGCCCTTCATTCTCATTCTGCGGGCATGTTCCATGTCCGCTTCTTTTCGGCCTTCCGCCAAGCCTTCCGCACGACCTTCCGCACGACCTTCCGCACGACCCTCAGCCAAACCTTCCGCACGGCCTTCTACACGGCCCTCGGCTAGTCCTTTCTCCCGCGCTTCGCGCTGTGAACTGCTGATTTGCATCTTGGCTGTGCTTACCATGTCCCAGAACTTGTCGTAGCCCAGAAGTTGCGCCGAACTGAAGGCCGACTCTTCCAGTTGCGTAACGGCTTTGTTGATATCCGGGTTGGCCAGCAACTCCTGAGGAGCCTCGCGGGTCTGCTCGCCTATCTCCGTCAGGTAGCGGAGCCAGAGGACTTGCATCTTCTTGTCACCATAGTTCTTGGGAGTGAACTTGGGCAGTTCGATGAAGATGAAACGCAGGCCCTCGATGACTTCCTTGGTTTCGGCCACCTCCACTATCCGGTAGTCGTGATAATAGGCTTCGCTTTCCGAGAAGGTGTCATTCACCAGATTCAGCGAATAGACGGGTTGCAGCAGGTCATAGTTGCCGCCTCTGTCCAGCTGGCTCACATAGGCTTTCGACGCGTTGAACAACACGCGCTGCTTGTAGGCCGAGGTCCACATCATCTGCATCTCCACGATGAATTGACGGCCGGCCCTGTCGCGACAACGCACGTCAACGATGCTGTCCTTGCGCAGAGGATTCATCGGCACCAGCTCGGGGTTCAGATATTCCACCCAGGTGATTTCCTCCTCGGCCGTTTCAAAGGGCAACAGCGCGTTCAGGAAACTGATGACTAGGTCAGGATGTTCGCCGAACACTTTCTTGAAAGTGAGGTCGGCCTTGGGGTCAAGGTATCTCATAGTCTTCTATCTTTATCAAGCAAATTTACGAAAAAAACACGGAAGGACGGCACACGGCGGTCAGTCTTCTTTCTTTCCTCCCGTCAGCATCTGCACATCCAGACCGGAGGGGAACTGGAACACGCGCAGACCGAAACGGGGAAGCACGGCCAGCAGATACTCGAACACCTCGGCCTGGAGCATCTCGTAGGGCACCCAGCGGCGGTCGGACGAGAAGAAGTAGATCTCTAGCGGCAACCCCTCGCCCGTCGGCTGCAACTGGCGTATCATGAGCATCAGGTCTTGATTGACGCGCGGATGACGGCTCAGCCAATGGGTGAAATACGCGCGAAACACATGCAGGTTCACCGGCTCGTTCTCTCCGGCCAAGGGGGCAAACCACTCCTCCTTGCGCCAGGCATCCAGCTCCTCGGACGTACAGAAACGCACGCTCTGCATGTCGATGTTCACCGAGCGCTTTACGCGGCGGCCTCCGCTCTCTTGCATCACGCGCCAGTTCTCGAACGAGTCGCTCACGAGCGTATAGGGCGGAATGGTCGTCACGGTATTGTCCCAGTTGAGCACTTTCACGATGGTGAGGTTCACCTCCGTCACCACGCCGTCGATGCCCAGGCGGGGCATTTTTATCCAGTCGCCCGGGCGCAGCATGTCGTTGGCCGAGAGCTGCACGCCCGCCACAAGGCCCGTGATGGTGTCTTTGAATATCAGCATCAGCACCGTGGCCGCAGCGCCCAAGGCGGTGAACAGAGCCAGGGGCGACTTGCCGATAAGCACGCTCACCACGCCGATGATGCCTATGCTGATGAAGACGATTTTCAACATCTGGTAGACGCCCTTCAGCGGACGGTTGCGCAGCTCTTCGTGCTGGTTCGACAGCTCGTAGACCGACGAGACGAAGGCCGTGAAGAAGCGCACACCCACCACGATGAGCCAGATGAGCGAGGCGCGCTGCAGGAAGTCGCGCCAGAGGGGCTCGCCGTAGAACACAAACGTCACCAGCACGTAGGTCGCCAGTGCGGGCACCAGCCGCGCGATGCTCCGCAAAACGGGCGGGTTGAGCAGGTAGTCGTCCCACGTAGCCTTGGTTTTGGCCACGACCTTCGCCACGATGGGCAGGAATACGCGGCGGCACAACAGCCCCACGAGGTAGGCCACCAGCAGAACGGCCAGCAGGGCCAGGATGCAGTGGAAGGTGTCCATCGACTCGGCATCCATGCCGTAGCCGTGAAGTCTCATCCACTTATCTAGCGATTGGAATATTTCTTCGTTCATCATTGTCTGAGGTTTTCCGGCAAAGTTAGCTTTTCTCTCCCGATAGTGCAAACGGAAATGTGCCGGGCCGAATATCGTCTGTCCATCCGCTACCGAGCCTATCCCCCTCAATATGAGATAAAAACCTATCACGCTTTTCAATAGTTGTCTGTAGTGCTTAATTTGTATTATGTCAGCGATTTGTTTCCCCAAAAAAAACAAAAACTTTCATAGCAGAAATCGCGCTTTTCCCGGAATTTGCCCAATTTTGCGCCAAACTCTTTAAAAGGCAACACGCATGAAAACGCTCTTCAAAAAAGTCCTCATTTTCTTCCTGCTGTCTGGTCTTCTCTCTTCATGCAGCGCATTGCTCGACATTGCGAGTCACTACGACGACTGTTCCTATCCCGGATGCGACAGGAAAATCAAGAAAGGTTCGGCCTATTGCCCTCATCACGACGGAAATCTGATGAAAAACAACATCAATACGTCGCTGAAAAATATGAGGAAACAGGCTTCCGTCGGGCACTATTGACATCTGTTGTTCCGCCATATCCCCGCTCGCGAGCCGGCATATGGACGCTCGCGCCCTTTCTCGCGTACTTGAATTTTTATTCGTAACTTTGTGGCCTCAACAACATATCCCGATGAAGATTAGAGACATTGACTTGGGCGAACGCCCCGTGGCGCTCGCCCCGATGGAGGACGTCACCGACCCGGCTTTCCGCCTGATGTGCAAGCGGTTCGGCGCCGACCTGGTGTATTCCGAATTCGTGTCGAGCGACGCGTTGGTGCGCTCGGTGAACAAGACCATGCAGAAACTCACCATCAGCGACGAGGAACGCCCCGTGGCCATACAAATCTATGGCAAAGACCCCGACGCGATGGCCGAAGCCGCACGCATCGCGGAAGAGGCCGGGCCCGACATTCTGGACATCAACTTCGGATGCCCCGTGAAGCGCGTGGCCGGCAAGGGAGCGGGCGCAGGACTGCTGCAAGACGTGCCCCGGATGTTGCGCATCACGCGCGCCGTGGTCGATGCCGTGCGCATCCCCGTGACGGTGAAGACCCGCCTGGGATGGGACGACAACCACAAAATCATTGTCGACCTGGCCGAGCAGTTGCAGGATTGCGGCATCGAGGCGCTGACCATCCACGGACGTACACGCGCCCAGATGTACACGGGCGAAGCCGACTGGACACTCATCGGCGCAGTGAAGGCGAATCAGCGGATGCGCATCCCCATCATCGGAAACGGCGACGTGACGACGCCCGAACGGGCCGCCGAATGCTTCAACCGTTATGGCGTGGATGCCGTGATGATAGGCCGGGCCAGCTTCGGACGCCCGTGGATATTCCACGAGGTGAAACACTATCTCGCCACGGGAGAACAGCTTCCGCCGCTCACGTTCGGTTGGCAGCTCGACGTGTTGCGCGAACAGGTGCGCCAGAGCGTGGCCCGGTTGGACGAACGGCGCGGCATCCTGCATGTGCGTCGCCACCTGGCCGCCACCCCGCTGTTTAAGGGGCTGCCGAATTTCCGCGACACGCGCGTGGCCATGCTGCGTGCCGAAACGGTTGACGAGCTGTTCCGCATCTTCGACCTCATTGCCGAGCGATGGGGAAACGACATGTCTGCAACAGATTAAAGAAATAGGAGAAAAGAACCTTATACTACTTTCTTTGTTCTTCCGGAAGGGGTAAAGGAGAAGTCACACACGCCACGTAGTCGGCCAGCCGCTCGCACTCCATGATGATGTCCATATAGATGATGCCCACGGCGGATGTGTACTCGCGGTTTGCAATGTCCAGCGCGTTCTGCATGCGCAGCTGGTCGCGGAAGCTGTTTATCTCCCGCTCGATGTCGGCCGCCATCTGCCCGGCGTCGGCATCCGCCGTGCCGTCGCGCAAAGCCGGCATCTGCAACATGGCTTCATTGACGAACTGGAACATCTGTCCGATATGTTCGCGTTGACGCGCTGTAAACGACGCGCGACTGTGAAAGTTATAATCCGTCACCCCGAGCAACCGATGGCAACAGCCCAACATCCCGCCTAGGCAGGCCACTTCACGCCTCAGCCTCACGGCCTCGGCCCTCCGCTCCGCCATCGGCCACGACTCCCAGGTCAAATCCAGATAACCGGCAATGTGGGCCTCCATGCGTTGCAGCGTGGCGGCGTAATCCTCCGCCCTGCCGGCCTGACGCGCAAAGTCGCCTCCGCCCGTTGTGTTCTGCAAGTCCCTCACCATGCCGAACAGGGCGTGCACCCGGCGGGTGAAAAGTCCGACCTCCAGTGCGGCCCGGCGCAAAGCCTCTCCCGCCGTGGCGGGCAATCCGCCTTCAATGTGGGGCAGGACGCGTTCTTCCTCGCCGCCACGAGGAGGCACCAGACGGCAGGCCACGCGCTCCGGCCAACGGACCGCCCAAACCAACAGCGCGCTTGCCGCACCCGATGCACAGAGCGTGACGGGAACCACATGCGCTCCCAAACGGTCGCACCAAGGCCCCAACAGCACGCCTGCACAAACCACACCGAAAACCACGGACAACAGATAGACCACGGCCACGCGCCGCGCCCGATATCCGCCCGACACGGCAGTGACCAGCGTCGGCGTAACAGCCGCGCCCAGCTGAGAGCCCAACGTAAGCGCAAAAGACACGTGGCTATCGCCCTGCCCGTCGGGGCAAAGCATCATGGCGCCGGCCATCACCGCCACGGGCGACTGCACGCACAGAGTAAACAGCGCGCCGGCCAACACGAGCAACACGGCCGGACGTTCGGACAGGGAAGCGCCATGGCCGACACAGTAGGAAGTCACATAACCGCGTGCCGCCTCGCCCACGGTGCCGGGCACGGAGCCTTGAAGCAATCCCAAACCCAACAATACGAGCGAAAGGCCCAGCAGGCAACGCCCGGCCGAACGGCAACCGTCCTTGCGAACAGCCGACAAGACCAATGCCGACAACAATATCAGGAGCACCATGCCATCAAAACCACCCATGCCGCCGTCGGCCTGCGACAGGCCCCACGCCGCAAGCCCGGCACCAAATGTCGCGCCCAGCACCACCGGCACGGCACGGCCCAACGAAAGCAGACCCGCGTCGGCCCACGCTGCGGCCATCAGCACGGACGCCACCGGCGAAAGCAAGCCTCCGGCCGCCACGGTGCCCATCAGCAAACCGCCCGCACGACTGTCTGCCACACGAGCCGGATAATGACGCCACAAACTACGGGGATAACGTTGAAGGTCGCCCACCATGACCTTCAAACCGAAGGCCAAAAGCGCAAGCGAACCCAGAAGCTTTAAAAATAGCAAAATCGCCATATGGTTTTTCCTTATTTAATAGTGTTTTCACATCGTCACATCCGAGTTATGCCTATCTTAGTTCCTCATTTTCCGCAAGCGGAGAAAAGGCTGCTTGCAACACTTCAAACGAAACGCAAATGAAACAGGAAGTACAAATCTATTGCAAAAATACGGAAAAAGCCCGGAGCTTCCCCATTGGCAGCTCACTTTTCGACATTTACAAGGGCTTCGGCCTGCAAATGCCCTATGGCGTGGTGAGCGCAAAGGTCAACAACCATGTGGAAGGTCTCAACTTCCGCGTATACCACAACAAAGACGTGGAGTTTCTCGACATTTCCTCGGAATCGGGTTTGCGCACCTATGTGCGGTCGCTCTGCTTCGTGTTGTGCAAAGCCGTGTCCGACGTCTTTCCCGACGGACAGATACTGCTGGAGCACCCCGTGTCGAAAGGGTTCTACTGCAGTCTGCGCATCGGGCGCGAACCGACGCTGGACGACGTGGCCCGCATCAGGCGCCGCATGACCGAACTCATCGAAGCCGATCTGCCCTTCCACCGCGTTGAGGAACATTCGGCCGACGCCATCCGTCTGTTTGAGAAACGAGGCATGACCGACAAGGTGAAACTGCTGCGCACTACAGGACGCCTCTATACCTATTATTATACGCTCGACGGATTCGTAGACTATTACTACGGCAGCCTGCTCCCCAGCACGGGCCATCTGCATCTGTTCGACCTGGTGAAATACTACGACGGATTGCTGCTGCGCTTCCCGGACCGCGAAAACCCGAAGGCGCTGGGCGAGATGATAAAGCAGGAAAAGATGCTCGACGTATTCAAGGAAAACCGCCGCTGGCAGGAAATCATGGGCGTAAGCACCGTGGGCGACATCAACGAAGGCATCAAGGAAGGACACGCCACCGACCTCATCAACGTGGCCGAAGCCCTGCAGGAAAAGTGCATAGCACGGATAGCCGACGACATCTGTGCCCGTCCCGACGTGCGTGTTGTGCTCATTGCCGGGCCTTCATCGTCGGGCAAAACGACGTTCAGCAAGCGGCTGTCGGTGCAACTCATGGCCAACGGGAAGTATCCCTACCCCATCTCGCTCGACGACTATTTTGTAGACCGCCAGCACACTCCGCGCGACGAAAACGGCGAATACGACTACGAATCGCTCTATGCGCTCGACCTCGAGCTCTTCAACCAACATCTGCAAGCTCTCATACGGGGCGAGCGCATCGACGTGCCGCGCTTCAACTTCAACACCGGACAACGCGAGTTCCGCGGCGAGCAATTGCAGCTGCGCGACAACATGATACTCATCCTCGAAGGCATCCATGCGCTCAATCCCGAACTGACGCCTCAAATCCCGACGGAGAACAAATATCGCGTCTACGTGTCGGCTTTGACCACCACGCTGCTCGACAATCACAACTACATCCCCACCACGGACAACCGTCTGCTGCGACGCATCATACGCGACTACAAATACCGTGGCTATTCGGCCGAGGACACCATCATGCGCTGGCCCAGCGTGCGTGCCGGGGAAGCCAAATGGATATTCCCCTTCCAGGAGAATGCGGACGCCATGTTCAATTCTGCCTTGCTCTTCGAACTGTCGGTGCTGAAAAGCCACGCAGAGCCCATATTGTGGCAAGTGCCCGAGTCATCGCCCGCCTATTCCGAAGCCTATCGTCTGAGACACTTTCTGGAATATTTCCTGCCCGTGCCCGACCGCGACCTGCCGCCCACCTCACTGTTGCGCGAGTTTCTGGGAGGCAGCAGTTTCACATACTGATACAACATACAACTGACAAGAATACGATTCACAATGGAAACAGAACGTAACAACGACACGGCCCGACGCGAACGGAGCATCTACCGTGTTACCATATTGGGCAGCATCGTCAACTTGCTGTTGCTCGTCTTCAAATTCGCGGCCGGCATTCTGGGTCACAGCGCCGCCATGGTAGCCGATGCCGTACACTCCCTGTCCGACTTCGTGACAGACATCATCGTGCTGCTCTTCGTGCGCATCTCCAACAAGCCGCAAGACGAAAGCCACGACTACGGACACGGCAAATATGAGACGCTGGCCACGGCGCTCATCGGCGTCATCCTGTTTTTCGTCGGTTTGGGCATTCTGTGGAACGGCGGCATGTCCATCTGGCACGTCATCCAGGGACAACCGCTCGAAGCGCCGGGCAGCATGGCGCTTGTGGCCGCGCTGGTATCCATCGTGGCCAAAGAACTGCTCTACCAATACACCGCCCTTGTGGGAAAGCGTGTGGATTCACAAGCTGTAGTGGCCAATGCCTGGCACCACCGTAGCGATGCGCTCTCGTCCATCGGCACGGCGTTGGGCATCGGCGGAGCCATCCTGCTGGGCGATGACTGGCGTGTGCTCGACCCGATAGCCGCCGTGGTGGTGAGCCTGTTCATTCTGAAGATGGCCTATAAATTGGTAGTCCCCAGCTTTGAAGAGCTGATGGACCGTTCGCTGTCCGAAGAGATAGAGGCCGACATCCGGAAGGTGCTGCTGGAGTTCCCCGAAGCAAGCCAACCGCACAACCTGCGCACGCGCCGCATCGGCAACAACTGCTCCGTGGACGTGCATATCCGCATGGACGGCAATCTTACGCTGACCCACTCGCATGAAATCACCCGTGCCATGGAGCAGCGCCTGCGTGAACTGCTGGGACAAGGCACTTTCATCAACATCCATGTGGAACCCCGGAAAGAATAAGAAGCACGAAGACATGACGCACAACGTACTGGACAAGATTAAAGGGCACCCGCATGTGGTGGAAGGCACGGCATACGCCATCCTCTTCACCATCGGCACCTGCCACCTGCTGAACGACATGATACAGTCGGTCATTCCTTCGCTCTACCCGTTGCTGAAAGCCAAATTCGGCTTCACGTTCGCACAGATAGGCCTCATCACGCTGGTATTCCAACTGACTTCTTCCGTGCTCCAGCCGTTCGTAGGGCGGTATGCCGACCGCCATCCGCAGCCCTACTCGCTGGCGACGGGCATGTGTTTCACACTCGTCGGACTGGTGTCGCTGGCTTTCGCGCCGGATTTCCTGCCCATACTGCTCTCGGTGTCATTGATTGGATGCGGCTCGTCGGTATTTCATCCGGAGGCATCGCGCGTGGCACAACTGGCATCGGGCGGAAAGAAGAGTCTGGCCCAGTCCATCTTTCAAGTAGGCGGCAACGGGGGCAATGCCATCGGCCCGCTGCTGGCGGCACTGCTGGTAATTCCCTTCGGACAGCACGCGGTGGGATGGTTTGCGCTGGCAGCCTTGCTTGCCGCACTGCTGCTCACACGCATCGGCTATTGGTACAGCCTGAAGCTGGCACAGATACAAGCCCAACGCCGCACCCGTCCGACAGGCATCTGCACACTGCCGGAGCACACGGTGCGCCGTGCCCTGGGCATTCTGGTACTGATGATTTTCTCCAAATACTTCTTCAACGCCTGCATGACGAGCTACTTCACATTCTTTCTCATGGAGAAGTTCAGCCTCACGGTACAACAATCGCAGTACTGCCTCTTCGCCTATCTGGCCGCTTTCGCTGCGGGCACTTTGTTCGGAGGGTTCCTGGGCGACCGCTACGGGCGCAAATACGTCATCCTGTTCTCCATTCTCGGCGCGGCACCTTTCACGCTGGCCATGCCTTACCTCAACCTGGGGTGGACCATCGCCTTATCCGTCGTCACGGGACTCATCATCGCATCGGCGTTTTCGGCCATCGTGGTCTATGCCACAGACTTGAAACCGGACAAAGTAGGCATGATTGCGGGCATCTTCTTCGGACTGATGTTCGGATTGGGCGGCATAGGCTCGGCTTTCTTCGGCTGGCTGGCGGACCTGACGAGCATCGAATTCATTTTCCGCGTCAGCACATGGTTGCCGCTGCTGGGCATCGTCGCCTTTTGGTTGCCCGATGTGCGCCCGGCCACCCGCCAAGCCTGACACCGGCTCCGACTAACACACACATCTCATGAAAAACAAGATTCTGACCCAACGCTACCTGTCTCCCTGCGGCGAACTGATTCTTGGTTCGCTGGAGGACAAACTTTGCCTGTGCAACTGGACCTCCGAACTGCATCCGGGACGAGTGGAACGACGGTTGCGGACGCTGCTGAACGCCGAGTGCGCAGACGGGCCATCCGCCGTCACGCTCATGGCAGCCCGACAACTGGATGAGTATTTCCATCGCGAACGAACGACCTTCGACATGCCCCTGCTGTTTGCCGGAACAGACTTCCAGCAGGCCGTGTGGCGGCAACTGTTGGAAATCCCTTACGGACAAACCATCTCCTACGGCGAGATGGCCCGCCGGCTCGGCATCCCGAAAGCGGTGCGCGCCGTGGCCAACGCCAACGGAGCCAATGCCATCTGTCTGTTCGCCCCATGCCACCGCGTCATCGGCAGCAACGGCTCGCTAACCGGCTTCGGCGGCGGGCTGGACGCAAAGAAATTCCTGCTAAAACTGGAGCAACGATAATCCGGCGGCGCTTTTATTCGCTTATTCCGCCGTTTTTCCGTATGTTTGCATATAGAAGTTACGAAAAGAGTGTAATTTATTGGAAATGAGCGTAGGTTAATTGCTCTTGATAGTAATAGGTTACGATTTA
>CALUJS010000019.1 GCA_944321015.1 uncultured Phocaeicola sp. | reverse complement strand
TTCTCGTCCTGAGTTATCTTGTAGTATTCGGGGCGGTGGATGAAACACACCATGTCGGCATCCTGCTCGATGGCGCCCGACTCGCGCAAGTCACTCAACTGCGGACGTTTGCCATCGATGCCCTCACGGCTTTCCACGCCACGGTTCAACTGGCTCAGGGCAATGATGGGAATGTTCAGCTCCTTGGCCAGTCCCTTCAACGAGCGCGAGATGGTGCTCACCTCTTCCTGACGGCTTCCGAAAGACATGCCGCTGGCATTCATCAGCTGCAGGTAGTCGATGATGATGACCTTCACCCCGTGCTCGCGCACCAGACGGCGCGCCTTCGTGCGCAACTCAAATACGGACAGCGACGGCGTGTCGTCGACATAGAGCGGCGCGTCGTAGAGGTCTTTTATCTTATAATCCAACTGGCTCCATTCATAGGGCGCCAGCTGTCCGCTTCGGATTTTCTCGCCCGAGATTTCACACACGTTGACGATAAGGCGGTTCACCAATTGCACGTTGCTCATTTCGAGCGAAAAGAGCGCCACGGGCATCTGTCTGTCCACGGCCATGTTCTTGGCCATGGAAAGCACAAAGGCCGTCTTACCCATGGCCGGACGGGCGGCAATGATGATAAGGTCGGAGTTTTGCCATCCGGAGGTCATCTTGTCCAGCTGATGGAATCCGCTGGGCAGTCCGCTCAATCCGTCGGTGCGCGCGGCCGCTTTCTGAAGCATGTCGTAGGCCTCCTTGATGACGGGATTGATTTGCGTGTAATCCTTCTTCATGTTCTGCTGGGAAATCTCGAAGAGTTTTCCCTCGGCCTCCTGCATGAGGTCGTCCACATCCTGGGTGGCGTCGAAGGCTTTTGTCTGGATGTTGCTGGTGAAGGTGATAAGCTCGCGCGCCAGAAACTTTTGGGCAATGATGCGCGCATGATATTCGATGTGGGCCGACGAAGCCACCTTTCCGCTCAATTGAGTGATGTAGAAGGGGCCTCCCACGTCGTCCAGCTCGCCGGTCTTTTTCAGTTGTTCGGTGACGGTGAGGATGTCCACCGGCTGCTGCTGCATGGCCAGCGTACTGATGGCCTTATAGATAAGCTGGTGGCGCTGGTCGTAGAAGGACTCCGGACGCAGAATCTCGCTCACCAGCGAATAAGCGTCGCGCTCTATCATGAGTGCGCCCAGCACGGCTTCTTCCAGTTCGGGCGCCTGCGGTTGCAAGTGTCCGTATTCGTTCATTTCGGGCACACGCGCCTTGGTCTGTCGGGCACGTGGAGAGGTGTTACGTTTTGATTCCGGCATAGTCTGTTCATATTTGGCGCGGCAAAGTTAGCAAAAGCCCGGATGCCCTGCAGAGCCGCGAAACAGCTTTTTTTGAACACGGAAGCAAATCTTTTGTCCACAAGCCTGTTCATTTAAATGATTTTCACCTATATTTGTCCGTCATTTAAAAATCGTATATATCATGATAACATTTCCCAACGCGAAAATAAACCTGGGTCTGAACATCGTGGAACGCCGCCCGGACGGCTATCATAACCTGGAGACCATCTTCTACCCCATCCATCTGGAAGACGCGCTCGAAGTCGTCCCCCTGACAGGCTCGACGCAAGAATTCGACCTGAAAGTGACGGGCACGCCCATCGAAGGCAGTCCGGAAGACAACTTGGTGGTGAAAGCCTACCGCCTGCTGAAACGCGATTTCGACCTTCCGCCCATCCATATATATATGTATAAGCACATCCCCATGGGAGCCGGCCTGGGCGGAGGCTCGTCGGACGCCGCCTTCATGATTAAACTGCTGAACGAGAAGTTCGACCTCGGCCTGAGCATCGGACAAATGGAGACCTACGCCTCGCAACTGGGCGCCGACTGCGCCTTTTTCATCAAGGACCGCCCGGTGTTTGCCACGGGCATAGGCAATGTGTTCGAACCGGTAGAATTGTCGCTGAAAGGCATGTACATCGTGCTGGTGAAGCCTGTCAGCTCCGTATCGACAAAGGAAGCCTATGCCGGAGTCACACCCCGCCGTCCGACCGCTCCGCTGACGGAGCTCATCCGCCGCCCCATCGAGGAGTGGAAAGGATGCATCGTAAACGACTTTGAACCGAGCGTATTCGTGGCCCATCCCGAAATAGCCGCCATCAAGGACAAACTCTATGACATGGGCGCCGTGTATGCCTCGATGACAGGCTCCGGCTCTACGGTGTACGGCATCTTCAAAGAGTCCGTCCCCTACGTGGACGAACATTTCGGCGAGTGCTTCTGCCGCATCCGCGAACTGGAATAGTCCGCAACCGACAACACCATCAAAAGAATTAAACCCCAACCGGTCATCAAACGACTTCCGATTGGGGTTTAATCATGCGAATGCCGGGCCCTACAGGCGCACATCCTGATAGAGATAGCGCTTGATGCTCTTCTTGGCCGTCTTTTCAAACTCTTCGGGCCATATCTTAATACGCGAAATCTGGGCGTAGTTCGGCAGCTGCATGTTCAGTTCCTGACGGTTCTTCTCCATCAGCTCCTCGATGCGCTCCGGCGAACGTCCCTCCTCACCCAGTTCTCCCCAGTCGGGATAAACGAGGGCAACAAGACGGTCGTGGTTGAGTATGACGATGGACTCCGACACGTAGAGCATGTTGTTCAGCTTCGATTCAATTTCTTCCGGATAGATGTTCTGTCCCGAGGCCGTGAGCAGCATGTTCTTGCACCGGCCCTTGATAAACACATGCCCCTCAGTGTCGACAATGGCCATGTCGCCCGTGTGCAGCCATCCGTCGGCATCAATCACCTGATGAGTAGCCTCTTCGTTCTTGTAATAGCCCAACATCACGTTCTCTCCCCGACACAACAACTCGCCCGGCACGGTGTGGGGCGCAGGCGAATCGACCTTAATCTCCATGCGGGGCACCACCTGTCCGCAAGAGGTGTATTTCAAGTTCGTCCAGAAGTTGTGGCAGATGATGGGGCCGCACTCCGTCATGCCGTAAGCAATGGTGTAGGGGAAGTCGATGAGGCGCAGGAAAGCCTCCACCTCGGCATTGAACGGCGCGCCGCCTATGATAATCTCGATGAAATTGCCTCCGAACACCTGCATGGCTTCCTCGCGGGCTTTCATCTTTATCTTGTCATTAATAATAGGTACTTTGAGCAGGAAGCGCCCCAGCTTGGTGTCCACACGCGGCAGGATGTTCTTCTTGAATATCTTCTCGACAACCAAAGGTACGCTGGAAATGACCCGGGGACGGATTTCGGCAAACGACTCGGCTATGATTTTCGGCGAAGGCATCCGCGTGAGGAACCACAGATGGGCTCCCTGGCACACGCCAAACAAGAAGTCAAACACCATGCCGAACACATGACCCAAAGGCAACATGGACACCACGCTGTCGCCCGGCCTCAGGTCGATGCGCTCACGACAAAGCATCACGTTGGACCAGATGCTCCGGTAAGGCAACATGACTCCCTTGGAGTAGCCCGTGGTGCCGGACGTATAGTTAATGATGGCCAGCTCCTCCGGCGTGTCACGACGGTAAACCACGTGCTCGGCACGGAAGTTATACGGGTAATGATGTCCGAACAGCTCGTTCAGACGTCCGCGCGCGGCGGTTATCTGCTCCGAGCGCGACACCAGCAGCGAAAAGTCCGGCAAGTGCACGATGGCTTCCAGTCCGGGCATAAACGCTTCGTTCAGGTTTTCCCATATCTGGTCGCCCACAAAAAGCATACGCGCCTCCGAGTGATTCACGATGTGATGTATGTTATCCGGTTTAAACTCATGCAGGATGGGTACCGCCACGGCGCCATAAGTTATCACGCCCAGAAAGGTTACCACCCAATGGGCGCTGTTGCGGCCGCAAATGGCTATCTTGTCGCCGGGACGTATGCCGCCCTCCTCCAGCATGATGTGCATCTTGGCTATCTTGCGCGCCACATCTTTGTAGCGTAACGTGGTGCCTTTGAAATCGGTAAGTGCATTAAGTTCCCAGTTATTCCTTATACTCTCCTCAACGAGCTCGATAAAGCTATTCTCCATTGTTTCTTAGATATAATGTGTTAGTCCTTGCACATTCTGTGATAAAATGCGCACAAACATAGACAAATAGTTGCGAAATGACGTTTCGCGCAGAGTAAGTTTACATTCTTTTAACAAGAAACACGTCGGTCAATCACCTCAGTCTTTCGAACTTTGCACCCGAAAAAGACTGTTTCTTACTATGGACAAGAACCACCCTGTTGCCGCTCTCTTTGACTTGGACGGCGTTATCTTGGATACGGAATCGCAATATACCGTGTTTTGGAAACAACAAGGCGAAGCCCACCGCCCGGACATGCCTCATTTTGAACAACGCATCAAAGGCATGACACTCTCCCAAATACTGACTTACTTCGAAGCACAGCCCGGACTGCCCGAACGCATTCAGGACGAACTCAACCAATACGAAACACGCATGGACTACGCTTACATTGCTGGCGTAACCGACTTCATCCTTGCGCTTCGGGAACGGGACATCCGCACAGCCGTAGTCACCAGCTCCAACCGGATGAAGATGGAGAACGTCTACAAAGCACATCCGGACTTTACCCGGCTGTTCGACCGCATCTTCACAGCCGAAGACTTTAAACGTTCCAAACCCGACCCGGACTGCTACTTGCTCGGTGCCGAAGTATTTCACACGACGACTGGCAACTGCTTCGTGTTCGAGGACTCCTTCAACGGACTCACGGCCGGACGGCGTGCCGGCATGACGGTCATCGGCCTGAGCACAACCAATCCGGCCGAATCCGTCCGCCCGCTGGCCGACATGGTTATTCCCGACTTCGAGGGCTTCAGCGTAGAAAAAATGCTCTCCGCGGTACGCCTGTCTGACGAATAGTGTAACTTTGCACCCGTTTTTATATCAACTGATTCACACAACCATTAAAATACAAATTCATAATATGCCCGGTTACATTTGCGACGATACGAGAAAAGTGACCACTCACCGGTTCATGGAAATGAAACAACGCGGTGAGAAGATTTCCATGCTGACCTCTTATGACTTTACAATGGCTTCCATTGTCGACGGAGCCGGAATTGACGCCATCCTGGTGGGAGACTCGGCTTCAAACGTCATGGCAGGCAATCCCACCACCCTGCCCATCACCGTGGACGAAATGATTATGTACGGACGTTCCGTGACACGCGCAGCCAAACGGGCCATGGTCGTGATAGACATGCCGTTCGGTTCCTATCAGGCCAATCCTTACGACGGCGTGCAGGTTGCCATACGGATGATGAAAGAAACCGGAGCCGATGCGCTGAAACTGGAAGGAGGCGAAGAATTTATCGATGTCATCCGTCTCATCATCAACGCCGGAATCCCCGTCATGGGACACTTGGGACTGATGCCGCAATCCATTAACAAATACGGGACGTATGGCGTACGCGCCAAAAACGACGCCGAAGCCGACAAACTCATGCGCGACGCTCATCTGTTGGAAGAGGCCGGCTGTTTCGCCCTCGTACTGGAAAAGATACCTGCCACCCTGGCAGCGCGTGTCAGCCGGGAAGTGCGCATACCCGTTATCGGCATCGGAGCCGGAAGCGATGTTGACGGACAAGTGCTCGTAGTGACCGACATGCTGGGCATGAACCAGGGATTCAGCCCGAAATTCTTACGCCGGTATGCCGACCTGCACACGACCATAACCGACGCCGTAGGTCAATACGTGCGCGATGTGAAAAGCAAAGATTTCCCCAACGAACAAGAACAATACTGACACAAGCCGTCGGAACAACAATTGTAAGCCCTTATGGAATCGAAACCGAAACTTTGGTCAAACAACCTGTGGCTGATATGCCTGTCTCACTTGTTGCTGTCCGTCTCATTGTATATGCTGATTCCCACCCTGCCCGTATGGCTGGCCGACAGATACGGAGCCGGAAGGCAGGAAACAGGAGGCACATTGGCCATCGTCTGCATTGTAGCGTTCGTGCTCGGCCCATTCTTTAACTATCTGGTCGACCGCTTCCCGAGGAAAAACGTATGCGCATGGGCCTTAATCGGCGTGGCAGCGTGTTCACTGGGCTTTTTCTGGGCTCCGGCCTTGAGCTGGATGTTCACCCTGCGTGTGGCACAAGGACTGCTCTATGGCGTAGCCCTGATGGCATCGGGCAGCACATTGGCCATCGACCTGACAAGCTCTCCGCGCAGAACGGAAGCCAACAATGCCTTCGTGTGGTTCGGACGTTTGGGGCTATCCATCGGTCCGCTGACCGGCATGTTAGTGCAACATCTGGTCGGCTTTCGCAGTGTCTTTGTGGCCTCGTGCATCATCGGCGCGGCAGCGTGCCTGTGCATCATGTGCCTGAAAGTACCCTTCCGCGCGCCGCTCTGTCCGCCCAGGTTCTCTCTCGACCGCTTTTGGCTGCCTAACGGCTGGCTGATGTTTCTGCAAACCATCCCCGTGGCCATCATCACCGGCATACTGATGGCCACCATCCGCCAATATGAGTTTTACGCATTTCTCATGGTTGGCTTCTGCCTGGCACTGCTGGCCTTGCGATTCGTATTCCTGAACGCCGACGTCCGTTCCGAAATCGTAAGCGGAAACATTGTATGGGGCGCCGGGCTTTTACTGCTTATCTTCCGCCACGACACTTCGGCTTTCTATGTCGCTTCAGCCCTCATCGGCATAGGCATCGGGCTGACCACGGCCCGCCTGCTGGTGTTCTTCATCAAACTGTCACAGCATTGCGAACGCGGCTCGGCAAACACGTCATATCTGTTTGCGTGGGAACTGGGCATCGGCATCGGGCTTTATCTGGGCTACGCCGTCCTGGCCGGACCGGTTGAAAGCTATCGGGCCTGTCTGTGGATACTGGCGGGCGCATTGCTTTTCTACCTCGCGGTGGCACACCGATGGTTTATGGCGCACAAAGTGAGATGACGCCTGTCCTTAAGAAATCAAAGCGATTTATTTGCAAGCTGATACGGAATGCGTAACTTTGAAGCAGAATTTTTAATATATCAAACGATGTCAGTAAATAAAGTAATCCTATTAGGAAACGTAGGGAAAGAACCCGATGTAAGATATCTGGACGGAGGAGTGGCCGTAGCCACCTTTCCTTTAGCCACAACCGAGCGAGGATACACCTTGCCCAACGGAACCAACGTCCCGGAACGGACCGATTGGCACAACATCGTGTTATGGAGAGGATTGGCGCAAGTGGCAGAGAAATACGTCCACAAGGGCGACAAACTCTATATCGAAGGCAAGCTCCGTCCGCGCACTTACGACGATCAAAACGGCATCCGCCGCTCCATTGTGGAAATCTATGCCGACGTAATGGAAATGTGTTCTCCACGTCCGGCAACTCATCCGACAGCGGCTCCGCAACAAACGGCAGCCCCGCAGGCGGAGAACCATACGGAAAATGCGGAAGGACTGCCCTTCTGAAAAAGAACCCGCATGTTTAACTAAATCATAAACTTTGGACTCAGATTCGTTCACGCGCCAATGCGAGGAGGCACTCTCCTCCGTCACGGTCTCCGGTCTTCACGCCACGGAATGGATAATCCTCGCTTTGGCTCTTTTTCTATTGATGCTGTCGGCTCTGACATCGGCTTCCGAGATTGCATTCTTTTCGCTAACCCCAACAGAACGCGGCAAGATAGAAGCGGGAGAAACACGTAAGGCCCGCATGATACACGCTTTGCTGACTTCTCCGGAACGTTTAGTGACAACCTTGTCTGTTGCAAACGTGTGCGCAAGCACGGCCTTCATCGTAACAGGATACTGCTTTCTGCAATCGGTTGTCTGTTTCGGCTCTTCGGCCGTGATTTCCTTTCTTGGAAACATGGTTATACTGACTGCCGTGTTGCTTCTGTGCGGAGTCATCGTTCCCAAAATTTATTCGGCACAACACGCGCCGGCAATCTGCCGCATGACAGTTCCGGGCATCGCCGTCCTGCGCGTCCTGTTCCATCCCCTATCGACTTTGCTGATGCGCTCCGAAGCCTTTGCAAACAGGCTCGCCGCCAAGGAGAACCGCAACATCTCGGTCGACGAGCTTTCACAGGCGCTCGAACTGACCGACAAGAACGACATCGCCGAAGAACAAAGCATGTTGAAAGGCATCATCCGCTTCAGTGGCGAAACGGTCAAGGAAGTTATGACCTCACGTCCGGACATCGTTGCGGTGGACATCCGCATTTCGTTCCCCGACGTACTCCGGTGCATCATACAGAACGGCTACTCCCGCATCCCCGTATGTCAGGACTCACGCGACAACATCAAGGGCGTGCTCTACATCAAAGACCTGCTCCCCTATCTGGACAAGGGAGACAACTTCCGCTGGCAATCGCTCATACGCCCGCCCTATTTTGTGCCGGAAACGAAAATGATAGACGACCTGCTGCGCGAATTTCAACAGAACAAGATACACATAGCCATTGTGGTGGATGAATTTGGCGGCACATCGGGACTTATCACCATGGAAGACATCATCGAAGAAATCGTAGGCGAAATCAACGACGAATACGACAAAGATGAGCTTACATACACCCGGCTGGACGAAACGACTTATCTCTTCCAAGGAAAGACCCAGCTGTCCGACTTCTACAAAGTGACGGGCGCCGACGAAACCATGTTTGAACCGGTTGCGGAAGAGGCCGACACCCTGGCGGGACTTCTGCTGGAATTGAAAGGCGAGTTTCCCCAATTGCACGAGAAACTGTCCCATGGCCGGTTCACATTCGAAGTCATGGAAATGGACGACCGCCGCATCCTGAAAATCAAAGTCACCCTCACGCCTCAAAAAGAAGACTGACCATGCCTCTTTATGCCACACACTACACCGCGGCCGAAGGCGGATGGGCGACATGGAAAATGACGGAGACTCCGGACGAACTGCTCCGTCTGCTCCCGCCCGGAGGCCTATATGCAACGGAAATAGCCCGAAGCCGGTTGCATCCCAAACGGTTGCTGGAAAGACTCGCCGTCAGGGCGCTCATGTATCAATGCTGGCACGAGGAACACGCCGTGGCCTACCGTTCCGACGGAAAGCCTTGTCTGACAGACCATAAATTTCACATCAGCATTACCCACACGGCCGGATATGCCGGCTTGTGCTGGAGCATATGTCCGGACGTGAGCGTCGATATGGAGAGCCGCGGGCCGAAAGCACTCCGCTTGGCCTCCCGCTTTATGCACCCCGACGAACATGCCGATGGCCCCTCCGAACTGGCGGCCTTGCTACACTGGAGCGCCAAGGAAACCCTCTACAAGATGTTGCCGGAACAGGAAGGAACCGACTTTGCGCGCGACCTGTTCATCCGCCCGTTTGCTATCGAAAAAGAAGGCATCATGACGGGGACGGACCGGCGGAAAGCCTCCGTCTGCCACTCCATAGCCTATCGCCTCTTCCCGGATTTCGTCCTCACCTGGCATCATCCGGTCCTGATGTTTCCCCGATAAAAAAAGAAAACGCCGGGATTGCCCCGAAAAAGGGAACAATCCCGGCGTTTCCATGACGGGCATTCGCAAGTAACGGCTCAACGATTGAAACGGGCGCGCAGTTTCTCCAGCATGTCGCGCGTCATGGCATCGAGGTCATACTCAGGCTTCCATCCCCACTCCTCGCGGGCACAGGTGTCATCGAGCGAATTGGGCCACGACTCGGCTATGCCCTGACGAAGCGGGTCGACCTGATATTCCATGCGGAAATCCGGGCAATATTCTTGTATCTTGTGATATATGATTTCGGGATCAAAACTCATGGAAGCAATGTTGAACGAATTGCGGTGAACGAACTTGGCAGGGTCGGCTTCCATGATTTCAATGGCCGCACGCAAGGCATCGGGCATGTACATCATGTCCATGAACGTACCGGCAGCAATGGGGCAGACGAACTTCTCACCCTTGGCCGCCGAATAATAGATGTCCACGGCATAGTCGGTCGTTCCGCCTCCGGGCAAGGTCACATAAGAAATCAGACCGGGGAAACGCACCGAGCGCGTATCCACGCCGAAACGGCGGAAATAATAATCGCTGAGCAGTTCGCCGGTCACCTTGGTCACGCCATACATGGTGCGCGGATTGCGCACGGTGTCCTGCGGAGTCTTGTCCTTGGGAGTTTCCGGACCGAAAGAGCCGATGGAGCTGGGCGTGAAGACCGCGCATCCCTTTTCGCGTGCCACCTCGAGCACGTTGAACAATCCGCCCACGCCAATCTTCCAAGCCAACTGGGGTTTGGCCTCGGCCACGGCCGAAAGCAGGGCGGCCAGGTTATAAATCGTGTCAATCTGATATTTATCCACGGCATCGGCTATCTGCTGCGCGTTGGTGATGTCCACCACCGTCGAAGGACCGCTCTCCTTCAGTTCGCCTTTGGGCTCTGCGCCCGGAATGTAGCCGGCAACAACGTTGCCCTTGGTGTAAATGCCTCTCAATTTCATGGTCAATTCGGAACCAATCTGACCCGTCGACCCGATAATCAATACGTTCTTCATATGTTAGTCAATGTTTAAGTTACATTTTGGAAGCAAAGGTAAGTGAATAAATACATATACCACGAAAAAAAACGTCTATATTTTAGGCCGTATTCAAAAAAAAGTAGAACTTTGTCAGCAACAACATAAAACCCTATTATATTATGTACGGTAAAATGAAAGAGTTCCTCAGCAAGGAACTGGAAAACATCCGCGAAGCCGGATTGTACAAAAACGAACGTGTAATCACTACTCCCCAACGTGCCGACATCAAAGTCAACGCCGGAGAAAACGTGTTGAACTTCTGCGCCAACAACTACCTGGGTCTGTCGGACAACAGCCGCCTGATCGAAGGCGCCAAACGGGCCATGGAAAGCCACGGATTCGGTATGTCCTCCGTGCGTTTCATTTGCGGCACGCAAGATCTGCACAAACAATTGGAAGCCGCGATTTCCGATTACTTCAAAACCGAAGACACCATCCTCTACGGCTCATGCTTCGATGCCAACGGCGGTCTGTTTGAACCGCTCTTCACCGAAGAGGATGCCATCATTTCCGATGCCCTCAACCACGCCTCCATCATCGACGGCGTACGCCTGTGCAAAGCCAAGCGTTACCGCTATGCCAACGCCGACATGGCCGACCTGGAACGCTGTCTGCAAGAGGCGCAAGCCCAACGTCACCGCATCATTGCCACCGACGGCGTGTTCTCCATGGACGGCAATGTGGCCCCGATGGACAAGATATGCGAACTGGCCGAGAAATACGACGCCCTCGTGATGGTGGACGAGTCGCACTCTGCCGGTGTCGTAGGCCCGACCGGTCACGGCGTGGCCGAGCAATTCAATGTATACGGACGCATCGACGTGTTCACCGGCACACTGGGCAAAGCATTCGGTGGCGCCATGGGCGGATTTACCACCGGCCGCAAGGAAATCATTGACATGTTGCGCCAGCGTTCACGTCCCTACCTGTTCTCCAACTCCGTGGCTCCGGGCATTGTGGGCGCAAGCCTTGAAATGTTCAAGATGCTGAAGGAGAGCAACGAACTGCACGACCGTCTGCTGGAAAACGTCAACTACTTCCGCGACAAGATGCTGGCTGCCGGATTCGACATCAAGCCGACCCAGTCGGCCATCTGCGCCGTGATGCTCTATGATGCCAAACTGTCGCAGGACTTCGCCGCACGTATGCAGGAAGAAGGCATCTACGTCACCGGTTTCTACTATCCGGTCGTTCCGAAAGGTCAGGCCCGCATCCGCGTACAGCTCTCGGCCGGACACCGCCGCGAACACCTCGATAAAGCCATTGCCGCATTCATCAAAGTCGGCAAAGAACTGGGCGTAATCAAATAAATACATTGCTTCACGTCATAACGAAGGGGCCGGAGAACATTCAACATCTCCGGCCCCTTTGCGTTATATCTCCGAGGGACAATGATTAGCGTCCGGCCTCAGCGTCGCGAATCATCTGTTCACTGGCATACATGTAAACCTCCACACGGCGATTCTGTGCCTGCCCGGCAGCCGTGGAATTATCGGCTACGGGATTGGCCTCGCCCAAGCCTTCCACTGACTTAATCTGGCTCGACGGCACACCGCAGTTGAGCAGATAAGTGGACACACTCTGTGCGCGCTGCTGAGACAGTGCGACATTCTTCTGTATACTCTCCTCGGCCGTGCTCTTGCGCCAAGGCTGGTTGTCGGTGTAGCCTTGGATGGCAATATCCATCGTGCTGTTCTGCTTCAGCACATTGTTGGCAAACTTGCTCAACGAGCTTTGAGCCGACGCGCTCAGTGCCGAACTGCTGGTGCTGAACAGAATGCCGGAATCAAACGTCACCTTCACAGCCTGCAAGCCGTTGGCATCGGTAATTTGCTCCACTTGGGCACCCTCAACCTGACGGGCTGCTTCGGCCGCCTTATCCATCTTCTTGCCTATGATGACACCGGCACCGGCACCCACGCCGCCACCAATGGCAGCACCGATGGCAGCCCCTTTGCCTTTACCTACTATGCCACCGATAATGGCGCCCAAGGCTGCACCGCCTCCGCCGCCTATCAATCCGCCTTTCGTGGTATTGTTCATGTTACCACCGCAACTGCCCAAGACCAACAGGCCGCTGAGCAACAATGAAGTCAACTTAATACCTTTCATACTACTTATCTTTTAAAAGTTATACATGTTCCGATTATCATGAAGGCAAATATAACCTTTTAGTGCCAAAGAGACATCAAAAAGCCCCGCTTTTTATTAATATTTATAAAGCCTTTTACTCAGAAAATTACTACTTTTGCACGCGTTAAACATAAGACAAACAACAAACAAAACAGACATAAACCTAATATGGCAAAAGAACTGAAAGAACTGACCAAACGCAGCGAAAACTACTCGCAATGGTATAATGATTTGGTCGTAAAAGCCGATTTGGCCGAACAATCTCCCGTGCGCGGATGCATGGTGATTAAACCTTACGGATACGCAATCTGGGAAAAAATGCAACGCGTACTGGACGACATGTTCAAGGCAACGGGGCATGTGAACGCATACTTTCCCCTGCTAATCCCGAAGTCATACCTCAGCCGCGAAGCAGAACACGTGGAAGGCTTTGCCAAAGAATGCGCCGTGGTGACCCACTACCGCCTGAAGAACGCCGAAGACGGCAGCGGAGTCATCGTAGACCCGGCAGCCAAACTCGAAGAGGAACTCATCATCCGCCCCACGTCGGAGACTATCATCTGGAGTACTTACAAGAACTGGATTCGCTCTTACCGCGACTTGCCCATCCTCTGCAACCAATGGGCCAACGTCATGCGCTGGGAGATGCGCACCCGCTTGTTCCTCCGCACCGCAGAATTTTTATGGCAGGAAGGACACACGGCACATGCCACACGTGAAGAAGCCGAGGCCGAAGCGCAAAAAATGCTCCACGTATATGCCGACTTTGCCGAAAACTACATGGCCGTGCCCGTGGTGAAAGGCGTAAAATCGGCCAACGAACGCTTTGCCGGCGCACTCGACACCTACACCATCGAAGCCCTCATGCAGGACGGCAAAGCACTGCAAAGCGGTACGTCGCACTTCCTGGGACAGAACTTCGCCAAGGCGTTCGACGTGCAGTTTGTCGACCAGGACAACAAGCTCGACTACGTGTGGGCCACTTCCTGGGGCGTATCCACCCGACTGATGGGCGCCCTCATCATGTCCCACTCCGACGACAACGGACTGGTGCTGCCTCCGAAGCTCGCGCCCATACAAGTGGTCATCGTTCCTATTTATAAGAGCAACGAACAACTAAAACTCATCGACGCTAAAGTAGCCGGCATCGTGGACCGCCTGCGCGCACTGGGCATCACGGTGAAGTATGACAACGCCGACAACAAACGACCCGGATTCAAGTTTGCCGACTACGAGCTGAAGGGCGTACCCGTACGCCTCGTGATGGGCGCACGCGACCTGGAGAACAACACGATGGAAATCATGCGCCGCGACACGCTGGAGAAGCACACCGTTTCCTGCGAAGGCATCGAGGAATATGTGAAGAACCTGCTCGACGACATCCAGGCCAACATCTACAAGAAAGCCCTCGACTTCCGCCAGACGCACACGGTGAAGGTAGACACATGGGACGAATTCAAGGCGCAAATCGAAAAAGGCGGCTTCATCCTGGCCCACTGGGACGGCACGACCGAGACCGAAGAGCGCATCAAGGACGAGACCAAAGCCACCATACGCTGCATCCCGTTCGATGCCGACGAGGAAAGCCTCACGCCGGGCACAGACATGCTCACCGGCAAACCGTCGGCACGCCGCGTGCTTTTCGCCCGCGCTTATTAATCGGGAACGAATCCTGATTTTCAGCGGGATATATCAATCGGTCATCTGACAATATGGACACGCACAAGCGGGCATATGGACGCCCGCGCCTGAACATATGGCCGCTCACGGCTAAGCATATGGACGCTTGCGCCCGGGCATATGAAGCCGCGAGAAGCCGTTCAATCCGGCCAAAGTCCGGCGACCGATTGGGTTAAAAACAGAATATTGAAACACACAGGCGCAGAGATACAACGGACAGATATTACATCATGTATCTCTGCGCCTTTATCATTGCATCCATCTCAATGCACACCCGAATCCTCATCCTGAACGCCAGTCCCCGCCGAGAGGGAAACCTGTCGTCCATGCTGCATGCCATGGCCGAAGAAGCCCGCAGACGGGGTGCGGTTGCAGAGGAAGTGCGCGTTGCCGACCTCACGGTGCGTCCCTGCACGGGATGCATGGCGTGCCGCTCGCGGCTGGAATGCGTGTTGCCGGAAGACGACGCCCAGCGCGTGCTGGCCCAAATCAAGGCGTGCGACGTGCTTGTCATCGGTGCGCCCTGCTATTGGGGCAACATGCCGGGCACGCTCAAAGTGCTTTTCGACCGCATGGTTTACGGTCTGATGGGAGAAGGCCGACACGGCATGCCCCGCCCGCTGCACAAGGGAAAACGGGCCGTCATCGTAACCACCTCGACCACGCCCTGGCCGTTCAACATCTGGTTCCGCCAGACGCGGGGCACGGTGCGCGCCCTCAGGGAAATCCTCCGGTGGAGCGGCTTCCGCGTCGTGAGAACCATCGAGCGGGGAGGCACCAGGCAGAAGCCCGTCGGCGAAAAGGATTTGGCACGATGCCGCCACGCCGTATCCAAAGTCGTGAATATCTAAAAACAACAAGCACATGGAACACGCATCAGAACTACTCGTCTATAAAGCCTCGGCCGGATCGGGCAAGACGTTCACGTTGGCCGTGGAATACATCAAGCTGCTCATCACCAACCCCATGGCCTACCGCACCATCCTGGCCGTGACCTTCACCAACAAGGCCACTACGGAGATGAAGGAACGCATCCTGGGCCAGCTGTTCGGCATTGCCACGGGCGACGAGGCCTCGTCCGCCTATCTCGACGTGGTGAGCAAGGGTCTCCGCATGTCTCCCGACGAGGTGCGGGCCGGAGCACGCCGGGCACTGTCGCTGCTCATACACGACTACAGCCGCTTCCGGGTGGAGACCATCGACTCCTTCTTCCAATCGGTGATGCGCAATCTGGCGCGCGAACTGGAGCTGGGCGCCAACATGAGCATCGCGCTCAACAACGACGAGGTGCTCTCCGACGCCGTAGACGCCCTGATTGAGAAGCTCGACCGCCGCTCGCCCGTACTGCTCTGGCTGCTGGAGTTCATCCGCGAACGCATTGCCTCGGACAAGCGTTGGAACGTGTCGGGCGAGCTTAAGAGCTTCGGGCGCAACATCTTCAGCGAAACGTATATCGAGCGTGGGGAAGGGCTGCGCGCCAAGCTGGCCGATGCCTCCACCATCCCCCACTATCGCAAGCAGCTTGAGGGTACCCGCGCCCAAGCCACGGACATCATGACCGCCTTTGCCGACCACTTCTTCGAGCTGGTGGAAAGCGCCGGGCTCCATCCCGAGGACCTGATACGCGGCAAGAGCGGCATCATGAACTACTTCAAGAAATTACGCGACGGCGTGTGGGATGACGGCATTCGCAATGCCACGGTGGAGAAATGCCTGCAATCGCCCGAGAACTGGGCGAGCAAGACGTCGAAACAGCGCGCACAAATCATCGACCTGGCCGCCACCGAGCTGCTCCCTTTGCTTCAGGCGGCCGAGGACGAACGTCCCCGGCAAGCCAAGGCGCTCAACTCCTGCGACCTGTCGTTGCGCTACCTGAACCAACTGCGCCTGCTGACACACATCGACGAGGAAGTGCGCGTGCTGAACCGACAGGAAAACCGCTTCCTGCTGTCGGACACGAACGCCCTGTTGCGACGCCTGATGCGCGACGACGACTCGTCGTTCGTGTTCGAGAAGATTGGCACATCGCTCCACCACGTGATGATTGACGAGTTTCAGGACACCTCGCGCATGCAGTGGAACAACTTCAAGATGCTCCTCCTCGAAGGACTTTCGCAAGGCGAAGGAAGCCTCATCGTGGGCGACGTGAAACAGTCCATCTACCGCTGGCGCGGCGGCGACTGGAGCATACTGAACAACCTGCGCGGCAAGATGGCCGGCATCTACCCCATCCGCGAGATGAAACTCACCACCAACCGCCGCAGCGAGAGCCGCATCATCCGCTTCAACAACGAGGTGTTCACTGCCGGATGCGCCTGGCTGAACAACCTCTACCGCCGGGAGAACAATGCCGACTGCACCGACCTGCTGCAAGCCTACGGCGACGTGTGCCAGGACTCTCCCCGCCCCAAAGAGCTGGGCTATGCCCACGTGGAGTTTCTCGAAGGCAACGAAGAGATGAGCTACGCCGAAGTGACCCTGGAACGCCTGGCCGACCAAGTGGAACAACTCGTGGCGCAGGGCGTGCGCCTGCAGGACATCACCATCCTGGTGCGCAAGAACAAGAACATCCCTCTCATTGCCGATTACTTCAGCGCGCATCTGCCCTACCGCATCGTGTCCGACGAGGCGTTTCGGCTGGATGCCTCGTCGTGCGTGTGTGCCCTCATCGACGGGCTGCGCTGGCTGGCCGATCCCGACGACATTGCATTGGCGCGCCTGGCCGGCATGTACCAGCAAGAGGTGCTGCATGGCGGAACGGACTGGAACACCATCCTGCTCGAAGGCGCCGGGCGTTATCTCCCGCCGGAGTTCCTGACCGGACAGGACGAACTGCGCCTCATGCCGCTCTATGAACTGTTGGAAAGGCTGTATGCCCTGTTCCGACTGTCGGAAGTCGAGCATCAGGATGCCTATCTGTTTGCCTTCTTCGACGCCGTGGTCGAATATCTGCAGGAGCATTCCTCCGACCTCGACAGCTTCCTGACCTATTGGGACGACAAACTGTGCGCCAAGACCATCCCGTCGGGCGAGCTGGATGGCATCCGCATCTATTCCATCCACAAATCGAAGGGATTGGAGTTTCACACGGTGCTCATCCCTTTCTGCGACTGGAGCCTGGAGAACGAGACGCACACCCAAATGATATGGTGTACTCCGCAGGATGCTCCCTACAACGAACTGGACATCGTGCCGGTGAACTACGGTCCGGCCATGGTGCAATCCACCTACGCGCAGGATTACCATCAGGAGCGGCTACAGCTGTGGGTCGACAACCTCAACCTGCTGTACGTGGCTTTCACCCGCACGGGGAAGAATCTCTTCGTGTGGGCCAAGAACGGACAAAAGAACGCCATCTCCACCTTATTATATAACAGCCTTGCGGAAGCAGCTCCCCGGCTAGGCGTGGAGTTCACCGAAGGCGAGCCTTTCGAGTACGGTTCCCTGTGTCCGTCGGAAGCGCCCAAGGAAAAACAGCGCGAAACGAACCGCCTCACGTCCTCGCCCGACAGCCTGCAGGTGAACATGCAGACGTTCCGGAACCGGATAGATTTCCGCCAGTCAAACCGTTCGGCCGAGTTCATACGCGGCGACGAAGACGAGGACGAACAAAGCCGATACATACGCCAGGGACGACTGCTCCACCATCTGTTTGCCACCATCCGCACGAAGGACGACGTGCTCCCCACCCTGCAGGCCATGCTGAGCGAAGGACTGTTTGCCTCGGCCGAAGACGCCGAGCGCGCACGAAAGCTCGTCGACAAAGCCTTGGCACGACCCGAAGCCGAAGAATGGTTCGGCGGCACGTGGGAGCTGTTCAACGAGTGCTCCATCATCTACATGGAACACGGCGAGCTGCAAACCCGCCGGCCCGACCGCGTCATGATACGCGACGGGGAAGTGGTGGTGGTCGACTTCAAATTCGGTAAGCCCGGCGAAGCCTACAACGAGCAGGTGCGGGGCTACATGGACCTGCTGCACGACATGGGCTACACCCGCGTGAAAGGTTACCTGTGGTATGTGTACAAAAACAAACTAATCTCAGTAGACTGACTATGGAAGCATTTCTCAAAATGGTGGCCGAGGACTTGTACGACAAGCTCCAAGGCGACTTCTCGCATACGGCGGTCGTGTTCCCCAACAAGCGTGCCGGACTGTTTTTCAACGAATATCTGGCCACAAAAGCCGGACACCCCGTCTGGTCGCCGGCCTACCTCACCATCAGCGAGCTGTTCCGCTCGTTGAGCGAGTTGCAGACGGGCGACCCCATCGAGCTGGTGTGTCGTCTGTATGAAGTGTTCCGCCGGGCAACCGGCAGCCGGGAGACGCTGGACGAATTTTACTTCTGGGGCGAACTGCTCATCAGCGACTTCGACGACATCGACAAGAACCGTGTGGACGCCGAGCGCCTGTTTGCCAACCTGCAGGACCTCAAGGCCTACGACACGCTGGACTTCCTTACGGAGGAACAGGCCGAGGCCATCCGACAGTTCTTCCGCAACTTCTCGCTCACGAAGACCACCGAACTGAAACAACGCTTCATCGACCTGTGGAACGTGTTGGGCGACATCTATCACCAATTCCGCGACGTGCTGGCGGAGAACGGCATTGCCTACGAAGGCATGCTCTATCGCGAAGTGTGCGAGGAGCTGGACGCCGACAGCCTGCCCTACGACCATTACGTGTTTGTGGGCTTCAACGTGTTGAACCGCGTGGAACACCTGCTGTTCAAGAACCTGCAGGAAGCCGGAAAGGCCTTGTTCTACTGGGACTACGACCTGTCCTATCTCGAAACACCCAACCACGAAGCGGGCGAATTCATACGCCGCAACCTGCGCGACTTCCCTTCGGAACTGCCGGAAAGCCGGTTCGACACCTTCCGCCGGCCCAAGGAGATAGCTTACGTGTCGGCCTCGACCGAGAACGCCCAGGCCCGCTTCCTGCCCGACTGGCTGCGCACGCACATCGGGCCCAAGGAGTCGGAAACAGCCGTGGTGCTGTGTAACGAGGCTCTGCTGCAACCGGTGTTCCACTCGCTGCCGGGCGACGCCGTGAAGCACGTGAACATCACCATGGGATTTCCCCTGAACCAGACGCCCGTCTACAGCCTGGCAAGCGCCCTGCTGGCCATGCAGACCGACGGATACCACCCCGACACAGGACGCTATGACTACGACCGCGTAGCGGCCGTGCTGAAAAATCCCTACGTGCAAAGCCTGTCGCCCCGGGCCGTCCCGCTGTTGCAGGAGCTCACGCGACACAACCGCTTCTACCCCCTCCCCTCCGAGCTGCAGGCCGACGACGCGCTCACGGCGCTGTTCACGCCCGTGTCGGGCAACCCGGCCGTCTGCATCTATCTGGAGGAGGCGCTGGAGCGCGTGGCCGCCATCTACCGCGAGGAAAAACAGGGGGCGGAAGACTCCCCCTTCGAGCAGCTCTACCGCGAATCGCTCTTCCAGACCTACACCACCGTGAACCGCTTCAGGCGGCTCGTCGAGGGCGGCATCCTGCGCGTGCTCACCCCCACGTTCGTGCGGCTGATGAACAAGGTGATGGCATCGGCCTCCATCCCCTTCCACGGCGAACCGGCCATCGGCCTGCAGGTGATGGGCGTGCTCGAAACGCGCAACCTCGACTTCAAGAACGTGGCCATCCTCTCGCTCAACGAAGGCCAGCTGCCCAAGGGAAACAGCGACTCGTCGTTCATCCCCTACAACCTGCGCAAGGCGTTCGGCATGACGCTCGTCGAACACAAGAACGCCGTCTATGCCTACTACTTCTACCGCCTGATGCAACGGGCCGAGCGCGTGGCCCTGCTCTACAACAACTCGTCCGACGGGCTAAACCGCGGCGAGATGTCGCGCTTCATGCTCCAGATGCTAGCCGAAAGCCCGCACGACATACGGAAATACTCCGTCACGGCCGGACAGACGCCCATGACGCCCGCCGTCATCCGCATCGAAAAATCGCCCGCCGTCATGGAGCGGCTCTACGCGCAGTTCGACGCCGGGCGGAGGGGGAAAGGCTTCATCTCGCCCTCGGCGCTCAACGCCTATCTGGATTGCCGGCTGAAGTTCTACTTCCGCTACGTGGCCGGGCTGCGGACGAAGGACGAAGTCAGCACCGAAATCGATTCGGCCACCTTCGGCAGCTTGTTCCACCGCAGCGCCGAGCTCGTCTACGAAGACCTGACGGCCCACGGAAAGGTGGTTCAGAAAGCCGACATCGAGACGCTGCTGCGCGACCGGGTGCGGCTGGAAGGCTATGTGGACACGGCTTTCAAGGAGATATTCTTCAAGGTAAATCCCGAAGACAAGCCGGAGTACAACGGCGTGCAGCTGCTCAACGCGGAAGTCATCGCGAGCTACGTCCGCCAGCTGCTGGAAAAGGACCGCTACTACGCCCCCTTCACCATGGCGGGCATGGAAGAGACGGTGTACGAGGACTTTACCATCCGGACCGAATCCGGGCCCCTCACCCTGCGCATAGGCGGCGTCATCGACCGCCTGGACAGCAAGGACGGCACCCTGCGCATCGTGGACTACAAGACGGGAGGCGAACCGATGACGGCGGCCAACGTGGAGGCGCTGTTCACCCCGGCCGAGAAACGCCCGGGCTACGTGTTGCAAACGTTCCTCTATGCCGCCATCATGACGCGCCGTCAGGACATGCCCGTGGCGCCCGCGCTGCTCTACATCCACAAGGCCGCCTCGCCCCAATATTCACCGGTCATCCTCATGGGCAAACCCTACAAGGAAAAAATCGAGGTGCGCGACTTCCGCACGTACGACGAGGAGTTCCGCGCCCGCCTGCGCGAGTTGCTCGAGGAGATATTCCATCCCTCCGTGGCCTTCACCCAGACGGAGTTTGCCACGCACTGCGCCTACTGCGACTTCAAAGCCATCTGCAAGCGTTGAGCGCAGTCCGCCGGCCCCGCATCCGTGCATATGGCGGGACGCGAGCGTCCATATGCTCAGCCGCAAGCCTCCATATGCCGACGCGCGAGCGCCCATATGCCCGCTCGGAAGCGTCCATATGTTCAGGCTCGGGCAGGCATACGACGGTCTGCGAGCGGATATATCCTAAAAGAATCGAACGCTGTTTTCCCATGCAGGTTTCTCCGGATGCGCATCCGGAAATCGGCCGTCCGTCAGGCGCGTTCGTAGCGGATGTTGAAGAGCACGAACACTCCCGTGCCGAGCAGGGCAAAAAACGCTCCCGTCAGCGCGGAATATTCCACGCCCAGACCGGCGTCGATGGGCAGGCCGCCGAAAAAGGCTCCCATGGCGTTGCCCAGGTTGAAGGCCAGCTGCACCATGGCACCGCCCATCAGCTCCCCGCCCGGAGAATGGCGGAACAGCAACAGCTGCTGGGGCGACGACAGGGCAAAGAGGCACCCCGTGCAGACGCACATCAGCACGAGCGAAATCCAGGCATAGGAGGCCAGAAAGAAGATGCCCACCAAGGCCACGCAGGCCAGAAACTGGGTACACATGGACACGCGGGCCGGGGTAAAACGGTCGGACAGGCGTCCGCCCAGGTAATTGCCCACACACATGCTGCCTCCGGCCAGCAACATCAGGATGGGCATCACGCCCACGTGGAAGCCGGAGACCTCGGTCATCAGCGGATTCACATAGCTGTACCAGCAGAAGATGCCTCCGTTGCCCAGCATCGTGGCGGCTATCAGCAGCCAAGGCTGCGGCTTTTTCAGGAAGCGGAACTGCCCTTTCATGTTCGTGCGGGGCATGGCCGGCAGGACGGGTATCCAACGGTAGATGAACCACGTGGTGACGAGCCCCCACGCCGTGGCAAAGGCGAACACCACGCGCCACGACAAGTAGTGTCCCAACAGGTTACCCAGGGGAACGCCCATCAGGTTGGCCACGGTCATGCCCATCACCATGGTGGCCACGGCCGACGAGCTTTTCCCCTTCTCGGCCAGATGGTTGGCTATGATGACGCCCGTGCCGAAGTAGGCGCCGTGGGGGATGCCCGCCACGAAGCGGGCGCACAGCGTCAGCCAATAGTTGGGCGACACGGTGGTGACCAGATTGCCCGCAATGAATATGCCCATCAAAGCAAACAGAATGCGGCGCAGCGGCCAGTTGCGCGTGACAATCACAATCAGCGGCGCGCCGACACACACGCCCAGGGCGTAGGCGGAAATCAGGTGCCCGGTTTCGGGCAGCGACACGCCGAAGTCGGCGGCCACGTCGGGCAGAATGCTCATCATGATGTATTCGGCTATGCCCAGGCCGAAGGTTCCGAAAGACAATGCGTAGAGTCCCTTTTTCATTGTTTCAATCTCAGTTAAAAGTGTTGTATTCAAAATGTCGCGCAAAGATACAGCAAAAAAGGTTGCCCCCCATTGTCATCGGGAAGCAACCTTTTCCATATTGCGAAAGCAGAAATTCTCAACAGCCTTTGTGCGTCATAATGTCGAGCACCACGCGGTCGGTCTCGTTCATGCCGACGGAGCCGATGCGCGTCATGTTGCGGATGCATTTGTCCACGTCGTCGTCGATGATTCCCTCCACCGAGGTCACATAACGCTGCTGCATGGCCATCATGGCCGACAGCACCGCCGTGGACACTCCCGTGGCGAGCTTCATGGCGCAACTCGGTTTGGCGCCGTCGCACAACATGCCCGTCAGGTTGGCCACCATGTTCTTCACGGCATATACCGTCTGGTCATAGTTGCCGCCCATCAGGTAAGTGATGCCGCAAGCCGAACCCGTGGCTGCCACCACGCATCCGCAAAGCGCCGAGAGGCGTCCCAGGCTTTGCTTGATATAGATGACCGTCAGATGGCTCAAGGTCAGCGCGCGCACCAGTTCCTCGTGGCTTTTGTGGTTCTCTTCGGCAAAGACAACCACCGGCAATGTGGCGGTGATGCCCTGATTGCCGCTGCCCGAGTTGCTCATGATGGGAATCATGGCTCCACCCATGCGGGCGTCACACGCCGCCGAGGTGTAGGCCAGAATGCGCGAATACACGCTGTCGCCCATCACTTCGTGCTCCTGATTGCTGCACATCATGCGGCCGATGCCGTGCCCGTAGTCGCCTTTCAGCGAGAACTCGGCTGCCGCCTTGTTCAGGCGCTTGGCTTCGAGGATGAACTCGATTTCCTCCAACGGGGTGGTCATGGCAAAGTCGTAGACCTTACGGAAGCAGAGCTCCACGTCTTTGCTCTCGGCGTCGGCCTGCGTGCCTCCGCGCTTGTCCAGCAGGACCGTGTCGTCCTTGGCCACATAGACGAAGTTGGTGTGTCCGCCTGCAATGATGGCCGTCGAGCGATGGCCGTCGGCTTCACATATCGCTTCGATATACAGCTTCTCGGTAATGTTTTCTTTCAAGGAGATGCTGATGCGCTTTTCGGCGATATAGGTCTTTCCCTTTTCCACGGCTTCGGGGGTAGAGTCCTTCAACACCTCCAGCTGATACTCCGACTTACCGATTAACGCACCCAGGGCCGTAGCGATGGGTAAGCCAATCATGCCTGTGCCCGGGATTCCCACTCCCATTGCATTCTTCAGGATGTTTGCACTGAGGTACAAGGAGATATGCTCAGGCACACAGCCCAAGGTTTCCGTAGCCTTTGCCACACAGAGCGACACGGCTATAGGCTCCGTACAGCCGATGGCCGGCACCACTTCGCGCTGTATCAGGGCTATGATTTGCTTTCTTTCTGCTAAATCTAACATGATAATCTATTTAAGTTAAGGTTATTGGCGCTTTACTTGCTCTTGTTGTAGTTCTCCAGACCTTTCTGCAGGAACTCAATATACTTGTCTACGTCCTCATCGTGAGAATAAGAACCGTTCAAAGGCTTGCCTTCGTTGTCCAGCAATACATAGAACGGCTGGGCATTCGAGCCGAACTTCACGCGCTGCAGGTAACTCCACTTGTCGCCCACGGTGCGCAGGATACGGGTCTGTCCGTTCTCCTCCACGGTGATTCTTTCGGGCAGTTTCTCCTTCTCGTCCACATATAGTGAGATAAGTATGTAGTCGTCGTTCATGATTTCGCGCACAGTCGGGTCAATCCATACCTTGGATTCCATTTCACGGCAGTTCACGCATCCCCATCCGGTAAAGTCCACCATCACGGGCTTGCCCACTTCCTTGGCATACTTCATGCCTTCATCGAAGTTGGTAAACTTGGCGTGAACTTCCTCAGCCTTGTACAGGTTGAAGTCTTGCGTGCTGCTGGGAGGAGCAAATGCACTCACGGCCTTCAACGGAGCACCCCACAAACCGGGGACCATATAGATGGCAAAGGAGATGGAAATCAGTGCAAGGAAGAAGCGGGGCACGCTCACCTTGTCGTTATCGTCATCGTGCGGGAACTTGATTTTGCCCAAGAGGTAGATGCCCAGCAAGCCAAAGAGAGCAATCCACAAAGCCAGAAAGGTTTCGCGGTCGAGCAGACGCCAGCCGTAAGCCATATCGGCCACCGAGAGGAACTTCAAGGCAAATGCCAGCTCGATGAAGCCAAGCACGACTTTGACCACGTTCATCCAACCACCCGACTTCGGCATGGATTTCAGCCAAGAGGGGAACATGGCGAACAGCGTGAACGGCAGGGCCAAAGCGATGGCAAAGCCCAACATACCGATGGCCGGCGCCACGATGCTGCCCGTAGTCGACACCTCAACCAACAAGAAACCGATGATGGGGCCGGTGCACGAGAAAGAAACCAACGAAAGCGTAAAGGCCATCAGGAAGATGCCAAGCAAACCGCCGGCCTTCTCTGCCTTGCTGTCGACAGCCGTACTCCAGGAAGACGGCAGCGTGATTTCGAATGCGCCGAAGAAAGAAGCTGCAAACACCACCAGCAGCAAGAAGAAGAAGAGGTTAAAGATGGCGTTGGTCGAAAGCGAATTGAGCGCGCTGGCGCCAAATATCAACGTGATGGCCAAGCCCAGAACAACGTAGATAACCACGATGGACGCACCGTAGGTCCATGCGTCGCGGATGCCTTTCTTCTTGTCGCCGGAACGCTTCAGGAAGAAGCTGACCGTCATCGGAATGATGGGCCACACGCAAGGAGTGAACAAAGCAATCAGTCCGCCCAGGAAACCTGCAAAGAACACGTACAGCCACGAGCGGTCGGACGACTCGGTATGGTTGTCGAAAGCGTTCAGCTCGTCGATGACCGGCGCCCAAAAATCAGAATCACCCGAAACGGCAGATGCCGCGGCCACAGCCGTAGAGTCACTAGCGGCCGGAGCGTCTCCGGTTTCAGCGGCCGTCACATCCGTACCGGCAACTGCGGCCTCAGTTGCCGGCTCATCTTTTTTTGACTCTGCGGCGGGAGCTGCTGCCGTGGCGTCCCCTTTGCCACTAAACGAGAAATTCACATCGGTCGGAGGCAGACAGTTCTGGTCGTTGCATGCGCCATACTGCATATAGCCCTCCACGGTGAAAGTGGCACCGGTGATTTTCAGTTTCTGTACGAACTGCGCGTTGTGTTCAAAGAAACGCACCTGCATCTGGAACATCTGGTCAAACTTGTTCTCCTCGTTGCCTACCGGAGTCAGTTTGCCAACCAGCTCAGCTCCCTCAATCTTGTCCACATTGAACGTTGCGGAAATCGGACCGCCGTCGGGCAAATCTGTCGAATAGACGTGCCACCCTTCGTCAATCGTCGCAGTAAACACGATTTCCGCCTCTGTACCAGAGATTTGTTTCAGTTCCGATTTGAAATGAACCGGATCTTGCATTTGTGCCATACAAGTCACGGCACAAACCACCCAGAGCAACATGCTCATGAAAATTGTTCTTCTCATCCTGTAAATCTGTTTATGTTATTAAGACTTTTGTCGCAAAAGTAGATATTTCTCACGATAAGTGATACAAATAATTCATAAAATAAGGGGTGAGCGAGTGTTTTTTAATGTTTTTTTGTTAGGCGACAGATATATTGTCATATAAAAAGAATCCTGTCCAGACTTTCACAAGCCCAAACAGGACATTACAATTAATTTATATATAGAGAGAGAAAAATGCAGCAATTTCAGGTTGAGCGTTCAAGGCTGGTTTCAAATTCATAGCACCGCCTTTCCTTCTCAATTGCGATGCAAAGATAATGCATATTTCTGCAATGAGAAAATGATAAGATAGAAAAAATGTTTAATAGTAATAAGTTTACTCAAACGCCTTACGCTTTACAATGTAAATCATCCACATAACAATAAGGATAACGGCATGAAAAAGGGGGCGAACGGCGGTTTGCAGCGTCCGGAAACGCCTTATATGCATCACAACTACGAATTTGAAAGCATCCGATGCGGCCAACGATTCCGCAAGCCGACGCATAAACTCCCCGCTCCGGTCCCGCATCGGCCTCATCCCGACGAGTGCCGGCGGACAAGGTGCGATGATAAAAATAACAATACACACGAATGCGGCATAACTCCCGAACGCTCACCGGATTTCGGGGAACAAACGACGTCGCGCAGCCTCCATATGCCCGGACGTGAGCGCACATATGCCCGCTCACGGGCCTCCGTATCATCCGTCAGGCAAGCTCCCGAGGGGCGACCGGAGACAAAACGACCGGCCATCAACGCGCCCTCTTGAAAAAACGCGGGAAAAAGAAGGTACTATGGACAGATATGCATATCTTTGAGGCATACAAGAGTTACCTTTATTATATAGAACATCAAACCTAAACAACCTGTCTTATGCATCGGAACATGTACATGCATGTATGGGGAGCAATGTGCTTGCTGCTCCTGTCGGCCTGTCAAACGCATTTCATCAGCAATGCCGACGAACGCAACGAAGCAGAGCAACGCTTTGAACAGCGGCGGGAAGCTCTGAGTGACACCCACATCTTCGAGATCTTTTCCGAAGAGATGACCCGTGAGGAAAATGAAGCCATGCGCTTCCTGTATGCCTACATGCCGCTGGGCGACCTGACCGACTATGACGGCGGTTTCCATCTGGCTCATGTGCAGGCCGCTTTGCGCGCTCGCAATGAAATGCCGTGGGGCAAGGACATTCCGGAACGGGAATTCCGCCACTTCGTGCTGCCCTATCGGGTAAATAACGAGAATCTGGACACGGCACGCATCGCTTTCTATGCGGAACTGAAACCGCGCATACAGCATCTGTCCCTGAAGGATGCCGTGCTCGAAATCAACCACTGGTGTCACGAGAAGGTGACCTACACGCCTTCCGACATGCGCACCAGCGCCCCGTTGGCCTCCGTGCGCACCGCCTACGGACGTTGCGGCGAAGAGTCGACCTTTGCCGTAGCCGCATTCCGCGCCATGTGCATCCCGGCACGACAGGTCTACACTCCCCGATGGGCGCACACCGACGACAATCATGCCTGGGTCGAGGTGTGGGTCGACGGACAATGGCATTTCCTGGGAGCCTGCGAACCCGAACCTGTGCTCGACCTGGCCTGGTTCAATGCGCCGGCCAGCCGCGGCATGCTGATGCACACCAAGGTTTTCGGCCACTATTACGGCCCGGAGGAAGTCATGGAAACGACCGACAACTATACGGAAATCAACGTCATCGGCAACTATGCCGACACGGGCACGACGACCGTCACCGTAACCAACCCGGCCGGACAACCGGTGGAAGGGGCGCTCGTGGAGTTCAAGCTCTACAACTATGCCGAATTTTACACCGTGGCCCGTAAGACGACCGACGCCGACGGACAGGCTTCCCTGACGGCCGGACGGGGCGACATGCTCGTATGGGCTTCGACCGGCGACGGACGCTTCGGCTTCAAACAATGTTCTTTCGGCAAAGACCAAAAGCTAGACATCGTATTGGCAACCGGACAAAGCGGCACGACGGATTTTGACATCACCGTCCCGGCGGAAAAAGCCCGCACGCCCGAAGTCACCCCGGAGCAGCGCGCCGAGAACGACCGCCGTTTTGCCCGGGAGGACTCCATCCGTCATGCCTACATCGCAACTTTCCCCACGGAGGCACAAGCGGCCGAATTTGCGGAAAAGCAGGGCTATCGGACAGTGGACGTCGCACCGCTCATCCTTGCGTCGAGAGGAAACCATGCCACCATCACGGCGTTCCTGCAGGAAGCGGGACGCGAAAATCGCGACTTGGCCGTGCGGCTGTTGCGGGTGATTTCGGAGAAAGACCTCCGCGACGTGGAGGCGGGCACGCTCGGCGAACACTTCCTGCTCAGTCCGGCCATGCCGGCCGACTGTCCGCAGGACATCTACGACAGATACCTCCTGAACCCGCGCGTAGCCAACGAGATGATATTGCCCTACCGGGAAACAATCTCCCAAACGCTCTCGCCGGAGCTGTCCGCCACGGCCGGCGGCGACAGCCTGGTGTACGAACTGGCCGACTGGTGCCGCGCAAACATCCGGCTGCACAACGACTGGAACCCGCAGCGCATCCCCATGTCGCCCGCAGGCGTTTGCCGCAATCGCGTGGCCGACGACTATTCGCTGCAAATCTTCTTCGTGGCCGCCTGCCGCAGTTTCGGCATCCCGGCACGCATCGACGAGGTGACGGGCAAAGTGCAGTATTTCCGCCGGGGACTACCCGTCGACATCGACCTTCTCGCAACAGCTGCCTCAAGCCGCGGGGAAACGGGCACGCTCAAAGCCCGCTACGCTCCCACGTCGTGGCTCGACGACCCGAAGTATTACAATCATTTCACCCTGTCCAAACTGACCGACGGACGCCTGCAGTTGCTCAACTACCCCGAAGGCGCGTCGTGGAGCAGTCTGCTGAAAGAGGGCATCACCCTCGACGCGGGCGACTACATGCTGGTGACGGGCACCCGTCTGGCCAATGGCAACGTACTGGCCCATACGGAGCTGTTCGCCGTCAAGCCCGACGAAACGACAACGATAGACTTGTGTCTGCGCGAGAACAAACATGCCGTGCAGGTCATCGGCAATTTCAACTCCGAGAATCTCTACCGCCCGGCATCGAATGACAAGGCCTCATCCATTCTGTCCACCACCGGACGCGGCTATTATATATTAGGTATATTGGGCGTGGGGCAAGAGCCGACCAACCATGCCCTGCGCGACATTGCCGCCCTGAAAGCCGACTTTGAGCAATGGGGACGCCCGATGGTGTTGCTCTTCCCCGACGAAGCACAGCTCCGCAAGTTCCGTCCGGCAGATTTCCCCGCATTGCCGTCGACCGTCTCTTGGGGTACCGACATCGACGACAACATACGAAAAGAAATCATATCGGCCCTGAAACTGAACGAAGCGCAGGGACTGCCCATCTTTATCATTGCCGATACGTTCAACCGCGTCGTGTTCGTGTCACAAGGATACACCATCGGTCTGGGCGAGCAGCTCATGAAGACCATCCACGGACTCTAGCCCTTCCTTATACCTTATATTATATATATAGGCAACGGGGGAACAAGGCATGTCGTCTTGTTCCCCCGTCGTTTGGTTATTCACTCCTCCAGCGTCAGTTCCACGACAAAATCAATGTCCGTCGGCGGTGCGTCAAACTGAAGGACGATGCCGTTACCCTGACGACGATATTTCACCGGCGCGCCGTCCTTGAAACGCACGGCACGTTTCACCTTTTGCTCCAGCGGCAGATACAAGCCGTCATCGGGCAGATTCAGTATGTGGACAAAGAGGCGATTGCCCTTCTGCGTGGTCACGCCCCAGTCGCGAGGCTCAATCACTCCGCCGCGCGTGCCATAGATGGTCTCGCCATACACCTTCATCCATTCGCCCATCCGGGCCAGACGTTGCAGAGCCGCCGCCGGAAGCTCTCCGTTCGGTTGCGGGCCGATGTTCATCAGCAGATTGGCATTCATGCCGGCGGCACGCACCAAATAATGTATCAGAGTCGTGTCGGACTTGTAATTCTGGTCAACAATCTTATATCCCCACATGCCGTTCATCGTCTGGCATGTTTCCAATGGCAGTTGGCTGATGTCCTGTCCGGAGAGTCCGGCCGTGTTCTGTCCGGGCAAATCGCGTTCAAAGATTTGGATGTCCTCGCCCTCAAACGGCACCCGGTGGTGATTGTTGCCAATGAGGCACGAAGGCTGCAGACGGTGAATCAGGGCATACTGTCCGGGCAACTGCCAGTCGAAGCCTGGGTCTTGGTCATGGTCCCACACTCCGTCAAACCAGATGCAGCGTATCGGGCCGTAGTTGGTAAGCAGTTCCTCCAGCTGACGGTTCATAAACTCATAGTAGGTTTTCCACTCGCCATGCTTGGTGCGGCCCGTGCCGCGCCCCGTGCGTCCCAACGGATAATAGTCATCGCGATACCAGTCCAGATGCGAATAGTAAAGGTGCAGGGCGATGCCTTGCCGGTGACACTCGTCGGCCAGCTCCTTCAGCACGTCGCGCCCGAAAGGCGTGGCGTCCACGATGTTGTAATCCGACCACCGGGTGTCGAACATGGAGAAGCCCTCGTGATGGCGGGTTGTGAAGCAGATATACTTCGCTCCGGACGCCTTGATGGCAGCCACCCAATCGTGCGCATTGAAGCGGGACGGATAGAAACCCGAAGCCAGCTTGGCATACTCGTCGCGATTCAGGTCATGGTTCGTCATGGCCCATTCGCCCTGGGCCAACATGCTGTACAAGCCCCAATGCAGGAAGATGCCGAACTTATCGTCCTGAAACGCCCGGCGCGAAGCCAGATTCTCAGGCGTGGGAACATAGGGCGACGAAGTCTCTTGCGCCGTTGCCGTCGGCATAATGCCCGGCAGAGCCGCCAAGGCGGCCGAAAGAATGAATGTTTTCAGTCTGTTCATGGTCAGATTAGTTTTATATTTATGGTTATTCCGTTACAATCATAAACCGGCTCAGTCCTTCGCCTGATGTACCGTGAGTTGCGGGAAGGGGAAACCGATGCCTTCCTTGTTGAAGGTCTCATACACCACGCGGTTCATGTCGAAATACACAGCCCAATAATCCTCCACCTTGGCCCAGGCACGCACCTTGATGTCCACGCTGCTGGCCGAAAGTGCGCCCAGGGCGATAAATGGCTCTGGCGTCTTCAGGATGCGGTCGTCGGCGGCAATGATGCGCTCCAGCACGGCTTTCACGCGCTCGTAATCCTCGCCATACTCCACTCCGAAGATCCATTCGGCGCGACGCATCGTCTGGCGGCTGTAGTTTGTTATCTCATTGCTGCTGAGCACACCGTTGGGAATGTAAATCACACGGTCGTCAATCATGGTGATAATGGTGTGAAAAATCTGTATCTCCGTCACCGTGCCGCTCACGCCATTGGGACCGTCGATGAAGTCGCCTACCTTGAACGGTTTGAACACCAGAATCACCAATCCGCCCGCAAAGTTGGACAGATTGCCCGACAAGGCCATGCCGACAGCCACACCGGCCGAAGCCAACAGGGCTGCCAGGCTGGTTGTCTCCACGCCCAAACGGCTGATGATGGCGAAGGCCAATACCAGATTGAGCAAGATGCTGAGCAAGCTCTTCAGGAACGTCTGTACGCTCACTTCCAGTTTGCGCCGTTCCAATATGCGCGTAGTCAGCTTCATGATTTGCCGGATGATAAAACGTCCGACCACATAAATGATGATTGCGGCAAGAATATCCTTACCCATCTCCATGCTCCAGTTAACGAGCTTCTCCATGACTTGTTCCACATTGACCTTTGAGGCCGCGTTCAGTAATGTCAATAGCATAATTCAGTTTTTGTTTTAATGGTTGTCATAAAAATAAAAGGTTGAAAGAACAGAACCCACGCTGATTCTTTCAACCTTTTCCTATACAGACGACACATCGCCGCCCTATTCGCTCACATCAATAATTGGTAGGCTTCACTTGGAAATAAGCCTGCGGGTGCAGACATGCCGGGCACAATTCGGGAACCTCGGCGCCTTCAAAAATGAAGCCGCAGTTACGGCATTGCCAGATGACGGTCTCCTTCTTCTTAAACACCTCGCCGTTCTCAATGTTGGCCAGCAAGGCACGATATCTCTCCTCGTGTCCCTTCTCGGCCACCGCAATATTGCGATACATCACGGCAATCTCCGGAAAGCCTTCCTCGTCGGCCACATCGGCAAACTTCGGATAGTCCAGCGACCACTCCTCATGCTCGCCCGCTGCGGCAGCTTTCAGATTATCGGCAGTCTTGCCGATGACACCGGCAGGATAGGCGGCCGTAATTTCCACCATGCCGCCTTCGAGCCACTTGAACATGCGTTTGGCGTGTTCTTTCTCCTGGTCGGCCGTCTCGGTGAAGATGGCGGCTATCTGTTCAAAACCTTCTTTCTTGGCCGCGCTGGCAAAGTAAGTATAACGCATTCTGGCTTGTGATTCTCCGGCGAACGAAACCATCAGGTTCTTCTCCGTACGTGTACCTTTCAATGACTTTCCCATAACGTTCTTCTTTTTAATTCGTTGTTAGTGATAATGCAAAGATAGCGTATTATTTTTAACTTTGTAATCATTACAATCTTTTTCGCGCCATTATATCGTTAAAAAACAAAAAAACAGGTCCGGCAGACGAGAGACGTGTGCCTCTTGTTGCCGGACCTGCCCTGTTACGGACGGCTCAATTACTTGATGATGCCCACTTTCGACTCGCGGATGAAACGGATAATGTTTTCAATCTCCTTGCCTTGCGGAATCTGTTGCTCCACGCGATAGATGGCATCGTCCACCGAAGTATTGGCGTGATAGATGATGCGGTAGGCGTGGGCAATGTGCTTGATGATGGTATCCGAGAACCCGTTGTGTTGCAGTATCTTCGTGTTGATGCTGTAGAACGAGGCCGGTTCATGGGCCACCACCACGTAAGGAGGCACGTCGTTGGAGAAACGGCATCCGCCTTGGATGACCGACCATTCTCCCACACGGATGTGACCGGTCATGATGACCGACGAAGCCAGGATGGAGCAATTGCCCACGATGGAACGGCCGGCCACCTGCGAGCCGTTGCCGATGATGCAATGGTTGCCGATGGTCGCGTCGTGAGAGATGCGCACGGCTTGCATGATGAAGTTGCCATCGCCGACGAGCGTTTCGTGTTCGGGCGCGGAAGCGCGGATGATGACGGCGTTCTCGCGGATGACGTTGTTGTCGCCTATGCGCACGATGGTATCCTCGCCTTTATGCTTGAAGTCTTGGGGCGGAGTGCCCACCACGGCTCCCTGATAGAAGATGTTTCCCTTACCAATGCGTGAACCTCCCATGATGCTCACATAAGGCATGATGACACAATCGTCGCCAATCACAACATTCTTGTCAATATAGGCAAACGGATGGATGGTCACATTCTTGCCAATCTGTGCCGACGGATCGACATAAGCTAACGGACTAATCATAATATTTATCTTTAAGGAATTAATATTTCTTATTATATACGCTTCACAAAGCTAGAAAAAAAACTTTTTATTAACAACAATTTTCCATCCAAATCGGCGGGAAGCGTCCGATTTGCATCCTTCGGAGACGATACACGGCCGGCCGGAATGCCCCTGAATGAAGCGGTCCGAGCGTCCATATTCCCGGTCGTGAGCGGACATATGGACGGACGCGAGCGGAGATATGTCTGGAGCCGGGCGCCCATATCCGCGCGTAACCCGCGGAGTCAAGGAAGGAACAGAAGGATAAAAGAGAAGTCCGCCATTGAGCCATGAGAATCAACGACGGACTTCTTATTCAACGGTTTCCAATCATTATTTTATCACTCAGCGCTTCGTCCGCCGCCCAGTGCCTGATAGAGGCTGATGACCGACTGCAGATAATCGTAGTCATCCTGCACTTGGGTGAGCTGCGCGCTCAGAAGCGACTGCTGGGCCGTGATGACATCCAGATAGGTCGTCTGGCCTACGTTCATCAGCCCGATGGTGGCATCGACGGCATCCTCGAGCGCTTTCACCTGCTTGTCACGCTCGGCGCTCTTCTCGCCTACCGTCTGATATGCATAGAGCGCATTGCTGACTTCGGCTCCGGCATCCAACACGGTCTGCTGGAATGCCAGCTTGGCCTGTTCCTGCTGTGCTTTCGTTATCTTCAGGTTGGCAATCAACGCGCCCCGGTTGAATATGGGCTGCGTGAGCGAAGCCACGGCATTCTTCAGGATTTCAGCCGGATTGAGCGTACCGGTCGAGCCGTTCGACCATCCCAGCGTACCGGTCACGGTGATTTTCGGATAGAAAGCCGAACGGGCTTTGTTGGTCAGGTAGAATGCGCTGGCCAGCGACATCTCGGCCGCACGCACGTCGGGACGGTTGGAAAGGAGCTGCAAAGGAACGCCGGCCTTGATTTCTTCAGGCATCTGCTGCTCGTCCAGACGGCCGCGGTCGATGTGCTGCGGAGTCATGCCCAGAAGGGTGGACAACGAGTTTTCCGTTTCGCGGATGGTCTGGCGTATTTCCGCAATGCTGGCAGCCACTGAATGACAGCTGGCCTCAGTCTGTGCCACGCCCGCGCGGTTGGTCATGCCGGCCTCCATCATGTCCTTCATCATGGAGAGCGTCTGGTTCCAGTTCGTATAAGTCGCTTCGCTGATTTCCAGCTGGCGGTCCAGCATCAACAGCGTGTAGTACAGGCTGGCAATGTTGGAAATCACCTGCGAGCGCACGGCCTGCTCATAAGCCTTGCTCTGCAACAATGCGGCTTTCGAGTCGCGTGAAGCATTGAGCAGGTTGCCGAAAAGGTCGGCCTCCCAGCTGGCAGACACGGGAGCCTGCCATGTGCGGTAGGAAGGCGTGCTTCCCATCTTCGTGATGCCGCCCTGCGGAGACAGCGTGAAGGCAGGCAGGAATGCCAAGCGTGCCGATGTCAGCGCAGCCTGAGCCTGTTTCACCTGCAACATGGCGCTCTGCAAATCGGTGTTGTGAGCCAGTCCCTGCTCAATCAGCGTCTGCAACTTGGGGTCACGGAACATCTCCCGCCACGAGACATTGCCCATGTTGGTCGTGTCGCTCACCAGGGTGTCGTTGACGGACACCGTGTCGCGATAGAGTCCCTCGACGGTAATGTCAGACGGGCGTTTGTAGGAGTTGTAGATGCCGCAGCTGCTGAACAAAGCAGCTGCGCACATCATCAATAGGATATGTTGTTTCATCATATTATTTGTTTGTTGTGTATTGTTCAATATCCGGTTCTACCTCTTTGTCGTCCAGGTTAGTCCACTCAATCGGCTTGAACTTCTCTTGCAACCACTGGAAGGCCACAAACAAGGTCGGCACGATAAAGATCTGGCAAATCATACCAATCAACATACCGCCGATGGCCGACGCACCCAGCGTACGGTTACCATGGGCGCCTACGCCAAAGGCAAACATCAACGGGAGCAAACCGATAATCATGGCCAACGAAGTCATCAGGATAGGACGCAGACGGGCGGAAGCTCCGAGCACGGCAGCCCACGAGATGCTCATGCCCTGCTTGCGGCGGTCGAGCGCGAACTCCACAATCAAGATGGCATTCTTGGCCAACAGACCCATCAACATAATCAATGCAATCTGCATGTAAATGTCGTTAGACATGGTACCCAATATCATCTTCAAGGCCGGAATGCTGCCCAATGCCGCAAATCCGTTCACGAACAGGAAGCTGCCCAACAGACCGCACGGGATGGAGAGCAACACGGCCAATGGCAGGATGTAGCTCTCATACTGGGCGCTCAGCAACAGGTACACAAAGACAAGACACAGCAGGAAGATAAGTCCCGTCGTGTTGGTCGTCTGTGCTTCCTCACGCGCCATACCGCCAAGCTCGTAACCGAATCCGGCAGGCAAGTTCTCGCTTGCCACTTCGGAGATGGCCTGAAGTGCCTGACCGGAGGTGTAACCGGCGGCAGGCGACACCATCACCTGAATGGCGGTGTAGAGGTTGAAACGACTGATTACGTCCGGGCCATAGACTTTCTTCATGGAGACAAACTGCGTGATGGGGGCCATCTCGCCGTCGTTGCCGCGCACCATGATGCTCTTCAGCGACTCCATGTTCTTGGTGGCCTCCGGCTCAGCCTGAATCATGACACGATACATCTTACCGAAGCTGTTGAAGTTGGAGGCATAAATACCGCCGAAGTAACCCTGCATGACGCTCAGGATGCTGCTCGGACTGATGCCAGCACGCTTGCAGGCAGCCGCATCGATGTCCAACTGATATTGCGGGAAGCTCGGGTTGAAGTTCGTGGAAGCCGAGTTGATTTCCGGACGCTCTTCCAATGCCGCCATATAGGAATTGACGACCTCGAAGAAGTGGTCGAGACTACCACCGGTCTTATCTTGCATGTTCAACTCGATGTCGGTCGAAATGGAGTATCCCGGAATCATAGGAGGCGCGAAGAACAACACCTGCGCATCCTTGAACAGTTTCTGCGAGCGCATGAACAGCGAAGCCACCACGATGTCGGAACTTTGCTGGGCGGAACGCTCTTCCCAATCCTTCAGCTTGATGATGATAGAACCATAGGACGAACCTTGTCCGCTACCGATGAAGCTGAAACCGGAAATCACGGTGCGCGATGCCACGGCCGGTTCGGCGGCAATCAGGCTGTCTACCTTGTTCAGCACCTCTTGGGCGCGCTCTTGCGATGTGCCCGGCGGCAACGTGACGGCACCCATGATGGTACCCGTATCCTCATTCGGAATCATGCCGGTCGGCGTGATGTTCATGAAGAATACCAGCAAAGCTATCAACCCGCCAAGTATGCCGAACGTAAGGCCTTTCCGGTGGATGAAGAACACGACGTATTTTCTATATTTTGCCAGCAACGAGTTATAAGAGCGGTTGAACGACTCCTTGAACTTGTCGGTCGTCATGCCGGCAAAGGCCAGGATACTGATAATAATGAAGAGCGTGCAGAGCACCGGATGATTTTCAAAGCTGAACACGCCGAAAATCATACCCAGAATGGCGATGATGACAAACAGGATGACAATCTTCGGGTTCAGACGCTTGCCTATGGCATCCGTATAGCGGGCTACCATGATTTTGCGCGATTCCTTGAAAGCCGTGTCCATGCGCTCCTTCATCGTAGCGTTCGAGTTATGAGGTTTCAGGAACAGGGCGCACAAGGCAGGCGACAGGGTCAATGCGTTGATGGCAGAGAAACCGATGGCCAATGCCATGGTGATACCAAACTGCTGGTAGAACGTACCGGCCGTACCGCCAATGAAGCTCACCGGAACGAACACGGCCATCATCACCAACGTGATGGACACGATGGCGCCACCCAATTCACTCATGGCGTCGATGGAAGCCAGACGGGAAGACTTGTAACCTTGGTCCAACTTCGCATGGACGCCCTCGACGACGACTATCGCATCGTCGACCACAATCGCAATGGCAAGCACCATGGCCGAAAGCGTCAGCAAGTTCAAGCTGAAGCCAATCAGCTTGATGGCGAAGAACGTGGCAATCAAAGCCACCGGGATGGCAATGGCCGGAATCAAGGTGGAGCGCATGTCCTGCAAGAAGATGTACACCACGATGAACACCAGAATGAACGCCTCAATCAACGTCTTGACAACCTCGTGGATAGAAGCAAACAAGAAGTCGTTGGCACTCTGCGCAATGTTGATACCTATGCCGTCGGGAAGCGTCTTCTCATAGTCGGCAAGCACCTTCTCCAGGTTCTGAATGGTCTCCGTTGCATTGGTACCGGCCATCTGATAGATGATACAAGTCACACCCTTGTGACCGTTCATCAAGTTATTGAAACCATAGCTCAAACGGCCCAGTTCCAAATCGGCCACATCGCCCAAGCGAAGAATCTCGCCATCGGGCAACGCCTTGATGACGATGTTTTCAAACTCCGTCGTGCTGGACAGACGGCCCTTGTAACGGATGGTGTATTGGAACGACTGATTACCGCGCTCACCGAACTGACCCGGAGCAGCCTCAATGTTCTGCTCGGCCAATGCTGCTGAAATGTCGCTGGGAATCAATTTATATTGCGACATCACGTCCGGCTTCAGCCAAATACGCATGGAGTAATCGGCGCTCAACGCAAAGGCATCGCCCACACCGTTCACACGCTTGATTTCCGGAATCAGGTTGATACTGGCGTAGTTTTCCAAGAACTCGATGTCGTACTTGTCTTCCTTGTCATACAAGGAGAAGATCATCAACATGGAAGACTGACGTTTCATGGTGGTCACACCCACCTGGGTTACTTCGGCCGGCAGAAGGCCTTGTGCTTGGGTCACACGGTTCTGCACGTTGACCTGCGCCATATCGGGGTCGGTTCCCTGCTTAAAATAGACTGTGATAAGGGCCGAGCCGTTATTGGTGGCGGTAGACTGCATGTACATCATGTTCTCCACACCGTTGATTTGGTCTTCCAACGGAGAGATAACCGAGTTCAACACAGTCTGCGCATTGGCTCCCGTATAATTCGCGCTCACCGAGATGGTAGGCGGCGCGATGTCCGGATATTGGGTGATAGGCAAGGTTGCCAAGCCTATGAATCCCAAGATTACCAACAAAACGGAGATAACGGTTGATAATACCGGACGGTTAATAAATTTATCTAGCCTCATAGATGATTATCGAATAATAGCGTTGTTTTTAGTTAAATGCAGTCTCCAAATTACCTTCACGTTGGTCTTTCAGAGCCTGTTGGTATTTGGCTTCCTTCTGCTGGGCCGTGATGGGAGTAATCTTCTTTCCGCTTTGCAGGGTCTGCAGACCTTCCATCACAATCGTCTCGCCGCTCTTCAAGCCGCCTGTCACCACGAAGTTCTTCCCGTCGTTCAACGGATAGATTTGGATTTCCGTATGCTTCACGGTGCTGTCCGGTTGAAGCACATACACGAACTTCTTGTCCTGAATCTCCTGTGTGGCGTTCTGGGGAATCACACACACGTTCTCCAGCGTGTAGGGAATGATGACGTTGCCCGAACCACCGCTGCGCAACACACGTTCCTTGTTGGGGAACACGGCACGCATGCTCACCGAGCCGGTCGTCTGGTCAATCACACCGCTCACGGCATCAATTCTACCTTCATGGGCATACATGGAACCATCGGCCAGTTGCAGTTTCACAGCCGGCATCTTCTTAATCTGCTCTTCCATCGTGCCTCCGGCCTTGGTCATCGTAAGCAGTTCCTTTTCGGTCATGGAGAAATACACATACATGTCGCCAATCTCCGACACGGTGGTCAGCGGTTCGGAAATGGATGCGCTCACCAAGCTCCCCACACGGTAGGGGAATGTGCCCACCACGCCGTCTGACGGGCTGGTCACGGTGCAGAAGCCCAGATTCTGCTCGGCAGCCACCAAGCTGGCTTGTGCCTGCGCCAAAGAAGCCTTGGCCGTCTCCAAGCTGTTCAACGCCGTCTGGTAATCAAACTGGCTGATTACTTTCTTGTCATACAACATCTTCTTGTTCTGAGCCGTCAGCTCTGCCGTATGCAAGGCAGCTTTGGCCGACTCCACATTGGCTTTTGCCTGTTTCGCAGCCGCTGCATATTGAGTGGGGTCAATCTGGAACAAGGCTTGTCCCTTGCGCACAGTGGCACCCTCGTCTACGCACAATTTTACGATGAATCCTGAAACTTGAGGGCGGATTTCAATGTCTTGCATACCTTTAATGGTTGCAGGATACTGTGTAGTCTGACTGGATGAAGTCGCAGTCACAGTTTCAACGGTATACTCGTTGTCACCCATGGACATGCCTCCATTGCCGCCGCAAGCATTAAACAACAAGAGTGCTCCCAGACACAGAACACCCGCACTTGGATAAGTGTACTTTTGTTTTAACTTCATATTCATTATACCTATTTAAAGTTATTATTTTCTTCTCTTCTTCTAAAACTCAACCAAAGGGTAAAGTTTCCGCGTTGCAAAAGTATATATTTGTTTGGTTCGTGTTACATTGACAATACCAAAGTTTGGATTGATTTAACTAAAAGCCTTTGGGACTTTGGGATGATTAACAATAAGAAAAACACCGCCGCCCCGTTTTCCCGACAAAAGCTGTCCTGCGGAAAAAACGGAGCGGCGGCATTGCTGAATCCGCCTGAATGCACGGCGTTATTTATGTGTCTGCACGATACGTGTCGGAGCCTGTTCGGCATTGCGCTTGTCGGTCTGGCGGACCAGTTCCTCGGCCAGGCGAATGAATGCCCGGCCGGTCATCGTGTCCTCGTCCAGCGCCACGGGCTTGCCTTCATCGCCGCTCTCGCAAATGCTCTGCACGATGGGAATCTGCCCCAGCAAAGGCACGTGCATTTCCTCGGCCAGACGCTTGGCGCCCTCTTTGCCGAAGATGTAATAACGGTTTTGCGGAAGCTCGGCAGGAGTGAACCATGCCATGTTTTCCACCAGCCCCAGAATGGGCACGCCCACCTTGTCGTTCGTGAACATATTGATGCCCTTGCGCGCATCAGCCAAAGCCACAGCCTGCGGCGTGCTCACCACCACGGCACCCGTCACGGCCAACGTCTGCACGATGGTCAGATGAATGTCGCTCGTGCCGGGAGGCAGATCTATCAGGAAATAGTCCAACTCGCCCCATGCCGCATCGCCTATCAGCTGCTTCAGTGCATTGCTTGCCATGCCGCCGCGCCACAACGTAGCCTGCTCGGGATTCACGAAGAAACCGATGGAAAGCAACTTGATGCCATATTTCTCAATGGGAATTATCATGTCACGACCGTCAATCATTTCCGCATACGGACGGGCATCCTCCACTTGGAACATCTTGGGCATGGAAGGGCCGAAAATGTCAGCATCGAGCAAGCCGACCTTGTAGCCCAACTTTACCAATGCCACAGCCAGATTGGCCGCCACCGTGGACTTCCCCACCCCGCCCTTGCCGGACGAGACGGCTATGATGTTCTTCACCTGGGGCAGCAATTTGCCTACTTCAGGACGGGCCTGCTGGATGGTCTTCACCGATATGTTGCCCACGATGTCCACGTCGGGGCCTACATAAGTGAGAATAGCCGTCTCGGCCGCCTTGATGACCGACTTCATGAACGGGTCGGTCGGTTTCTCGAATATCAGGGAGAACGATACCTTGTTTCCCTCGATGCGGATATTGTCTTCCAGCATACCCGCTTCCACGATGTTCTTGCCAGTGCCCGGATAGCGCACGGTGGCAAGGGCATCCCGTATCAGTTTCGGATATATTGTCATAATAGTTTATAAGTTATTGATGGGTTATTGTCATTTGCTTGTCTGTAGTCCGCTACGCTTGCTCCGGTTGTAGCTGCGGTAATCATCCAATTCTATTTCCACGTCCGGCTCCTGCAGTTCGCCGCCCTGGGGCAGGTGGAACTTTATGTATTTGATACTCAGTCCGCGGTCTAGCCACTGCTGTTCATAATAGGTGCGTATGCTCAGGATGTCGTCGGCCAACCCGCAGTGATACAGGTCGTCTGTCATGAAGTCTACGGGCAAACCGTTGCGTTCCACCATGTAGCGCGTGTAGGTGTACATAAAATTGCTGTCGGTTTTCAGATGCACCAGTCCGCCGTCCACCAGAAACTTGCGGTAGCGCGCCATGAAGTAAGTCGAAGTCAGCCGCTTGGTGGCCTTCTTCATCTGCGGATCTGAGAATGTGAGCCATATCTCGGCCACCTCGCCGGGCGCAAAAAAGCGGTCAATGATTTCAATGTTCGTGCGCAGAAACGCCACATTCTTCAACTCCTCATGCAACGCCTCGGTGGCCCCCGTCCACATGCGGGCGCCCTTGATGTCCACGCCGATGAAGTTCTTGTCCGGGTAGCGGCGTGCCAGACCGACGGTATACTCCCCGCGCCCGCATCCCAATTCCAGGACTATGGGGTGGTCGTTCTTGAAAAAGTCGTGCGCCCACCGCCCCTTCATGTCGAAAGGCACATCGTCCACCACCGAATAAGGGTATTCAAATACGTGGGGATAGCTTTGCATGTCTGCGAATTTCTCCAGTTTGTTCTTGCCCATGAGCTTTGCTTATTATGAGTTTTTGCCCGGCAAAAGTACAAAGATAAATGTAGAACAAAGAACGAAGAGTGAAGAATTTCCGCGTCAGCCACACGCCGCACGCACCTTCTTCACTCTTCGTTCTTCATACTACATTTTCACAGAAGCCGTCAGTCGAGCACGGTCACCCATCCATGCACATCAGGCTCATCGCCGTACTGAATGGCGCGCAGCTTATGGTAAAGCTTTTCGCTGATGGGGCCTGGCTTGCCGTCCTTGGAGATTACGTAACTCTTCTTGTTCTCCAGGTCGTCAATGCGCGATATCGGGCTGATGACAGCTGCCGTGCCGCAGGCTCCGGCCTCCTCAAACGTAGCCAGCTCTTCTTCCGGAATGGGGCGGCGCTCCACCTTCAAGCCCATGTCCTCGGCCAACTGCATCAGGCTCTTGTTGGTGATGGAGGGCAGAATGGAAGAAGACAACGGAGTGACATACGTATTATTCTTGATGCCGAAGAAGTTGGCAGCGCCACACTCGTCCATGTACTTCTTCTCCTTCGCATCGAGGTAGAACTCGCAGGCATAGCCCAAGTCGTGCGCCATCTTGTTGGCACGCAGGCTGGCAGCGTAGTTGCCTCCCACCTTGAACGTACCGGTGCCCAACGGAGCCGCACGGTCGAACTCGCGGATAATGACGTAGGGATTGGTGGCAAAACCGCCCTTGAAATACGGACCAACCGGCGTTACAAAAATAACAAACAGGTATTCCGTAGCCGGATGCACGCCCACCTGGGCACTGGTGCCGATGAGCAACGGACGGATGTAGAGCGAAGCGCCGCTCTCATATGGCGGCAGGAAACGTTCGTTCAGCTTCACCACTTTCTTTACCATCTCGCAAAAACGCTCCGTGGACAACTCCGGCATCAGAATGCCACGGCAAGTGCTCTGCAGGCGTTCGGCGTTGGCCTCCATGCGGAAGATACGGATTTTCCCGTCCTTGCAGCGGTAAGCCTTCAGGCCTTCGAATGCCTCCTGGCCATAGTGCAGCGAGGTAGCCGCCATATGCAGGTTTATCGTCTCTTCCGAGCACACTTCGATTTCTCCCCATTTCCCGTCGCGGTAATAACAGCGCACGTTGTAATCTGTCTTCACATAGCCGAAGGACAGATTTGCCCAATCTATTTCTTTCATCATATCTAGAGTTTAAAGAATTTGCTTGCAGCAAATGTATAGGAAAAGATTGCATAAAACAAAGAAATACCGAAAAGATTTTGCCTGAAACCGCAATTCCACATCAGGTCAGCCTTGACAAAGTGTCAGCATCCACAATTCGGACATGCAGACCGAAGAAGTGAAACGGCTTTCACGCCCCATATATCAATCCCCAATTGCCCGAAGATTGATGGCGTTGCAACTTTCTTCATCGCGCTGCTTTCCCTATCTTTACACCCGCAAAACAGAACCAACTTACACCTATATATAATATGACAGCAAAAAACATGACCTACGAGAAAGCCATGACGCGCTTGGAACAAATTGCAGCACAACTCGAAAACAACGAGCTGAACATCGACCAGCTGAGCAAAGCCCTGAAAGAAGCTCAGGAACTACTCGACTTCTGCCGAAACAAGCTCTATCAGGCAGATGCCGACATCAACAAGATGCTAGATGCCTTCCAGCACGAGGAGTAGTGCCGTTCAATACGACAAGTCTTTTCCTCACAACGATACCAAGCAAAAAGGCCGTGCCTGCGGAGATGCAACCTCTCCTCGACACGGCCTCTGATCTATCGATCAACTACAAAGCTTCAATCGTTGTACACGGCTTTCTTGCCGGCCAGCAGCGTGTTTTTCATCAGCGACACGATGGTCATCGGACCTACGCCGCCGGGAACGGGGGTGATGAACGAACACTTGGGCGCCACCTCATCGAACTTCACGTCGCCCGTGAGCTTGAAGCCGGACTTGCGGGTGGCGTCGGGCACGCGGGTCGTACCCACGTCGATGACGACGGCGCCTTCCTTCACCATGTCGGCCTTCACGAAATTGGGCTGGCCGATTGCGGCAATGATAATGTCGGCCTCGCGGCATTCCTTCACCAAGTCCCGTGAACGGCTGTGGCAAACGGTCACCGTGGCATCGCCCGGATAGGCTTTCTGCATCATGAGCACGGCCATCGGCTTGCCCACGATGTTGCTGCGGCCCAGAATGACGCACTTTTTGCCCGATGTCTCGATGTTGTAACGCTTCAGCAGCTCGAGGATGCCGTTCGGAGTGGCCGACACATAGCAGGGAAGCCCGATGGAGAGACGACCCACATTGATGGGATGGAAACCGTCCACGTCCTTGCGGTAGTCTATCGTCTCGATGACCTTCTGCTCGGAAATGTGCTTGGGCAAAGGCAATTGCACGATGAATCCGTCCACGTCGGCATCGGCATTGAGTTCGTTCACCTTGGCCAGCAGTTCTTCTTCGGTCACATCGGACTCATAGCGAATCAGCGTGGACTTGAATCCGCACTCTTCGCAGGCTTTCACTTTGTTGGCCACGTATGTCTCGCTGCCGCCGTCGTGGCCCACCAGAATGGCGGCCAAATGAGGGCGTTTGCCTCCGGCAGCCACAATCTGTGCCACTTCGGCCGCTATCTCTTGTTTGACTTGTGCCGAGATGGCTTTTCCGTCGATTAATGTCATGTCGTTTATTTCTTTAAAGTGTTTTCTACTGTCTTAATCATATATTCTCCGCGCAGGTTGCGCTTCGCGATGGTGCCGTCGGGCGCGATGAGCATGATTTGGGGAATGCCATCAATGCCATAAAGAGCGGCTGCCCGGTCTTCGGTGTCGAATATCTGTGCCCACGTGATGCCTTCATCCTCCACGGCCTTGGCGAAGTTTTCCTCCTTGTCCCACACGAAGATGCCCACCACGGTCAACCCTTTGTCCTTGTAAGCCTTGTGCAGCTTGGCCAGGTTGGGAATCTCGCCCTTGCACGGTCCGCACCAGCTGGCCCAGAAGTCCACGAGCACATAGTTGCCCTTGCCCACAAAGTCGGACAGGGCTACGTCCTTGCCTTCCACGTCTTTGCCCTTGACGTCCACATAGGGTTTGCCTTCGGCCGTATTCTCCAAGCCTTCAAACTTTGCCAGCTGTTCCTGCACGAAGCGAGTCGATTTCAGGTTGGGGCCGACACTGAGGAACAATGCTTTTTGCTCATCGGGCGACATGGTGTTGGGGAACGAAGAGGACAGCAGATAGTAACCCACGGGGTCATCACTGTGTTTCGCAAAGAGGGCCCGGCCCAATTCACGCTGCTTGGCCTGCTGCTCCTGCATGAAGATTCTCCACTGCTTGCCCAGCTCCTCCGGATCCTTATATTGCTCCTGATACTCTGCATATTTGCCCTCAACCCCTTGGTGAAGGCTGTCCACGCTCCTCGAATAACGGGCCAGCTCGTCATTGAGCGGCGTGCCCGAAGCCCGGCTGTAATTCTTCAGGTCAACGGTGATGTTTCCGGCTTCCAAAATCAGGTTGCCCACCTCGTCATCCGTCACATCAATAAGGCACAAGGAGGCCGTGTCGACCGTTCCGGTGAAAACGAAACGATTGTCCCGGACAACGGTACTGTCCAAGCGCTTGTTGTCGTCATAGCGCGTTATGTAGATGGTCCTTCCATTGGCGGAAGAGTCGCTCACCACGCCCTCCACCGTGTAGGCCGGCGCATTTCCGCCGGAAGTGCATGCACTCATTCCCAGCAGCCCCGCCAACAGAACGCCGACAACATAAAAAACGTTGTTTCTCATACGACTTTATTCTTTAATTAAGGTATTTCCTTTATTTCATTTTCGGCATGCCCGGCATCTTCGGCATACGTCCCATCATCTTGCCCATCTTGCTGCCGGTGACCATCTTCATCATCTTGCGCGTCTGATCGAATTGCTTCAACAGGCGGTTCACCTCCTGCAGGCTCGTGCCGCTGCCCTTGGCTATGCGCTGGCGACGGGAGTTGTTCAATATTTCGGGATGCGTACGCTCTTTCGGCGTCATGGAATAGATGATGGCCTCGATGCTCTTGAAGGCATTGTCGTCGATGTCGATGTCCTTGATGGCCTTGCCCACGCCGGGAATCATGGATGCCAACTCCTTCAGATTACCCATCTTCTTGATTTGCTGGATTTGTGCCAGAAAGTCGTTGAAGTCAAACTGGTTCTTCTCTATCTTCTTCTGCAGGCGTTTGGCCTCGGCCTCGTCATATTGTTCCTGCGCACGCTCCACCAACGACACGATGTCGCCCATGCCGAGGATGCGGTCCGCCATACGCGCGGGGTGGAACAGGTCGACGGCTTCGAGCTTCTCGCCCGTTCCGATGAACTTAATCGGCTTGTTGACCACGGTGCGGATGGAGAGGGCCGCTCCGCCACGGGTATCGCCGTCGAGTTTGGTCAGCACCACGCCGTCGAAATCGAGGCGGTCGTTGAACTCGCGCGCCGTGTTCACGGCGTCCTGTCCCGTCATGGCATCGACCACGAACAAGGTTTCGTCCGGCTCAATGGCTTGCTTGATGGCGGCAATCTCGTTCATCATCTGCTCGTCGATGGCCAGACGTCCGGCGGTGTCGACAATCACGGTGTCGTAGCCTTTGGCCTTGGCTTCCTGAATGGCGTGCAGGGCAATCTCCACCGGATTTTTGCTTTCCAGCTCACTATATACCGGCACCTCGATTTGTCCGCCCAACACGGTGAGCTGCTCGATGGCGGCGGGACGATAGACGTCGCAGGCCACGAGCAACGGCTTGCGGTTTTTCTTGTTTTTCAACATCAGTGCCAGCTTGCCGGAGAACGTCGTCTTACCGGAACCTTGCAGACCGGACATCAGGATGACGGCCGGACGGCTCTTGAGGTTGATTTCGGCCGTGTCGCCTCCCATCAATGTGGTCAGTTCGTCGTGCACGATTTTCACGAGCAGCTGACTGGGCTTCACGGCGGTAAGTACGTTCTGACCCAGCGCTTTCTCCTTCACCGTGTCGGTAAACGTCTTGGCCACTTTATAGTTCACGTCGGCATCCAACAAAGCGCGGCGCACGTCTTTCAGCGTTTCGGCTACATTGATTTCGGTGATTTTACCCTCACCCTTCAGGATTTTAAACGACCGTTCCAGCCGTTCACTCAAATTATCGAACATAGATGTCTTATATTGCTTGTTTGGTTTATTACTTCGTTTGCATTCTTGACCGGAGCCTTCCTTCAGGTTTGCAAAAGTACAAAAAAGTTCATAATCCGCTCATGCCTTGCGGCGTATTTCTCTGAGAAGTACCATTTTTATATCCGATGAGACCTCAGGAAATAAAGAATAAACCACAATAAAAAGGAACAAGGGGACAAGCAACAATATACCCGGCCGTAAGCAGCCATATGCACGCTCGCGAGCGCACATATGCCGGGACGCGAGCGGAAATATGCACGCTTACGAGCGGCAATATGGCGGGAAAACGAAGGGAAATACGCGGTGGTGAGGCAAAGAAATATTGAGAAAAGGAAAAAATACGTAACTTTGCGCGCCTTTGCCCGAAGGAGTATCCGGCCGGACAAGGCAAATCCATTCACTTTTCTATTTTCTTACAACACCAACAAACGACTCAAGAGCATGAAAAAGATTGCCCTACTCGGATTGATGGCATGGAGCCTGAGCCTTTGCCCCGCCCATGCACACGACCAAGAAGTTCCGGAAACGGAAAAAGAAACACGAATCAATGTAAAAATCAACGGATTGGCACTTATCGGCATTGTAAACCCCGCCGTGGAATTCAAGGTGACTGACCGGGGGACGGTGCAGTTGGAAGGCATCGGCATGTTCTATCCGCACGGCTTCCCGGGCACCAACAAGCCCATCACGCTGGGCGCCACGTTCGGCGAGTTCCGCTATTACCCACGGGAAGCGTTTCACGGCTTTTACGCCGGGCCAAGTGTGGGATGGGGCGTGTATCGCCTGGCCAAGAATCTGCTGCCCGGCTATGGCGACCAGCATCACAATCAGTATCAGGTAGGCCACAACATGATGTTCGCGCTCAGTGTGGGCTACACGTTCTGCATCGGCCGCCACTGGTCAATCGAGGCCAATTGGGGAACCGGATACCAAAACTCCAGATACGAGGGCTTCAACAACGACGGCACGCGCTACGTGGGCCTCAACGGCAGCGGCGAGTGGCTCCCCATCTGCAAAATCGGGCTTTTCGTGGGATACAGATTCTAGCGTTTCCCCGCTCTGCCGACAAAACAGAAAAGGCACAAAGGTCATGGGAATATTCCCCGGCCTTTGTGCCTTTTTTAACCCAAATCAGTCTCAACAAGACGATTATTTCATCACCGAATCAAGATAGGTATAGAATTCGGGAGACTCGCCCACAACAATCTTGGCAATCTTGCCCTCTTTGTCGAGCACGATTTTCGTGGGATAGCCTTCGATGGCATACATCACGCTCACGTCGGGATCGCCTTCGTTGCGCACGTGTGTCCAAGGCAGCTCGTGTTTCTCGACGGCAGCTTTCCAAGCGTCTTCGGTGTCGTTGCAATCGATGCCCACGATTTCCATTTTGCTCTTATACTTCTCGTAGTATTTCTTCATCTCGGGCATACCCTTGATGCACCATCCGCACCAGCTGCCCCAGAAGTCGAGCACGACATACTTGCCACGCAGCGAGGAAAGAGTGAAATCCTTGCCGTTGATGTCCTTCAACGTGAAGTCGGGAGCCTCGGCGCCTTCCTTGATTTTCTCCTTAGCCGCTTCACGGGCCATCGTCTTGTCATAGCTTTCCTTCACCGACTGATAGAAAGAGGCCGCAACACCCGTGCGCACCGACTCGCCAATGTTGTTGATTACTTCTTTCACGAGCTCAATGTCGCGTATTTCGGCCAATACCACGGCTGCGGCATCTTTATCGGGATTCTGACGGACGTAATCGGCGCTCATCTTCTGGATGTTTTTCTGGATTTCATGTGCCTGTTTGAAAACCGTCATGAACGAATCACGCAGACCGCTGCGCTGCAGTTCGACGGTAACTCTTGTCAACGAATCCAGCTGCAAGCTTTGGGCATGCAATTGTGACAGATAGTTGCTGTAGTCCTCATACACGGGAGCACCGCTCAAGGTATAGCTTCTGACCGAACCTTTCACAACCACCGGCATGTCGGGGAACAACGGGAAAGTCAACATGCGCATCGGTGTGGCCGGAATGCGTCCGTCGGCATCGGGCTTCGGAGTCCATATCGGACGGATGGCAATCTGCTTGACCACGCTGTCGCCCACATTGAGTGCGAACTTGCCCTGCTGCATTACGACGGTGTCAATCTTGGTCTGGCTGTTGTCCTTGGCATCAGCCGGATAAGAATACACTACCAACGAATCGGTCGGCATATCGGTTAACACACCGCTTATCTCATCTGTCGGAGTGCCTGCACAAGCGGCCAGCAAGCAACCTCCCATTACGTAACTAAATAACTTTTTCATAATTATTTTTTAGGTTTTAGCAATATTTCGCGTGTAAAGGAACAAAAAAAAGCGATAGGCCAACTATTTACCTGTCACTTTTTTCGGTTCTCTCTCAATATTGTCCCAAGGAGCTTTGCCCCGGAGCAGTAATGTACCGAATGCAGTCCAATGGCCGATTAAGGGTTTAAGGTTATGGAAGAATGTCTCAACCTTCCCCGTGGAAATAAAAAAGGCACAAAGGCCGGAAACGTTTCCATCGCCTTTGCGCCTTGATATGATTGGGCAATCAGTATGCCAAAGATTACTTCATCAGCGAGTCCAGATAGGTGTAGAACGCAGGATCTTCGCCCACAATCACCTTGGCAATCTTACCTTCCTTGTCGAGCACGATTTTGGTCGGGTAGCCCTCGATGCCATAGAGCACGGGCACGTCGGGGTTGCCCTCGTTGCGCACGTGCAACCAAGGCAGTTCGTGCTTCTTCACGGCAGCTTTCCAGGCCTCCTCGGTGTCATTGCAGTCCACGCCGACTATTTCGAGTTTGCTCTTATACTTATCATAGTATTTCTTCATGTCGGGCATACCTTTGATGCACCAGCCGCACCAGCTTCCCCAGAAGTCGAGCACCACGTATTTGCTGCCACGCAGAGAGGACAGGGTGAAATCCTTGCCGTTGATGTCCTTCAGCGTGAAGTCGGGAGCCTCGGCGCCTTCCTTGATTTTCTCCTTAGCCTCCAGACGGGCAAGCGTCTTGTCGTTGTTCGCCTTCAGGAAGTCGTAAAGAGTGTAGAGCGCGCCGGTGCGCACGGGTTCGGTCAGGCTTTCAAGCAACTCGTGCGCCGTCTTCGGGTCTCTCACCTCGGTCAGCACAAGCAACGCGGCGTCCTTGCCGGAGTTTTGGCGCACGTAGCCGGCACGCGCGTCTTCCATTGCCTTCTCGATGCCTTCCATCGGCTCGTAGGCAATGCTGATGGAGTCGCGCGACACGCCGTTCTTCTGCATCTCCATGCACATCTTCATGATGGAGTCGGCCTGTGCCTCGTAGTCGGCCAGCAGGGCATTGGCCGCCTCATAGTCGTCATACACGGGCGAGCCGCTGAGCACATAGTCATCCACCGTGCCCTTCACCATCACCGGCGAGCCGGGCACGAGCACGAGGCGCACGGGCATCGTGCGCACCATAGGCATCCGTCCGTCGGGGCCGGGTTGCATCGAGGGTTTGGGGTAGATATACACTTGCTTGGGCACCGAGTCGCCCACGTTGAAGGCGAACTTGCCGCCTGTGGCCACCACCGTGTCGGTCTTCACGTCGCGCTCCGTGGCCCCCATGAAGGGGAACGACTGCACGAGCAGGGTGTCGGTCTCCAAACCCGTCAATTCGCCGCTGATTTCATCTGTCGGAGTGCCTGCGCAAGCGGCCAGCAAGCAACCTCCCATCAGGTAACTGAATAATCTTTTCATGACTATTTTTATTAGGTTTAAACTTTCGGGCGATAAAGGAACAAAAAAATGTGATACGCCGTACACCGGCTTACCACATTTTTTTCACTTGCGCTTACTTGCTTTGATTCGGGCAGAGTCAACCAGCAAGTGCAACATTACGAAATATTTTTGAAAAAGCACTCGGCCGGAGTCATGAAATTGAGTT
>CALUJS010000018.1 GCA_944321015.1 uncultured Phocaeicola sp. | reverse complement strand
CGTGGGCACCCTTTCCGCCGTAGGTGTCGACGATGATTTTGCGGCCCGTGAGGCCCGTGTCGCCGTGGGGGCCTCCGATGACGAACTTGCCCGTGGGGTTCACGTGGTAGGTGATGCCGTCGTTGAACAGCGCCAGCACATCCTCGTTATGAATGCTCTCGATGACGCGCGGCATGAGGATGTGGATAACATCCTCGCGTATCTGCTCCAGCATCTCGGCGTCGGCGCGCAGCTGGGCCTCACGTGTGTCGTCGGTCGGGGCGATGAACTCGTCGTGCTGGGTCGACACGACGATGGTGTCGATGCGCACGGGGCGGTTCTCGTCGTCATATTCAATCGTCACCTGGCTCTTGGCGTCGGGACGGAGGTAGGTCATCACCTTGCCCTCGCGGCGTATGTCGGCCAGCACCATCAGTATCTTGTGGGCCAGGTCGAGCGAGAGGGGCATGTAGTTTTCAGTCTCGTTGGTGGCATAGCCGAACATCATGCCCTGGTCGCCGGCGCCCTGCTCCATGGGGTCTTCGCGCTCCACGCCCCGGTTGATGTCGGGGCTCTGCTCGTGGATGGCCGAGAGCACGCCGCACGAGTTTCCCTCGAACATGTATTCGCTCTTCGTGTAGCCGATGTGGTTGATTACTTCGCGGGCGATGCGTTGCAGGTCGACGTATGCCTTTGTTTTGATTTCACCCGCCAGCACCACCTGTCCGGTGGTGACCAGAGTTTCGCAAGCTACTTTCGAACTGGGGTCGTAAGCCAGCAGTTTGTCAAGCACGGCGTCGGATATTTGGTCCGCCACCTTGTCGGGGTGTCCTTCCGACACCGATTCGGATGTAAATAGGTATCCCATTTGTTTGAGTTTAATAGGTTTGTAATGATGAAAGCAAATGGGGAAAATCTTTTGGGGAGGGAGAATCAGGATGCACGCGCGCTTTTCGCAGGACGATTAGCGGTTTATTTAGCATTTTTTTCTGTGGTTGCAAGCTGCCCAAATCTTTCCACATTGTCGTTTCGGCCGCAAAGGTATGGCTTTTCGCCGACACGTGCCAACACGCGGCTCATAATTAACAGTTGTTGACGATAGAGAACGGTTTGAAGAGGCCGAACCCTATCCGTTCCTGCCCCGATTCGACCCCTTCGAGGTCGCTTTCTTCTTCCGGCACATTTCCGCAGGTGGCGCATTCTGCACCACGCAGCGGTTATCCGTAGTGGAACGGTTTCACCGTTCTGTTCAGCCGGTTATTACACTTCGGGTTGAATGCAAAGATACGGAGGTTTAGAGTTTTTATCTTGTATCCTTCTGTGTCTCTGCGTTCAAATACCGTTCTTACGGCATCCGGGGAGTCAGATTCCGTCGCACACAGCACAGTTTGTGGCGGACGGTGAAACCGTCCCACAATAGATAACCGCTGCGTGGCGCGAAGCGTCACCTGCGGCCCCACCACAAAAGACAACGACCCCGAAGGCGGTCGAACCGTGTCAATGCCCGTTCCAGCTACCCGTTCGACCTCTTCAAGGTCGTTTCCTCTTTTCGGCATCTGCGGCAAGACAAGGGAAAAGGGAGGCGTGTCGAAAAGACGTTTTGTGTTGATTCTTTAGACGCAGACGACGCGAAAACGCGGATTATTAATTATTTATCCGCGTCATCTGTGCAATCCGCGTCTAAAAAATAGAATTTCGGCACACCCCCTGCACCCACGCAGCGGCTATCAGATGCGGGTATACCGTTCCACATCGGCAGGCCGGACGGTGAAGCCGATGGTGGAGATAAATCATTGGAAATCTGCCTTCGTATTGCCGCGTCCGTCCCGCCATATCCGCAGGCGCGGGCGGATATATGCGCGCTCGCGAGCGGGAATATGGACGGGCGGGAGGCTGTGATATTGATTGTCGGCGAAAAGAACTATCTTTGCACGGCATTTGCCAAACAAGGAAGATTTTATGAAGACTGCTTACACGAACAAGGAGATTTGGAAGATTGCTTATCCGTGCTTGATAAGCCTGGTGATGGAACAGCTCATCGGAATGACCGACACGGCCTTTCTGGGCCGCGTGGGCGAAGTGGAGCTGGGGGCGTCGGCCATCGCCAGCGTATATTATATGGTGATATTCATGATGGGGTTCGGATTCAGCGCGGGCGCGCAAATCATCATGGCGCGGCGCAACGGCGAGCAGAACTACCGCGAGGTGGGCTCCGTGTTCTACCACGGGCTGTATTTCCTCATGGGCTTCGCCGTGGTGATGTTTGCCCTGAGCAAGGCCGTCTCGCCCCTGCTGCTGGAGCACATCATCGACGACCCGGCCATCTGCGCGGCGGCCGAGAGCTACATCGACTGGCGCATCTTCGGCTTCTTCTTCTCGTTTGCGGCGGCCATGTTTCGCGCGTTCTACATCGGGACGACGCAGACCAAGACGCTGACGCTCAACTCCATCGTGATGGTGCTCTCGAACGTGGTGTTCAACTACATCCTGGTGTTCGGCAAGCTGGGCTTCCCGGCGCTGGGCATCGCGGGCGCGGCCATCGGCTCGTCGCTGTGCGAGCTGGTGTCGCTGGTGTTCTTCGTGACCTACACCGTGCGCCGCATCGACGTGGCGAAGTACGGGCTGAACCGCCGCGTGCGTTTCCGCTGGCAGAGCCTGCGCAGCATCTTCAAGGTGTCGTTCTGGACGATGATACAGAGCTTCCTGACGCTGTCCACGTGGTTCCTGTTCTTCCTCTTCGTGGAACATCTGGGGCAGGAGCCGCTGGCCGTGTCGAACGTGGTGCGCAGCGTGTCGGGCTTCTTCTACATGATTGTGGCGGCGTTTGCGGCCACGTGCGGCTCGCTGGTGAGCAACCTCATCGGGGCGGGGCGCAACGAGGCTGTGCTGCCCACCATCCGCCAGCACATCCGGCTGTGCTATCTCTTCGTGCTGGGTCTGGCTGTGGTGGTGGCCGTGTTTCCCACGGCGGTCATCAGCATCTATACGAACATCCCCGAGCTGCAGGCGGCCACGGTTCCTTCGCTGCTCGTGTTGTGCACGGCCTACGTGTTCCACGTGCCGGCCATGATATACTTCCAGTCCATATCGGGCACGGGCAACACGCGCATGGCGTTCTGGCTCGAGGTGGTGGTTCAGGTGGTCTACGTGGCCTACTGCGTGTACATCATCAGCTACCTGCGTTCCGACGTGTCCGTCTGCTGGACCACGGAGCATGTCTACGGCCTGGCCCTGCTGGCGTTCTGCTCCGTCTACATCCATCGCGGCAAGTGGAAGGGGGTGAAGGTGTAGAGGCGTGTAACAGGGAAAAGGGGTGTGCCGAAGTCACATGGTTTCGGCACACCCCTTTATTGGTATCTGAGGGAGAATATCAGTTCTTGTAGCGGATGTCGGCGATGCGGTCGGTCGACTGCGGGAACTCGCGCTTGGGCTGCACGTTGCCTTGGTAAAGCGATTCCACATCATAGATGTAGACGTTGCCACGGCCCGTGGCCTCGGTGTAAGTACCCACGTAAAGCTCGTTGGTCGCCACATTGACGTTGAGGCACGTAATCTCCTCACCTGCCGGATAGGTTATCAGCGGCGTAGACGGCAGACGCGGCGAGGCGTTGAACATCTGGTAGGCATAAAGCCCTCCGCCAATGGGGTAGAACGCTAACAGAGATTCCTGCGACAAGGCCATGTGCGTGCCCACAGCAGGAATGCCGTCGGACGTGGTGGCGGTGTAGACTACAGAATCTGGCTCATTGAATACCGGTTCCCAATTATCATTATAAGTAGAACCGGCAAGCGTGTACTGAGCAATCTTCAACGGATTCTCTTTGCCCTGCGCAATAAGATGATAGGTGGCGGCGCTACTGTTTGTTTCGCGAACGACCATCAGCAGCTGATTGCCTTCAAGCATGTCGCCCGTACCAAAAACCATTCCGGTATTGTTATCATAGTCGTAGACCTCGGACGTAGAATAGCTGATATAGCCTGGTTTGAGCGTCTTTGAGTTGATGCTTGCCTGCCAAAAATATCCCGTGATGATATCCTCGTAAGATTCATGATAGAGAGGACTCGAGTGTGAGTAGATGAACCAGTAGGCTTCCTGTATGTGGATGCTCTCGCCCATCTCCTTGTCGTAGACGAAGGGATAGGAAGCGTAGGAGTCCGCCGAAAGGAAATGCGTGGCGCGGAAGCCGGTAAAGATTTCGTCGTAGTTCGACTGCGCGTTGACCTCGAACGTCGTGGGGTTCACATAGAGACAGCGGTCGTCGAGGGCCACGATGAGGATGCCGTTCTGCTCGAAAGGCAACGAGGCAGCGTTCGTGCGGTCGGCTCCCACAAGGGTACCCACCTCGAGGTCGGGGTTAACAGCCTCCAGCGTGTGTTCCTCCAGCTGCCAGGTGGCCCCGGCGGCAATGTCTTCAGCAGTAAGCTCCTTGATGAAGCCCAGGTTGCCCCGTCCGTCGGCCGAGTTGGCCACCACAAGGATGCCCTTGTCGTAGTAGTTGGTCACGTTCACGCGATACTCCATCATGTCGCCCACGGCGCCGTCGGTCACGGTGAGGTGCACATAGTAGGTGCCCTCTTCGGGGAAGGCATAGTGCAGCACCGGCTCGTTGCTCACGGTCGTGAGGTCGCCTTTCAGGAAGCTGCCCGCAGAGACCTCGGTGTAGGTGCCGTAGCTCCACGTGTAGGTCAGGTTCCCCGACGTGGCCTCCACACCGGGGTCGATGGTGAGCTCGTCGCCGTAGTAGACGTTGTAGACGGGCATCGTCTCGCTGTCGCTCCCGGCGATGGAGAGTTCCGGCAGGGGCTTCGTGGCGCCCTGCGAGTCGTCGTCGACGCAGGCCGTCAGTCCCAAAGCCAGGAAGAATAAAAGGTATGTCAGTTTGTTCTTCATAATCGTTCGTTTTTCGTTTACTTATGTTTAGGAGAAGTTAGAAGGTTTCTGCCATGGAATGTTATAAGGCGGAATTATCAGGTCCTCAGGGTAATTCTCGTTCACCCAATCCCAAAGCGGGGAGAGCACGTACTTGTTCAAGAACGAAAGGTACATGGCCAGCGGGCCTTGATAGTCGGTGGCGTTGACGAAGTAGTCGCCGTAGCGGTCGGTCATCTCGTGCACCACGGTGGGGTTGACCTCTTCCATGGCGTAGAACAGTTCGAAGAACTTCACGGCCGTTTCGTAGCGATATAGGCAAATGGAAGAACTGAAGGCCGATATGCCCGCCGCCCACCATTCGGGCGCCACGGTGGGGTGAATGTCCGAGTAGGTGACGGAGAAAGTGGTTTGTCCCACCACATCGAGGTCGGCCGAGGGGACGAGCTTCAGGTTCAGCGTGAACTCCTGTTCCAGCAGCAGCGGGTCGTTTTCGCGCAGCAGGGTGATGGGCACCACGGTCTCCACCGCTCCGGCAGGGATGCGCATGGCCTCGTGGTCGATGGTGTAGTGTACGCCCTCCTGCATGGTGGTGCCATCGGCCACCTCGAGGGTAAACGAGCGGTCGGCATCGGAGGTCATGCCCATGAGCTTCACGGGCAGGTCGACGGTGTAGGTGGTGCGGCTGTCGAAGCCGAAGCTGTAGTTCACCGAGGTGGCTTCCTGGTCGTTCTCGTCGATATATTCAATGTAGGCCGAGTCTTTCTGGCCCGTGTCGTAGAGCTGGTAGTCGGTATCCTCGCAGGCGGCAAAGGCCGTCAGGGCGGCGGCTCCCAGCAGCAGTTTGGTGATATACGGTTGTTTCATAATTGTCTTTGTCTTATTCGTTTCTGTATTCAAACTCGTCGTCGGGGATGGGCACCACATAGTAGGTGTCGCTGGCCGGCAGTGTGCGTCCCAGGGCGTTGCTGGGGATGTCGCGGCCCAGGCGCTTCATGTTGAACCACACCTGGCCTTCGCCAAACAGCTCCTTGCAGTATTCGTTGTAAATGTTCTCTTCCGTCAGTGTCAGGCCACGGGTGGCAAAGCCGCGCAGTCCGCGCGACGACAGCTCGGCGTCGAAGTAGGCCAAGGCGCTGTCGTAGTCGGTGTGCAGCAGGGCTTCGGCGGCAATAAGGTACATCTCCGACACGTGTATCAGCGTGAAGCCGTCGTGGCGTGTGTCCCATCCACTAGGTGTGTTGCCTCCGCCTTCCAGCGTGTAGTGGTCGATAATCTTGCTCCACAATCCGGAGGTGGCGTCGTATTGCAGGCTGTAGCGGAAGTCGGTGGAACCCTCTTCGTCGCCGTCGGTGATGTAGATGGTTTCAAACGGTCGCACCGAAGCGCCCGAACCTTCCGTGTAAGGATGGTACGACACAAACGACGTCTGGTTGAAGATGAGCTCGCGCACCGACTCGATGTAGGAACCGGAGTACACGCCGAAGATGGTTTCCTCTTCCGAGAGCTTTCCGGCCAGATAGTCGCCCATTTCCTGCGGCGAGGCCAGGGGGAACTTCTGACTGTCGATGACCCGTTCGGCATAGGTGGCGGCATTGGGCATGTCGCCCCGCATCCAGTAGACGCGTGCCTTGGTGGCCCACACGGCATAGAGGTTGAAGTGTGTGGTGCGGAAGTTGAGGAAGGCGCGCACATTGTCGTCGGTGCGCGGATAGGCCATCTCGTTCTCCTCGGGGGCAAGCAGGCGTTCGGCCTCGTCGAGGTCGTCCAGAATGAAGTCGTAGACCTCGCCCACGGTGTAGAACGGCTTCACGGCATAGGAGTAGGTCGTTACGTAGGGGATGCCCTGGGCCGACTCGTCCGTCGGGGCAAACAGGCGCAGCAGGTCGAAGTGCAGGAAGGCACGCAGGCCGAGCATCTCGCCCCGGTAGTAGTCGTGCAGGGTGAGGTCGGGCCGCTCGTCGAGGTGGGCCAGGATGTTGTTGATGTAGCCTATGTTCTTGTAGGCCTCGGTCCACATGTCGGCAATGACGGTCTGCACCTCGTTGGCCTCGTAATCGAACTCCGAAAGGGGCTGGGCAAACTGGGCCTCGTCCTCATAACAACCCAGGTTGGAGGCCAGCACTTCGGTGAAGCCCCAGTACATGTAGCGCCCGTAGGAGTTGGTGTTCTGCAGTTCGCCATACACGCCGTAGATGGCGTCTTCAAATCCCTGCGCGTCTTTGAACTGGTCGTTTTCCACGCGTTCGGTTTCGGGACGCACGTCGAGGAAGCTGTCGCAGGAACTTGCGGTGAGTATCCCTGCGGCGCAAAGAATGTATAGTAGTTTCTTCATAACTCGTGTTTATAAGGTGATGTTAAACGATAGGTTCACGCTGCGGCTGTAGGGATACTCCGTGCCTCGTTCGTAGCGCACGGTGGAGGCGCGGAACAGGTCGGATGCTCCGAGGCTGACGCGCAGACGCTGGATGCCCCAGTTGTGGATGAGCGCCTGCGGGAACTCGTAGGCCACATTGACGCTCGACAGCCAGATTTCGTTTTCGCGTTCCACGAAGCGGCTGGAGTGGATGAAGTCCGTGCCGCCGGTGGAGCTCAGGTCGAGGTAGGGCACCAGGTCGCCCGGCTTCGTCCAGCGCTCGGTGAAGGCGCGCACGTCGGCATTGTAGCGCGGGTTGATGTTCTCGATGCGCTCGGCGCGGGTGGAGTTGTAGATGTCGCCGCCGAAGGTGTAGCTGAAGTTCACGCCCAGGTAGAAGTTCTTCCACGTGAAGTCGGTCGAGAAGCTACCCTCGAGGTCGGGGTTCGTGTCGCCCACCACCACCTTGTCCATCGGGTCGTAGGTATAGGTGTAGGTGCCGTCTTTCTTGATGTAGATTTCGCGGCCCGACGCCGGGTCGATGCCCGCCGAGCGCACGGCATAGATGGCCGTAGGCGAGTTGCCCTCTTCGTAGAGCACGCGGGGCGCGGCCTCGTCGGTCACGGCGCCGTTCTCGTCGTTGGCGCGTTCCAGGGCCGACGAGATGTCTTTAATGGTCGTCTTCGTGTGCAGGCCGTTGAACATCACCGACCACGAGAAGTCTTTCGTCACGATGGGTTTGCCCCACACGGAGAATTCCACACCGTTGCTTTCCTGCGAACCGTAGTTATCCTTCACGGTCGTTGCGCCCGACGAGGGCGGCAGGCTGATGTCGATGAGCATGTCGTCGGTCAGCTCGTTGAAGTAGTCGAAGTTCACGTTCAGCCGCTCGCCGAAGAACGACGAGGTGATGCCCACGTTGAGTTTCTTCGTCGTCTGCCACGTCAGGTCGGGGTTGGGCATGGCCATCGGCACGGCGCCCACGCCGCCCAGCGTGACGTTGCTGATGAGATATTGATAGGTCGCTATGGCCTGATAGGGCGAGAACTTCACGCTGCCCGTGTAGCCGTAGCTGCCGCGCAGGCGGAGCATGTCGACCCAGCCCAGGTCTTTGATGAAATTCTCGTTGTGGATGTTCCATCCGGCGCCCACCGACCAGAAGGGTGCATACTTGTTGTCGGCGCCGAACTTCGACGAGCCCGACACGCGGTAGGAGCCGTCGACGAAGTAGCGGTTTTTCCAGGCGAAGTTGGCGGCGGCAAACCAGCCGACGTTGGTCTCCAGGTCTTCGCTGCCCGACGGCGTGGTTTCGCTGTAGGCCGCGCCATAGCCGAAGTCGGTCAGCGTGTCCGACAGGAAGCCCGAGGCCACGCCCGTGCGTTCGGAATATTTGTTCTTCTTGGCCTCGGCGCCCACGTTGACGGTCAGGATGGTGCCCTCGTCGTCGAACGAGTGAATCCAGTTGCCCACCACCTTGAGCGACCAGTTGTCCTGATCGGTGTTCGTCAGCGCGTAGCTGCCCCGCTGCAGGGGGTCGGTCACGTCGCGGAAGGCATAGGCCAGCGGCGAGGTGTAGTTGTCGATGGTGCCCTTCGAGGTGAGCAGCGAGCCTTGGGCGGTGATGTAGAGGTTGGGCTTGAAGTTGTAGCGGGCCGACAGGGTGATGTCCTGCGTGCGAGTCTCTTCGCTTGAGAAGCTGCCCAGCGAGGCTTCATAGAGCGGGTTGGGGAGGTTCCAGGAGAGCAGCGTGCGCAGTTCGCCGTTTTCGTCATAGGGCGAGTCGTAGGGGTTGGCCTGCAGCCACGAGGTGTAGCTGCCGTATTTCGAGTTTTCCACGTTCGTCTGCTGATGGCTGGCGCGCAGGGTCAGGATGAGCTTCTCCTGCCAGCGGTAGGCCAGATAGAGCTCGAGGCCCATGTTGCGGCGGCCGTCGGCCTTCATCACGCCGTTCTTGTCGGAGAAGTTTCCGGTGACGTTGTATTCGATGTTGCCTCCGCGTCCCGAGAGCGACAGCGAGTGTGTCTGCGAGAATCCTGTGCGGATGGGTTTCGTCTTCCAGTCGGTGTCGATGCCGCTGCTCACCTGGGCCAGGCGCTTGTAATATTCGGCATCCATCGAGCCGGTGGTGCTGTCGTAGAGTCCGGCCAGACGCTCCAGCTCCAGCTTCTGGGCCGCGTTGCAGAGGTCGTAGCTCGACAGGTCGGCAATGCTGAGGTCGGGCGTGAACGAATAGCGGATGCGCAGCGGAGCCTGTTCCACGCGCTTGCGTTCGATGACGATGACGCCGTTGGCCGCGTTTTCGCCATAGAGGGCCGTGGCCGAAGCGTCTTTGAGGATGTCCACGCGCTCGATGTCGTAGATGTTGATGTCATAGAGGTCCTGCAGTGTCGATTCCACACCGTCGATGACCACCAGCGGGGCGTTGAGGCCGGCTTCGTTGTCGGTGGCAAGCGACGTGGTGCTGCGGATGACCAGGTCGGGGATGTTGTTCGGGTTGGAACCCATCGCATTGTTCTTGTTTATCTTGATGGATGGGTCGAGAACGGAGAGCGCCTGAAGCACGTTGTTGGGCGAGATGCTCAGGAGTTGCTCGGAGGTGACGGTGCGTGCCGCGCCGGTGAATGTCTGTTTGGAGCGGGTGAAGAATCCGTTGACCACCACCTCGTCCATCGTGGCGGCGTCTTCCTGCATGACGACGGTCATGCCCGGCGTGGGGGTGACTACTTGCTCCTTGTAGCCTACGAACGAGAATTTCAGTTGTGCTCCCTGGGGGATGCTGAGCGAGAAACGTCCGTCGACGTCGGTCACTGTGCCTACGGCATTTTTACCCCCCCCTCCGGGCTGACTATCAACACGTTGACTCCTATCATGGGCGAGCCGTCGAGAGCGTCGACTACGATACCCGTCACGGTGATGTCCTGTTGTGCGGCTGCTGCCGGTGTGGCCTCGGGGGGTAAGGTACCTGCCGACAGCGGGTCGGCCATCAGGCCTCCCAGCAGGACGCATGCGAACAGCTTCGTGCCGAAGTTGTTCCTTCTGCCGTGTGGCAGATTGGTTTTCATTATCATTTTTCTCATATTAAAATGGAATAGGTGTTAGTTCCTTCTCTCTGTGTTTCTCTCTCCGGCGTTTTTCCGTCCGGATTAAAAAATTGCTCCAAATATATGAATAAAATTATATAATCATATGCAATGACATGATAAAATAATCTTTTTTAGCAAGCTTCTCCCGTTTCGTGCTTCCGCTGTCAACGTTGCGGCCCGGACGCCGGGATATGTCCGCCCGCGAGCGGACATATGTGCGCCCACGGGCGGGAATATGGCGGCTCCGCCCCGAAAAAAATATCCCCGCGCGGGGCATTGCGTGGCAACTTTTTCTTATCTTGCAATCGTATTGTAACATCTGTTGCTTTTCTTTGCTCAAACTATATACGTATCAACATGACACAGAAGAAAAAGGAGCTCCCTTATCTGGAAAGGGACATCAGTTGGATGTACTTCAACGAACGCATCTTGCAGGAAGCCACGCGCCCGCACGTCCCCCTGCTGGAGCGCATGTCGTTCCTCGGCATCTATTCGAACAACCTCGACGAGTTCTACCGCGTGCGCATGGCCAGCCAGAGCCGCATTGCCGAATGCACCGACCGCTCGGCGGCGCGCGAGAGCGAACATGCCAAGAAGGTCATCAAACACATAGGAAAGCTCAACGCGCAGTATGCCAAGGCCTATTCGCAGGCCGTGGCCGATGTCACCGAGGCGTTGCGGCGGGAGAACATCTGCCTCGTGACCGACACGGAGCTGACGCCCGAGCAGCAGGATTTCATACACGACTACTATCACTCGAAGCTCTCCGGGCTTATCGTCCCCGTGTGGTTCTCGGCCATCAGGATGCTGGACTATGAGAACGACGCGGACATCTATCTGGCCGTGAAGGTGACGCGTCGCGAGCCGAAGCCTGCGGCCGACTATGCCTTTCTGGAACTGCCCGTGGCGCAGTGCGGACGCTTCGTGCGCCTGCCCGACCACGAGGGACGCAGCTACCTGATGTATCTGGACGACGTGGTACGCTACTGCCTGCCCTTCATCTTCGAGGGGCTGGACTTCACCGGCTTCGAGGCCTACACCTTCAAGTTTACCCGCGACGCCGAGATGGAGATTGACAACGACCTGCGCACGGGCATGCTCCAGAAGATTTCCAAGGGCGTGAAGAGCCGCAAGCGCGGCGAGCCCCTGCGCGTGCTCTATGACGCCTCCATGCCCAAGGACCTGCTCAAGCGCGTGCTCCACAAGCTCGACCTGGACAGCCTCGACACCGTGTTGGCCGGCGGACGCTATCAGAACCACAAGGACTTCATGAAGTTCCCCGACTGCGGACGTGCCGACCTGCGCTATCCGGCCTGGCCGCCCATCCTGAAGCGCGAGCTCGACGGCCCGTCGAGCCTGCTCAGCCGCATACAGGAGCGCGACCGCTTCATCCACGTGCCCTACCACAGTTTCGACTCCTTCATCCGCCTGCTTCAGGAAGCGGCCGTGAGCAAGGAGGTGACGAGCATCAAGATGACCCTCTATCGCCTGGCCAAGGAGTCGAAGGTGGTGCGTGCCCTCATCGGCGCGGCGCGCAACGGCAAGAAGGTCACCGTGGTCATCGAGCTGCTGGCCCGGTTTGACGAGGCGTCGAACATCAACTGGTCGAAGCGGATGCAGGAGGCCGGCATCAAGGTCATCTTCGGCGTGGAAGGCCTGAAGGTGCACTCCAAACTGGTGCACATCGGCATGAAGCGCGGGGCCGACGTGGCCTGCATCAGCACGGGCAACTTCCACGAGGGCAACGCCCGCACCTACACCGACTGCATGCTCATGACCGCTTCGCGCCGCCTGGTGAAGGACGTCGACAGCGTGTTCGAGTTCATCGAGCGGCCCTACAGCCCCATACGCTTCAAGGAGCTGCTCGTGTCGCCCAACGAGATGAAGAACCGCTTCGTGGCCCTCATCAACAACGAGATAAAGAACAAGAAGAGCGGCAAGCCCGCCTACATCAGGATAAAGATTAACCACATCACCGACCCCGTCATGGTGGAGAAGCTCTACGAGGCGTCGCGCGCCGGGGTCGACGTCGACCTGCTGGTGCGCGGCAACTGCTCGCTGGTGACGGGCGTCGAGGGCGTGAGCGACCACATCCGCATCAGCGGCATCATCGACCGCTATCTGGAGCACTCGCGCATCTTCATCTTCGCCGCCGGAGGCGAGGAGCGCGTCTTCATCGGCTCGGCCGACTGGATGCCCCGCAACCTGGACAACCGCGTGGAGGTGGTCACTCCCGTCTATGACCCTCGCGTCAAGGAGGAGATGAAGCGCGTGGTTGACTTCGGCCTGCGCGACACGCTCCAGGCGCGCATGGTGGACGGGCAGGGCAAGAACCTCTATTGCGAACCGTCCGAAGGCGAAGCTCCCTTCCGCTCGCAGGAGGCGCTCTATGAGTACTACCGCTCACAAGAAGAAACGAACGAAGAAACGCATAACGAATGATGACAGACAAGATTTTGACCGGATACGGAACCAACTATGCCGCCATAGACATCGGCTCGAACGCCGTGCGGCTGCTCATTAAGCATGTGGAGGAGACCGGCGGCACGCCGGAGATGAGCAAGGTGCTCATGGTGCGCGTGCCCATGCGCCTGGGCTTCGACGTGTTTGCCACAGGCGCCATATCGGACAAGAAAGCCAAAGACATGGTGCGCCTCATGAAGGCTTACCGGCAACTCATGCGGGTGTACGACGTGGAGGACTATCGTGCCTGCGCCACCTCGGCCATGCGCGACGCCCGCAACGGTTCGGCCGTCATCAGGCGCATCGCCCGGAAGGCGGGCATCCGCGTGGAAATCATCGACGGACAGGAGGAGGCGCGCATCATCTACAACAACCACCTCACCTACATGGGCGACCGCCGGGGCAACTACATGTATGTCGACGTGGGCGGAGGCAGCACGGAGGTCAATCTGCTGTCGGAAGGGCAGCTCGTGTGCAGCCGTTCCTACAACGTGGGCACCGTGCGCATGCTCAACCGGGCCGTGGCCGACACGGAGTGGCAACGCCTGAAGGGCGACCTCGCCGCCCTGGCGCAGTCTTACCCCGGCATCAACATCGTGGGCTCCGGCGGCAACATCAACAAGCTCTACCGCCTGGCCGAGCAGAAGGACAAGCGTCTGGGCCGCATGACGGTGGACACCCTGCGTGGGCTCCACGAACAGCTCTCCGCCCTCAGCGTGGAGGAGCGCATGGCGAAGTTCGACCTCAAGCCCGACCGTGCGGACGTCATCGTGCCCGCCGGCCACATCTTCCTGCTCGTGGCCGGACTCGTCTCGGCGGAGTATATCTACGTGCCGGTCATCGGCCTCTCCGACGGCATCATCGACGAAATCTACGAAGAGCACAAGGCCCGCCGCCTGCGCGAGCTGATGAACATGGGTAAATGAAGAATCGCCGTCGACTATGATGCCGCACGGCCATTCTTCATTCTACATTCTTAATTCTTCATTCACTTGTATTTCTCGAACAACGTCTTCAGCACGTCGGCCGTCAGTTTGTTGCCGGGCAGCAGGGGATAGCCCTCCCAGCGGACAATGCCGTGCGGGTCGATGAGGATGACGTGGGGAATGCCTTTCACCTCCAGGATGTTCTTCATCGTGCCTTTGGTGTCGATGGCGCTGCTGTATTCAATCACCGGCTCCTTCATGGCCTTTACCTTCTCCTCCGTTTCGCTGGAGATGCCGACGACCACCAGCTGGTCTTTGAACTGTTTCTGAAACTCGTTCAGCTCGGGGATGGCCTTGCGGCAGGGGCCGCACCACGTGGCCCAGAAGTCCACGAGGATGAACTTGCCCTCCGTGTCGGGTTGTGCGGTGAGCCATTTCTCCACGGTGAGCGCGGGCGCTTTCTCGTTGAGGAACGATTTGGCCCACAGCTGTTTGCCGTTGTTGCTCTCTTGTGCCGTGACCGTCAGGGCGCATACCAGGAAGGTCACGATGCATGTCAATGCTTTCTTCATGATGATGTAATGTTTAGGTTGTCAATATGCGGGTTCAGTCCACGAATTTCACTTTGCCCATGTCGCGCGGTTTGGCGGCGGGAGCCTCGTCGGGATAGCCGAAGGCGATGCAGAGGGTCAGCTCGTAGCCGTCGCTGAAGCCCAGCTTCTCCAGATAGGGAGCCGCTTCCTTGTCGGTGAGCATGAAGCGCACGGGGCCGCCCAGGCAGCACGAGCCGATGCCCATCGACCAGGCGGAGAGCATCATGTTGCCGCTCAGCAGGCCGCAGTCAATCTGCGAAAAGTCGTAGGACGGGTCGCGGGCGATGAACACCACCGTGGGCGCGTTGCGGAACATGTTCTTGAACGACGGGTCTTCGGCCACCTTCGGGTTGGCCTTCTTGTAGACCTCGGTGATGCCGTTGATGAACTCCGGGTTGTCCACCACGCGCACCTCCCACGACTGCTTGTTCTGGCCGTTGGGCGCGTTGATGCCACACTCCAGGATGGTCTGCATCGTGTCGCGGCCTACCGCCTGCGGCTGATACTTGCGGATGCTGCGGCGCGTCATGATGTTTTCCTTTACGATTGGAGCCATGTCCACTGTGAGCGTGTCGGTGGGCTCGTTGTTTTGCGCCGTGGGCGCGCAGCTGCCCAAGGCAGCGCAGAGGCACAGGCCTCCGATGATTCCTTTCAATGCTTTCATAGACGTATGTGTATTGGGTTAGTTGCTTTCGCCTTTCTCTTCGCCTTCCGATAGGCCCTCAAGGAAGCCGTTGATGATGGCTCCGGCCTTCTCCAGCGTCTTTCCGGCCTGGTTCTTGAAAGCCGTGGCGGCATATTCGCCCTGCAGGCGGCCAATCTCTTCCCACTCTTCGGGCGTGAGGTTTTTCATTTCTTCGGCCTTTTCGAGCAGGCTGCCGAATTTCTCGTTGGCCTCCTCCCATTGTTTTTCGGTGTAGTCGCTGCCTTCCTCCTTCACCTGTTCGATGAAGTCCCTGAGTTCGTCCACGCGGCTTTTCTCCTCGCAAGAGCCGAGGAAAGCGCCGCCGCAGAGCAGCATGAGTCCGATGATTTGCTTCTTCATGTCGTTTCGTTTGGTTATCAGCGCAAATATAAGCAGTTTATGGGAAAAGCCGCGCGGATGTGGGAAAATATCGTGTTAATAAAAGCAGAAAAGGGAATCCCGCACGGCGCAGGATTCCCCTTTCCTTGGTAGTATGTTATGTTTAACCCGTTTAGAGTTTCGGGCCGGCAGCCACGAGAGCCTTTCCGGCTTCGTTTCCGGTGAACTTGGCGAAGTTCTTGATGAAGCGTCCGGCGAGGTCTTTGGCCTTCTCTTCCCACTCGCAAGCGCACTTGTAGGTGTCGCGCGGGTCGAGGATGTTCGGGTCAACGCCCGGCAGTTCGGTCGGAACCACGAAGTCGAAGTACGGGATGGTCTTCGTCGGGGCCTTGTCGATGGAACCGTCGAGGATGGCGTCGATGATGCCGCGGGTGTCGCGGATGGAGATGCGCTTGCCCGTGCCGTTCCAGCCGGTGTTCACCAAGTATGCCTTGGCGCCCACGCGGGTCATCTTCTTAACCAGCTCTTCTGCATATTTGGTGGGGTGCAGGCTCAGGAAGGCTGCGCCGAAGCAGGCAGAGAAAGTCGGAGTCGGCTCGGTGATGCCGCGCTCGGTTCCGGCGAGCTTGGCGGTGAAGCCGGAGAGGAAGTAGTATTGGGTCTGCTCGGGGTTCAGGATGGATACCGGGGGCAATACGCCGAAGGCATCAGCCGAGAGGAAGATGACCTGGTGTGCGTGAGGACCTTTGGAAACGGGCTTCACGATGTTGTTGATGTGATAGATGGGGTAGGACACGCGGGTGTTCTCGGTCACGCTCTTGTCGGCGAAGTCGATTTTGCCGTTGGCGTCCACGGTCACGTTCTCCAACAGGGCGTCGCGCTTGATGGCGTTGTAGATGTCCGGCTCGCTCTCCTTGTCGAGGTTGATGACCTTGGCATAGCATCCGCCTTCGTAGTTGAACACGCCTTCGTCGTCCCATCCGTGCTCGTCGTCGCCGATGAGCAGACGTTTCGGGTCGGTCGAGAGGGTGGTCTTTCCGGTGCCAGAGAGGCCGAAGAAGATAGCCGTGTCGGTGCCTTCCATGTTGGTGTTGGCCGAGCAGTGCATGGAAGCAATGCCGCGCAGCGGGTTGAGGTAGTTCATGATGGAGAAGATACCTTTCTTCATCTCACCGCCATACCATGTGTTGAGGATGACCTGCTCGTTGGTCTTGAGGTTGAACACGGTAGCGGTCTCGGAGTTGAGGCCCAGCTCCTTGTAGTTGTCAACCTTGGCCTTGGCTGCGTTGAAGGAAACGAAGTCGGGCTCGCCGTAGTTGGCAAGTTCTTCTTCAGTCGGACGGATGAACATGTTGGTCACGAAGTGAGCCTGCCATGCCACTTCCATGATGAAGCGCACTTTCAGGCGGGTGGCGGGGTTGGCGCCGCAGAAGGTGTCGACAACAAACAGACGCTTGCCGCTGAGCTGCTTCACGGCCTTGGCCTTGAGGTCGGCCCAAGCCTCTTCGGAGCAGGGCTTGTTGTCGTTCTTATATTCGTCGGAAGTCCACCACACGGTGTCCTTGCTGGCTTCGTTGTACACAAAGAATTTGTCCTTAGGAGAACGTCCGGTGTAGATGCCGGTCATCACGTTCACAGCGCCCAGTTCGGTCACCTGGCCTTTTTCGTAGCCTTCCAAACCGGCTTTGGTCTCTTCAGCGAAAAGTACGTCGTAAGACGGGTTGTGCAGGATTTCCTTCACGTCGGTAATCCCATACTTGCTCAGATCCAGATTTGCCATTGTTGTAGAATTTTTTAGTTGTAATATATAATGAATAGAATTATCCTTTTGGTCTTTCCTTGCGAAACGTTCCGGCTTTCGCCTCGAAAGTCCGTTTGCGTCCGCCTTGTTTATCGGGTGCAAAAGTAGTATATTATTTGATGTGAAGGAAATATATTAGAGAAATATTTCCTTAATTCCGATTGTTTTATATTTATGTAACAGTCGGCGGGGCGTGAGAGGGGCGTGCGGACGCCCGCAATCCGTGCCCGCGAGCCTCCATATGTCCGCCTGCGGGCCGCGATATTCCCGCTCACGGGCGCGCATATGTCCGCTCGCGGGCAGGCATATGGAGGGAGTGGACGAGGTTTTTAGTTGACGAGTGGACGAGGCTGCCCCTTGTCAACTTGTCCCTGAGTCCTCGTCAACTGAACCCTGAGGTCTGCACCGGGGAGCGTGGGGATGTTGTGGGGTGAACGGTGAAACCGTTCTACCATGTGTAACCGCAGGTGGCGCGGGATGCGACACCTGCGGAAGTGTGAGCATGTAGGTCACGACCTTGAAGAGGTCGAATGGGGAAGAGGCTTGTGGAGTTCGACCTCGTTGAGGTCGCTCGTGCTAGATGGTTTGTCCGCAGGTGGCGCATTCCGCGCCACACAGCGGTTACGCATTGTTCAACAGCTTCGCTGTTTTTAACGAGGGGACGAGGCTGCTTCTCGTCAACTGAACCCTTGTCCCCTCTCCACCTTAATATATATACAATCGGCGGGAAACGAAGAAAAAACGGGGGCGATGCAAAAAAAAGTGGGCGATAAAGCGTACAACTTAATATTTATTTCGTAGCTTTGTCATATCACTTTAACCAGTATTACCATGACGAGCAATTCAATATTCAGCATGCACATCCCGACGAGGATACTCTTCGGGTGTGGCGAGTTAAAGAAGTTGGCAACTGAAAAGATGCCTGGTAAGAAAGCCCTCATCGTCATCTCCGGCGGCACATCCATGCGCAAGTACGGCTATCTGGGCAACGTGGAGCGTTACCTCAAGGAAAACGGTGTGGACACCGTGGTGTTCGACAAGATACTCCCCAACCCCGTCAAGCAACACGTGATGGAGGCAGCGGCCCTATGCCGCGCCGAAGGCTGCGACATGGTGGTCGGCCTGGGCGGAGGCAGCTCGATTGACTCGGCCAAAGCCATCGCCATCATGGCCTGCAACGAGGGCGACTATTGGGACTACATTCCCGCCGGAAGCGGCAAGGGCCGTGCGGTGGAATGCGCGCTGCCCGTCATAGCCATCCCCACCACCGCAGGCACCGGCACCGAGGCCGACCCCTGGGCCGTGATAACCAACGAAGAGGTGCACGAGAAGATAGGCTTCGGCTGTCCGCTCACCTATCCCGCCATCTCCATCATCGACCCCGAACTGATGGTGTCCATCCCGCCGCAGCTCACCGCCTACCAGGGCTTCGACGCCTTCTTCCACGCAGCCGAAGGCTTCATTGCCAACTGCGCCACCCCCATCAGCGACCTCTTTGCGCTTGAGGCCATCCGCCTGCTCTACAAATACCTCCCCGTGGCCGTCAAGGACGGACGCAACCTGAAGGCACGCGCCAAAGTGGCTTGGGCCAGCACCCTGGCCGGCATGGTGGAAAGCACCTCGTGCTGCATCTCCGAACACTCCATGGAGCACGCCATGAGTGCCTACTATCCGCAGCTGCCCCACGGCGCAGGACTCATCGCCATCAGCGAAGCCTACTTCGAGACCTTCCGCAACGACTGCATGAAACGCTACATGAAGATGGCCGACGCCATGCTCGAGGCCAAGAGCAACCGTCCGAGCGACTTCATCGACGCCCTGGTGCGCATGCAGAAGGAGTGTGGCGTCTACGGCATCAAGCTCAGCGACTGGGGCCTGAAGGAGGAAGACTTCCCCAAGATGGTGCAGAACGCCCGCGCCACGATGGGCAACCTCTTCACCCTCGACCCGCGTCCGCTGACCGACGACGAAGTGCTCGACATCTACCGCAAGTCGTACCGATGATAAGTTAAACGATAATTATAATTGCTGTTATTCTCCTTTGCGGGCCGCAGGCTTCTTGCTTTGGCAGGAAGGCGTGCGGCCCGCGTTGGTGTGTGTTAACGGGTTCATTGACACACTCGTTACAACCGTTGCAACACATTTGTTTCCGTCATGTAGCAAGATTGATATAGGCCTGTAATGCAGACATTGTTCTTTTGCAATGTTTTAAAAACTACCTATTTATTAACAAACACACAGGCCAAATGAACAAATGTAAACGACAGACCTTGAGCCGATGTGCCGTCACGGCTTGCAGGATGCTGTGCTTCATGATTCTGATGGGCTTTTCCCTCGTCATGCGGGCACAGAACACGCTCACCGGCACAGTTTCCGATGCGTCCAAGGAACCGCTCATCGGAGCGACCGTCACCATTGAAGGACAAGAAAGCAAAGGCACCATCACCGACATCGACGGCAAATACACCCTGCGTTTGCCCGACAATGCGCGGGGGATGGTCATCCGTTTCCAATACGTGGGCTATATAGCACGCTCCGTGAAATACAACGGCGAGCAGACGCTCGACATCACGCTCGAAGAAGAATCCCAAGAGCTGGGCGAGGTCGTGGTGACCGCCCTCGGCATCAAGCGTGAAGAAAAAGGCTTGGGTTTCTCTACGACAAAAGTGGAAAACGACATGTTGAGCAACGCCATGCCGGCCAGCTGGACTTCCGGCCTGAGCGGCAAGGTGGCCGGCCTGAACATTGTCACTCCCGGCGGACCCATCGGAACCTCGCGCATCAGCCTCCGCGGCGATGTCTCCCTGAACCAGAACGGCAACAACGCCCTCATCGTGGTCGACGGCGTGCCCCTGAGCAACACCATCACCAACTCGGGCTTTGCTTACGGCGCAGGCGCCAACTCGGAACTCCCGGTGGACTTCGGTACGGGTTTCTCCGACCTCAACGTGGACGACATCGAAAGCATACAGGTACTCAAAGGCACCAGCGCCACCGCCCTCTACGGTTCGCGCGCGGCCAACGGCGTCATCATGATTACTACCAAGACAGCCAACTCCGCATCGAAAGGACTCGGCGTGTCGTTCAACTCGAACACGAGCTTCGACCAGGCCATGAACTTCCCCGACTACCAGTATGAGTTCGGACAGGGTTATCCCGCCTTCAACAAGGACAACGAGCTTTATTACCTCTATTATGAGTCGGGCCAGACTCTCGACGGATACAGCGACACGGGCCACATCTCCGTGGCCGACTTCGGTCCGCGCTTCGACCCGGACAAGCTCTACTACCAGTACGACCCCGAAACGCAGGCCATGGGCGCCAACCCCACGCCGTGGGTGCCCTACAAGAACAACCGCAAGGGCCTGTTCCGCACCGGCATCACCAGCACCAACAGTGTGGCCGTGAGCAACAATTGGGGCAACGGCAACTCCGTGCGTGCCTCGCTCACCTACACGGACAACAAATGGATTCTGCCCAACACGGGCTTCAACCGCACCGTGGCATCGGTAAGCGCACGCACGCAAATCTCGCGCAACCTGAGCATCAACCTGCGCTCCAGCTACACGCACCGCAAGATAGACAACACGCCGGGATTGGGCTACAACAGCAACTCCATCCCCTACTGGCTCATCTTCCAGAACGCCAACATCGACCTGGAATGGTTCAAGCCGCGCTGGTACAACGGGCGCGAGAACATACAGCAGCTCATGCCGTTCACCACCTATCTGGCCAACCCCTACGTCATCCTCTACGAGTCTACCAACTCCTCGAAGAAGGACGAGTTCATCAACAGCCTCACGGCCAACCTGACCCTCTCGCCCAAATTCGACCTCATGGTGCGTTCGGGCATCCAGATGTATTCCGACGAACGCGGCCAACGCCGCCCCATCAGCGACATTGTGTTTGCCGACGGCTACTACAAGCAGGAGAAAGTCACCGACTATGAAATCAACAGCGACGTGCTCCTTTCCTACCACGATTCGTTCTACAACGGCCTTTCCGTCAACGCCTCGGTGGGCGGCAACCTCATGCGCCGCAACTACTCCTACCTGGGCGCTTCCGTCACGGGCCTCGTCACACCGGGCATCTACAAGCTCTCCAACGGCGTGTCCAATCCCCATGTCACCTCGGAGCGCATCCGCAAGGCCATCAACAGCGTCTACTTTTCGGCCAATTTCAACTACAAGGATCTCCTCTTCCTCGACGTGACCGGACGCAACGACTGGTCGTCCACCCTGCCGAAGGACAACCGCTCGTTCTTCTATCCCTCCGTGTCGGCCAGCGCCAGCATGACGGACATCTTCGACCTGCCCGAGCAAATCAGCTTCTTCAAGCTCCGCGCCTCATGGGCTCAGGTGGGCAACGACACCGACCCCTACAGCACTATGAAGTATTACGAGACAAGCAACTTCCCCGGCTCAGCCGTGAATCCCTCGACGCTCTACAACACCGATCTCAAGCCGGAAATCTCCACCAGCTACGAGATAGGTACCGACTTCCGCATGTTCAACAACCGCATCGGGCTGGACTTCACCTACTACCAGAACATCACGAAGAACCAAATCATCAGCTCCCCGCTCGACGCTTCCAGCGGCTACACCAGTGGCATCATCAATGCCGGAAAGGTGCGCAACCGGGGCATTGAAATCACCTTCAACGCCACTCCGGTGAAGACCAAGGACTTCCAGTGGAACACCACCGTCACGTGGTCGAAGAACAAGAACCGCATTCTGGAACTGGCCGAAGGCAGCGACGACTATCAAATCATCTCCCAGGTGGGCGCGGCCTATCTGGTGGGCAAGGTAGGCGGCAGCGTGGGCGACATCTGGGGCTGCAAGACCGTGCGCAACGAAGATGGGCAGGTGGTCATCGACGGTTCCACCGGACTTCCCGTGCAGTCTACCGAAATCGAATACGTGGGCACTGCCACGCCGAAGTGGAAAGGCGGATTCTACAACGAGTTCCGCTACAAGGACTTCAAGTTCAGCTTCCTCATCGACGGACAATGGAAAGGCATGGCCTACTCGCAGACACACCACAAACTCACCGAGCTGGGTAAACTGGAGCACACGCTCAACGGACGTCTGCCCGGCACGCACTACTACATCGCCGGCGACGACCCGCGCCTGGCCGCAGCCGGACTGCCCTCAATCGGAGGCGTGTACATGGTGGGCGACGGCGTGATTGACAACGGCGACGGCACCTACCGCCCCAATGACATCGTGGTGACCACCGAACGCTGGTATTACACCTACTACCGCCGCGCCAACGTGGAAGAGAACACTTTCGACACCTCTTTCCTGAAGCTCCGCGAGATGCGTCTGGAATACGCCCTGCCGCAATCATTCCTGGGCAAGACCCCCTTTAAGAAGGCCGTCGTGGCGCTCTACGGAAGAAACCTCTTCATCCTGAGCGACTTCCCTGCTTTCGACCCCGAAGTGGCCGCACTCAACGGCTCCAGCATCGTGCAAGGCGTGGAGATGGGACAGCTCCCCTCGACCCGCAGCTACGGCATCAACATCAACCTGGAATTCTAACCCGACAAAACGAACCAAGACATTATGAAGATAAAAACGCTGATACTTTCCTGTGTGGCCTCGATGGGCGTGCTCGCTTCATGCTCCGACTTCGACGCCATCAACAAGAATCCCGACCTGCTGGAGACCGTCAATCCCGGCACCATGCTCGACCCCGTGCTCTACGACATGGCCATCTACAACTGGCAACGCTACAACAGCTTCACCGGCGAAGTGATGCAATATTCCTCGTCGAGCAGCTCCGGCGGATATAGCCGCTACTATTTCACCGAAAGCGCCGGCACCGGCGTTTGGAGCAACTACTACAGCTGCCTCTCCAACATCAAAGAGATAGAAAAGCAGGCCGTCGCCTACAATGAGCCCAACTATCAAGCCATCTCGCTCACCCTCCAGGGATGGGTGATGCAGATGTTGGCCGACACCTTCGGCGACGTGCCCTACACCGAGGCGTGCCGTGCCGAGGAAGGCATCACGCAACCCAAGTTCGACGACCAGCAAGCCGTCTACGAAGGCATCCTCGAAGGGCTGAAGAATGCCAACGACCTCTACGACGAAGCCACCCCGCTGGCCTACAACACGTCGGGCGACCTGCTTTTCGGCTCCGACGTGGCCAAGTGGCGCAAGTTCAACAATTCCCTTCTGCTGCGCGTGTTGCTCCGCGCCGGACGCACCGACGAGCTGAAAACCGTGCTTGAGAACGCTTCCGCCTATCCCGTGTTTGCTTCCAATGACGATGCCGCCCTGCTCGCCATCAGCGGAACCTTCCCCGAGGAAGGCCCCGTCACCCGTCCGCAGGACTTCTACATAGCCCGCAGCGCCGCCGAGTTTTTCGTGGACAACCTCAATGCCTGGGGCGATCCCCGCGTGGCGCTCTTCACCACGCCGACCGGCGACGGCAACTATGTGGGCGTGCCCAGCGGTTACGAGACGGCCCCCGACTATGACGTGTCGGGCCTGAACGTGGACATTGCCACCGCGCCGATGCGAATCAACCTCATGTCCTATGCCGAAGTGGAGTTCATCCGTGCCGAGGCCGCCCAACGCGGCATCATCAGCGCCTCCGAAGCCGGACCGGCCTACGAACGCGGTGTGAGAGCTGCCATCGAGCAATGGGACGTGGAGGTGCCCGAAGGGTACTTCGACAACCCCGACGCGGCCTATGACGGCACGCTCGACCGCATCATGCTTCAAAAGTACTATGCCCTCTTCTTCTGCGACCAGCAGCAGTGGTTCGAGTACATGCGCACCGGACTGCCCGCCATCCCCCGTGGCGACGGCGTGCCCGAAGGCAACGAAATGCCCCACCGCCTGCTCTATCCCGCCTCGCTGCAACGCTCCAACATGGCCGGCTATCAGGCTGCCGTGGAACACATGGGCGGCGACGAATTTGACATCAAACTCTTCTGGCAAAAATGACCATGAGAACGCTCATTACAATACTCTTCATCATATGCTCGTGCGCCCTCTCCCGGGCGTACGAGATTCCCACCGAGGGCGGTAAGGTGCATAACATCAGTATGCCCGGCATCCTCATGAAGGGCGATCGCAACTATTCCGTCTACCTGCCCGAAGGCTACGAGCGCGACACCCTGCGCCGTTACCCCGTGCTCTACCTGCTGCACGGCTTGGGCAACACCAACACCAAGGGATGGGTGGAACGCGGCAACGTGGAAACCATAGCCAACCGCGTCATTGCCGAGCACCGCGCCACACGCATGATTATCGTCATGCCCGACGCGGGCACCGGCGGCCCCGGATATTTCAACCGCGAGGGATGGCCCTATGAGGATTACTTCTTTCAAGAGCTCATCCCCTACATCGAGCGTCACTACCGTGTGCAGGCCGATGCCTCCCACCGCGCCATTGCCGGACTGTCGATGGGCGGAGGCGGCACGCTGGTCTACGCCCTGCGCTACCCCGAAATGTTTGCGGCCGCCTGTCCCCTGAGCGCCCTCGTCACCTTCCCCGCCCGCAGCGGGCAGGCGAATGGCGGAAGCGCCATCGACAAATATCCGCAGGTGCGCGCCTGGGCCGAATCGGCCATGGAGCCCGAAAACCTGCCCCTCGACCTCATCAACCAAGCCGACGAAACCCGCCTCGACGCTTTCCGCCGCGTGCGCTGGTACATCGACTGCGGCGATGACGACTACCTCTACGAAGGCAACCTCAGGCTCTACCTCCTCATGAAGGAAAAACGCATCCCCATGCAATACCGCATGCGCGACGGGGCTCACAACTGGCTCTACTGGCAGTCGGCCCTGCCCGAGGTGATGGCCTTCGTGTCGCAAGCCTGGGCCGACGGGAAAGGCAATTAATCAGTCCTGATATATAAAAGTAACAACCCTCAAAAAACATCACAGAAACAATGAAAACATTCGCATTCTTCTTGGGCCTTACCCTCACAGTCTGCTTGCACGTGCAAGCCTCCGACGTGACAACTCTTTCCACCCCCGACAATGTGGAAGAATCCACCAACACAAGCAAGTTCTCTTTCACCGTTTACGGCGAAATCCCCGAAGCAAAAGTAGACTTTGCACAGCCGCACTTCCTCGGCCAACCCGTGGAAGCCAAGTGGAACACCTTCCTGAAAAACTACACTTTGGTGAGCCAACAGAGCATCGGCTTTTCCTCCACCAACGTGCAGTTCAACAAGCCCGTCATCTACAACGCCGTGCAGAAGGTGAACAAATATCTTAAGAAGTCCGTCAAGAAAGGCCTCGTCACCAAGACCGAAGCCGCCGACACCATGAACCACGTGCTCGACTGCGCCAACGTGGTATGCTTCGAGCCGGACACCAAAGCCTTCGAGGAAGCCCTGGCCGATGCCAAAACGCGCGAGGACATCATCCGCGTGTTTGAAAATACCGAGCTGGTGTTCAGATAAACCTCTGCCGGTTCTGCTTAACTTACGCTGAGGCGGAAAACCCTCAGCCCGTATATAGAAAAACCTAAGTCAGACATAGGAAGAACTACGTCTGACTTAGGTTTTTCTATGTCTGACATAAGAAACGGAGCGGAAAGCGGGCTTAAAAAGCCGGACGGGAATTTTGCAGATTGGGAATTTCGCCTTAATATTGCACTCGCAATTTATAATCAACCTTAAAAATACCTACAAACATGGATTCTTCATTTGCTATTTGGGGATTATCGGCCATGTTGCTCTCCGCGTCGCTCAATGCGGCCGAAATGGCACCGGGGGGGGTAAAACTCGCTGATAGTCAGGAAGTCCTGCAAGAAAGAAGTATTACAGGCAAAGTGCTCGACGAACGAGGCGAGCCGATGATAGGCGTATCGGTGCTCGTCAAAGGTTCAAAGACGGGCGCCATCACCGACATCGATGGCAACTTCCGGCTCAATGTCCCGGCCGGAGCGGAAACACTCCAGTTGTCCTACATGGGCTATCAGCCCCAGGACGTGAAAATCACCTCAACCAATCTCGTCATTCACATGCAGCCCGAGGACCAGCTTCTCGACGAAGTGGTCGTTGTGGGTTACGGCACGGTGCGCAAGCGTGACCTGACGGGTTCGGTGTCGTCAGTCGGCGCCGACAAGTTGAAGGAACGCGCTTTCGGCAATGCCCTGCAGTCGATGGCCGGACAGGTGTCGGGCGTGCAAATCACGCAGACGCAGGGCGCTCCGGGCATGGCGCCGACCATTAAGATTCGTGGCGCGTCGTCCATCAATGCCGGTACCGCTCCACTCTATGTCATCGACGGCATTCCCTTGGAGGACAACACCGTGTCGGACGGCAGCAACGGCAACTCCAGCACCATGTCCTTCAACCGCAACCCGCTCAACAACATTAATCCGAACGACATCGAGTCCATCGAAATCCTGAAAGATGCTTCGTCGGCCGCCATCTACGGTTCGCGCGGCGCCAACGGCGTGGTGCTCATCACCACCAAGCAGGGAAAGGCCGGACGGACGAAGGTCGACGCCAACTACGAGCTGGGCATTTCGCGTGTGAACCGCCGTGTGGACATGATGGACGCCAAGCAGTGGATTGAGTTCGAGACGGCAGCCCGCAACAACACCTGGGCCACCCAGCTGAAGGAAAATCCCAACGCCGTGCGCGGCATGGACACCATGATACCCGAGGAGTTTTCCGACCCCGAATGGCTGGAGCGCATCGGCAACGGCACCGACTGGCAGGACGTGATGCTGCGCACCGCCATCACCCACAATGCCCAGATTTCGGCATCGGGCGGCTCGGAGAAGACGCAGTTCATGCTCTCGGCCGGATTCCTCAAACAGGAAGGCGTGGTCATCGAGAACGATTACGACCGCCTCTCCATCCGCAGCAACATCAACCATAAGTTCAACGACCGCCTGAGCGCCAGCATGAAACTCTCTCTGACGCGCAGCAACGACTCTTCGTTTGGCACGGCCGGAAAGTCCGACGTCGTCAGTCTGGCCCTGCAGAGCGACCCGATATTCCCCGTGCGCGTGGAGACGGGAAGCCTGGGCTTCCACGACCCGGAATCCATCTGGTACACCTTCAACAAGTATGGCTTCAAGCAGTGGCATCCCTATGCCCTGACGAAGGAGATGCACAAGAAAAAGACCACCGACATCGTGTTGCTCAACACCTATCTCGACTATAAGATTCTGGACGGGCTGACATTCCGCACCGCCTTCAATGCCAACGTGGAAGACTCGCACTATGAGTCCTACTGGAACGAGGGACAGGATTACGGCTATCAAGAATACGTGCAGGCCTCGGCCGACTTCGTCACCATGCGCTCCACCAACTGGGTGTGGGAAAACACGCTGAACTACAACCAGACCTTTAACACGGACCACTCCGTGACGGGACTTCTGGGTTACACCATGCAGGAACAGCGGCAGGAACTGAGCGACATGAACGCAGGCTCGTTCCCCAACGACCTGGTACACACCATCAATGCCGGCAAGGTGAACAGCGGCTCGACGTCGACCAGCGAGTGGGCGCTCATCTCCTTCCTGGCCCGCGCCACCTATTCTTATAAGGGAAAATACATGGCTTCGGCTGCCCTGCGTGCCGACGGCTGTTCGCGCTTCGGCGAGAACAACCGCTGGGGTTACTTCCCCTCGGCATCGGTGGCATGGCGCATGTCGGAGGAAAGTTTCATGGAGCCGCTTACCTGGCTCGACAACCTGAAGCTGCGCCTGAGCTACGGTGTGACGGGTAACAACCAGATTGACGACTACGGTGCCATCGCCCTGCTCGGCTACAGGCAATACGTGGAAAACGGTTCGACGGCACAGGGCATTTACACCAGCTCGATGCCCGACCCCGATTTGAAATGGGAGAAGACCGGACAGGTCAACCTCGGATTGGACGCCGGACTGTTCAACAACCGTGTAAACCTCTCGCTCGACTTCTATTACTCCAAGACGCGCGACTTGTTGCTCGACGTGCCCATCCCCGTCCTCACCGGATTCCAGTCGCGTCTGACCAACATCGGCGAGCTGGAGAACCGGGGCGTGGAATTTTCGCTCTCCACACGCAACATCGAAGGCGCCTTCACCTGGACGACCGACTTCAACATCTCGGCCAACCGCAACAAGGTGCTCAAGTTGGGGGCCAACAATGCGCCCATTCTGGTGACCACCAATGATGCCATATCGAAGACCGAGGTTGGGCAGCCCATCGGCAACTACTTCGGATACATCTTCGACGGTGTGCTCAGCCAGGCTGACATCGATGCCGGAATACCCGTCTATCCGGGCAGTGAGGCCGGTGACCCGAAGGTGCGCGACGTGGACGGCGACGGCGACATCGACTCCGACGACCGCACCATCCTGGGCAACTATCAGCCCAATTTCACGTGGGGTATCACCAACAATCTGTCGTACAAGGGCGTCGAGTTCTCCATCATGTTCACCGGGTCGCAGGGCGGCGAAATCATGAACCAGCAGGCGCGCTACCTGAAGACGTTCAACGACAACCGCAACGCCTATGCCGATGTGAGCAACTTCTGGCGGTCGGACGAAGACCCGGGCAACGGCAAAATCTTCAAACCCCGCGTCAGCCAGAACACCGTTCAGGCACAAAGCTCCAACTATTGGGTGGAGGACGGCTCGTTCGTGCGCATCAAGAACATCCGTCTGGGCTACAACTTCCCCGAGGCGTTTGCGCGGAAGCTGAAGATTTCCAACCTGAAGCTCTATGTGAACTTCGAGAATGTCTACGTGTTCTCCGACTACTCCAACTACGACCCCGAGGGCAGTACGTTCCAGTCGGGCTATCGCGTGGGCTACGACTACGGTTCCTATCCGAATCCGTTCTCGGCAACGGCCGGCATCAGTCTGAGTTTCTAACCTTATCATAAACACGAATCTATCATGAACAAACTGAAATATCTCTTTGCATCCCTCGCGCTGGTGGCGATGGCGGGATGCGACAGCTTCCTCGACCGTCAGCCCATATCGAACGCGCACGAGAGCCAGTTCTACCGCACGGAGGAAGACTTTGAGACGGCCCTCACCGCCGCCTACAGCACCCTTCACGACACGTACGACCCGGAGAGCCTCGTGTCGTTCTTCGGCGAACTGTCGTCGGACAACGTGCAGAACGACAGCAGTTCGGGCAACGTGCGCGACTATGAAGCCTTCGACACCCATGTGGGCATGGACGTGAGCAACTCGCTGGTGCTCACTTTCTGGAACACCTACTACGAGTCGCTCTACATCATCAACAACATTCTGGCCAAGAGCGAGGAGGCCGATTTCGACAACAAGGCCGCCCTGCAGGGCGAGGCCCGCTTCCTGCGCGCCCTCTATTACTTCAACATGACCCGTGCCTGGGGCGACATCCCCTTGGTGCTTACGCCCTTGACGGTCGACGAGGCGCTGGCCACCGGCCGCACGCCGCAAGAACAAGTCTACAACGCCATCATCGACGACCTGAAGTTCGGCATCACCAACCTGCCCGACAAGGCCAACGAGCGCTTTGCCGGCGCAGCCACTTCCGACGCCGCGCGCGCCCTGCTGGGCAAGGTCTATCTGACCCTGGGCGACAAGGGCGAGGCCGCCACCGTGCTCCGGCCGCTGCATGGCAAGTTCATCCTGGCCCGCGACTATGCCGACCTGTGGAGCCTGAACAACAAGAACTGCAGCGAGTCCATCTTTGAAATACAGTATCTGGGCGGAGTGGGCAATCCCTACAGTATGTACTGGGCCATGTTCACGCCCGTCGAGAACCACGTGGTGACCTCGTGGGGCGGCGGTCTCAATCAGGTGACCGACGACCTCTGGAACGCCTATGAGCCGGGCGACCCGCGCCGCGACATCTCCATTGCCGACGGCTATATGGACGAGAGCAACAACCACGTGGACACCCGCTACTGCATCAAGTGGCGCGATGCGAACGCCGACCTCGACGGCGCCCGCGAAGCGTCGGACAACAACTTCATCGTTCTGCGCTATGCCGACGTGCTGCTGATGCTCACCGAGGCCACGGGCGACCCCGCCTACATGAACGAGGTGCGCGATCGCGTGGGCCTGCCCCTCTACGGCGAGCCGGGCTACCCGAGCGACAAATATCCCACCGTGGATCTGGCATGCGAGCACGAGCGTCAGGTCGAGCTGGCCTGCGAGTTCCACCGCTGGTTCGACCTCATCCGCACGGGCCGCGCCATCGAGGTTATCAAAAACAGCTCGAAAAACGCCACCGTCACCGAGCAGCAGCTGCTGTTGCCCATCCCCCTGGAGGTCATCACCCAGAATCCCGACGTGATGACCCAGAACGAGGCGTATCGGTAAGGCTTTAGTTTCTGCACATCTGCTCCGCTGAACCGGGAAAAACTAGCCCGTATATAGAAAAACCTAAGTCAGACATAGGAAGAACTACGTCTGACTTAGGTTTTTCTATGTCTGACATAAGAAACGGGGCGGCGGCGACGTATGGCGGAATAACTGCTCTGAATATTTCCCTAAAGAAGCAAATAAAAACATTAGAAAATAGGAGATTATTAGAAAAATCCCCTATTTTTGTATGCGGATAGAGATAGCTCTTTCCAAGACATATTGAAAAAAAGAGGCGTTATGTCTTCTTCCTGCGTGTACAAAGCCTAGGAAACTTCAATCACGTGAACAGGAGAAGGTATGATGGTCTCCACGCATATGCGTGGGGCTGTTATTCCCACATCTGTTCATAAAGGTTTTCCTAGCACCTGTACACAAGGACGTGGCCATACAGTTCCACGCTTCTTTGTGTTTTATAATGGTCTTCTTAGGAACGGAGAAGATAATAAATAAAGAGATTATGGGAATATTTGACTTTTTTAAGCAAGAAGATGAAGCGACCAAAATCCGAAAGAAAGTAAGACGTATGTTTGATAATGTAGTTAAAGACACTGTTCAAGGTTGTGATATTAAAGAACCTATGATATTGGGAGTATTAGTTCAGTCTGCGATTGCTGAGCTCTACAAAAATTTAAAAGAAGAAAGGAATGCGGAAAATATTTGTCGAAGATTGGGTGTTAACTATCAACAAATAGTAGAAGAAGAATGTAAAAATGCATTGAGTAAATATTTGGAATAATATGAGTATGTTTGCATTCCTTATAATTTGGAATATTATTACCCTCTTTAGAAACCAATATTATAGTTAGTTCAGTTACTAATATTTATATGAAATATGAACCAGATGAAGTTTTCCACCCTTGATAAAGCATGTATGATATTAATACCAGCTTTATTACTTTGTTTGTTACATATGCCATATGGCTATTATATATTAGTTCGATTTCTTGCTTTTATTATTTTCGGATGTCTTACTTATCGCTATTATAATGAAAAGAAAGAAGATCTTGCTATTATGTTTGGTGCCATTGCGTTGCTCTTTCAACCATTCTTTAAAATTGTACTTGGGCGTGCCATATGGAATATTGTAGATGTTATTGTTGCTATTATTTTGGGATTTATATTATATAAAAGATATAGGCTTTCAAAATAAATGCATAATAAATTCAAGAACTAAGGAGTTGTATGGAAATCTTTTAAGCATCAATGAATCCCTTTGTGATTTCTTAGTTCTTGAATCTTGTTATTTTAGTTGGGAAATTGGGAAAAGGGTAAGAACACTGATGTACGAGTGCAGAGATTGACGTCAGAACATCTTTCTCACACGCTTGAAGTCTCAGCTATAGTGCATCGAGCTCTCACGTGTATTATAGAAATTGAACGAAGTGTGTACGGTGTCTTCGATGTCGAGTCGCTCTGTAAGGGATTGGACGCAGTGATGGCTGGTGCGCAGGATATCCTGACGGTCGAACAGGGTGTCAAGATAGAAATGGTAGATGTCGTCTACGAAGAAGGAGATGACGCTTCCTTTGCTAAAATGAAAAGTGAAGGGTTGAAACACCTTTTTTGCGTAAAAAGAACGCAAAATATTTGGCATGTTCAAAGGTATCCGTTACTTTTGCGTGAAATAAACGCAAATAAGTATGAGCGAACAGCATTATTGTTATAAGTATCCGCATCCGGCCGTGACGGCGGATTGCGTGATTTTCGGCTTCGACGGCACCGGCATCAAGGTGCTCCTGATTCAGCGCGGCATAGAGCCGTACAAAGGAAAATGGGCTTTCCCCGGCGGCTTCATGAAGATAGACGAGACTGCCGAAGAATGCGCCCGTCGCGAACTGGAAGAGGAAACGGGGCTGAAGGAGGCGTGCGTGGAGCAGTTTTACACCTTCTCGGATGTGAACCGTGACCCGCGCGAACGGGTGGTCACTGTGGCACACTATGCGCTGGTGAGGCTCTCGGAGGTTAAGGGCGGTGACGATGCGGCATCGGCCAGATGGTTTGCACACGATGAGATTCCGGCCTTGGCGTTTGACCACGACCGCATCCTGCGCATGGCCATGAACCGCCTGAAGGAGCGCATCTGCTTCGAGCCTATCGGATTCGAACTGTTGCCCGAAGTGTTCACGATGACCGAACTGCAAAACCTGTATGAAGCCATCCTGGAGGTGAAGTTCGACCGGCGGAACTTCTACAACAAGATGCTCAAGCTGGGCATCCTGGCCGAAGCGGAACCCCGGCCTGCCAACGCCTCGCGCCGCACGCCGAACAAATACCGCTTCAATGCCGGGAAATATGCCGAACTGAAACAGAAAGGATTCAGACTGGAATTTTAAACCCAATCAAAAAAGAACACAAATCATGAGCAAAACGATTTTAGGGGCCGTCATTGGCGACATGGTAGGTTCCACCCGAGAATGGAACAACGTAAAGACGGAATACTTCGAACTGCTTCCCCCGGGCAGCCGGTTCACCGACGACACGGTGATGACGTTGGCTGTGGCCGACTGGCTGCTGACCGACCCTGCGCACGGCGAGCGTACGCTTATCGGGTGCATGCAGCGGCTGGGGCGTCTGTATCCTCATGCCGGATACGGCGGCATGTTCCGCAAGTGGCTTGCCCAAAACAACCCGAAACCCTACGGGAGCTTCGGAAACGGCTCGGCCATGCGCGTAAGTCCCGTGGGACTCTATGCCGGCTCGTTGGAAAAGGCATTGGAGCTGGCGCGCGTCACGGCGTCGGTGAGCCATGACCACCCGGAGGGCATCAAGGGCGCGCAAGCCATTGCGGCCTGTGTCTACCTGAGACGGATGCGGAAGACGGAAGAGCAAATCCGCCGTTACGTGGAGGAGACTTTCGGCTACGACCTGAGTGTCGACCTGAGAACTATTCGCGACGGCTACACGTTCGACGTGACCTGCCAAGGCAGTGTGCCCGTCGCCATCATGGCTTTCCTGCAGGGCGACACTTGCGAAGGCAAGCTGCGTCTGGCCATTTCGATGGGTGGCGATTCGGACACCATCGGTGCCATGACCTGCTCCATCATAGCGGCCGAACCGTCGCCGGGCGGAACGTTCGACGCCTGGCTGGAAAGGAAATGTCGCGCCCTGCTTCCACCCGACCTGCTCGACATCAACGACCGCTTCATGGCCGCTTTCGGAGATAACCGCTAAGAATGGTCTGACGCTGAACGTGGCGGAAACAGCCCGGCCCGACGGCACATTTTGTCTGTCGGCCGGGCTGTTTCGAGTTAAAATGTCGGACAAAAGATAGTTATTCGGCACGATTGTAGTATCTTTGCCCGCTGAATATTGCGATATAGCAGAAATTTCAACGAGATACGAGATTTATGATACAGAAGGTTTTGGTCGCCAATCGAGGCGAGATTGCCGTGCGCATCATGCGTTCGTGCAGGGAAATGGGCATCCGCACGGTTGCCGTATTCTCCGAAGCCGACCGGACAGCCCGTCACGTCATGTACGCCGACGAGGCCTGTTGCATCGGTCCGGCCGCATCCAAGGACAGTTATTTGAACATCGACAACATCATTGTCGCCGCCAGGGAGCATCGCGCCGACGCCATCCATCCGGGCTACGGCTTTCTCTCGGAAAATGCCGACTTCGCACGCCGTTGCCGCGAGGAAGGCATCATCTTCATCGGCCCGGCTCCTGAAACGATGGAGGCCATGGGCGACAAGATTTCGGCCCGCAAGCGCATGATTGCCGCCGGAGTGCCGGTGGTGCCGGGCACCGAGGAGCCCCTGCAGAGCGCCGAAGAGGCTTTGCGCGTGGCCAAGGAGATTGGCTTCCCCGTGATGCTGAAGGCCTCGATGGGCGGAGGCGGAAAGGGCATGCGCCTCATCCACTCCGAAGACGAGGTGGTGGAGGCCTACGAAACGGCCCGCTCGGAGTCGATGTCGTCGTTCGGCGACGACACGGTCTACATCGAGAAGTTTGTCGAAGAACCGCATCACATTGAGTTCCAGATTCTGGGCGACAACCATGGCAACGTCATCCACCTGTTCGACCGCGAGTGCTCCGTGCAGCGCCGCAACCAGAAGATTGTGGAGGAAAGCCCGTCGCCCTTCCTCACCCCCGAACTGCGCCGCGAGATGGGCGAGAAGGCCGTTGCCGCCGCCAAGGCCGTCAACTACTCCGGCGCGGGCACCATCGAGTTCCTCGTCGACAAGCATCGCCGGTTCTACTTCCTGGAGATGAACACCCGCCTCCAGGTGGAACACCCCATCACCGAGGAAGTCGTTGGCGTGGACCTGGTGAAGGAGCAGATACGCGTGGCCAACGACGAAGTGCTCCACCTGCGTCAGGAAGACCTCTTCCAGCGCGGACACGCCATCGAGTGCCGCATCTGCGCTGAGGACACCGAGAACAACTTCATGCCCTCGCCGGGCATCATCAAGCAGCTGGTGGAGCCCAACGGCATCGGCGTGCGCGTGGACAGCTACGTGTACGAGGGCTACGAAATCCCGCTCTACTACGACCCCATGATAGGCAAGCTCATCGTGTGGGCCACCACCCGCCAGTTTGCCATCGAGCGCATGCGCCGCGTGCTCTACGAGTATAAAATCACGGGCGTGAAGAACAACCTGAAATACCTGCGCCGCATCATGTACACGCCCGACTTCGTGCGCGGCGAATACAACACGCTCTTCATTGCCAAAAACGCCAAGATGCTGCAACGTTCCAACTGGCACAACGAAGAGATAGAAAACATCGCCATGATGGCTGCCTACATCGACTATCTGATGAACCTTGAGGAGAACTCTCCGGCCACGACCGACGGCGACAACCGTCCCATCAGCCGGTGGAAACAGTTCGGTCTGCAAAAAGGCGTGCTGAGAATATAAGTTTAATGAAGAGTGAAGAATGAAGAATTAAGAATCCCGAAACGGCACATGCGTTCTTCGTCCTTAATTCTTCGTTCTTCATTCTTAATTCTTCATTTAAAAAGTTATGGAAATACATATAGGCGACCGCGTGGCCGACGTCACGCTGGTCAGCAAAGACGGAAACAAAGTGCAATTCCTCATCGACGGCGTGCCCTACGATGTGGACATCGTGATGGCCGAGAACGGCAGCTGCTCCATCCTGCACGGAGGCAACTCCTACAACGCCGAGCTCATCCGCAGCGAGAACGGCAAGAACTACACCGTGAACACCTTCTATCGCTCCTACAACGTGGACATCGTGGACACGCAGGCCAAGTATCTGCGCATGCGCAAGGGAGGCGAGGAGCGTCAGGACGACAAGATTGTGGCCCCAATGCCGGGCAAGGTGGTGAAAATCCCCGTGGCCGTGGGCGACAGGCTGAAGGCGGGCGACATCGTTATCGTGCTCGAAGCCATGAAGATGCAGAGCAACTACAAGGTCAATGCCGACTGCACCGTGCGCGAAATCCTCGTGGCCGAAGGCGACTCGGTGAACAACAATCAGGTACTTATTACGTTGGATTTAGTAGAAAGTTGACAAGGGAACAAGTCAACGAGGGAACAAGGCAGTTCCTCGTCCCCTGAACCCCTAAAACCCTAAAAACAATGACACGCGAAGAAACATACAAGCAATTTGAGGAGCTTGACAAGCAGGCTTCTCTGGGCGGCGGACTGGAACGCATCGAACGCCAGCACGCCGCAGGGCGCATGACCGCCCGTGAACGCATCGACATGTTGCTCGACAAGGGCACATTCAACGAAATCGACAAGTTTGTCACCCACAACTGCACCAACCTGGGCATGGACAAGAGCCACCTGGCCGGCGACGGCGTGGTGTGCGGCTACGGAAAAGTGGACGGCCGCCCGGTGTTCGTCTACGCCTTCGACTTCACCGTCTACGGCGGCACGCTGAGCCAGACCAACGCGGCCAAGATCGTAAAGGTGCAGAAACTCGCCCTGCAAAACGGCGCGCCCATCATCGCGCTCAACGACTCCGGCGGCGCACGCATCCAGGAGGGCATCAGCTCGCTCGCCGGCTTCGGCTCCATCTTCTATCAGAACACCATCGCGTCGGGCGTCGTGCCCCAGATTTCGGCCATCCTCGGCCCCTGCGCCGGAGGCGCCTGCTATTCGCCCGCGCTGACCGACTTCATCTTCATGGTGAAGGAAAAGAGCCACATGTTCATCACCGGCCCCGACGTGGTGAAGGCCGTGACGCACGAAGAGGTGGACAAGGAGCAGCTGGGCGGAGCCGAGACGCACAGCAGCCAGAGCGGCGTGGCCCACTTCATGTGCGACACCGAGGAGGAAACCCTCATGAGCATCCGCGAGCTGCTCAGCTTCCTGCCGGCCAACAACATGGAGGAAGCGCCCGCCAAGACCACGAACGACGACCCGCACCGCGAGGATGAGGCTCTGCAGACCGTCGTGCCCGAAGACCCCAACATGCCCTATGACATCAAGGACATCATCGAGCCGGTGGTGGACGACCACTACTTCTACGAAGTGCAACCCCACTTCGCCAAGAACATCGTCGTCGGCTTTGCCCGTCTGGGCGGACACACGGTGGGCATCGTGGCCAACCAGCCCGCCTTCCTGGCCGGCGTGCTCGACATCGACGCCAGCGACAAGGCGTCGCGCTTCATCCGCTTCTGCGACTGCTTCAACATCCCCCTCGTGACGTTCGAGGACGTGCCGGGCTTCCTTCCCGGCTGCGACCAAGAGCACCACGGCATCATCCGCCACGGCGCGAAAATCGTCTACGCCTATGCCGAGGCCACCGTGCCCAAGGTGACGGTCATCACCCGCAAGTCCTATGGCGGGGCCTACATCGTGATGTCGAGCAAGACCATCGGTGGAGACATCAACCTGGCCTATCCCACGGCCGAGATAGCCGTCATGGGTGCCGAGGGTGCCGTGAACATCCTCAAGCGCAAGGCCACGCCCGAAGAGAAGGCAGCCGCCATCGAGGAATACAACGCCTACTTCTCCAACCCCTACCGCGCCGCCGAGCAGGGTCTCGTGGATGAAATCATCCTCCCCCGCCAGACGCGCGCCAAGCTCATCCAGGCGCTGGAGATGGCCCGCAACAAGAGCCTGCACAACCCGCCCAAGAAACACGGCAACATGCCGCTGTAAGGGGAATGAAGAACTAAGAATTAAGAATGAAGAATGCAGAATCGAAGAGCCCGTGCGGCCTCCGGTTCTGCATGCTTCGTTTTTTTTATATTTCAGAATCTGGTAATTGGGGTTTATGTACCTCATCCCTGTTTGCTAGTATGGCATTAAGGATTCAAATGCGGACTATTTCTTTTGTGTTTTAATTTGATATATATATATTTGCATAGTCTATGCTTGCTGAAAGCCCCGATGGGCATAGGTGGGTAAGGCACATATACATAAAAAGGCGTAACTGTACGCTTTGGTTTTGACGATCTAAGAACTTCGCAACTTCAATGGTAAGTCAAAAAAACAAAGCAACGGGAACGTCTCATGGAGTGTACTATATAAGTCTGTATAGCATTCATGCTTGAAGTGACATGAATGTTGCGGATACTATATAAATACACTGGCGTGGGGCTTTCAGCGTTGCTCGTTTCGACTTACCGGGCAATGCGAAGGCCTTTAGATCGTGGAACGAGTGACAGACTGGCTCCACGTTTCTTTTTATGTCGATGGGAATACTGCAAAAACAACGCGCTTTACAGGGAGCCGTAGAGCATCATAATTTCAGACCATGAAAAAAGTGAAGTTTTGGCTCATCGGCTTTCTGTTCCTTTCTATGTTTTCTGCCTTCGCCCAGAAAAAACCGACTATCATGATTCTACCTAGCGACAATTGGTGTAATCAGCGTTATTTCATGACTTCGTTCTCCAATCAGGGAAGTACGGTGAAAGTGCCCAATTATCAACAAGCTTTTATGGAAGACACCGAGCTGCCACAAGTCATCAGCAAAGTGGGAGGTGTGCTTACTGAATTGGGATATAGCCTGAAAGATGCGGAACAGGAAATAAAGAGTATTGCCATGAAAACTGCCGAAGACAATGTGACTTCAAGCAAAACGAGCGGTGCCATGCTTGACGAGACTCCACTGGATGTATTGAAACGACGAGTGAAATCGGACATCATTATTCAAATCTGGTGGAATTTAAACAGAGATGGCAAGGGTCATTCGGCTTCCTTTACTCTCGAAGCCTTCGATGCTTATACCAATAAACGTATAGCTACTTCGACTGGCACTACGAAAACCTCCAAAGAAATCATCCCAGTTTTGTTAGAGCAGGCAGTAAAAGAAAACATTAAGCCTTTTGATGAACAAATGTCTCGTTGGTATGCCGAACAGGAGAAGAATGGACGGGAAATTGCCTTGACCGTACGTTGCTGGGATAATTGGGAGAATGATTTGGAAACGGAGTACGACGGTAACGAACTGACTGATTGTATACAAGACTGGTTGGCGGAACATACGGTAAATAGTGCCTTTAACCTGACTGACGGCACGGAAACATTCGCCCAGTTTGAGCAGGTGCATATCCCGCTGCTCGACAAGCGAGGCCGGGCGATAGATGCTCGCGCGTTTGCTACCGAACTGAGGAAATTCTTGCAAAAGCCACCTTATAACATTACTTCCAAGGTAATGATGAGGGGATTGGGAGAAGCTATTATTGTATTAGGAGAAAAGTAAAGATATCATGAAAGCCATTCGTTTTATTTGGTGGATGGCATTGTGTTGTGCCACCACCCTTCATGCGCAAACCCTGTCTGATGAAGGACGCATTTCGATGAATGTGATGGTAGCCGATGACGAAATACCCGCAGAGGCTTGCCGTAATCTGGAGAATAAACTCACACGTGCCATTGCTGTCAACGGCTATACTGACAATGGCTACTGCGACCGCTTTGTGTTGACGGCCAAAGTGGACATTCTGTCGAAGGACGTAGTTCCGTCTACGCCAGCCCGTATTTCACAAAAGTTGGATGTTACTTTCATTGTGGGCGATGTGATAGAGAATAAGGTGTATTCCACCTGCACTGTTTCGTTGTCGGGGATAGGAATTAACGAGACCAAAGCATTCATTTCTGCTTTTTCCAAAGTCAATCCTAACCAGCGGGAGTTGCAGGATATGTTGATGGAAGCCCGGCAGAAAATTGTGGCATTCTATACCGACCGATGCGACGAGATAGTGCGTGGCGCACAAACCTTGGCCGATATGCAACAGTACGACGAAGCCATCTTCCGCCTGATATCTGTGCCCAACGTATGTGCGGACTGTTACCGGAAATGTCAAAGTGCCGCAGCTGCTATTTTTACCCATAAGATAGACAACGAGGCCGGCACTTTGTTGAATCAGGCTAAAGTAGAATGGATGAAGCATTCCGATGCCACCGGGGCACAGGTTGTGGCCGACATTATCAGTCGAATAAATCCGCAAGCAAAAAACTACAACGAGGTTGTGGCTCTGTGTCAAGAGGTTTCCTCTAAATTGGAAACGGACGCCAAACAGGAATGGGACTTCAAGATGAAACAGTACGAAGACAACCAAGCCTTCAAACGCAGCATCGTGGATGCCTGCAAGGCCATAGGAGTGGCTTTTGGAAACGGGCAGCCGAAGAATGCTACAAGAAATATAGTGAACAGATGGTAAAACTTTAATATATTGAAGACTATGAGACATTTTAAAAGTATCAAATGCACAGTTCTTTTTCTTGTGTTGTCATTTTTGTTTAATGGAACAGCTTACTCTCAAGCCAAAATTGGAGATTTAATAAAAGCTGTAAAAACAGTAAAAGAGATAAATAGAATAAATAAAGAACAAAAACAACAAGGCCAAAATAAAACGAATGAAAAAGACGAGAAGGATAAAAAGGGTGAGAGAAAGTCGGAAAGTTCAGACTCCGTTACTTTGATTGTTTCGGCAGACGGACCAACAAAGGATGAGGCTACGAAAACAGCCCTTCGCAGTGCTATTGAACAAGCATACGGAACATTTGTATCGGCTAACACCACTATTCTGAACGATACATTGGTGAAAGATGAAATCGTGACCATTTCCAATGGCAACATCAAAGAATACACAGAAATTGCCAGTGAACAAATGCCTGACGGAAAGATGTATGTGACTCTTCAAGCCACTGTAAGTATTTCGAAGCTGATAATCTATGCTCAAAGCAAGGGAGCAGAAACAGAATTTGCGGGTGCCACGTTTGGTATGAATATGAGGATGAAGGAACTGAATAAACAGAATGAGAAAAAAGCACTTGACAACTTGTTAATACAGATAAAACAATTGGCTCCTTATGCTTTTACTTGGGAGTTGAATATTAATGAACCAAGGATTATAGAAAATGGTGGAAATTTGTTAGGTTGTTCGAATTCTCCTAGATATGATTGTCGTACAAATATAATACGCTCTTTAAAAAATAATCCGGAGCGATATCGATATATGTTGCCAGTTGATGAATTAAATCTAAGTGCGGCTATTGATTGGCTTTGCAATTTTCAGAATTGCTATGAAATGATATTTAAAATATATATATTGCCTAATGAAAATACAAAAAAAATGGCAAATCTGATAACGTCGACATTAAATACTTTGTCTTTATCAGTAGAAGAGCGTCAAGAATATAGTGAATTGAATCTTCCTACTTCATCCTTCTCGTTGAATTCGTCGAGAAGGAATGAAGATTGGATATTAAGATCTTCAAGAGATGAAATTGAAGAATTCAAAAAATCATTTTATAGAATAATAAATGAAGCATCATGTAACTTTAAAGTAGTTGACAATATGAATGTAGAGTCTTATTTCTATTCTTTAGAGATTGCCCAATACCATTATGCAAAGGATTACGAGCGTTTTGCTGCGATAAACACTAAGTTTCCTGCTGTAGAATTACTAATAGACAATGATTTTTTTGTGCATGGAACGGGGATTTTCCAATATGCGAGAGTTAGTTATGGTGGAAATGTATTGGGTTATAATTTTTTCAAACCAACCTTTTTGGATTGGGTTGGTCGTGGTGAATTTGAAAGGATAATTAATGAACCAGACTTTATTATTGAATTTTATACTCCTAAAACAGATATTGTAAAGTATTCTAACTTTAGGGTGAAAAGGAAGTGATGAATAATTTTGTTTCTAAACTGTCTTTATATGACATCTTATCTATGGTTATACCGGGAGGAACAATCTTTTTGTTCCTCTCGATGACTTTAGATTATAAATTGAAGATTAACGAATGTGCGATTGATTTAGTTTTAGGCTGGACAATAGCTTTGTGTTTGTCCTATTTATTAGGACTGATAAATCATATTTGTACGGCAATCATCTGGAGAAATTTTAGAGCACGGCATATGCTATGGAGAGGAAAAGAACGATTAACAAAGAAGAAGGTTCTGATTATTGTATTGTTTATAACGATAATGTGTCTAATTATAAAGTGTATATGTTGTTTCTTTAGTTCATTTATAGATGGCATTTGGATAGCTCTTTTTATTTCTGTGACATTTTTATTGCTGATTATAAATGAGGTTATGTCAATAAGAAAGAACTTGAATAAAGATAATGTTCTAGAACTATTGAGACAACAATATTGTGAAGCCTATTATTATGTGATGAAGCATCGTTATAATGATAATATTTCTATCATAGAGGGGCAAGTTGCTTTTATACAAAACATGACTTTGCCGTTGGCTTTATTTTTATTTTTCCCTCCTCAATGGATACTGACTTATTTGTCAATTAATGAGTGTTGTGATATAATTTCATATTTCTTTTTATTCCTTATTTTATTTGTAGCACTGATATTGACCGCTTTTTGTCGTCAAAGAAAGATAGTGCAACTTGTATGGGAAGATTATGAGTATCTGAAACAATTAGAAAAATGAGAAAGCTAATTTGTTGTTTAATATTTCTTATTGTAGCTTTGGGTCTTTATGCCCAAAGTTACAATAGCGACAAGGTGTCGTTCACCAATTTTCTGGTGCGTATGTACAACAACTCACCTTTCGAGGGAGTACGTGCCGTAGACGATTACGAGCATGCCTATCTTATTTCTGTGTTGGCGCTGGACAAATCAAAGTACAAGACAGAGTCGGTCATGAATCGTGTGGCATCGGTCAAGGCTATGGCACAGGCCTCGCGCTATTTCAACGGCTCGAACATCACGCAGGACATGATTATTCGTACATCGGAGAAGTCGGATGGAAGCGCAGATACGGAAATCATAGAAAATATCCGTGAAAATTCTGTGGGTTATGTCAAAGCGTTGGAACAATTGACCAACTTCACCCGTGAGGACGGGATGCAGGTGTTTATCTTCATCAAGCAATTGGATACATTCGAGGCAACACAATAAGACTGAGAAGTCAAGTTCTTCGTTTTTTGGGGGTTAACATTCTTTATAACAGTCCGGTTTGGCGAAGCCGGGCTGTTGGCCTACTTTTGTAAGTATCAACCTTATAATACGTTATCTTATGAGAAAGCTGTTATTCTTATTGCTTTTTGTTTGCATCCTGCCGGATTGCGTCGCTTCCGTGCCTTATGGAGATTATGCGGTCATCTGCAAGAACGGCAAGTATGGCGTGACCTACCGCGATGTGGTGTGCGTGTATCCGCAATACGACTCGTTGTTTGTTGAACGCAAGGAATATAAGGAAGGCATTGCCGGGGCCTACATGGAGGGCGGCAAATGGGGCACGCTCGTCGACGGCAACCGCACCTGCGAACCTCTGTTCGATGTCATAGGAGGCGATAAAGACCTGAACGGAATTGTATCATATCGCAGCCGGATATTGTTCAATAACGGCGCTTTCTCGTATTTTTATCTGCTCCCCGTGCAGTCCGGTGGCAAGTGGGGATACGTCGATGCCAGCGGGAATTACCTTATAGAGCCTCAATACGACAGAGTATCGTGCTTCACAAAGACGTTTGAAGACAATACTTATTACGCGCTGGTGGAGAAGGACGGCGGCTGGTACATCATCGACCTGCTCGGTACGGTGGTATCGGAAGACTTACGTTCTAAGCTCGACATCGACAACAGCAAGAAGCAAGGCAAGAATTGGAATAAAGCGGCCAAAAAAGCCGCCAAAGAGGCATTTAAAACCCACGGCGATGAACTGACGGCTTTGGCGACAAGGCTGCACGAGGTGTACGAAGCCAGCCAGACCAAGCTGCCCGCCATGGCTGCGGCCGACATCAAGGCCGAACAAAGCGAGGGCAAGTGGCGGCTTACGGGAATCGCAGGCAGGCAGCTCTCGCCCATGCTCTACGACGATGTGGCCGAACCTGAGGGCAACGTCGTCCGGGTGGTGAAGGACGGACGCTACGGCCTTGTCGACGCCACGCGGGGTGAGATTGTGCCCTGCCGGTTCGACTACATCACCGAGTTCGACGAAAACGGCTTTGCCGAAGTGTGGAACAACGGCTTCACGGGCCATGTGTCCATACACGGGCATGTCGACCTGGAAGAAAACCTCCTCAAGAACGCGGAGGGTCGGTCGTATTTCGAGGGTGGGGACGTTACGCCGATACAAGACCTTCTGGAGTACGACCCCGAGTCGGTAATCGGCTACCTGTTGCTGGGCGAATGGGGTTATCGCAACAATCACTATGCCGAGGCTTACCAGGCCTACGACATGGCCTTCGAGCTGGCCGAGGAGCAGGGTAAGCAGAAACTGGCTTCCTCGTCGAAAACGCGACGCAACATCGCTTACGACAAGGCGCACGGCGTGGAATACGAGCCTGAGTCTTCGTTCCTCGGAATCCTGAGCGAGCTGGTCGACAAGACGATGGAGATACGCAGCTCGATTCACGAAATCAAGCACGGCACCACGAGCACATCTGTCGGAGCTTCGGGCGGCGTGCTTCCCTCCGCAGGGGTGTCGGGCGGCAGCTATCAGTCGCAATATCAGCGTTGGGAGAACTTGGCCGAACGCCACTACAACTCGATAACCAACACCGGCCTGCGCTCCACCACCGACAGCGGCGAACACAACGGCAAGGCCGGGTCGATGTCGGCTTCCAACTACACGCAACAGAAGAAAGCCTTCCGCCAGGCCCAGCGCGAAATGGCGCGCATACGCACGAAAGCCGCCAAGGAGGGCGTCAACATCCCGCAATCGAAGTGGGAAACGGCCACCATCTCGCTGTAAATTCAGCTGAAAAACCTGCTGTAAGAAATGAACAAACTGCTCAGCCTCATCCTAGTGCTGATGGCTTCGACCGCCACGGCACAAATCACCGAACCGGCGGAAACCACCGTAGTCAGCCTCCACATCGAGGGCAAGTTTCTCTACACTCCGTGCGACACCGTTGTCTACATCCTGCCTTTTCCCGGCGACCCGCGCACGGTGCCCTATGCCACCGCCCGTGTGCGCGACGGACGTTTCTCCTACGACTTCGTCACGACCGATGCCACATCGCCCTACAGCCTTTGGGCCGAGGGCGACCTGCATCGCGGTTTCTATACGCCCGGCGTGTTTCTGACCGTGAACGACACGCTGCGCTTCACCTTCGACCGTCCGCACCGCTCGCCGCTGATGCAGGCCCTGAGCGCCGACAACCGCGAGCTGGCCGCCTTCCGCGACACGTGCAACCGTCGGTTCGCCTTCCGCGAGGTTGTCGAACGCTCCTACGACTTCGCTTGTAAGGGAGAAGACTACCGGCCTTCGCCCGAAGAGCAGCAGTGGCGCGTGGCGGGCATCACGGGCAAGCAGGCCTACGAGGAGGAATACATCCGCACGCACCACACGCTGACGACCCTCTACCTCGTCATGGACTGCATGTTCAAGAACCGGCAGTACACGCCCGCCGTGTACGACAGCGTCTACTGCGCCGACCTGATACACCGCTTCCCCGGCAACACGATGCACGAATACATCCGGGAGCAGATGGCGGCGCGCGAGATGCGTGTGGGCGGCCGCATGATAGACATCACGGCACCCGATGCCGACGGGCGGATGCACAGCCTGGCCGACCTGACGCGCGGACGGGTGGCGTGGGTCGACATCTGGGCGTCGTGGTGCGCTCCGTGTCGCGAGAAGTCGCGCGCCATGATACCCGTCTACGAGGCGTGGAAGGATCGCGGCTTCACCGTGGTGGGTCTCAGCCGTGAGCAGAAGGTGGACCACATGGTGCAGGCCGTCCGCCGCGACGGCTACCCGTGGACCAACCTCGTGCTGCTGAACGACGATTACCGCCGCTGGTACCTCTCCGACTCCTTTTTCGGCTCCACCTTCCTGCTCGACCGCGACGGCACCATCCTGGCCATCGACCCGACCCGGGAGGAAGTGGAAACCCTGCTCGAAAAGTTGCTTCCCTCCGACTGACGCTTGCGCGGATATTTCCGCCCGCGTGCGGGCATATGGAGGCTTGCGAGCGTACATATGCAGGCAGCCGGGCGGGAATATGGAAAGAAATATGAGCGTCCGGAAAACACTCTCGCTCTGTCGAAACGAACGTTTAGAGCGGACGGTGTACACTGAGGGTGTATCAAAATCACAGTAGAGACGTGGCGTGCCGCGTCTCGATAACGGGCATTGCCACGGTTCGACCACCTTCGGGGTCGTTGTCTTTTGTGGTGGGGCCGCAGGTGACGCTTCGCGCCACGCAGCGGTTATCTGTTGTGGGGACGGTTTCACCGTCCGGCCTGCCGATGTGGAACGGTATACCCGCATCATGAGTGCAGGGGTGTATCCATTTGGAAATTTTGATACCTCCTACATCGTTTTCCGCGTTCAAGGTGTCATCCCTGCGCGCACGTCGGTGTAGGGGCGGACCGGCGTGTCCGCCCGATTGCACGACGGGGATGGATTCACGCCCTGATGCAAACGGACGGTGAAACCGTCCTACAACGACTAACCGCTGTGTGGTGCAGAATGCGCCACCTGCGGGGAATGCAACGAAAAGAGGGGGCGACCTTGAAGAGGTCGAACGGGTGGCAGGAACGGGCATTGCCACGGTTCGACCACCTTCGGGGTCGTTGTCTTTTGTGGTGGGGCCGCAGGTGACGCGTTCCGCGCCACACAGCGGTTAGTCGTTGTTCGACAGCTCCGCTGTCTGCATTGCGATATAAGAGATGTTTTGACGGACGCAAACGGTTAAAAAATCGCGCAATCTGCGCCGTCGGCATCGGAAAAATCAAAATCTCGTGCAGGCATCCGGCTTTTCGTGTCATTATTCTCCGTTTAAATCCGTATCTTTGCCCCCGAATACGATAGAAACTAAGAAATCAACCCGTTATGAAGATTGAGAACAAGATAGAGGCTTCCGTGCGCGAAGCCATCCGTGCGCTCTACGGGCAGGAAGTCCCTGCCGCGCAAGTGCAGTTGCAGAAGACAAAGAAAGAGTTTGAGGGCCACCTCACCCTCGTGGTGTTCCCCCTCCTGAAAATATCGCGCAAGGCGCCCGAGCAGACGGCGCAGGAGATAGGCGCCTACCTGAAGGAACACGAGCCGGCCGTTGCCGCCTACAACGTCATCAAGGGATTTCTCAACCTCACCGTCGCTTCCGCCTGCTGGATTGAGCTGCTCGACGAAATCCATGCCGCCGACCGCTACGGCCTGACCGACGCCGCGCCCGACGCGCCGCTGGTGATGATTGAATACTCGTCGCCCAACACCAACAAGCCCCTCCACCTGGGCCACGTGCGCAACAACCTGCTGGGCAACGCCCTGGCCAACATCATAGCCGCCAACGGCAACCGCGTGGTGAAGACTAATATCGTCAACGACCGAGGCATACACATCTGCAAGTCCATGCTTGCCTGGAAGAAGTTCGGCGGAGGCGAAACGCCCGAATCGTCCGGCAAGAAGGGCGACCACCTCGTGGGCGACTACTACGTGGCCTTCGACAAGCACTACAAGGCCGAAGTGGCCGAACTCATGGCCGGGGGCATGACCAAGGAAGAGGCCGAGGCCGCATCGCCCCTCATGAAGGAAGCCCACGAGATGCTCGTGAAGTGGGAAGCCGGAGACCCCGAAGTGCGCGCCCTGTGGGAGATGATGAACAGCTGGGTGTATGCCGGATTTGACGAGACGTATCGCAAGCTGGGCGTGTCGTTCGACAAGATATACTATGAGTCGCAGACCTACCTCGAAGGCAAGGAAAAGGTGCTCGAAGGGTTGGAGAAAGGCCTCTTTTACCGCAAGGACGACGGCTCCGTGTGGGCCGACCTCACGCCCGAAGGCCTCGACCAGAAGCTCCTGCTCCGCGCCGACGGCACGTCGGTCTACATGACGCAGGACATCGGCACCGCCAAGCTGCGCTTCCGCGACTATCCCATCGACAAGATGGTCTACGTGGTGGGCAACGAGCAGAACTACCACTTCCAGGTGCTCTCCATCCTGCTCGACAAGCTCGGCTTCGAGTGGGGCAAGAGCCTCGTGCACTTCTCCTACGGCATGGTGGAACTGCCCGACGGCAAGATGAAGAGCCGCGAGGGCACGGTGGTCGATGCCGACGACCTCATCGAGGAAATGATTCAGACCGCACGCGAGACCAGTGGCGAGCTGGGCAAGCTCGACGGCATTTCGCAGGCCGAGGCCGACGACATTGCCCGCATCGTGGGCCTGGGCGCGCTGAAGTATTTCATCCTGAAGGTGGATGCCCGCAAGAACATGACCTTCAACCCCAAGGAGTCCATCGACTTCAACGGCAACACGGGTCCCTTCATCCAATACACCTACGCCCGCATCCGTTCCATCCTGCGCAAGGCCGCCGAGGCGGGCATCGTCATCCCCGACCGTCTGCCCGAGGACGTGCAGCTCAGCGAGAAGGAGGAAGGTCTCATCCAGATGCTGGCCGACTTTGCCGCCGTGGTGCGCCAGGCCGGCACGGACTACAGCCCGTCGGTCATCGCCAACTACTGCTACGACCTGGTGAAGGAGTACAACCAGTTCTACCACGACTTCAGCATCCTGCGCGAGGAGAACGCCCACCTGAAGCTCTTCCGCCTGGCCCTCTCGCAAAACGTGGGCAAGATAGTGCGCCTGGGCATGGGCCTGCTGGGCATCGAAGTGCCCGAGCGCATGTAAGTGAAAATGAAAAATTAAGAATGAAGAGTGAAGAATGCCCGTGCGGGGTGCGTTCTTCACTCTTTTTGTGTTGATGAGACTTCAATTCTTTTATTGAATTATCGAAGATTGTTTTGTTTTTTTAGAACGATTCCGTGTATATTTGCAAACAAACCAGATGATATGAGAATCATTGCACGAAGTACGCTCATTGCATATTACACGAACAATCCCGATTCCCGCACGGCATTGGAAGAATGGTTTCAGAAAGTGCGTAAGGCAGAGTGGGGATGTTTTGCCGATGTGAAACAGACATTCGGAAGCGTGGACAGTGTGGGAAACCAGCACTATGTGTTCAATATCCGTGGAAACAATTACCGGCTTGTGGCAGTGGTTAAGTTTGCGATACGGACCGTGTACATCCGTTTTGTGGGTACTCATGCAGAATATGACGAGATAGACGTTAAAAACATATAGAGCTTATGGCACGAATCAACAACGAGATGGCATACAAAGCCACCATGCAACGCATTGAAGAATTGCTCCCGTTGGTGGACGATGATACTCCCGCTACGGACAAGAATCTTGTGGAACTTGACTTGCTTAGCGAGCTTGCCGCCGAGTATGAGGAAGAGCATTATCCCGTGGCCGCGCCTTCGCTTCCGGACGTTCTTCGGCTGCGCATGGCCGAGATGGGGCTGACGCAGAGCAAGCTTTCCGAGATGCTTGGCATCAGTCCGTCCCGTGTGAGCGATTATCTTGCCGGACGCAGCGAACCCACGTTGAAGATCGGACGCGAGATAAGCCGCAAGCTGGGCATTGACGCGGCCATTGTTTTGGGCGTGTGATGTTTCGGAAGAGAACGTATTATTATTGAAAATCTTATTTTGTGTCAGTGAAACCGTAAAATGTTATATGAGATGAAAGCAACAGTATCGATGGAACTTTTGTGGCAGACGATACAATCGCTGTCGTTAAAAAACAAGGAATGGCTGTCTTCTAAATTGATAGAAGACATTCGCGAAGAAAAAGGCGAGGACTACATCAGCAAGGAAGAAGTTCTGGATGGCATTCGCCAGGGGTTGGCTGATGTTAAAGAAGCTCGGGAAAAAGGAATGCAGCTCAAAACGCTTCAAGAAGTGATAGATGAACTATAAGATTATTCCGCAGAAACATTTCTTGAAAGAAATCAAGCGGCTGGCTAAAAAATATCGTTCGTTGAAACAGGACTTGCAAGCCTTGCAAGACGAGTTGGAACGGAATCCTTTGGCAGGAGTGGACTTGGGTGGCGGTGTGCGCAAATTGCGTATGGCCATCGGAAGCAAGAACCGAGGTAAAAGCCATGGCGCGCGCGTCATAACTTATACGTTTGCCGTCAATGAAGTTGAAGGCATAATCAACCTTATTTTTGTTTATGACAAAGAAGAGCGCGAGAGCATATCAAAAAAGGAAATCGAAGAATTATTAAACGACATGGAATGAGAAGAGAGGCTTTTTGCCTCTTTTTTTCTTCTCACTTCCCCCTATACGCCTGCGGCGTCACGCCCGTGTGTTCGCGGAAGAAGCGGTTGAAGTGCGAGGGATTGGCAAATCCCAGGGCGAAGGCAATCTCCTTGACGGGCTTGCGCGTGGTGGAAAGTTGCTCCTTGGCGTGCATGATGAGCACGTTGTTGATGAGCGTGAGCGCCGTGTGGCCCGAACCGCGCTTCACGGCCGAGCAAAAGTGGGGGAGCGTCACCCCGCAGGCGTCGGCATAGAAAGCCACGCTGTGCTCGCGGGTGTAGTGTTGGAGCAGATGCATGATGAACTCCTGGCAAATCTCCTGGTCGCGGCCCATCTCCTTCGCCCAGCGGGGCGTGTAGTGCTTGTAGAGCCGCAGGCACGTCTGGAGGCAGAGCGAGAGCAACGGGGTGAGCACCTCGCGCTCGTTTTCCATGCGGCCGAACGAGGCGGCGTGGAGTATCAGGCGGTAGGCCTCGGCATAGAGGCGGGCGATGCGCGGAGGCAGCGGCAGCGACGGATACTGGATGATGTTGTAGTAGTAGTCCACCACCTGCTTCAGGTAGTTTGAGCGCGCCATGAACTCGGAAGAGAAGCCCGCCATGTAGAGGTGGATGTCGTCGCTGATGGTCTCTATCTGGATGAACGAGCCGGGCAGCAGCGTCACGAAGTCGCCCGCGCGGATGGTCTGCTTGCGCAGGTTGACGGTGGCCCGCACCTCGCCCGTGGTGCAGAGCACGAAGAGGCACGCCTTGATTTTGCACGGGAAACGGGCGTAGTTTTGCAGCAGCGTCACGGGAATCTCGTCCGTCGCAACGAAGTCGACGGGCAGGTCGAATTTGGGCAGTTCGTGGTCGGTCATGGGCAAATCTTAATAATAGAACACAGAATCGAAAGAATGTGGCTTTGCTTACCCGCAAATTTATAAGAACTTTGCGACGTTTTTCCATCTGTGCTTATTGGAATGCAAAGTAATAATATAATATCTAAAACAAGAAGAAGTATGAAAAAAGATTTTTTAAAGACGATGCTCTTTATGTTGTGCGCCCTGTGTGCTTTCTCTTTCACAGCTTGTAGTGACGACGATGATCCTGCAGATGCAGCTTCCAAGGTGGCAGGTGCGTATACGGGAGATTTGGAAGTGTTTATGGGCGGACAATCTCTTACGACAGCAGAGAAAACCATTACATTGACTAAGAAAACGGCTACTACGGTTGATATTGTGATTAATAATTTCACTATTGATGTTACTCTTGGCGAACTGACATCTACGGTGAACTTAGGCAACGTGACTATTTCCAACTGCGCGCTTACCGAGACTGCCAACGGTTATACGTTTGCAGGAAACGTGAGAATCCCCAATGTGAAAGTTCCTATTGGGACAATGGAAATGACGACAGATTATTGCGACGTGACTTTCACGAATGCTACCATTAACGGTAATACATTGACTTTGCCGCTTTCCGTGGGTGTAACCCTTAAGGGCAATCTTTTGGAAAATCTTGCCATCACCGTAGACTTCACCGGAACAAAATAATCTTTTAATATACAGAATACAACAATGAACAAACTGAAATACCTCTCATTCCTTTTCGCGGCCCTCGTGTCAGTGGGCTGCATGTTTACCTCGTGCGATGACGACGACGACAACTTCCCCATCGACGAGCAAATTGCCGGAGAATACAAAGGTACGCTCGACATCGCGATGGGCGGCGGAAACGTGGTGACCGGCGACCCGAAGAACGTGGAAATCACCAAAGCCGCAGGCAACGCCATCACCATGACACTCCCGGACTTCAGCTTCCAGGGCATGTCATTGGGCAACATCACGCTGGACCACATCGTCCTCTCGCAGGAAGGCGCCAACACCTATACTTTCACCGACGTGCGCACCATGACCCTGCCGTCGCCCGTAGGCGAATGCAGCGTGGAATCGTTTGGCGTCATCACGTCCAACTCCTTCACCATCAACATGGAAATCATGTGGAACGAAATCTCCATCACCGTGGCCTACGTCGGCAACCGCCTCAACGGCACGGAGAGCGCCGACAACGCCCTGCTCGCCTTCTGGTTCGACCCCTCCAATGAGGCCAATGCCATCGTGACCTCGCAAGCCGACCACCTGGAGGCAGGCCAGACCACCATCACCTTCTCCGTGGATGAGAACGCCACCGACGAGCAGCTTGCCGCCCTCGTGCCCACCATCCAGGTGTCCGACGGCGCAGAATACACCCTCGGCACAAGCTCTTACTCCAAGGGCAAAACCGTAACCGTGGTTGCCGAAAACGGCGATGTGGCTGTTTATACGGTGAAAGTGGCCTCGAAAACTAATACGTTGAAGTATACGTTTGATGAGTGGGAAACAGAATATGGTAATGAATATCCCATGCCGCGTGCAGAGCTGGCTTCCAGCTTGGAAGGAGCTTCTTTCATATCGCAATATGGAAAGCCGGTTCTTAAGTCTACAGATGACAAGGTTGCTGGTGACGCGGCTATAAAATTGGTAACTTTGAATACGAGTTTAGGAACGAGTATCTTGGTGCCAGCTCTTACTGCGGGTTCTGTGTTTACGGGTTCTTTTAATTTAATAGCTGCCATTGGTGATAAATTGAAAAGTACAGAGTTCGGCATCGCTTATGAGAAAAAACCTGTTCGTTTTAAAGGCTATTATAAATATACCCCGGGTGAAATCTTTATTAATGGTGAAGATGAAAATGGCAAAGCCGTAACCACTCCGGCAGCTGTTGATACTGTTGAAAATAAAATTGATGAGTGTGCCATCCAAGCCGTGCTCTACGAGGCTGCAACCGACGACTTTGTGCTGACCGGACACGACATCAATGAGTCAAAGACTCGTGTGGCCGTGGCTGCACTCCCTGATGGCACAGCCAAAGCAGAATGGACAGCCTTCGACTTAGAATTTGAATGGTTGGATGGCAAGACCTACGACCCGACAAAGAGCTATAAGCTCGCCATCGTTTGCTCTTCCAGTAAAGAGGGCGACCACTTCAAAGGCGCAGGCGGCAGCACGCTGATGCTCGATGAGCTCGAAGTCATCGGCGAAAACGTAACTGCAGAATAACGTTTCATATCTCTATATACAAAAAGCGGAGCCGCCCCGGCAAATCCTGTGATGGGAAGCCGGGGCGGCTCTTTTTCTATGTCCGATGTAAGATTTTCTATGTCGGTTATAGAAATTCCTAAGTCAGACATAGAAATTCCTATGTCCGATGTAGAGAGGTGTATCAAAATTCCCAAATTGACATAATAGTAGAGACGTGGCGCGCCATGTCTCCACTGTGAAAGAATCGAATTTCGACACATCCCCTGCACCCATGATGCGGTTATACCGTTCCACATCGGCATGTCGGACGGTGAAACCGTCCCCACAAGAGATAACCGCTGTGTGGCGCGGAACGCGTCACCTGCGGGCCCACCACAAAATACAACGACCCCGAAGGCGGTCGAACCGTGTCAAAGCCCGTTCCTGCCACCCGTTCGACCTCTTCAAGGTCGTTTCCTCTTTTCGCTCCATTTCCGCAGGTGGCGCATTTTGCACCACGCAGCGGTTAGCGTTTGTTGGACAGCTCCGCCGTCCGTTTGCATCAGGGCGTGCTCCATCCCCGTTGTGCAATCGGGCGGACACGTCGGTCCGCCCCTACAGATTGACATTTGTGCCGCGTCCGCATTGCGCGTGATGAAGAAAAGCGTTATCTTTGTCATCGAAGAATATTAAAAAAAAGCTGTTATGGACACGATTCAGTTTAACCTTAGCAAGCAGCAGTTCTGGGGATTGCTTCAAGCAATGGATGAAGAAGACAAGCTGGAAATGTTTGACAGGCTGCGTAAATCACTTTTTGTAAGCCGTTTTGAACGGCTGCTGAAAGCGGCTCGCACAGACGAGCTGACAATGGAAGACATTACGCGGGAGGTGGAAGCTGTAAGGCAAGAGCGTTATGAAAAGCGGAAATGATGAGGCTTGGCGTGTTGTCGTTGACACCAATATCTGGATTTCCTTTTTGATTGGCAAAAGGTTGGCCGGGCTGCACCGCCATATGGACAGCGGGCGTATCCGGATTGTGACTTGCAACGAACAACTGACAGAGATTGCAAATGTGTTATGTCGTCCGCGCATTCGCAAATATATTTTTGAGGAGCAGGCCGAGGAGTTTCTGGACCTGTTGCTTGATGCTGCCATGCTTGTGGAGCCGGAAGCAGGGCCGGAATTGTGTCGCGACCCCAAAGACGATTATTTGCTTTACACGGCTAAAGCTGCCGATGCCGACTATTTGGTGAGTGGTGATAATGACCTTTTGTCTCTTAGGGAAATAGGTTCCACGCGAATCGTCTCGTACTCAGATTTTGAATTGTTGATGACCGGTCTCAGGACGGAGGAATTGCCGTAGATTTCTGTACGCACGTCATCGGATTCCGGAAATGTTCCTTTCGCTACATGGAACGGGCGGACACGCCGGTCCGCCCCTACGGATTGACATTTGTGCCGCGTTGGGCCGTAGCCGTTCAGATGTTTTGTAAATGAAAGATTGGCAGAAATTTAAGCAATAGTGTGAAGTTTGATAATTTATTTCAGCAACTTCCTTCCATCATTATCATCGTTTTCCAATATGCTCATTTGATGAATGGCTATCTGATTGAGTTTTAAAAGACGTTCACCTTGCGGAATGCCTTGTTCGATGAACACAGCATTGAGGTTTTCCATGTTTGACAGGCAGATAAGTTCATTGATGGTAGCATAATCCCGGATATTGCCTTTCAGGTCGGGGTTGGTTTCACGCCATTGCTTGGCCGTCATGCCAAACATTGCCACATTCAATACGTCGGCCTCGTTGGCATAGATGATGTTTGCCTGTGCCGGAGTAACTTCTGTCGGGATGAGGTTTTGTTTGATGGCATCGGTATGTATGCGGTAGTTGATTTTTGACAGTTCACGTTTTGCCGACCAGCCGAGCAGCCTTTGTTCCTCGTTCTTTAGCCGTTGATATTCCTTAATAAGGAGTAATTGGAATTTGGGAGAAATCCACATGCCAAAATGATATGCTATATCCCTATGGGCATACGTGCCTCCGTAGCGGCCGGCTTTTGAGCGAATGCCGGTTGCATTGGTTCGTTCTATCCACGTTTTCACCGAAAGCACGAAGTTATTGCTTCCCGCTGTATTTTTAATTGTACCGAATTCGGTACAATTAAAATCGGGGTTATACAACATTTCCCATTCGCCAAGATACTCAATCGTGCTTTTTAGGCTGAGCCAACGGAATATTATATGTTCTTGCAATTGGCTTCGTGCCATGTCGGTGAGGCTGATATAGTCTTCTTCGTTGAACTTTACAATGTTGATGTCTGTATTTTGGACTGTGATCTTTGTCATTGGAACTATGCTTCGTTTTTCAGTCGTAAAGCTAGTTATAAATCATGAGAATATTTCTTTTTCGACGAATAATTTACGGCACAGAGCTTTCATCATCCAGCTCTGTGCCTTTCTTAATTATCATCAATCGTAAATCTCTTCCAGGAACGCGTCGAGGTAGGCGCCGCGCGTGTTGGTGCGGTAGAAGCGGCCTTCGCCGTCGAGGATGAGGCAGGTCGGTATGCCCGTGATGTTATACCGCTTCACCGTCTCGCCCATGATGCCGTCAGTGATGCGTGCCTGTGTCCAGGTCATTTTCTCTTCTTTCATGGCTTTTTGCCAGTCAGCCTCCTTCTCGTCGACCGACACGCTGACGATGGTGAAGTCCTTGTATTTCTCGTGTACGCGCACCAGGTGGGGAATTTCTGCGCG
>CALUJS010000017.1 GCA_944321015.1 uncultured Phocaeicola sp. | reverse complement strand
ACGAGGATGTGCTGGCGCTGTTCAACGACGGCATCACCTACCACGTGAACCCACGGGCAAGTTCGTCATCGGCGGTCCCCACGGCGACACGGGCCTGACGGGCCGCAAAATCATCGTCGACACCTACGGCGGAAAGGGTGCCCACGGCGGCGGAGCCTTCTCGGGCAAAGACCCCAGCAAGGTGGACCGCTCGGCCGCCTATGCCGCACGCCACATCGCCAAGAACCTCGTGGCCGCAGGCGTGGCCGACGAGATGCTGGTGCAGGTGAGCTATGCCATCGGCGTGGCGCGCCCCATCAACATCTACGTGAACACCTACGGACGCAGCCGCGTGCCGATGACCGACGGCGAGATTGCCCGCCGTATTGACGAGCTGTTCGACCTCCGTCCGAAGGCCATCGAGGAACGCCTCAAGCTGCGTGCCCCCATCTACACCGAGACGGCCGCCTACGGCCACATGGGCCGCGAGCCCCGCGTGGTGACGAAGCACTTCGAGTCGCGCTACGAGGGCGACAAGGACGTCACCGTAGAGCTCTTCACCTGGGAGAAACTCGACTACGTGGACAAGGTGAAGGAGGCGTTTGGACTTTGATTTAGTTGACGAGGGTTTAGTTGACAAGTTGACGAGGCTCCTTGTTAACTCGTCAACTAACCCCTAAAACCTTGTCCCCTGAAATGAATGATGTGAAAAGCGTATGCGTCTACTGCGCGTCGAGCACCAAGGCCGACGCGGCCTACTACCGTTGTGCCGACGAGCTGGGGCGTCTCTTGGCGGAGCAACACATCCGCGTCGTCAACGGCGCAGGCTCGATGGGCCTCATGGCAACCCTCTCCGACGCCGCGCTGGAGGCAGGCGGCGAAGTGACCGGCGTCATCCCCCGCTTCATGGTGGAGCAGGGGTGGTGCCACCGCGGCCTGACCGAGCTCATCGTGACCGACGACATGCACGAGCGCAAGCAGCGCATGGCCGCCCTCTCCGACGGCGTGATTGCCCTGCCCGGCGGCGTGGGCACGCTCGAGGAACTGCTCGAAATCATCACCTGGAAACAGCTGGGGCTCTACCTGAAGCCCGTCATCGTGCTCAACGTGCGGGGCTATTTCGACCCGCTGCTGGCCATGCTGCGCCGCGCCGTGGACGAGCGTTTCATGCGCCCCGCCCATGCCGGCATCTGGCAGGTGGCCTCCACGCCCGCCGAGGCAGTCGGCCTGCTCCGCGCCACCCCGTGGTGGAACCCCGAAATCCGTAAGTTTGCCGCCGTATGACCCAGCCGGCCGACATCTATCTGCAAGTGCAGGACTCGCTCCTGACGCGCCTGCTGACCTACACCGAGGCGCCCGGCCGGGAAGGCGTCGCCCGGCCCTACACCCTGCGCGAGGACGACGGCATCACCGTGCTCGTGCTGCTGTGCGCGTTCCTGCTGGTCGTGGCGGTTCCCCGCAGCGCGCGCTTCCTGAGCAGCCAACTGAGGAACATCTTTTCCACGCGCGAACGCTCCTCCCTGTTTGCCGACGAGGCCCACGTGGACTCCCGCTACCGCCTGATGCTGACGCTCCACACGTGTGTGGTGGCCGGCGTGCTGGCCTTCTCGTGCCTTGAAGCAGGCAGCGCGGAGTGGGACATGTTCCGGCGTGCGGAGTGGCTGTGCGCGTGCATCGGTCTGGCCGTGTTCGCCTACGTGTCGAAATACGTGTCGTATCTCTTCGTCAATTGGATATTCTTTGACAAATCGAAGCAGCGTCCGTGGCTCGAAGCCTACTCGTCGGTGTTCATCGTCGAAGGGCTGTTGCTTTTTCCGATACTGCTTTCGTCGGTATATTTCGACTTGTCGTCGGGAAAAGTGCTGTTTTTGTCCTGTCTGGCATTTGCCGTGGGCAGAATCATGCTCTTTTGCAAGTGCGCCGGCATCTTTTTCCGCAAAATTCATCGTGCTTTCTATTTAATTGTGTACTTTTGCGCCCTGGAAATCGTGCCCTGTCTGCTCATCAGCCGGACATTGATGACCATTAGTAGTTTACATAATAAAATATTAGGACTTTGAAACCAAAGAAGATATTGATATCCCAGCCTAAGCCGGCGTCGGACAAGTCGCCCTATTACGACATCGCCAAGAAGTACGGAGTAGATATTGTGTTCCGTCCGTTCATCAAAGTTGAAAGTGTATCTGCTAAAGAGTTCCGTCAGCAGAAGGTATCCGTGTTGGACTACACTGCGGTGGTATTCACCTCGCGCCACGCCATCGACCACTTCTTCCACCTGTGCGAAGAGCTGCGCGTGACCATACCCGAAACGATGAAATACTTCTGCGTGACCGAGTCAATCGCCCTCTACATCCAAAAATACGTGCAATACCGCAAGCGCAAGGTCTTCTTCGGAGCCACCGGAAAGATGGAAGACCTGCTCCCCTCGATGATTAAGCACAAGACCGAGAAATACCTCGTCCCCATGTCGGACGTGCACAACGACGAGGTGAAGAACTTGCTCGACAAGGCCAAGCTGCAACACACCGAGGTGGTGATGTATCGCACCGTGAGCAACGACTTCACCCCCGAGGAGAAGTTCGACTACGACATGCTCATCTTCTTCAGCCCCGTGGGAGTGGCCGCGCTGCAGAAGAACTTCCCCGGATTCAAACAGGGAGACATCGCCATCGGATGCTTCGGACCGGCCACGGCCAAAGCCGCACGCGACGCCGGACTGCGGCTCGACGTCGAAGCGCCAACCAACGCCGCACCGTCCATGACCGGCGCCCTGGAACTTTACCTGAAGGACTTGAAATAACCCCGTTACAATACAAAAAGAATTCATCTTTATATCTCCCGGCGGTGGCTTTATACCGAAGAAAGTGTAACTTTGCGGTCTGAAGCCACCGCCTTCGCATATCCGCACGCCTATGGAAACCATCACACCCGCACGCCCGGCATACACCTTTCCCAAAAGGGAACGCCTCTGCCGACAACGGCTCATCGACCGCCTCTTTGCCGGAGGCAGCCGGGCAATGACCTCATTCCCCCTGCGCCTGGTCTATCAGATTACGAACGACGCCGACGAACCCGTGTCGCTGCTCATCAGCGTGCCCAAGAAGCGGTTCCGCCGCGCCGTCAGACGCAACCGCGCCAAACGCCAGGTGCGCGAGGCATACCGCCATCACAAACACGCCCTCACGGCCAAAGCCGAAGCCGGAAACATCCGCCTCGTGATGGCCGTCATCTGGCTGGCCGACACGCCGCAGACCACGGCCGAGGTCGACGCCGCCATGGCCGGCCTCCTGCAACGACTGACCGAACGACTCTAACCCCCCGACGAACATGCAACAGCTGTGGAAACTCCTCAACTTGCTACTGACGCGGTTGCTCCTCGTGCCCATCTACTTCTATCGCAACTGCATCTCGCCGCTGACGCCGCCCTCGTGCCGCTTCACCCCCACCTGTTCGCAATACGCCCTCGAAGCCATCAAGAAACACGGCCCGTTCAAGGGCCTCTACCTGGCCGTGCGGCGCCTGCTGCGCTGCCATCCGTGGGGCGGCTCGGGCTATGACCCCGTGCCATGAACGTGCCCGACGTACACACCCACCGCCCCGTCCCGCCCGGCGCAACGGCCATACGCAGCCTGGAGCCCGGCGAAGTCCTCGCGCCGGCGCACGGATACTTCTCGGCAGGCATCCACCCGTGGCGCATCCCGAAGGCCTGGGAGGAAGTCATGGAATCTCTCGCCGTCACGGCAGCCGACCCCCGATGTCTGGCCATCGGCGAATGCGGACTGGACAAAGCGCGGCTGAAAGCCCTCCCGTCCGGACAGAGACCCGCCGCCCTCGACCTCCAGACGGCCGTGTTCGAGGCGCACATCCGCCTGAGCGAGACCCTGGGCAAGCCCCTCGTCATCCACGGCGTAAGGGCATGGGGCGAGCTCATCGCGCTGAGAAAGAGGCACAAGCCGCGCCAGGCATGGCTCCTGCACGGATTCAGGGGAAGCCCCGACGCCGCACGCGCGCTGCTCGAAGCCGAATTCCACCTCTCCTTCGGCGAACACTATCGGGCGGACGCCCTGCGCACGGTCCCCGCCGGACGCCTGTTTGCCGAGACCGACGAGAGCGCGCTGCCCATCGGCCTCATTGCGGAAAACCTGGCGCGCGACCGGGGCGACGACCCCGACGAGCTGGCCCGCATCCTGACGGCCAATTTCCGCCGCGTGTTCTTCCGTGAGCCGTAAAAAAGCCGCCATCCGGCGGAAAGATTGCGCCTTTTGTTGGTCTTTCAAAGAAAGTGTCGTACATTTGCCCCCGCACGATACGCGTTACGACGCAATACATTAACCGAAATACATACGATCATACGATGAATTTTGTAGAAGAATTGAGATGGCGCGGAATGCTCCATGACATGATGCCCGGCACCGAAGAACTGCTGGCCAAGGAACAAGTGACAGCCTACCTGGGCATCGACCCGACGGCCGACTCACTCCACATCGGCCACCTGTGTGGCGTAATGATGCTCCGCCACCTGCAACGCTGCGGACACAAACCCCTGGCCCTCGTGGGCGGAGCCACGGGCATGATTGGTGACCCCTCGGGCAAATCGGCCGAGCGCAACCTGCTCGACGAAGCCACCCTGCGCCACAATCAGGAATGCATCAAGAAACAACTGGGCAAGTTCCTCGACTTCGAGTCGGACGAACCCAACAGGGCCGAACTGGTCAACAACTACGACTGGATGAAGGATTTCACCTTCCTCGACTTCGCGCGCGAAGTGGGCAAGCGCATCACCGTCAACTACATGATGGCCAAGGACAGCGTGCAGAAGCGACTCAACGGCGAAGCCCGCGACGGACTGTCGTTCACCGAGTTCACCTATCAGCTCATCCAGGGCTACGACTTCCTCTACCTCAACACCCACAAGAACTGCAAGCTCCAGATGGGCGGCTCCGACCAGTGGGGCAACATGACCACCGGCACCGAGCTCATCCGCCGCACCACGGGCGCCGAAGCCTACGCCCTGACCTGCCCCCTCATCACCAAGGCCGACGGCGGCAAGTTCGGCAAGACCGAGAGCGGCAACGTGTGGCTCGACCCGCGCTACACATCGCCCTACAAGTTCTACCAGTTCTGGCTCAACGTGAGCGACGACGACGCGGCCCGCTACATCAAGATATTCACCTCGCTCAGCCGCGAGGAAATCGAAGCCCTCACCGCCGAACACGCCCAAGCGCCCCACCTGCGCGTGCTCCAGAAGCGGCTGGCCAAGGAAGTGACCGTCATGGTGCACTCCGAGGACGACTACAACGCCGCCGTCGAGGCATCGGGCATACTCTTCGGAGGCGCCACCTCGGAAGCCCTCCACCGGCTCGACGAAGCCACCCTGCTGGCCGTGTTCGAGGGCGTGCCGCAATATGAAGTGTCGCGCGACCTGCTGGCGGCAGGCGTGAAGGCCGTCGACCTGATGGCCGAACACACGGCCGTGTTCGCCTCGAAAGGCGAGATGCGCAAGCTCGTGCAGGGCGGAGGCGTGTCGCTCAACAAAGAGAAGCTGACGGCCTTCGATCGGACGATAACCGCCGACGATCTCATTGCCGGACGCTATCTCGTCGTGCAACGCGGCAAGAAGAACTACTATCTGATTATCGCACGCTGAGGAGTCACCGACTCCATCTGACCATATGAAGGGGCGCACGCGGACATATCCTCGCGTGCGCCCCTTCATATGTCGGCTCCCGCCCGTCCATATCGGGGCCGGGCGGCAAAAGAATCTACAGGATTTTTTAGACGCAGATGACGCGGAAAGCGCGGATTCTTAATTATTTATCCGTGTCATCCGCGCCATCCGCGTCTGAATAATTTACATGCGTCCTCCGGGTCAGACAGCATTCTCTTCCGCCCGGCGGAGCATCTCGCCGACGGTTATCCCCAGGAGCGGATGCACCACGCCGGGGGCAATCTCGGCCAGCGGACGGAGCACGAAGAGGCGGCCCGCCATGGCCGGATGGGGAATGGTCAGCGCGGGGGTGCGGAGCACCAGGCCGTCGTAGAGCAGGATGTCGATGTCGATGGGACGGTCGGCATAGACGCCGCCCGCGCTCTTGCTCGTGCGGCCCAGAAGGCGTTCGGCCTCCTGCGTGCGGGCCAGCAACTCCATGGGCGGCAGGTCGGTGCGCACGGCCAGCGCGGCGTTGAGAAACGCGTTGTCGGAGCGGAATCCCCAGGGGGCGGTCTCATAAAACGACGACAGGGAAGTGACCTCCCCCATCGTCCGTCGTATCTCGTCCGCCGCCCGGCGCAGGTTGTCCGCCCGGTCGCCCAGGTTGCTTCCCAGGGCCAGATAGGCTACAGGCATGGTCGGGGCGTGTTTCAGTCGATGATGAGCATGGCGTCGCCGTAGGTGCCGAAGCGGTAGTCCTCCTTGAGGGCGACATCGTAGGCATGCATGATGAGGTCGTATCCGCCATAGGCACACACGAGCATGAGGAGCGTGGAGTATGGCAGGTGGAAGTTCGACACCATGCTGTTGGCCACGGTAAAGTCATAGGGCGGGAAGATGAACTTGTTCGTCCACCCCTCGTATTCCTTCAGGTGTCCGTCGGCTCCGACCGCGGTCTCGATGGCGCGCATGACGGTGGTTCCCACGGCGCAGACGTTGTGTCCGCCGTCGATGGCCTCGTTGACCACGCGCGTGGCTTCGGCCTCGACGAACATCTGTTCGGAGTCCATCTTGTGCTTGGTGAGGTCTTCCACGTCGATGTCGCGGAAGTTGCCCAGTCCGGCATGGAGGGTGACGTAGGCAAAGTTGATGCCCTTGATTTCCATGCGCTTCATCAGCTCGCGGCTGAAGTGCAGTCCGGCCGTGGGTGCGGTGACGGCTCCCTCGTGGCGGGCAAAGATGGTCTGGAAGTTCTCGGCATCCTCCGGCTCGACGGGACGGCGCACGAAGGTGGGCACGGGCGGCTCGCCCAAGGCGTAGAGGGCGCGCTTGAACTCGTCATGCGGGCCGTCGTAGAGGAAGCGCAGGGTGCGTCCGCGCGAGGTGGTGTTGTCGATCACCTCGGCCACCATCGAGTCGTCCTCGCCAAAATAGAGCTTGTTTCCGATGCGTATCTTGCGCGCGGGGTCGACGAGCACGTCCCACAGGCGCAGTTCCTCGTTCAGCTCGCGCAGCAGGAACACTTCGATGCGTGCGCCCGTCTTCTCCTTGTTGCCATAGAGTCGCGCGGGGAACACCTTGGTATCGTTGAAGATGAAGGCGTCCTTGTCGTCGAAATAGTCCAGGATGTCTTTGAAGATGCGGTGTTCTATCTCGCCCGTCTTCTTGTGGACGACCATCATGCGGGCCTCGTCGCGATGGGGTGCGGGGTAGAGGGCGATTTTCTCTTCCGGCAGTTTGAATTTGAATTGAGAGAGTTTCATGTATCTTCTGTTTATATGAGTTATCAGTCGTTTTGTGTCATTGGTCGGCCTCGGGCGTGATGACCTGGCTGTCCACCCAGGCCTCTATGCCGTCCAGCGGCAGGCAGTCGGCCAGGCGGACGTCGCCCACGCGGGTGCGCTCCAGGGCGACGAGATGGGCCCCGCTGTCGAGCGCCAGGCCGATGTCGCGCGCCAGAGCGCGTATGTAGGTTCCCTTGCTGCACACCACGCGTATCTTGATGTCGGGCATGGCGTAGTCGAGCAGTTCGATTTCGTCGATGACCAGCGTCTTGGGCTTCAGTTCCACCTCGTGCCCCCGGCGTGCCAGGTCATAGGCCCGCTTGCCGTCGACCTTGCAGGCCGAGAAGGCGGGCGGCACCTGCTCGATGGCGCCCACGAACTGCTTGAGCACGGCCTCCACCAGTTCGCGGGTGATGTGTGCGGTGGGATAGGTGGCGTCGATTTCCTTCTCGAGGTCGAACGAGGGGGTGGTGGCGCCCAGACGCAGCGTGGCCACGTATTCCTTGGTGTGGCTCTGGAACTCCTCGATGCGCTTCGTGGCCCGTCCCGTGCAGAGAATCATCACGCCCGTGGCCAGCGGGTCGAGCGTGCCGGCGTGGCCCACCTTGAGCTTCTTGACGCCCTGCTTGCGGCACACGAAGTAGCGCACCTTATTCACCACGGCAAACGAGGTCCACCCATAGGGCTTGTTGACGCAGATGACGGCTCCTTCCTTGAAGTTCATGGCCTCACAGCATTAAGTCCTTGCCCAGGAGCAGCATGACGATAATCCATACGCCCACGACGATGCGATACCACCCGAAAGCCTTGAAGCCGTATTTCGTAACGAAGGCTATGAAGAACTTGATGGCCAGCAGGGCCACCACAAAGGCCACCACGTTGCCCACCACCAGCGCGGTCAGGTTCTGGCGGAGCACCTCCGTGCCGCCCTCCATGAAGAGCTTCACCACCTTGTAGGCCGTGGCGGCGAACATGGTGGGAACGGCCAGAAAGAAGGAGAACTCGGCGGCATCCTTGCGCGACAGCCTCTGGGCCATGCCGCCCACGATGGTGGCCATCGAGCGCGACACGCCCGGTATCATGGCGATGCACTGGAACAGACCGATGCAGAAGGCGCGCTTCTCGGTCACCTCGGTCCGGTGCGAAGCCTGATTCTTGAAGATGCGGTCGGTAAACAGCATGAACACGCCGCCCACGACCAGCATCACGGCCACCACGGCCACGCTCTCGAGCATGGCGTCAATCCGGTCGCTGAACAGGAATCCGAAGACGGCGGCCGGAATGAAGGCCACCAGCAGCTTCCAGTAGAAGTCGAACCGGTGGAGCAGCAGACGCACGCCGCGGCATCCCTCCGGAGCGGGCCGTCGGTTGAGGCGGAAGAAACGCTTCCAATAGAGGCACACCACCGAGAGGATGGCGCCAAACTGTATGATGACCGTAAAAGCCTTTACGAAAGGGGTGCTCTCGACGCCCAGCAGGCTCTGGGCGATAATCATGTGACCCGTCGACGACACGGGGAGGAACTCCGTCAGTCCCTCGACGATGGCGATGACAATCGTCTCGAACAGCGTAAGATCTTCCATCGGCGGCGTCAGTTCTTTAACGGTTTGTCTTCATTCCCCCGCGGACGGCGCACCACGGCGTATATCATAAACACAAAGCCCGCCAGGCTCACCACGGGAGCCACCTTCACGCGGCGCACGCTGAAGATGTCGGGATTGAACTGCGTCTCCGACGAGCCCTCGCCCGCCATCAGCAGGAAGCCGATGATGACAATCACCATTCCGGCCACAAGCAGGATGAAGTTTGTCTTGTCAAATGCAAATTTTTGTCTGTCCATAAATCAGTAATCTCACATGTAATATAACGAACCTGCGCTCAGGCGCAAATACTTGTTAATCGACACCCGGGCGCACACGTAGGTAATCAGCAGGCCCGCAACCGGCGTGGCCAGGCTCACCCACAGCATCGTCTCCGCGCTCACCACGGCCAGCAACGCCGGCTCGCGGCTCACCACCCCGTAGGCACCCGCCAGCAGCACCACGTCGGCCGCCGCGCCCGACAGCAGCCCCACCCAGAAATTGCGCACGAGGAAGGGCCGCCTGATGAAGCTCCACTCCGCCCCCACCAGCTTCATCGTGTGGATGAGGAAACGCCGCGCGTAGACCGTCAGGCGGATGGTGTTGTTGATGAGCGCAAAGGAGATGAGCGTCAGCAGGGCCGCCACGCCCAGTAGGGCCAGGCTCAGGCGGCGGATGTTGGCGTTAACCGAATCCATCAGCCCCTCGGGATAGTCCACCTCGCTCACCAGCTTGTTGCCGGCCAGCTCGCGCCTGATGAGCGCCACGCTGTCGGCATTGGCATAAGCCGCGTTGAGCCTCAGCTCGATGGCCGGACTGAAGGGGTTGTAGTCGAGAAACTCCGCCGCGTCGGCGCCCATGGCCTCCGAACTCTCGCGCAACGCCTGCTCCTTCGACACGTAGGCCGACGACTTGGTGAAGGGGCGCGCGTCGAGCCGCTTCTGCAGCTTCGCGATGTCGGCCTCCGACGCGTCGGGGTCGAGATAGACGGCGAAAGGCAGCTCCTCGCGCACGTAGGTCGACAGCGTGCGCGCCGTCAGCACGAAAAACAGCGTCATCCCCAGCAGAATCAGCACCATCGTCGTGCTGATGCAGGAAGTGACGAACTGCATGTCGAAAAGGCGTACTGTCTGTTTGCCGGCCATAGGGGTAGTCTCAAGCTAAATTGGTGCAAAGTAACAAATTAATCTCCATCCGTCCGACATGTGTTAAGAGGATTTAACCCAAATCGGTCATTAGACTTTAGGCAGATTGCCTGCTTATGTCGTGCAGGTTGCTTTCCGCGTCGCCGAAGGCGTAGTGGGCTACGTCGAGGCGGCACGGAAGGCAAAATGCCGGCAGAAGCGGACAAGATGCCTAAAGAGCTTCACCCCGGAGCCGTAATGTGCCTGATGCGGTCTAATGGCTGATTTGGGTTAAACCCAAATCGGTCATGTCCCGCCCGCGAGCGTCCATATCGCGCCGTCCGCCCCCGCATATCCCCGCTCGCGGGCGGAGATATTGAGGCGCGGAGGCGCGAAGAGAATCTGCCGCAGATGAATGCCCGTTGTCGGGGAAAGAAAGAATCACATTTTTAATGCCCTCACAGTCTGTTGTTCGCATAGAATTGCTAACTTTGTAACCGCAGTAAAGTTTACCGCCATAAAGTTTGCCGCGCAAACAGCACGGGGCAAACAACATGAAAGTAACATCAAAACAGAAAAAGATGAAGTTTTACAACAGGGAAAAAGAGCTTGCCGCATTGGAAAAAGTCCGCCGGACGGCCTTCTCCAATCATTCGCAAATGACCGTACTGACCGGCAGGCGACGGATTGGGAAAACCAGCCTGATTTTCAAAAGCTGCGAAGGGATGCCGACCGTTTATCTGTTTGTCAGCCGGAGCAATGAAGCCGACCTTTGCATGCGCTTCACCGCCGAGGTGCGCCAGTCATTGGATGTGTATGTGCCAGACTTCACGAGTTTCAGCGAAATGTTCCGCTTCCTGATGGATTTGGGAAAGCGGATGCAATTCAATCTGCTCATCGATGAATTTCAGGAATTCTATTACATCAATCCGGAAATATACAGCCTGATGCAGGACACTTGGGACAGACACCGCAAGGAAAGCCATGTGAACCTGATTGTCAGCGGCTCGGTCTATACGCTGATGAACCGGATTTTCAGGGACGCGAAAGAACCTCTCTATGGCCGTGCGGACAGCATCATGAAGTTGTTTCCTTTCACGACTTCCGTGTTGAAAGAAATACTGGCCGACCACAAACCGGAATACACGAAAGACGATTTGCTGGCGTTATACACGTTCACCGGCGGCGTTCCCAAATATATTGAGCAATTCATGGACAACGGCTGTACGGACATGGAAAGCATGGTCGATTTCATGTTGCAGCCGGAATCGTCTTTCCTCACGGAAGGCCAGGCGTTGCTGATACAGGAGTTCGGCAAAAAATACGGAAATTATTTCTCCATACTTTCCGCCATATCCAACGGCAGGAATACCTTGCCGGAAATGGAGGCCGCTCTGGGTGGCATCAGTCTTGGGGGGCAACTGAAAAGGCTGGAAGAGGATTACAATCTGGTTAAAAAGAAACGTCCGATACTTTCCAAAGAGGGTTCACAATCCGTCCGCTACGAGGTGTCGGATATGTTTTTGCGGTTTTGGTTCCGCTATTTCGTCAAATACCAAAGCTACATTGAGATACAAAACTACGAACGGCTGGCGAACATCATCAAGAATGATTATCCGACTTTTTCCGGCCTCGCGCTGGAAATGTATTTCCGCCAGCAAATGATGGAGAGCAAGGATTTTGCCGAAATCGGTTCCTGGTGGCAGGGGAAGAACAACAAAGAACAGCACGAGATTGACATCGTGGGGCTGTATGCGGAAGACAAGCGTGCGCTGGTGGCCGAAGTGAAGCGCCAAGCCAAAAACTTCAAGCCGGAACTGTTTGCGCAAAAGGTGGAGCTCCTGCGCAGGCAGGTTTTGTTCAAGTATGAAATAGAGAGCAGACTGTTCTCGACGGAAGACATGTAAACCACAAAGCCCCGACCGGGATGCAACCCTTATCGGAAAAACGCATGCAACCGCGCCGCGCAAAACTTGCCTAATCGGGCGCACATGCGTATCTTTGCACGAAATAAAAACAAAAAACTTTTCACCGAAATGAAACTGCGAAACTGCGTGATAACCCTCGCGGCAGTCCTCACGCTCGGACTGTCGGCCTGCGGGGGAAGCAAGAAAGCCCAGACATCCGAGGCCGAGACCGCCGTGCAGGTGCCGGCCTTCAACGCCGACAGCGCCTACCTCTACGTCAAGCAACAGACCGACTTCGGGCCCCGCACGCCGGGCAGCCGCGCACACGACCTCTGCGGCGACTATCTGGCCGCCCGCCTGGAGGCCTTCGGAGCCAAGGTATACAACCAGCGGGCCGACCTGACGGCCTACGACGGACGCACGCTGAAGGCGCGCAACATCATCGGAGCCTACAAGCCCGAGTCGAAACGCCGCGTGATGCTCTGCGCCCATTGGGACAGCCGCCCCTGGGCCGACAACGACCCCGACAAGAGCAAGCACCACACGCCCATCATGGGCGCCAACGACGGTGCCAGCGGCGTGGGCGTCCTGCTCGAAATTGCACGCCAACTGCAACAACAGACTCCGGCCATCGGCATCGACATCATCTTCTTCGACATGGAAGACTGCGGCACGCCGCAGTTTGCCGAGACGCTGGCCGACGACAGCCACACCTGGTGCCTGGGCTCGCAATACTGGAGCCGCACGCCCCACGTCGAGGGCTACAACGCGCGCTACGGCATCCTGCTCGACATGGTGGGCGCGCGCGGCTCGACCTTCCTCAAGGAGGGCGTCTCCATGCAATACGCCCCCCAGATTGTGAAGAAGGTGTGGAAGACGGCCCGCAAGCTGGGATTCGAGGCCTATTTCGTGGATGAAAACGGCGGATACGTGAACGACGACCACGGCCCCGTGAACGAGATTGCGCGCATCCCCTGCATCGACATCATCAACTGCGACCTCAACGCCGAGCTGTCCAGCTTCGGCAACTTCTGGCACACCGAAGACGACAACATGGACATCATCGACCGTGCCACCCTGCAAGCCGTGGGCCAGACCGTGCTGCACGTCATCTACAACGAGAAATAACCCCTTAACACACAAACACGATTCACATGTCAACCATAAACGAACTGCAAGACGAAGTGATTGCCGAATTTGGCGACTTCGACGACTGGATGGACAAATATCAACTGCTCATCGACCTGGGCAGCGAACAGACGCCGCTCGACCCGGCCGACAAGACCGACGACTACCTGATTGAGGGATGTCAGAGCCGCGTGTGGCTCCGTGCCGAACTGCGCGACGGGCTCGTGTTCTTCCGTGCCGAGAGCGACGCACTCATCGTGAAGGGCATCGTGGCCCTGCTCATCCGCGTGCTCTCAGGCCACACGCCCCGCGAGATTCTCGACGCCGACCTCTACTTCATCGACCGCATCGGCCTGCGCGAACACCTCTCGCCCACGCGCAGCAACGGCCTGCTGGCCATGGTGAAGCAGATGCGCGTCTACGCCCTGGCCTTCGAACAGAAGCTGAAAGGATAAAGGGGTCACGCCTCGTTCTTCAGGATATAGAAGCACGAGGTGGTGAAGAAGTCCCTCACGTAGGGGATGGCGCCGATGACGGGCCACAGACGGCGCGGACGCAGGCCGAACTTGACCTCATAGTGCGGATTGATGAAATAGAGCCTGCGGTCGACGATGTGCATCCCCGTGAGGCGGGCCAGACGCTCGAACAGCTCGATGGTGCAGCGCGTGCGCTTGATGTCGAGCATACCCTCGATGCAACGGCTGTCGGCCCCTCCCCAGCGCATGACGGCCGCATAGAGGCGGTTGGGCAGCAGGTGGATGAACGGCAGGCGCGACGTCCAGCGGTTGCGCAACGTCTGCTGATGGCCTCCGAAGGGCATCATCCACGCCGGAAACGACATGAACACCACCCCGCCCGGCCTCACGTAGCGGCGCAGGTTGGCCAGGAACGTCCGCTTGTCGCCGATGTGCTCCAGCACGTCGTGACACACGATGAGGTCGAAGCTGGCCTCCAGGTCCTTCATCAGGAAGATGTCCGAGGCAATGAACGTGCCCTCCGCCCCGGCCTCGGCAAAGAAACGGCGCGCGTCGTCGATGCGCGTGGCGGCCATGTCGACCCCCGTCACCACGCAGCCCCGCCGCGCAAACGGCAACAGGTTGCCTCCGTCGCCGCAACCAATCTCGAGCACCCTCATGCCCGCCTCCACGGGCCGGAAACGCTCGATGTAGGGCAGGAAATAACGCTCGCTCGTGGCAGCCAGCTCACGGAAGTATAGGGCACGGTTCTGTTGACGTTCTTGCATGTCGATAGTCTTGATAAAGTTTGAAATCGCGACAAATATACGCTGTTTTTTTCACACCGCCCTCTCCGTGGCCCTTTTTTAGGCGGAAGAGAGGCCAATCAGACCTTGCGCAGAAAACCGGTGAACGCCTCGCGCAGCCGCTCGCTGTCGGCAGGCGGATAGTAGAAATGCGTGCTGCGCGGCAGGATGAGCGTCTGCAGCAATCCCTCGGGCACATGCCGGCGGAAACTGCGCAGGCTCCGCCGGGCATCGACCAGCTCGTCGCGCATGCCCTGGACGGCCAGCAACGGCACGCGCATCTCCTTCAGACAGCCCCGCACGCAGCGCATCATCGCAAACAGGTCGCCCAGGCGGGGCAGCCAGCGCACATACCCCGGCGTGGGGCCGGGAGCCACGTTCACCGCGCGCCGCATGGCTTCCACAAAGCGATTGCGCACAGACGGCAGATAGCGCACGCCCACCACACAGCGCACCGCGCGCCCGCTGACCCACACGTGGAGCGGACACCCGATGCAGACGACGCCCGCCACGCCGTCCGCCCTGCGCAGAGCGGCCCTGACGGCCAGCAGCCCGCCCATGGAGTGGCCCGCAACGACGATGCGGCGGTAGAGCGTCAGCAGGCGGTCGGTCTCGCCGAAAACACATTCCTCCCACGCGCGCCGGCCCGAACGGGCAAAATCGTCGGCCGTGCCTCCGTGTCCGGGCAGCGACAGGGCTACGGCGTCCAGCCCCAGGGCGTTGGCCCATGCGGCCATGGGGCGGAACTGTTCCGGCCCCTCGGTGAAGCCGTGGACGAAGAGGACGGCGTCCTCGCTCCGCTCTCCGTCCGAAGCAGGACTGACGAACGCCGTCTGCGGGAAGAACTCGGGTGTCATGGGGCGGATTATTTCTTATTCTCGGAGATGAACAACAGCTTGTCGCCCGCGCGCAGCTCCAGCTGCCCGTTGGGGATGATGATTTCGTCGCCGCGCTTGACGAGCATGACGAGCGTGCCGCGCGGAATGTTCATGTCGGCCAGGCGGTTGCCGCGCTCCAGCATGTCGGGCAGTTCCACGCCGAAGTCGTTGCCCTCCTTCGTCTCGGGCAGGTCGAGCCGGAGCAGGCGGGCGACGGGCGCGATGGTCATGCCCTGCACCACGAGCGACACGAGCGTGATGAAGAACACGATGTTGAACAGCTGTCCCGCGCCTTCCACCCGGGCTATCACCGGATAGGTGGCAAAGATGATGGGCACGGCCCCGCGCAGCCCCACCCACGAGACGAACAGCTTGGCCCGCGCCGGAAGCCGCCGGAACGGCAGCAGGCAGAGAAACACGCTGACGGGACGCGCCACCACAATCATGAACACCCCGATGAGCAGGGCCACGGCGGCCACGTCCATCATCTCAAGCGGATTGACCAGCAGGCCCAGCGCGAGGAACATCACAATCTGGAACAGCCACGTCAGCCCGTTCATGAACGTGTTGATTTCCTTGCGGTTGGCCAGCGGCGCATTGCCCGTGATGATGCCCGTGACGTAGACGGCCAGATAGCCGTTGCCCCGCAGCAGGTCGGTGATGGTGAAGGTGAAGAACACCAGGCTGAGCAACAGGATGGGATAGAGCGAGCTGTTGGCCAGCCCGATGCGGTTGATGAGCCACACGGCAAAACGCCCCATGGCGTAGCCGATGACGCCGCCGAAGAAGAACTGCACGCCCAGGTCGCGCGCAATGATGCCCCAGCTCATGCCGTCGGACGTGACAATCTGGATGAGCACGATGGTGAGCATGTAGGCCATCGGGTCGTTGCTTCCGCTCTCCAGCTCCAGCATGGGGCGCAGGCGGTGCTTCAGGTTCATGCGCTGCGAGCGCAGCAGGCTGAACACCGAGGCCGAGTCGGTGGACGACATGGTGGCCGCCAGCAGCAGCGACGTGGTGAGGGGCAGGGCGATGTTGGTGCTGTCCCACCCCGATATGTAGCAGATGAAGAGGCCCGTGAGCAGCGTGGTGAGCAGCACGCCGGCGGTCGACAGCAGCACGCCCTGCGCCAGCACGGGACGGATGTCGGACAGCTTCGTGTCCATGCCGCCCGTGAAGAGGATGATGCTCAGCGCCATCATGCCGATGAACTGCGCGTCGGCCGCGCTGTGGAACTGCAGCCCCAGGCCGTCGCTGCCGAAGCCCATGCCCACGAGCAGAAACAGAAGCAGCGTGGGGATGCCGAAGCGGTAGCCCGTCTTGCCGATGAGGATGCTGCAGAAGATGAGCACGGAGCCGAGCAGCAGGATGTTTTCAGCCGTAAATGTCATAAGGATGGTCTGTTGAATGGTTCGCGACCGTAAAGTTACGCATTCCCTCCGGTCTCACGAAACGCCGGGCAGAAAAAAAGAGAGGGATGCATCCGTCACGGACACATCCCCTTCACCATAAATGAAAATGATTGAATTTTTAATTAAACATTACTTGCGTAAGTTCAATGCCTTCACGATAGCGCGATAGCGTTCGATGTCGCGACGCTTGAGGTAGTTCAGCAACGCACGGCGTTTACCTACAAGCATGGTCAGCGAGCGCTCTGTGGTATGATCTTTACGGTTGCGCTTCATGTGTTCCGTCAGGTGGGAAATACGGTATGAAAACAATGCTATCTGCGCTTCAGGAGAGCCAGTATCAGTGTTAGACTTTCCGTATTGTCCAAAGATCTCTTGCTTCTTTGCAGAATCTAAATACATAATATGAATGTTAATTGATTAATAATTCGGGCGCAAAGGTAGACATTTCCGCGACAACGCGCAAATATCCGGGCCGTAATTTTCTGATTTTTTTCACCTTGGGGCTTCCGTCAGAAGCGGAACGAGGCGCCCACCAGAAAGCTCGTGCCCTGGGCCGGATAGCCCGGCGCATACTCATAGTCGGCATTCAGCAGGTTGGTGGCCTTGGCCCACAGCGAGAAGAAGCGCAACAGACGGTAGTCGGCCCCCGCATAGAGGTCGGACACGGCGTCGCGGTCGCCCTCGGCATAGCTGCGATAGCGGTAGCCCAGGTTCAGCGTGAGGCGCGACAGCGGACGGACATCCACGTCGAAGCGGACATCCAGCTCGGGCTTGTCGCAGAGCAGCGCCTCGAGGCCCTTGTCGGTCGACCAGCTGCGATAGTCCGCCGCGAGCGAGAGGGCCACAATGTCCTTATATTTATAGGTGGAGGCGGCACCCAGCTTCAGGTTGTCGGCCTTGCCCTGCACGAACGAGTAGGGCAACCCGGCATCGCCCCCGGTGTGGGGGAAGAAGCCCAGCTCGTCCTTGCGCAGCTCGTAGCCCGCGTGGAGGTCGAGCCAGAGGTTGTCGGCCAGGTCGGCCTTGAAGCCCGCCACGGCGTCGAGCTGCACGTGGGTGTTCTCCACCTGGTCGTGGCCCGCATATCCGCCCCAGTAGGGGGTCAGGGCGTTGAAGCGGAAGAAGTCGTTCACCAGCGTGCCGCCTCCGGCCTCAACGTAGAGCGTGTAGCGTCCCGCCAGGGGGAACTCCAGGCTGACGTCGGGAGCCACGGCCAATCCGCTGTCGTAGCCCGTGCGGATGTCGACATCCACCCCGAGGCGCAGGCGCATGGCGTCGGTCGTGCGCCGGTAGAAGGGCGTCAGGGTCACGAGGCCGCAGTTCTCGAGGCCCTCGTAATTGTAGTTCGCCTGCATCAGACTGAGGTCGAGGCCGAAGCGGTTGACCCCGTCGGCGGCGTAGGACAGCCCGCCATCCAGGCGGAGACGGATTTCGGAGTTGCTCTCGTCGGCTCCGTAGAGGTATCCGCGGCCGAAGTAATCCACTCCGGCACGGAGGGCATACTGCCACGCGCGGTCATCGTCCGTCGAGCGCACGCCCACCTGCACGCCGCCCGTGAGGTTGCGCTGCTTGTCGGTGGCATAGAGGGGCAGGTAGTTGAACGTCTGCGTGCCAAACGAGGCCGAAGCCCCCAGTTCGGCTCCCCGGAAGCGGTGGGCATAGTCGGCCCCGGCCTGCAGCCGGTAGAAACGCGACTTCCATTCGCCATACTCTCCGCCGGGCTCGAAGTTGAAGCCGTCGAAGGCGGCGTTGACGTTCAGGCGGTCGCGGTCGGAGGGGCGGAACAGATAGTTCAGCCCGGCGGCGACGTTGCCGTTGTTGCCATAGCCCAGGCGGATGAAGCTCGCGGGGCTGTCGGCCTGAACGGGCGAAGGCGCATAGGACGGCATGGCGTCATAGCGGAAGGAGGCCAGCGGACGCAGCGTGCGGGCATACTCCACGGCCTTCTTCTCCGCGCGGGGTTCCTCCACGGGCGGGAGGAGATTGATTTTGTCGGCATCCGTGATGCGGGGGTTGTATTCGTTTTCGACCACCACCGTGCGGTTGAGGGTGGAGTCCTGTGATTGGCTTTGCGCCCGCAGCGTTGCCGTGGCGGTCAGCAGGGTCACGGCCGAGAGGGCTATGTGTTTGATTGATGGTTTCATAGTGATACGTCAGTTGAGGTTTTGCAGTCGCGTTTCAATCATGCCGGCAATGTCGTCGTCGGCTTGGTAATTCTGCTTCAGGGAGAGGAGGTACTGGCGTGCCTCGAGGGTGCGTCCCAGCTTGGCATAGACGTCGGAGAGCAGGACGAAGCTGCGGGCCAGCCAATAGGCGTGGGGCGTGCTCACGTCGATGTAGTCGAGCAACACCTTCTCGGCCTCGGCAGTCTGTCCGGCGTCGAAATAGTATTGCGCCAGGCGGTATTTGGCCTCGGCTCCGTAGACGTTGCGCGTATCCTCGGCCAGCACGGTCAGGTCGGCCACGGCCTCGGCGGGACGCGCGGCCAGCAGGGTCTTGGCGCGATAGTAGCGTGCCTCGGCCGCCAGCTCGGGCGTCAGCTTGCCGTCGGAGAGCATGTCGGCGGCGGCCAGCACGGTGCCTTCGGCGTCGCCCGTCAGATAGGCGCAGCGCAGGATGCCCAGGCGGGCCAGGCGGAGGCGTTCGGCCGAAGCCGTCTTGTCCTTCAGCAGGCGATAGAGGCGGAGGGCCTTGGCGTAATCTTTTCCCTCGAAGGCCATTTCGGCCGCCATCGCGACGGCTTCCTCGGAATATTCGTTGTCGGGATACTCGATGACCTTGTCCAGATGGGCGGAGGCCGTGGCATAGTCTTTTCCGCCATAGGCCATCAGGCCCAGATAATAGTGCGCGCCCAGGGCGAAGGCGCCTTGGGGGAACTGCTGCAGATAGCGCGTGAAGGCCTCGCGGGCCCCCGCGTTGTCGCCGCGCATGTAGACCTTCTCGGCGGCGGCATAGGTCAGCGAGTCGCGCTCGCCCGCAGCCAGGGGAGCGCCCTTGACGGTGGCCACATACTGCGTATATTCGTCCACCCGGTTGAGGTCGATGTAGATGGAGCGCAGGTCGCGCTGGGCCTGACGGGCTTCCTCGCTGCCGGGATAGTCGGCTATGACGCGCTTGTAGGCGGCGATGGCTTCGGGATATTTGTCGTCCTGATAATAGAGGAGGCCTATCTCGCCCGCGCCTTTGCGGGCCACGGAGCTTTCGGGATAGCGGGCCACCAGCTCGGAGAACGAGGCGATGGCGCGCGCGTTGTCCTGCATCTGGACGTAGGCCCGGCCGCGCTCGTAGAGGGCATCGTCGGCATATTGCGACGCGGGATGTTCGCTCAGCAGGCGGTCGAGGTCGGCCACCTTGCCGGCATAGTCCTTCTGCAATCCGCGCACGAAGGCCTGCTGATAGAGCGCATAGTCGGCCGCCGAGGCGTCGGTTTCTGCCGCACGGGCGTAGAGCCGGCGCGCCTCGTCGAAGCGGCGGTCGTAGAAGCGACAGTCGCCCAGGCGGTTACATGCGTCGGCCAGCATGGCCCCGGAGGGCTTGGAGCCGCGTCCGTCGAGGAAGCGGGCAAACCAGATGCCGGCGTTGCGGTAATCGTGTTGCTTGAAGTAGGCATATCCCAAGCCGTATTGGGCCAGCCCGTAGGCCGCTCCGTCAGCCTCGCTCTGGGCCAGATACGACGTGAAGTCGGACGCCGCGCGCGCATATTCGCCCAGCCTGTAGCGGGCCTCGCCGCGCCAGTAGTAGGTCTCGGCGCGGGTCGCCAGGTTGTAGCCTCCCAGCTCCAGCGAGCGGTCGAACCACTGCGCGGCGTCATCGAAATCGGCATTGACGAATGACTGCACGCCCAGGCGGAACAGTATCTTCTGCTTGGCTTCGAGGATGCGCGTGCCGGGACGGCTTATCTTCTCGATGGAGCGCAGGGCGGCGTCGTAGCTGCGGGTGCTCATGTAGACGTCCACCAGATAGTCGTTCACCTGCTCGGCGTAGGCCGACCGGGGAAACTCGTTGAGGAACCGTTCGAAGACGGTGACCGACTCGGCAAACGGCGAGTAGGACGTGTCGTGGATGCAGAGGGCATAGTTGTAGAGGGCCTCTTCCTTCACCCCGGCGTCGAAGTCCATCGCCGAAGCCTGACCGAAGGCCATGCGGGCCTGCGTCTTGTCCTCCAGCTCGAGGAAGGCCAGACCCATGTGGAGGCAGGCGTTCTGGGTCAGGGCATCGGGCCCGGCCAGGGTGACGCGCCCCAGCATGTCGGCCGCACGTCCGAAGGCGCGGGCGTCATAGTAGCACATGCCCAGCTGGTAGAGGGCGTTGCGCTCGGGCCGGCCTGTGGAGGCCACATAGGCTTCGAGCGAGGTCATGGCCTCGGCCGTCCGTCCCAGCCCGTAACGGGCGCCGCCCACGATGCGGTCCAGCTCGGCCTTGCGGGGTCCGTCGGCGCGCGACGCACAGCGCAGGGCCGTCTGCTCGGCCTCCTTGAAGCGGCCTTGCTTCAGATAGATGTCGGCCGTGTAGAAGGGTGCCTCGGCGGCATACTTGGCGTCGCCCTCCAGGCGTTGGAACACGGGGAGCGCGTCGTCATAGCGTCCGCGCACGTAGTCGATGTAGGCACGGTGGAAATCCACGTCCTCGCGATAGCGCGCCGTGCAGGCTTCGACCACGCTCAGCAGGGCATAGGCCTCGTCGAGGTCGCCCGTGCGGATGCAGGCCACGGCCAGATGGAGGGTCATGCGGTCGCGCTCGTCGCTGCCCAGCAGGTCGAGGTCGACGGCACGAAAGCGGTCGACGGCGGCGGCATAGTCGCCCTGATAAAACAGGGCGTCGGCCATGAGGGCGCCGACGCGGTTCTTGTAGGGCGAGTCGGCATGGGTGTCGAGATAGCGTTGCAGGGTGGCCACGCAGTCCCCGTCCTTCAGTTCATAGGCCGTGCAGGCCATCATATATTCGGCCTCGCCCAGCATGGGGAGCGACGGCGTGCGGGCCGTCTCGACATAGCGGCTCAGGGCATGGAGCGCGGCGGCATAATCTTTCTTGATAAACAGCTCCTTGCCTTCCTCGAACAGGCGTTCGGGACCGTGCAGGGGCACGTGCCTCTGCGCCAAGCCTGCGGCAGGCAGGGCGCCCAGCAAGGCGAGCATGAGGGTTTGCTTCAGTTTCATATCGTTGGAGTTTGTAGATTGTTCAGGAAGATGCCCACGCCGCGTCGGACGGATTCCAGCCCGAAGTCGGCGACGCGGATGTCGGCCGGGGCCATCCAGAAGCTCTCGGCCACGTCGTCGTCGGCCCGGAGGCGGGAGTCATCCTCCACCGTGCAGCGGAAGAACATGTCGAGCGTGTGGACGGTGAATCCGGAGTACGGATAGCGGTTGGGCAGCGAGAAGAGGTATTCGGCGCGCGCCACCGTGAGGCCCGTTTCCTCGCGCACCTCGCGGGCCACGCCCTCCTCGCCCGTCTCGTCCATGTCGATGAAGCCTCCGGGCAGGTCGAGCGTTCCCCGGGCGGGTTCCTTGCCCCGACGGCACACCAGCAGCTCGCCGCGCCCGTTGAGGATGAAGGCCACCGTGGCGGCGCTCGAGTTGAAATAATAGGTAAAACCACAGTCGGCGCAGTGCTTGGCCTTGGCATTGCGCACCCCGAAGCGCGGCGAACCGCATTTCGGACAATATCGGAACTGGTCTAACGGATGTGCGTTCATCGGTTTCATGATGTTGATGGGCAAAGATACAATTTTTTTTCATTAACAAGAGATTGATTGCCACGGCGGCGGAAAGATTTCTTCCGGCGCGAAAGGCGCTTGTCGGCGCACGCACGCGCCCATATTCCCGCACACGGGCGGAGATATTCCGGACCGAACGCTTGCATATCCGGAATGAAAAGCCTATTTTTGCCCTATGAAATTTGCATACCATATTCCATGAAGGAGAAGCTGTGACAGCTTGCTACTTCAGTCCCGACAGGGAGGCTCCGGACATAATTTGCTGTTATACAATTGTTATACTTAGAGTTACTCACAATCCGCCGGGCGCCTTCCTGTCTTTTTTTGTCTCTTTCAGCGGCGCACCACGCGGATGCTCACCTCATAGAGCAGGCAGATGGGCAACGCCACGATGCACAGCGTGAACACGTCGCTCGTGGGCGTGATGACGGCCGCCACAATCAGAATGACCACCACCGCATGTTTGCGATAGCGGCGCATGAACGCGCCCGAAAGAATGCCCAGGCGGCCGAGCACCCAGCACAGGACGGGCAGCTCGAAGAGCACCCCCATCAGGAAGCACATCACCAGCAGCGTGTCCATGTAGGACCGCAGGGTAATCAGGTTGGCCACCTCGGCGCTCACCTGGTAAGTGCCCAGAAAACGGAACGTGAGGGGAAATATCAGAAAATAACACAACGCCACGCCCAGCATGAACATTGCGTAGCCCGCCAGAACGGCGCGCACGGAATACCTCCGCTCGTCGGCATACAGCCCCGGCGCGACGAAGCGGAACAGCTCATAGATGCAGTAGGGCGAGGCGGCCAGCAGGCCGACGTAGAGCGACGCCTTGACGTGAATCTTGAACTGCTCGGCCAGCCCCGTGTTGATGAGACTGACCGAGAAGCCCGCGTCGGAAGGGAGCGAAAGCCACGACTCCACCTGAGCGAACAGGCGGTAGACGGGGAACGTGTCGTCCTTGGGCGCGAGGATGACGGCAAACAGCTCGTCCTTGAAGAAGAATGCCGCCACGGCGCATCCCACGACGGCCACGGCCATCCTGATGAGCGTGCCGCGCAGCACGTCCAGATGGTCCCAGAACGTCATTTCGCCTCCGGGCTCAAGCTTTGTCATCGTCTTTCTTGCTGTCGCGAGAAGGTTCCGCCTTCTTGTCGGCATCGGCATCCAGGCCGTTCATGCCGTCCTTGAAGCTGCGCACGCCTTTGCCCAGCCCCTTCATCAGTTCGGGAATCTTCTTGCCGCCGAAAAGCAGCAACACGATGAGGATGATGAATATCAGTTCGGGAGTTCCTATGCCAAACATATCATTTACGGATTAAGTATTTCACAACGAGATAGCCGCCCGCAATCTGCAACAACATGCCGGGGATGCCGATGCGGAAGTCCTGCGCGGCCAGATAGAAATCGCCCTTCATGGCCCATTCGCCCAGCGTGCCGACGGCCTGATAGGCCAGCACCACGCCGAGCATCAGCGCGAGCGTCACCTTGCCCGTGCGACGGGCAGTCCATCCGGCAAAAGCGGCCAGCAGGCACGATTTCAGCAGGATGGCAGGCAGCGAGGCCGCGGCGGGCATTCCGAAAAGGAAGCTGTTGACCAGCGGCGAGAGAACCGCCGTGAGCAGGCCCACGCGCCAGCCATATTTGTAGGCGCCGATGAGGGTGAAGAAGTAGATGGGAAGCCACGTGACGCCTCCCTGGGGGATGAGATGGAAGAGCTGTGGCAGCACGATGTTGCCCGCCACGAAGAGCAGGGCCGTGCGATAGGTCTTGAGGCTGCCATAGGGCAGCGAGTAGAGTCGGGTGGTTGATGTGATTGCCATTGATGTATGATTTTTTGGGTTATTGTTGTTTCATGTCGTTTACGAAAACGCGGATGGCCGCTACCATCTCGTCGACCGACGTCAGCCCGTGGCAGAGACGCTCCACGGGGCACCATCCGGTGCCCGCACGGTTGACGATGTGGGGCACGAGACGGTCGCATTCCGCAGAGATGCCCTCGCTCCGGAGCAGCTCCAGGGCCGGACGGCTCAACACGTCGGTGTGGAGGGCACGGATGCCCCCTTTGGCCATCAGGGCGGCGGCGCCTTTGCCCACCACCTTGTCGGCCGCGAGGGCACCGCGCAGGAAGGCGGGGTCGTCGTCGAGCAGGCCGACGAGGTCGGCCACGCCGCGGCGGCGGAACGTGCGGATGTCGTCGCCATTGGCCATCACCAAGGTGAATCCGCCTTCGTGCAGGGTGCGTACCAGTTCGTCCATGGAGGTCATAGCGTTTCCTGCTTGAGTTGTTCCACGTAGCGGTCTATGCGGTGCAGCTCCTCGGGGATGTCGATGGCCTGCGGACAATGTTCCACGCACTGGCGGCATCCGATGCAGTGGCTGGCCTGACGCAGACGGGGCACGCTGCGGTCATAGCCCACGAGGAAGGCCCGTCGCGCCCGCCGGTAGTCGGCCGTGGCCGAGGTGGTGGGCAGGTTGCCCTCGTTGACGCACTTATTGTAGTGGAGCAGGATGCCGGGGATGTCGATGCCGTAGGGGCAGGGCATGCAGTACTGGCAGTCGTTGCACGGGATGGTGGGATACTGCTTCATCAGGTCGGCCGTCTCCTGCAGGAAGTCGAATTCCTCACGGGTGACGGGCACCAGCGGCGAGTAGGTTCGCAGGTTGTCCTGCAGATGCTCCATGTAGGTCATGCCGCTCAGCACGGTGAGCACTCCGGGGAAGGTGCCCGCAAAGCGGAATGCCCACGAGGCCACGCTGGCTTCGGGCGCACGGCTCTTGAGGCGGGTCACGATATGTTCGGGCACCTTCGAGAGGCGTCCGCCCAGCAGAGGCTCCATGATGATGGCGGGGATGTGGCGTTTCTCCAGCTCGGCATAGAGGTAGTCGGCGTTGACGTTCTTTTTGGAAGCGCCGTAGCGCCAGTCCAGGTAGTTGAGCTGGATTTGCACGAAGTCCCAGTGGACCTTGTCGTGCAGGGCCAGCACTTCGTCGAAGGTCTCGCGGCTGCCGTGGTAGGAGAATCCCAGGTTGCGGATGCGTCCCGCCTCGCGTTCCTTCATGAGGAAGTCTATCATGCCGTTGTCGATGTAGCGCGCGCGGAACGTGTCGCTGCCGCCGTTGCCCACGGAGTGGAGCAGGTAGTAGTCGATGTAGTCCACCTGAAGCTCCTTGAACGAGCGTTCGTACATGGCGATGGAGTTTTCGCGTGTGTAGTTGGAAAAGTTCGACAGCTTGGTGGCAATGAAGAACTTGTCGCGCGGATGGCGCTTGAGGGCGATGCCCGTGGAGCGTTCCGACCAGCCCTGCACGTAGACGGGCGACGTGTCGTAGTAGTTCACTCCGTGGGCCATGGCATAGTCGATAAGCCGGTTGACGGCATCCTGGTCGATGACGTTGCCTCCCTTTTCGGGGGCTTCCAGCGTGGGCCAGCGCATGCAGCCGTAGCCCAGCAGGGAAACTTTCTCGCCCGTCTTCGGATTGACGCGCATGGTCATTTTGTCGGTGGGTATTTCGCCCTGCGCCGCGCTGCCCGATGAGGTGTCGCCCTTCGGACCGCATCCGGCCAGGACCGCGGTTGAAGCTGCCGTGCTGATGCCTACGATTTTGAGGAAGTCGCGGCGCGATATGTCTTTGTTGTTCGTGTCCATAGTCGTTAATTGCTAATTGTCATATCATTCTGTGTCGTTCGTGGCCTTCCACATAGATGGCGCTGAACGGACGTGCGGGACAGAGATTCTCACACGAGCCGCATCCGATGCACCGCTCGGTGTCGACCACCGGAATCTTCGGCGAACCGGGATTGGCGGCATCCGAGGGAACCATCGTGATGGCCTCCGTGGGACAGTGGCGCGCGCAGTTGCCGCATTCCACGCCGTCGGTCAGGGGCACGCAGTTCTGCCTTATCCACACCGCATGGCCTATCTGGGTGGCGCTCTTGTCGGCGGTGGTGATGGGGCGGATGGCTCCCGCAGGACACACCTCGGAGCACTTCACGCACTCCGGACGGCAATAGCCGCGCTCGTAGCTCATCTCGGGCTGCATCAGCCTCATCAGGTCGGTCGACGGGCGCAACACTTCGTTGGGGCACACCGACACGCAGAGCTGGCAGGCCGTGCAGTGTTGGGCAAAATGGCTAGCGCTTAGCGCGCCCGGAGGCACGATGGGCGTTCCGCGACGGGGCACCTTCTTGTCGGCGATGGCAGCCAGTCCGCCGTCCACCTTCATCTCCTGCGCCCGCAGCGTGGCAGCCGTGAGCGCCAGGCCCGTGGCGGTAAGGAACGTGCGGCGGGAGGTCCCCTCACTTACAGCCCCCTCAACTCCCCCCGAGGGGGAGCTTTCAGACTTGGCGGCGCCCTTTAAGCCCTCCCTTCGGGGGAGGGTTTGGGAGGGGCTTGGGGTTTGGGAGGGGCTGCCGGGCTTGTGTTGATAGCTGATGGCCCCATGCCTGCACTCGTCCACGCAGTCCATACAGGCCACGCAGCGGCTGTAGTCGATGCGGTGGTTTTTCACGTCGATGCACGAAGCCTTACAGCGGCGGGAGCAGAGGTTGCACTCCACACACTTGTCCGTGTCGATGACGGGCTTGAACCACGACCAGCGGGCCACGAAGCCCAACACCGTGCCCACGGGACAGATGGTGTTGCAGTAGGTGCGTCCGCCGCGCCAGGCCAGCACGGCGATGACCACGAAAGTGACCACGGCGATGAGGAAGGTCGGCAGACTCTTCATCCACACCGAGGTCTCATAGAAAGCATAGCTGTCGACGCGCTCGGCCGCGTAGGCCAGCAGGTTGTTTCCCCATCCGTAGAGCGGGGCGAACAGATTCTGCGCGATGCGTCCGTAGGAGCTGTAGGGGGCGAGCAGAGCCGCCAGCGAGCCGATGCCCGCCACGAGCGCAATGACGAAGAGCGCCAGCACGCCCCAGCGCAACCAACGCTTTTCTGGCGAATAGCCGAAGCGGTAACGACGCTTTTTCGAGCGTCCGCCCAGCCGGGCAATGACGTCCTGCATCACGCCCAGCGGACAAATGACCGAACAATATACGCGCCCGAAGACCAGGGTCAAGGCGACAAGAAACACGATGACTCCCACATTCAGCGCCAGCACGGCGGGCAGGAACTGGATGCGTGCCATCCAGCCCAACCAAACGTGCACCGTCCCCGTGAAGTCGAGGAAGAGTAGCGTGATGCAGGCGAAGAAGATGACGGCCAGCGTCAGTCTGATTTTACGTAACATAAAAAGAACAGGTGTTAGGGTGTTTTCCACGAGGGCAAAGTTAAGAAGAAAATGCCGACGCGGCGTAAACAAATCACCGAATAAACTACCTTTATTACAGAATTTTAATCCCCACCGGTTTCCCTCGGGAAGAGACGCCTCCCGGCGTGTCCGGGTTGATGGTAATCATGTCAAAGAGCGCGTAGTTTTCACATCGAAAACACACAAGGCCGCCGGATGCGGACAATCGCAACCCGGCGGCTGGTGGAAACGAAGGCGAAGGTCAGATGCACGAGTTGATGCCCAGTGCACCCGCAATGGCCGTGGCCACCGCAATCACCACCTTCAGGACAGTGCTCCAGATGTTTCGTTTTTTCTCATTCATTGGCATTGGTTTAGGTTAACAATTCAATAATCAGTCGCGGGGCAATCCCCGTTCGGGGGGAGAAGAGGGTTTGCCGGAACAATATTTCTTGCGCAGGTCTTAGAATTCCGCGTCTGAAAAATCAGGTTTCGGCACACCCCTCTCCCCGCCTTGCGGTCCGGCTTACAATCCGCCGTCCTCGCCCGAGTCGTCGCCCGCATCGGGTTCAAGCGGCTCTTCGGGCAGCGAGCCGTCGTCGGCGCGGTCGAAGCGCTTACACTTGGCCCCGGTCACGAGCGAGCGGGTGGCCGTGGTGCCGTCGGGGTTCTGGCGCGTGGCGGGCAGGAAGCGCACCATCAGCTTGGCCTGGGCGGCGTTGACCTCTTCGGCTGTGGCCACTCCGCGCCCGGCCGAGTTCATCGTGAGGCGGAAGGAGCCGAGACCCTCCAGGGTGACGCTCTGGGAGGCTTGCAGGTGTTGCGTCATGACGGTCACCAGGTTGTCGATGACGTTCTTCACGTCACCCGAGCTGAGCGACGAGTAGGCCGCTATCTCGCGGGCTATCTGGTCGGTTCCGACGTTGCCCACCAACACCACGCGGGGATGATAGAGCTTCTGTTGTGCCTTGTTGGCACGGGTCGATTGGTAAGATTTGTACAATACAGTCATAGTTGTTGAAATAATTGATTAGTTAGACATTGGTTTTTCGTTCACGTTTCGCGACTCTCCGTTCCGTCCGGTTCCGGGCGCGCCGTCCGTCGTCGAATCACATTGCAAAGATAGGTCATCGGCCGAAACCGTGCAAACGAAATCGGGCAAATGCGTTCACAAAATGAAATTCACGGGTGCGGATGTTCAGATTCACAATGGCTTACGCGTCCCTGCATTAACGCATGTATATGTGCATGTCGGCACGGATAAATAAAATCCGCGCAATTCAGATTGTTTTCAGATTCGGGCGCGACCTTTGCAACGTGAAACTTACGCAACACCGACCATGACGATTATGAAAAAGACCATCATCTGCCTGCTCTGTCTGACAGCAGCGCTCAACGTCAGGGGCGCGGACGACGACGACCGCCCCGTGCGCATCGACCAGATGCCGCAGACGGCACAGACGTTCATCGCACGCCACTTCAACGGCGTGAAAGTGGCTTTGGCCAAAATGGAAAAAGACTTCTTCGGACGCTCCTACGAGGTCATCTTCACCAACGGCAACAAGGTGGAGTTCGACGGCAACGGACGCTGGACGGAAATCGAGTGCAAATACACCGAGGTGCCCGCGTCGGCCATCCCCGAAGCCATCCTGCGCTACGTGGGCGAGAACTACCCCGACCAGAAGGTGTGGAAGCTGGAGTATGACGACGAGAAGCGCCGCTACGAGGTCAAACTCTCCGGACGCTGGGAACTGGAGTTCGACCTCGAAGGGCGACTGACCGACCTCGACCGCGACTGACGGCCCCGGCTCACCGTCCCGTCCTGATGTATTCCACGGCCCGCTCGAGCTGCGTGTCGACGCCCCGGGCGAATGCGGCCTCGTCGAACGGCGCCTCGATGGTGGGCGGAACGCCAACCCCCTCGTAGATGTCGCCGTTCACGTCGCACGACATGACCTGGGTCGTGTAAATCATATAGACATTATTCTCGATGTAGCCCGCGTAGACGCTCTCGAAAGCCTCGTTGTCGACAGCCAGCGTGCCCTGCATTCCGCTCGTCCGCTCGCCGACGAAGCAGCCGTTGGGCAGCGAGAGGACGGCCATCGCCGCCATTTCGGCCATGCTGACCGATTGCATGTCGGCCAGGACGACAATCGGGACGTCCAGCTTCCGGTCGACAGCCATCGGCTGCAGATATTGCGGAATCCAAGGCCCGTAGTCGAGGCGGCCTATTCCGCTCTTCCCCCTCTGATACATGAACACGTGCGGCTCGTCAACGAAATAGCCCAGCACCCAGGGCAGATCGTCCACATAGCCGCCGCTGTTGCTGCGCACGTCGACGACCACGCCGCGCACGTCGGGCCACGCGTTGAGCAGCTCCACGTAGTGCCTGCGCACCTGCTCGACTTTGCTCGTCTCGTCATGAAGGTGCTCGCGCAGGCCGAACTGGTTCAGCCTGAAATAGACAATGTCGCCGTCGAGCACACACGCCATCGCCGTGAAGGGATAGTCGCCCCCGATGTCGGCCGTCCGGCCGTTCGTCAGCCGTCCCTCCCGAATCATGCCCAGGGCCGTTTCCCGCCAGCAGGCCTCGAACAGCTCGCTCGTGTGGTAATTCTCCCGCTGCCGGAGACGTTCGTCCACGGGAATGAACGTGTAGTCCTCGTTCGGCATGTAGAACTGAACGGCGTAATGGCCGTCGATGAGACCGGACGTCATCTCCTCAATCATCGCGAAAGCCTCGTCGTTGACCTCCGGGTCGTCGAATTCCGCCCCGGCCAGGGCGTCGAACTTCGGCTTATATTTCTCGTAGACCGCATCCCAGTCGGTCGGGTCGATGCTCCAGAACACGTAATTGTAGTTCATGCCCGACCAGAAGGACTCGAAAGCCTCCGCCCAGTTCGATATGTTTACATCCGTCCGGGGATTCTGCATCCTCGGCATGTCGTCGCGACAGCCCGCCAGGGCAAACACGGCCGCCAGCGCCACCAAAAGATTTCGTATGTTTCTGTGTTTCATCATGTCTCGTTATATGAAGTTATTTCTTTCCTGCGGAAAACAATAGGCCGACGTGGAAGTCGAACGTGCCCAGATAGCGCGGAACACGGTCGAGCATGTAGTCCTTCTGCACGTCGGAGAGGCTGTGGTAGTAGCGGCATCCGCCCTGCAGGGCCATGCGCCCGCCCAATTGCCACTCGACGCCGACGCCAACCAGCGCGCCGCCCTCGAAGCGGTTGTCGTGCCGCGAGTCGAAGGCATACTTTTCGTCGTAGGACACCGTGGGGTAGACGGGCGAATCCCAATCGTCCGTCGCGGCAAGGCCGTCGTCCGTCAGCGGGAAAGTCACAGCCCGTCCTCCCTCGCGCCGTGCGGCCAGCCATCCCCCCACATAGAAACCCGCGTCGAGGTAGCCGCGCAGCTTCGCGGGGCCGAACGAGAAATGAGCGAGCACGGGCAGGGAGAGGTAGTGGTTCGTCAGGTCCTCGCCCGTCTCTTCGTAATGTCCCGAACGCCACAGGCCGTAGTTCTTCTGCACGTAGGCCACCTCGGCCTGCACGGCAAACCAGTCTCTGAAATCATACCTCACCGGCACGCTCACGGACAATCCCGGGTTGGAGGAATAGCGCCAGTCGTAGAAATAACCGTTTTCTGTCGTCACGGAAGTGGTCGTGAGCCCGACCCTCGCGCCGACACGCCATTGCGCTGCCGACGGAAGAGCCAGCCCGAGGGCCAGTCCCAAAATCAAAAATCGTATCCGTTTCATCTCTTGAAAAGTGTTGTTAATCGTCCCGCAAAGATAAGATATATAAAGGATATTAGGGGGTTTTTAGGGGACAAGGCAGTTCCTCGTCAACTCGTCAACTAAAACCTTGTCTCCTCATAAAAAATTTTTCCGCAATTCAGATTGTTTTCAGATTCGGGGGCGAACTTTGCAACAGAATAAAGATTGAAACAAGTAACAAGAAAGTATTAACCAACAAAAAACAAAGACGTTATGAAAAAGTTATTCGCAACCCTCGTGTGCATGGTGGCCCTGATGGCCGTCAGCCTCACCGCAAAAGCCGACAACGAACGCGCACTGCCCGTGACCCAGTTCCCGCAAACGGCACAACAGTTCATCAAGCAGAACTTCGCCAACCAGAAAGTAGTCATCTCGAAGGTGGAGACCGACTTCCTCGAGAAGGTCTACGTGGTCATCTTCTCCAACGGCGACAACGTGGAGTTCTATCGCGACGGCGAATGGAAGGAAATCGAGTGCAAATACAGCCAGGTGCCCGCCGGAGCCGTCCCCTCGTTCATCAGCAAATATGTGAGCGAGAACTATCCCGACGCCAAAATCATCAGCCTCGACAAGGACAAGGGCGACAAGGAATATGAAGTGAAGCTCTCCACCCGCTGGGAACTGAAGTTCGACTTCAAGGGCAACCTCATCGACCTGGAGAACGACTGATTCTTCGCAGGACGCGCTTTATAATTGACACTTATCCCCCGGGCGCGGATCGGCACGGACAAAACAGAGTCCGGCGTCGTCCGCACCCGTCGGCGTGGGGATGTGTCGAAACACTGTTTTTTAGACGCGGATAAATAATTAACAATCCGCGTCGAAAGAATCTCCGCAGGGCACGCCTCACAGGCTCAGCAGGTAGCGGCCGGGCAGCTTGATTTTGCCGCCCGCCTCGCGCAGGGTGAAGAACCCCCGCCACACGGGATGGCCGATGACGCCGTAGTTCGTGCGGCGGATGATGGCATACTGCTCGTCGGGCGGGATGCGGAAGCGGCGCAGGTTCTCCAGCAGGCCCTCGTAGTTGCGCTTCAGCCCGTCGGCGGGCGGCGCAAGGGCGTCGATGTCGGCCGCCGTCCGTGCGTGTCGGGAGTGCGCGGAGCGTTTGTCATCCTCCCCGGGAGCCTCTCCTGTGGCGGTCCCGGAGTCTCCGGAGGCCGTGGAGGGGAGATTTTCTTTGGTTTCGTTTGCTGTGCTGTGCTTTCCTTTGCTTTGGGGTGATTTTTCGGGCAAATCGGCCGGGGTGGCAGGGTCATCGTCGGGCGCATTGTCGGCCGCAGGCAGCAGGCGCAGGTCGGGCCTGAGGAGCTTGTCCTTGGCCTGCTTCTTGATGAAGACGTACTGCTGCTGGATGTGGGCCGAGGTCAGCACGCGGCGCGAGGCATACAGCCCGTCGTCGAACAGTCCGCCCTCGACGGCAGCCTCCACCACGCGACGCACGTCGTCGGCCGTGCAGTCGTAGAAATTGGCGGCCAGGTCCTCCAGGCAGTTCCCGTCCAGCTCCAGATAGTAGCCCTCGTCGGCATAGATGTAGGAGAAGAGGGCCACGAGGATGCCCAGCGCGCGGTCGCCCTCGCGCTTCATGATGCGTCGCACCACGCGGTGGTGCATGAAATCGGTGTCGAGGGGAAAATAGTCGAGTCCCCGTTTCTTGATGCGTGCCATAAGTCGGTGTGTGTTTACAGGGTGAAGAAGATGAGTTTTCAGATGCGGGACAGAGGCGGATTGCCGGTCATTCATCCGGTTCCTTCTCCGCCTCGCGGTCGGCCTCCTCGGCCAGGCGTATGCGCTTCAGGCGGCGGATTTCGGCCACGGTGCGCAGGGCCTTGCGGATGAGCTCCAGACGCGTGTCGCGGTCGGCAATGCTGGTGATGACGACGCGCCTGCGGCGCTTCTTCCCGCTTTCGGACAGCATGTTGCGGCTGCGCTGGATGCGGCTGGCCTCGCGGCGGCAGTCCTTGCAACGGGAATCGGGCCGCCCCGTGCGGGCGTTCACATAGAAATCATCGGTCGTCAGCAGGCGTCCGCAGCAGGGACAGCGGCGCAGGCCTTGCCGGTCGCCGCAATGTGGTGTGTGTTGTGTATCCATAGCGTTCACGATTTAAAAACGGCGGCAAAGATAGTCCACGCGGCGGATATGATGCAAGCATCCGGCGAAGTTAATTTTCCGTCCGCCTCCGCATATGGGAGCAAGCGTGCTGACATATTGCGCCTTACGAGCAGAGATATGGCGGGACGGCGTGTCGGAATCAGATTTTCCGGGGCGGACGGCGCAGAATCCGCGTCGGAAACATCAAGAACGGCGGCGGAATTTGCAGTTTCAAAATTAATACGTATCTTTGCCCGCACATGAAAAAATCACCAAACAATGTAAACGTATGGACAATGTAATCAACGTGGCAGCCATCGTGGGCCGCATCAAGGAGGTCAAGGGCTTCAAGAGCGACCGCCAGGTGGCCGACTTTCTGGGCGTGTCGAAGGGAACGGTGTCAAACTGGATGACGCGCAACAGCATCGACTTCCCGCTGGTCATCAACAAGCTGCCCGAAGTCGACCTCAACTGGCTGCTCACCGGGCGCGGAACGCCCATCCACCGCCCCAACCACGTGTCGAGCGAACTGGCCGAGGGCGAGATGCAAATCATCCACAGGCCGCGCGCCATCGAGGCGCTCAAGGACCGCAGCGTGCCGCTCTACGACGTGACGGCGGCGGCCAACCTGCGCACCATCTTCGACAACAAACACCAGTTCGTACTGGGGCGCATCGTCATCCCCAACATCCCCACGTGCGACGGGGCCGTCTACGTCAGCGGCGACAGCATGTATCCCCTGCTCAAGTCGGGCGACATCGTGGGCTACAAGGAGATACACAGCCTGGATAGCATCATCTACGGCGAGATGTATCTCGTGGCCTTCGACCTCGACGGCGACGAATACCTCACGGTGAAGTACATCAACCGCTCCGACCGCGAGGACTGCATCAAGCTGGTGAGCTACAACCAATATCACTCGCCGCAGGACATCCCCGTCAAGAGCGTGACCGCCCTGGCCATCGTAAAATTCTCCATCCGGCGGAACATGATGCTGTGAGACTCTTGCAAATGCGGCGGAAAAGCCGTATATTTGCGAAACGGACATATAATGTATACCAAGGACATGCCAAAGTTCATCAACCCATTCACCGACATCGGATTCAAGCGCATCTTCGGGCAGGAAATCAACAAGGACCTGCTCATCGACTTCCTCAACGCGCTGCTCGAAGGAGAAAAACGAGTGACCGACATCACATTCCTCGACAAGGAGCAGATTCCGCTCTACGAGGAAGACCGCATGCTCATCTACGACATCTACTGCACCGACCAGAACGGAGAGCAGTTCATCGTCGAGATGCAGAACAAGGGGCAGATACATTTCCGTGAACGCGCCATCTACTACCTCTCGCAGGCCGTCGCCAGGCAGGGAGAGCGCGGGGTGGACTGGAGGTTCGACCTCAAGGCCGTCTACGGCGTGTTCTTCATGAACTTCCGACCCGACTGGACGACGCGCAAGCTCCGAACGGACATCGTGCTGGCCGACCGCGACACGCACGAGCAGTTCTCCGACAAGATGCGCTACATCTTCCTGGAGCTCCCCTCGTTCACCAAGGAAGAGAACGAATGTGAAAACGATTTTGAACGCTGGATATACGTACTCAAGAATATGGAAACACTGCAAAGACTGCCGTTCAAGGCACGGAACGCCGTCTTCCGCAAACTGGAGCAGATTGTCGACATCGCGTCGCTGAGCAAGGAAGACCGCATGAAGTACGACGAGAGCATCAAGGCCTACCGCGACAAGCTCGTCGTGACGGCATATGCCGAAGAGACCGGATGGGCCAGAGGACGGGAAGAAGGACTTTCCGAAGGACTGGAGAAAGGCAAACTGGAAGTGGCCCGCAACATGAAAGCCGACGGCTTCCCGACTGAGACCATTGTCCGCTACACGGGACTTGCGCCGGAGGTCATCGAACGGCTGTGAGACTCTTGCAAATGCGGCGGAAAAGCCGTATATTTGCCACACCTATCTTATATAAATCATTAAAGGACTATATGCTTATGGAACAGAAACTTTACATCTACAATACGCTGACCCGCCGCAAGGAAGAGTTCGTACCCCTGCATGCGCCCCACGTGGGCATGTACGTGTGCGGGCCCACGGTCTACGGCGACCCCCATCTGGGACATGCCCGTCCCGCCATCACGTTCGACCTCGTGTTCCGCTACCTGCGCCACCTGGGCTACAAGGTGCGCTACGTGCGCAACATCACCGATGTGGGCCACCTGGAGCACGATGCCGACGAAGGCGAGGACAAGATAGCCAAGAAAGCCCGCGTGGAACAGCTGGAACCGATGGAGGTGGCACAATACTACACCAACCGCTACCACAAGGCCATGGAAGCGCTCAACGTGCTGCCGCCCAGCATCGAGCCCCAAGCCTCGGGCCACATCATCGAGCAGATTGAGCTGGTGAAGGAAATCCTGGCCAACGGATACGCCTACGAAAGCGAAGGCTCGGTCTATTTCGACGTGGCCAAGTACAACCGCGACCACCACTACGGCAAGCTCTCGGGGCGCAACCTCGACGACGTGCTCAACACCACCCGCGAGCTCGACGGACAGCAGGAGAAGCGCAACCCCGCCGACTTCGCCCTGTGGAAAGCCGCACAGCCCGAACACATCATGCGCTGGCCCAGCCCGTGGAGCGACGGATTCCCCGGATGGCACTGCGAGTGCACGGCCATGGGACGCAAATACCTCGGCGCGCACTTCGACATCCACGGCGGAGGCATGGACCTCATCTTCCCCCACCATGAGTGCGAGATAGCCCAAAGCGTGGCCTCGCAGGGCGACGACATGGTGCACTACTGGATGCACAACAACATGATAACCATCAACGGAACCAAGATGGGCAAAAGCCTGGGCAACTTCATCACCCTGGAGCAGTTCTTCAAAGGCACGCACCCGATGCTCAGCCAGGCCTACAGCCCCATGACCATACGCTTCTTCATCCTCCAGGCACACTACCGGGGCACCGTGGACTTCAGCAACGAAGCCCTGCAGGCCGCCGAGAAAGGCATGCTGCGCCTCATGGAAGCCTATGACAACCTGGAACGCATCGTGCCGGCCGCCACTTCGACAGCCGACGTCAGCGGACTGCGCCAAAAGTGCTACGACGCCATGAACGACGACCTCAACACGCCGATGGTCATCGCCCACCTGTTTGACGCCGCCAAGACCATCAACAGCGCCAATGACAAGAAGGCATCCCTGACCGCCGACGATGTGGCAGAACTCCGTTCGGTCTTCGACCTCTTCCTCTTCGACCTGCTGGGCATGGGCCGCGAGCAGGAATCGGGAAACGCCGCCCGCGAAGAAGCCTACGCCCACGCCGTGGACATGCTGCTGGAACAGCGCATGAAGGCCAAAGCCGCCAAAGACTGGACCACCAGCGACGCCATACGCAACCGGCTCGCCGAGCTCGGATTCGAGGTGAAGGACACCAAGGACGGATTTGCCTGGCGGTTGCTGAAGTGACAAGTTGGCACACCGCGCCCTTTTGGTACGCCGTTTGCGCTTCCCTCCGCGTGGGCCCCGAACAGCTCACAAACCAATAGAACAAATAAAAACATAAACCCAAAAAACGTACAGCTATGATTAGTGAGAAATTGCAAAAAGCCATCAACGAACAGATTACAGCCGAGATGTGGTCGGCCAACCTGTATATGTCCATGTGTTTCTACCTCAAAGGCGAAGGCTTCGACGGCTTCGCACACTGGTTGAAGAAACAGTCAGAAGAAGAACTCGACCACGCCTACCAGCTGGCCGACTACCTGATGAAGCGCGGCGGCAAAGCCATGGTGGACAAGGTCGACGTGGTGCCCACCGGATGGGGCAGCGTGCTCGAAGTGTTTGAACACGTCTACCAACACGAGTGCCACGTGTCTGAGCTCATCGACAAGCTGGTCGACGTGGCTTCGGCCGAGAAAGACAAGGCCACGCAGGACTTCCTCTGGGGCTTCGTCCGCGAACAAGTGGAAGAAGAGGCCACCGCGCAAGGCATCGTAGACCGTCTGCGCAAGATGGGCGACGGCGCGCTGTGCTACCTCGACGGACAACTCGGCGCACGCCAATAAGCCGCATTGATTTAACCACATAAAAACTTGAGGGCACGTTTCCCGCACGGCTACAGCCGCCAAGGGCGTGCCCTCTTTTCATATCAACCCCGCATCCATCCCCGCTCATGATAGCAACACTCATCATCCTCATACTCGCCGTGGCGTTCTTCGTCAACGGCAAAGTGCGTTCCGACATCGTGGCCCTGTGCGCGCTCGTGGCCCTGCTCGTGTGCCAGATACTCACCCCCGAAGAAGCCCTCGCCGGATTCTCCAACTCCGTCGTCGTCATGATGGTGGGCCTCTTCGTCGTGGGAGGAGCCATCGTGCAGACCGGACTGGCCAAGATGATAGGCTCGCGCATCCTGAAACTCGCCGGACAGAGCGAACTGCGCCTGTTCGTGCTCATCATCCTCGTCACCGCCGCCATAGGCGCCTTCGTGAGCAACACCGGCACCGTGGCCCTCATGCTGCCCATCGTGGTGAGCATGGCCGCCGGGGCAGGCGTCAACACACGCCGCTTCCTCATGCCCCTGGCCTTTGCCAGCAGCATGGGCGGCATGACCACGCTCATCGGTACGCCGCCCAACCTCGTCATCCAGGACACGCTGGTCAAGGCCGGATACGAAGCCCTGTCGTTCTTCTCCTTCCTGCCCGTGGGACTGGTGTGCATCGCCGTGGGGCTGGCGGTGCTCCTGCCGCTGAGCCGCTGGTTCCTCTCCCGCAAGAACAAGTCGCAGGACGACACGCGGCGCACGGGCAAGTCGCTCGCCGAGCTGGTGCGCGAATACGGCCTGGCCGACAACCTGTTCCGCCTGAAGGTGCCCGCCGGAAGCAAGGCCGGGGGACACACCATCATCGACATGGACATCCGCCGGCGCTACGGGCTCGACATCCTCGAAGTGAGGCGCGGCGACGTCTCCCAACACCGCTTTCTGAAGACCATCACACAGAAGGTGGCCGACACCTCGACCACCCTTCAGGCTGAAGACATCCTCTACGTGAAGGGCGATGTCGACCGGGTGAAGCAACTGGCCGACGACTACCGGCTCAGCCTGCTGGACGAACACGCCACCGAGGAAGCCGCGCGCGAAGGCGGCGGACTGGACTTCTACGACATCGGCATCGCCGAAATCCTCATCATGCCCACCTCGCGCCTGATTAACCAGCGCGTGAAGGAAGCCGGACTGCGCGACAAGTTCAACGTCAACGTGCTGGGCATACGCCGCCGCAAGGACTACCTGCTCAACGACCTGGGGCGTGAACCCATCCACAACGGCGACGTCCTGCTCGTGCAAGGCACGTGGGATAACATCGCCCGCCTCTCGCGCGAGGAAGCCGACTGGGTGGTGCTCGGACAGCCGCTCGACGAGGCCGCCCGCGTGACGCTCGACTACAAGGCCCCCGCGGCCGCCGCCATCATGCTGCTGATGATAGCCGCCATGGTGTTCGACTTCATCCCCGTGGCCCCCGTGACAGCCGTGCTGGCCGCCGGCATCCTGATGGTGCTCACGGGCTGCTTCCGCAACGTCGAGGCCGCCTACAACACCATCAACTGGGAGAGCGTCGTGCTCATAGCCGCCATGCTGCCCATGTCGTCGGCGCTGGAAAAGACCGGCGTGTCGGCCTGCATCTCGTCGGCCCTCGTCAACAGCCTGGGCGACTACGGCCCCATGGTGCTCATGGCAGGCATCTACTTCACCACGTCGCTCCTCACCATGTTCATCAGCAACACGGCCACCGCCGTGCTCGTGGCCCCCATCGCCCTCCACAGCGCCGTGGCGTTGGGCGTCAGTCCCGTGCCCTTCCTGTTTGCCGTCACCGTGGCCGCCAGCATGTGCTTCGCCTCGCCGTTCTCCACGCCGCCCAACGCGCTGGTGATGCACGCCGGACAATACACGTTCATGGACTACGTGCGGGTGGGCCTGCCGCTGCAGGTCGTCATGGGCGTAATCATGGTGCTGGTGCTGCCGCTGCTGTTCCCGTTCTAACCCCCGAATGCTCATGCGTCGATTCATCCTGAAATCCATCCTCCTGCTGACGGGCCTGACAGCCTGCCTGTCCGCCCGGTCACAGAGCTACGAAGAGCTGTGGATGCAGGTGGAGACGGCCCAGGACAGCGGCCGCGTGGGCCCCATCGGCAAGTGTCTGGAGCAGGTCTGGCGGAAAGCCGGAAAAGAGAGGAACTTCCCCCAGCGCCTGCGCGCCCTGCTGCTGCAGATTGCCTACCGCGAAGCGGTGCGCCCCCGGAGCATCTACCCCAACATGAGGCGCATCAAGCACTGGGCGGAAACCTGCCGCGAGCCTGCCGACAAGCGGGTGCTGCAGATGGTGCTGGGCCACATGTACATGCGCAAGGCGAACCACCGCCCCGACACGGTGGCGCATGTCGACACCCTCCGCGCCGACGAGCCCGACGCGTTGTGGACGGGCGACCGCTTCCGCAAGGAGGCCATGGCCTGCTTCGACCGCGCGCTGGCCGACAAGGACTTGCTGGCCCACGTCAATGCCCGGGCGTATGAGCCCATGGTCATCGTGGGCGAAGACAGCCGCTACTTCCGTCACGACCTGCTCTCGGTCATGGCGCAGGACGTGCTGAAATGGCAAAAACGTCTGGACGAACGCTACGTGCTGAAGCTCTACGACAGCCTCATCGACTACTACAAGGAAGCGGGCAACCGCGACGCGGCCGTCCTCTTCGCCTACGACCGCATCCAATACCTGTTCGACCGGGAAAACAAGGCCGACTTCGACCGCGCGCTGGACAACCTCCATCGCCGCGAAGAGGCCCTGCTGGCCGAGTATGCCGACGCGCCGGCCGCCGCCTATGTCTACGAGCGGATGCCCTTCACCTCGTGGAACCCCGCCTACACTTACCGCCACATGCAGGACGCCCTCCGCCTCCACTCCGGCTACAAGCGCGCCGACGTGTTCCGCAACGTGCTGTCGCAACTGTCGGAACCCTATCTGACGGTTTATCTGCTGAACCGGCTGACCACGGGAAAACCGCTCACCTGCGAGGTGAACTATCGGAACATCGACACCCTCCACGTGGAAGTGCTCGATGCCCGCACGGGGCGCAGCGTGGGCGCGGACACTGTCTGCCTGACGCCTGCCTCCGCGCCTTGGGCCTATGCCGACACAGTCCTGACCCTGCCGGGCGTGGAGCGCCCCGGACTGTACAAGGCGCGCTTCTCGCACAAAGGACAGACGCGCGAGATGCCGTTCGTCTGCAACAACATGGACATCTTCTGCCGCTCCCTGCCCGACGACCGGTGCAGGTGTTCGTGCTGGAACGCACGAGCGGACGCCCCGTGCCCGGCGCCCGGGTGGAATGCTACGCCACGACCGACCTCCGATGGAGGAACGAAGAGAACTATCTGCTCCACGAATACGCCGCGCGCCCCTGTCTCACCCTGCAGACGGGCGACGACGGTTCGGCCACCTTCCGCCCCGACAGCACGGAATGCACCCTAGGCATCTGCGCGCAGAAAGCCGGATGCGAATACACGGACACGCTGCGGGTCACGCTCCGCGTCCGGGAGCACAGGCCATACAGGGATTGGGCGGGCTACGTCAAGGCGGACACCCTCTTCTTCAACCAAGTCCTGACGTTCCATGGCGCACTGTATGACGTGTGCGAACGGAAGGCCAAGCCCGTGGCCCGCCACACGTTCGACGTGTCGCTGTACAACGACCCGTATCCCCGGCGCCACCGCTACAAGGCGAAGGTGACCACCGACAGCGCGGGCCGTTTCCGGGGGCGTTTCGTCCTGCCCAAGGAGCTTCGCGACGAAGTCTTTTTCCTCGAGGCTCCCTACATGGCCCGGAATGTGGCCTTCCTGCACAAACCGGATACGACCCCTCGCCTCTTCGAGCTGGAGCGTCCGGCCGACGTGCTGGTGCCGGGCGACAGCATACGCCTGAGGGGAAGGGCTTGGCAAACCGACGGAACGCCCCTGGCCCATGCCGACGTGAACTATCGCATCACATCCGCCACCGGCCGATGGACCGGCTCCCGCCATTCGACGGCCATACAAAAAATCTTTGCGGGGCAAACCGTCACCGACGCCGACGGACGGTTCACCATCCCGCTGCATCTGAAGAATTACCACAAGAAGCCGTCCCCCGAGTGGTACATGAGCCACCGCATCGAGGTCGAAATGCCCGGCTCCGACGGCCTCCGCATCCGGCGCATGGCCTACACGGGCAGCTCAGCCATCGTCCTCAACGTGGAGGGGGCCCGGGCATGGGAGAAAGGGCGTCCGGCCCCGTTCCAAATCGGCGCGGAATATCTGTCCGGCTGGCCCATCCTGTCGCTGAAGGGCCGGTGCGTGTTCTTCCGGGTGGACGACTTCGCGCCCGATCCTTTCTCCGTGAAGGGCGACTCCGTGTGTGCCGTCCGCTTCGCGGTGGGGAAACCGTTCCGGCCCTCCGTGGCGTCCCGCCTGCCGTCGGGATGTTACTATCTGGAGTTCCGCGCCGCAGACCCGCTGGGGCGCACGGCCCGCAGGCGTCATCCCGTCATCTTGTATTCGCCCCGCGACCGGCGCCTCCCCGTGAACAGGTTCGGATGGAGCCACCTCGACAGGCAGAGGCTCTGCCCCGACAGCGTCAGCACCCTGCTGCTGGGCACGTCGGCCCGCGACGCCTGCCTGATGTACGACGTGATGACAAGCGACTCGGTCCTGGAATCGCGCCGGATAGCCGTCAGCGACTCCCTGCTGACGTTCCGCTACGCCTACCGCCCGGAGTATGGCGACGGCCTCACCGTGGCCTGGTTTATGCTGAAGGACGGCAAGACCTTCGACGACTACAACTTCCTCTACGGTCCCAAACCCGAATCGTGGCCCGACGGAGTCCCCTACCGGCGCGACCTGCCGCAATGCCCGATGCACAAGAACCGACTGTTGCTGAAGTCCGTGCGTTTCCGCTTTCACACGCCGCCCTACCGCGTGCCGGAATGGCGGCTGACCGCGTGGGATGCCGTCGTGGTGCAGACGCGCACCTACCTGCCCAAGGCGGAGCAGGGCACGCCCATGGAAAACGCCCGCATCTACGTGCCCAACACGGGCGACAATCCCTACGCGAAGGGCTCGCCGGGCAGTGCCTCCGCCTACGTCTCCCCGTCGGAGTGGGACAAGGGGATTGGAGGATGATTGCCGCAGTCTGACACGGTTCGACCTCTTCAAGGTCGTTCTTTTTTTCCCTGTGCCTCCGCAGGTGGCGCATTCCGCGCCACACAGCGGTTAGTGCTTGTGGGACGGCTTCACCGTCCGCTCCAAATGCCAATCGGCCCGTGACGGCAATCATTTACAAATAGAATCTCTTCGCTTTTTGCCAAATATCGCATATATTTGCACTATGAGAAAAGAATTTGGAAAGTGGCTGATGGACATCGCCAAATACATTGCCACGGCAGTTGTATTGACATCCATTTTTGGCTCGGTTGGAGAGAAATGGATTATCTACGTAGGCGGATTCCTCGCCATATTATTAACCCTATGCACCGGCCTCTGGCTTGTGCGCGACAAAAAAGAAGAAAAGAAATAAGACATGGAAGCATTAGTCGTATTCGGATTCATCTCGGCAATCGCCATCGTGGGAGGCCTTTACTTCTGGCTACAGGACCGCAAGGAAAAACACGGAGAAGCCTGATATGAAACGCCGTTATCCCCGCCTTTTCGCGACGGCCCTGCCCATGATGGCAGGCGTCGCACTCGTCATATTGCTGTGCGCGTGCCTCGATACGGGCGCTGACGAGCAGCCACGGTCGCAGGTTCCCTTCGCAACGACCTCGCCCGACGTGCCCGAATACACCGTGTTCGCGGGCGACACCGTGCGCTTCGACCGCGCCGACCTGCGCGAGCGCATGGACCGCGAGCAGTGCGCCTTCACCTACATGCACGCCTCGACCCTGCTGCTGATTAAGCGCGCCAACCGCTACTTTCCCCTGGTGGAACCCATCCTGAGGGAAGAGGGCGTGCCCGACGACTTCAAATACCTGATGGCCATAGAGAGCAGCATGGACGAGCTGGCCCTCTCGCCCGCCAAGGCCGCCGGACTGTGGCAGTTCATGCCCGCCACGGCGCGCGAATACGGACTGGAGGTCAACACGGGCATCGACGAACGCTATCACGCCGAGAAGGCCACGCGCGCCGCCTGCCGCTATCTGAAGGACGCCTATGCGAAATATGGCGACTGGCTCACCGTGGCCGCCAGCTACAACGCCGGGCAGGGACGCATCAGCCGCGAGCTGGAACGCCAGGGCGCGACCTCGGCCGCCGACCTGTGGCTCAACCGCGAGACCTCGCGCTACATGTTCCGCCTGCTGGCCGTGAAAGAAGTGCTCGCCGCGCCCCAACGCTTCGGATTCTGCCTGAAGCGCAGCCAGCTCTATCCGCCCATCCATTGCACTCACGTCGAAGTCGACACGACCGTCACGTCGCTCACCGACTTTGCCCGCGAGCGCGGACTGCTCGTCAGACAGCTGCGCGAAGCCAACCCGTGGATTCGCGGCTACACCCTGCCCAACCGCTCGCGCCGGCGCTACCTCGTGGCCATCCCCGACAGCGCCTCGCTCCGCTATCGCCCCGAGGACACGCGCCCCCACAACCCGGCCTGGGTCATCGACTGAAAACATCGCTTAACTCCAAACACAACCACATGAGAACCATCTGCATCCTGACCCTCGCCGTCCTGCTGTCGGCCTGCGGCGGAAAACAATCGCAACAGCAGGACGCCCCCGCCGCCAAGGCACGCCCCACGACGTTCGTCTTTCCCGAAATACCCGAGATGCTCACCGACCCCGGGCAACGCCTCTCCTATCTGCTCCATCACTATTGGGAAGAGTTCGACTTTGCCGACACCACGCTGCTGGCCACCCCCGACGTGGCCGAACAGGGATTCGTCAACTTCATCGGCCTCCTGCCCCGGGCCACCGACGCCGACCGCCGGGCAGCCATCGACTCGCTCGTCCGCCTGTCGTCGCCCCACCCCAAGGCCCTGGCCTACGTGCTGGAACAAGCCGAAAAATACCTCTACGACCCCAACTCGCCCATGCGCGACGAAGATGCCTACGTGGCCCTGACAAGCCCCTATCTCGCCTCGCCCGCCATAGGCTTCGCCGACAAGAGCCGCCTGGAATTCCGCATCCGGATGGCCTCGATGAACCGACCGGGCGACCCGGCGACCGACTTCCGCTACATCGTCTATCCGAAGGGAAACGCCTCGTCGCTGCGCGCCACCCCCGCCCGCCAGCTCCTGCTGGTGTTCTACGACCCCGAGTGCGAGGGCTGTCAGGAGACGCTGGCGGGACTGATGCAGTCGGAACTGCTGGCCGCAAAGACGGCCGACGGCAGCGTGCGCGTGCTGGCCGTCTACACCGAAGGCAACGCGGAGACGTGGCGCCGCACGGCCCCCTCCCTGCCGCAGACGTGGACCATCGCGGCCGACACCGCCTGCGCGGTGAAGGACACCCCGCTCTACGACCTCAAGGCCATGCCCACCCTCTATCTGCTCGACGCCGACAAGCGGGTGGTGTTGAAAGACACCTCCGTCCCCGCCCTGCTGCAATACTGGCAGGCCGGGGAGTAAGCAATCACAATCCGGCGCGGATGAGGCAGGACTGTCAGTCATCAATCCCCCCATCCGCGCCGGACAAAAATCCGCCCTATGCCAGCGTGAAGTCGAGCTGTTTCTTCTCTAGGTTGGCGCGGGCCACACGCACGCGCACGGCGTCGCCCAGGGCATATTTCTTCTTGCGGCGACGGCCCACGAGGCAATAGTTCTTCTCGTCGAAGTCGAAATAGTCCTCGCCCAGGTCGCGCATGGGCACCATGCCCTCGCACTTGTTCTCGTTGATTTCCACGTAGATGCCCCACTCGGTGATGCCGCTGATGGTACCGTCGAACACCTGGCCCACGCGCTCGCTCATGAATTCCACCTGCTTGTATTTCACGCTGGCGCGCTCGGCCGAGGCGGCCGTCTGCTCCATGTCGGAACAGTGCTTGCACATGTCCTCGTACTTGCCCTGCGACACGCTGCGCCCGCCGCTGAGGTAGCGCGAAAGCAGGCGGTGAACCATCAGGTCGGGATAGCGGCGGATGGGCGAGGTGAAGTGGGTGTAGTAGTCGAAGGCCAGTCCGTAGTGGCCGATGTTGATGGTGCTGTAGCGGGCCTTCTGCATGGCGCGCAGTGAGACGGTCTCGATGAGATTCTGCTCCTTTCGCCCGTGCACGTCGTCGAGCAGGTGGTTGAGCGAGCGGGAGACGTCGGAGCGCGAGCCGGAGGTCTTCAGCTTGTAGCCGAACTTGACGACGAAGTTCTTCAGGTCTTCCATCTTGTCGGGGTCGGGCAGGTCGTGTATGCGGTAGGGGAACACCTTGGGCTTGGTTCCGGCCTTCGGACGGCCTATGCGCTCGGCCACGGTGCGATTGGCCAGCAGCATGAACTCCTCAATCAGCCTGTGGGAATCTTTCTGCTCCTTGAAGTAGACGCTCAGGGGGCGCCCGGTGGCCTCGTCGATTTCAAACTTCACCTCGACGCGCTCGAAGTTGATGGCTCCGGCGGCCATGCGCTTGGCGCGCAGGCTCTTGGCCATCGTGTTGAGCATGCGCAGCTCGGCGGCATATTCGCCCTCGCCGCCCTCGAGCACGGCCTGCACCTCCTCGTAGGTGAAGCGGCGGTTGCTGCGGATGACGGTGTGGACGATGCGCGACTTGCGCACCTCGCCCTGCTCGTCCATGTCGAAGACGACGGAGTAGGTCATCTTGTCCTCGTCGGGGCGCAGGGAGCAGATGAAGTTGCACAGCCGCTCGGGCAGCATGGGCACGGTGCGGTCGACGAGATAGACCGACGTGGCGCGGCGGTAGGCCTCCTTGTCGATGATGCTGCCCTCCTTCACGTAGTGGCTCACGTCGGCAATGTGCACGCCCACTTCCCACAGGCCGTCGTCCAGGCGGCGTATGGAGAGGGCGTCGTCGAAGTCCTTGGCGTCGCGGGGGTCGATGGTGAAGGTGAGCACGGGGCGGAAGTCCTCGCGCTCGGCCATGTCCTCGGGCTTGATTTCGGCCGGAATCTCGTCGGCGGCCTTCTCGACGTTGTCCGGATAGACGTAGGGCAGCCCGAATTCGGCCAGGATGGCGTGCATCTCGGCGGTGTTCTCTCCGGCTCGTCCGAGCACGTCCATCACCTGCCCGATGGGGTTCTTGGCCGTTTCGGGCCATTCGATGACCTTGACGATGACCTTGTCGCCGTCCTTGGCCCCCTTGAGCTTGTCCTTGGGGATGAATATGTCGTTGGCCAGCGTGCGGCTCTCGGTGAGCAGGAAGGCATAGCTCTTGTCGACCTTCAGCCGTCCCACGAAGGTGTCGTTGGCGCGCTTGAGCACCTCGATGACCTCGCCCTCGCGCTCGTGATTCTTGCGCTTGGCGAAGAGGGCCACGCGCACGGTGTCGTTGTTCATCGCATGCGCCGAGTTGCGTTCGGCCACGAAGACTGCGGGACTTCCGTCCTCGGGCAGGAGCGAGTTCTTGCCGTTGCTCTTGCGCTGGAATATGCCGGTGATGACCTGGTCGGGATTCTTCAGCCGGTAGCACCCCTTCTGGGGCTCACAGACGAAGTCGTCCTCCAACATGTCGTGCAGGATGTCCAGGCAGAGCATCTTCAGGGGATGCGTGTTGAGCTTCAACGAGGAGTAGATTTGCTTCAGGCTGATGGTGTCGTCGGCCTTGAACTGGAACATGGCCGCCAATTTCTCGGCCAGCTGCTTCTTGGTCATCCGTTTGCCGGCCTTCTTGTCCTTCTTTTCTTTTTTGTCTTTCTTTCCCATAATGATAAGGTTTATGCCACCCCTTTTTCGAGCAAGGTTCGGTGTTCCCACAAAGGAAGCGATTTTCTGCGACAGTCCCAACAAAAACGGGGGAATATTCTCGGCCTCGTAACCGGATTGTAACAAGAGCCCGACGGAGAACATGTGCGCCCGCGTCCGGGCATATGGACGCCCGGGGGCGGAGATACGGGCAGCGACGGGCGGGGATATGGGGACGCGCGACGCTTGCCGGAAAGGCATCAGAAGGGGAGGTCGCCATAGCAGAAATCACCGGCCGCCTCGCTCACCCGGAGCTGACACAGGGCATCGGCCGTGGCGATGTCTTTTATCTTCGAGCGATAGCGCAGCGCCGTGCCGGGAGATTCCAGCTCGAGCCTGCGACGCCTGCCGAGGTCCAGATAGGCCTCCTGGCGATCGATGCCCAGAAAACGACGCTCCAGCAGATTGGCCGCTATGCCCGTGGTGGAACTGCCGCAGAAGGGGTCGAGCACCCAGTCGCCGGCCCGTGTCGACGCCATGAGCACGCGGGCGAGCAGGGAGAGGGGTTTCTGCGTGGGATGTTTGCCGCAGGTCTTTTCCCAAGGCGCAATGGCGGGCAGGCGCCACACGTCGGTCATCTGTTTCCCGTCGTTGAGGAGCTTCATCAGGTCATAGTTGAAATAGTGTGCCTTCTTCTCGCTTTTGCGGGCCCAGATGAGGAACTCGGTGCTGTGTGTGAAGTACCGGCAGGAGACATTGGGCGGCGGATTGGTCTTCACCCACGTCACGACGTTCAGAATCTTGTAGCCCAGTTCCGTCAGACATCCGGCTATGGAGAAGATGTTGTGATAGGTGCCCGAAATCCATATCGTTCCGTTGTCTTTCAGCTTCTCGCGACACAGCGCGAGCCACTCGCGGTTGAACTCGGTCACGCCCTGAGGGGTTCCGCCCTTGTCCCACTCTCCCTTGTCGACACACACGATTTGTCCGCTCTGCACACTGATGCCGCCGTTGGAGAGGAAATAGGGCGGGTCGGCAAAGATGCAGGCGAACTTGAAGTCGAAGGCTCCGAGCAGCTCGCGGCAATCGCCCAGCAGCAGGGTGAAGTCGCGACGGGACGATTTGAAATAGGGTTCAATCATCGCCGGTTCCGAATACGTCGTCGATTATCTCCTCCAACATGCCGTGTTTCAGCATGTAGAAGTTCAACAGAAAGCGCATGTAGCGGAATCCCTTCGCCAGTTGGTTTGAAGCCGTCTGCCAGCATTTGCCGTCGGTCACGAGGGCGAAGCCGATGCCGTCGGCCTCGAGGTCGCGCTGGCGGTTGATGTAGGAGTCGATGATTTCCTCCGGTTTGGAGCCCGTCCCGTTGAAGAAGTTGACCTCGAAGTTGACGGCTTTCCTCCGCGCGGCGTCCAACAGGATAAAGTCGGCCTTGCGGTTTGCGATGTCGTCCGACACGGCAAAACCGTAATCGCGCAGACTTTTGAACTGCCGCTGTATGAGCAGGGCGAGTCCGCGCCGCCGTGCGCAAGCCTTCTCGAACAACGGCTGGCAGGCCAGTTCGAAAGCCGCTCCCCCTCTGTTCTTGCGTCCGTTGGAATCCATCCCCACCAACACGCCGGCTATGTAGTCCTGCGTACTCTTTTCCATGATGTCCTGATAGAGGTGTTTCAGGCCCATGCGCACAAAGAAGTCGTAGTACTCCTTCAAGGCTTCTCCGCGCGGCGGGGGCATCTTCCTCGAGAAGCTGTACGTCAGGTGGTCGGCATCGTCCAGATTGTCCTGAATGACGGTCAGGCTGTCTTTTCCTCTATAAAGCCGTTCCCTGTCGCCCTTGGCCAGACCGAACAGAAAGGGAAACAGCAGCACGACGCCGGGAAGCTTGGACACGAGGTCCATAAACCGGGCCTCGAACGCCGCATCGTCCTTGCATCCTATCAAGACGTCCATCGCATGGATTTCGACCATGAACTCCCGATAGCCGTCTACGTTCGCCCAATCGACATAATAGTTAAAGCCCCTGTTGGTCGACAACATGTTGCCGGTGAATACCCTGACGAGGGTTTCCGTGTTCTGTTCCAGAAATTTCATAAGCACCAGTGAGGTAGATTTATACAAAGTGAAGTTCGTTCCTGGCAGGCGCCGCGGCCACGCGTTCGTAATTCCTTATGAGGATTTCGGTCAGCTTGCCGCGCTTCGAGGGGTCGGAGTTGACATTGCGCGAGGCGTAAACCCGCCCGATGATGAAACCGGCATACAGTTCCTCGAAAAACGTATCGCCCGGATTGTGCGTGCGACAATCGGAGTTGCTGAGCATCATCCGGCATCCGGCCTGCGACAGACGGGCAAAAAAGCGGGCCAGACGTATCTGCTCCGCGTCATCGAAATCCTCCTTGGCATAGGACGTAAAGCTCGACGTGGCGTTCAGCGGACGATAAGGCGGGTCAAAATAGATGAACGTATGTTCATGCTCGTCGACCAGCTGTTCTATCCGGGCATAGTCGCCGCAAAGCATTTCCACGGGCTGCAAGGCGCGGCTGTCGTCCATAATCACGCGCTCGTCGCAGATGGTCGGATTGGCATAGCGTCCGAAAGGCACGTTGAAGTGTCCTTTTGAGTTAACGCGATGCAAACCGTTGAAGCAGGTGCGGTTGAGAAAGATGAACATGCCCGTCCGCACGACGGCGTCGTGCCGCTCCGTGTTGTACGACGTCCTGACGTCAAGATAATAGGCCTTGCGGGCCTCTTCGCCTTCCAGCCGTCTGTATTCCGCCTGCATCCTGCCCAATTCGGCAATCAGGCGTTCCGGCGTATCCCTTATCACTTCGTAAGCCGTCATGAGGTTGGGATTGACATCGTTGATTACCACGCGGCCGATGTTGGGGAACCTGTGCAGCATGTGAAACAGCATGGCTCCGCCGCCCACAAACGGTTCCATGTAGGTAAATCGCTCCATTTCCTGCAGTTCGTAAGGAAGAAGCCCGTCAAACTGTGCAAGCAGCTGCGTTTTGCCGCCCACCCACTTTATAAAAGGTTTTGCCATAATAAACAGATGCGTTCTGTGGGCAAAAATACGGAAAATATCAAAGGGCGCCGCACCCATTCCCGCGCTTTTTGCCTTGCCTTTCATTTCTTTGTAGTATCTTTGCAGCGATTTTGTAACAGAAAACACCTAACAATGAAGATTCTCGTGACCGGAGCGAGCGGGTTCATCGGCAGCTTCATGGCGGAGGAAGCGCTCCGCCGGGGCATGGACACTTGGGCAGGCGTGCGCCGCTCGAGCAGCCGCGCCTATCTCGCCGACGAGCGCATCCGTTTCGCCGAGCTCGACCTGGAGCATCCCGAACGGCTGGCCCTGCAGCTGGAGCGGCACAAGCGGGAGCACGGCGGGTGGGACTACGTGGTCCACTGCGCCGGAGCCACCAAATGCCGACGCAAGGAGGACTTCGACCGCATCAACCACGAGGCCACGCGCCATCTCGTGCGTCTGCTCACGGAGCTCGACATGGTGCCGCGTCTATTCATCTTCATCAGCTCGCTGAGCGTCTACGGACCGGTGCACGAGGCCGACTATGCGCCCATCGGCGAGAGCGACACTCCCCGGCCCGACACGGCTTACGGACGGAGCAAGCTGCTCGCCGAACAGTGTCTGACGGACAACACCGCTCCGTCGTTTCCCTACGTCATATTCCGCCCGACGGGCGTCTACGGACCGCGCGAGCGCGACTATTACCTGATGGCCAAATGCGTGGCCCGCGGGCTTGACGTGGCCGTGGGCAGCCGTCGTCAGGACCTCACGTTCGTCTACGTGAAAGACCTGGTGCAGGCCGTCTTCCGCGCCATCGACCGGGGCGTGACGCGACGGGCCTATTTCGTGAGCGACGGAAACACGTACTCCGCCCGCACGTTCGGCAGCCTCCTGGCGCGCGAACTGGGGCGCCGCGTGGTGCACGTCACCCTGCCGCTGGCCGTGGTAAGGGTCGTTTCGGTCCTGGCCGAGACGCTGGCCGGATGGGCCGGACGGAGCAGCACGCTCAACCGCGACAAATACAACATCATGAAACAACGTAATTGGCGATGCGACATCCGCCCGCTGAGGGACGAGCTGGGCTATGTGCCCGGGTATGACCTGGAGCGCGGCGTGAAGGAGACCGTCGCCTGGTATAAACAAGAAGGATGGCTTTAGAATTATTGAAACCCACGGAGACACGCCGCGGCCTGTTTCCCATCGAAGTGGTGAGCCTGGCTTACAACGCCTTCACCACGCTGCTCATCGTCGTGCTCCACGCACGGATGGACCACCCCGGCACGATGCTCCTGCAACGCGCGGGCATCGTCGTGGCCACGGTGACGCTCATGCTCCTGTATCAACACCGCCCGTGCAAGCTCACGGTGTTCCTGCGCACGGTGTTCCAGCTCGGCCTGCTGGCCTACTGGTATCCCGACACGTACGAGTTCAACCGCCTGTTCCCCAACATCGACCACCTGTTTGCCCACGCCGAGCAGGCGCTCTTCGGGTGCCAGCCGGCCATCGAGTTCAGCGCACGCTGTCCGTCGCTGTGGGCCAGCGAGGCGTTCAACATGGGCTACTTCGCCTACTATCCGATGATAGCCGCCGTGGTGCTGTTTTACTTCTTCGCCCGCTATGGCGAGTTCGGGCGCACGGCCTTCGTGGTGCTCGCCTCGTTCTTCATCTACTATCTCATCTACATCTTCGTGCCCGTGACGGGGCCGCAATACTACTTCCCCGCCATCGGGCTTGACAACGTGGCCCTGGGCCACTTCCCCGCCGTGGGCGACTACTTCAACCACCACTCGGAGCTGCTCCCCGCCCCGGGCGACAGCCACGGCCTGTTCTACAGCCTGGTGGAGATGTCGCAGCAGGCGGGCGAACGTCCCACGGCCGCCTTCCCCAGCTCGCACGTGGGCATGTCGACCATCCTGATGATGCTGGCCCTGCGCAGCCGCTGCCTCACGCTGACCGCCGCCCTGACGCCGTTTTACGTGCTGTTGTGCTGTGCCACGGTGTACATCCAGGCCCACTATCTGATTGACGCCCTGGCAGGCTTCGCGTCGGCCTTCGTGGTCTACGCCCTGGCGGCCACCGCGTGGCGCTTCTTCACCGAGCGCGAACCGGCTCCGGCCAAGTATCGCATACGCTACTGACGCATACAGTTACTAACTCATAAATCCCACATCAACACTATGAAAAAGTACTTCTACTTACTCCTCATCCCCCTGCTCATGGGTGCATGCGCCCAGCAGAAGCAGACCGAAGCCGTGCCCTACTCGCAGCGCATGGTCGAAGCCCACGGACTGGGCGACTTCTACTGCAACCGCCACCACCAGACGAAGCTCGACACCACGGGCTGGGACTACGTGTCGGGACTCGTGGCCAACGCCGTGCTCAAGGCATGGACGATGTATCCCGAAAAGACGGAATACTATGACGCCGTGAAGGCATTCGCCGACCACAACACCAATGCCGACGGCTCCATGATACTCAGCAAGAAGGGCACGTCGGCCCTGCGCCCGAGCAACATCGACGACCTGCCCGCCGGAAACATCTACTTCACCCTCTGGCGCGAGGAGACGCGCAAGGGCAACACCGCCGACGCCGAACGCTACCGCCGCGCCGCCACGCTCATCCGCAACACGCTGAAGTACAACCACAGCCGCATCCCCGAAGGACTGCCGGGCACGGGAGGCTTCTATCACAAGGCCACCTACCCCAACCAGATGTGGCTCGACGGACTGTTCATGGGCTCGCCCATATACGCCCAGTGGCAACACGTGTTCGGAGCCGACAGCGTGGAGAACAACGCCGAGAGCTGGAGCGACATCGCCCTGCAGTTCAAGACCATACACCGCTACACCTACGACCCCGACAAACAGCTCAACTATCACGCCTGGTCGGCCACGCCCGACGCGCCCGACTCCTTCTGGGCCAACCGCGAGGACCCCTTCAAGGGATGCAGCAAAGAGTTCTGGGCACGCGGCATGGGATGGTATTTCGCAGCCCTAGTCGACGTCCTGGAATTCATGCCCAAGGACCACCCCGACTATGAAGCCGTGAACGGCATCCTGCAACAGGTGGCCGCCGGAGTGGCACGCTGGCAGGACAAGCAGAGCGGCGTGTGGTATCAGCTCATGCAATACGACGCCACCATGAAGGGCGACGGCAAGGGCGACACCGTAGACGGACAGACCTACAACGTAGGCACCGCGCCCAACTATCTCGAAGCCTCCGCATCGAGCATCTTCACCTACGCCTTCCTCAAAGGCATCCGCCTGGGCCTGCTCGACGAGGCCGCCTACCTGCCCGTGGCCGAGAAAGCCTACGAGGGCCTGCTCGCCACGTTCATCCGCGAGCGCGACGGCCGCACGGACATCATCCAGACATGCGCCTCGGCCGGACTCGGACCGAAGAAGAACCCCTCGCGCACGGGCACGACGAACTACTACCTCTGTGGCAAGGACGTGACCGTGGTCGAGAACGAAGGCAAAGCCATCGGCACCTTCATCATGGCGTCCGTGGAATACGAAGACCTGCAACGCCGGACTGCCAAGTAACCGCATCTTTGTTTTTTTGACGTCTATAAACCCCGCAGGCGCTCCTCCCCGTCATTCTCCACGGGAAGGGCGCCTGCTTTCTTATGCCCGCTCCCCGGGCGGGATATGGACGCGCACGCCCGCGCATATCCGCAGGCACGAGCGGGGATATGGGCGCAGGGATGACGCGGATAAATCATCCCCCTGCATCGGGCTGACGGGACAGAATTTAGAGCGGACGGTGAAGCCGTCTTTATCAGGTTCCGACACGATAAGAAGAGTCTCGCCGACGCGGATAAACAATCGGAAATCTGCGCCTCCCGCGCGTCATCCTCGCCTAAAGAATCAGATTTTGGCCTCCGCCTCCACGCATTCCTTCAGCAGATAGCGGAGCGACACGAGAAACACCACGACACCCACGGCGATTCCGGCCCACAGCATCGACGGGCCGCCCACCATCTCCTCCAGACGGGCGTCGGCATGGCCGGAACGGAGCGTCATGGCGCCCAGGGCATTGTTGATGAAGTGACACAGGAGGCCGGGCAGGAGGCTGCCCGTGCGATGATAGAGCCATCCCAAGAGCAGGCCCAGCAGGAAGGCGAAAGGTATCTGTGCGGGATTGAGGTGGAACACGCCGAATATCAGGGCCGACCACACAATCGTCGCACGTGCCCCGTAGCCCGCGCGGCGCAGGTTGTTCATCACCCCGCCGCGAAACAGCAGCTCCTCGACCACGGGCGCGGCCACCACGATGGAGAGCAGGCCCCACACGTTGCGGCTCATCCCCTCAAAGGCCTCCGCGCCCCAGTTGGGCAGGGCAAGCCACTCGTTGAACGCATTGAGCACGAACATGGCCGACAGCACCAGCGGCACGCACGCCAGCATCACGCGCGGCCTCACCCAACGCAGCGAAGCGGGGCGCACGTCCTTCCACCAGAGCAGATGGGCCGTCATCATCGCCCCGGCCAGCACCATCGAGGCGCCCAGTTCGGACGGGTCGGTCAAGCTCATGGCGTCGGGCACCCCGCGCACGACATGCCACAACACGAAAGGCAGCGTGGCCACAAACTGACAGACGAAATAGAGGAGTACGAGGAATAAAGCTTTTTTCATGGGAGATATTGGGATTAATGTATGTCGTCGCCGGAGGCGGACAGCAACAGACGCTCCACCTCGGCGGCGTCGCGCCTCAGCTGCGCCACCAGTTCGTCCGTCCCGGCAAACTTCTGTTCGTTGCGTATGCGCTGCACGAAGTCGACACGCATGTGCTCGCCGTAGATGTCGCCCCCGAAGCGCAGGATGTGCACCTCGACCGAGCGGTCGCCGCCGTTGTCCACCGTGGGGCGGACGCCGATGTTCAGCATCCCGGCATAGGTCCGTCCGCCCACCGCCACGCGCACGGCATAGACGCCGTCGGCCGGAACCAGCTTGCCCGGCTCCTCCACGCGCAGGTTGGCCGTGGGGAAGCCCAGCCTTCGGCCCACCTTGAAGCCGTCGACCACGGTGCCTTCGAGATAGTACTCATAGCCCAGACAGCGGGCGGCAATCGCCACCTCGCCCCCGCAGAGGAAGCGCCGTATGGCCGAAGAGCTCACCGTCACGCCGTCGACCACGCAGACCTCGGCGCGCACCACCCTCATGCCAATCTCGCCGCCATAGCGGCGGTAATCCTCGAAGCCCTCGCTGCGGTTGTGTCCGAAACGATGGTCGTAGCCGATGACGAGCGTGTCCACGCACAAACGCCGCTGCAAGGCCTCGACCATGAACTCGCGCGCGGTGAGGCGCGACAGCTCGAGCGTGAAGGGCAGCTCCACGACACGGTCCACGCCCTGCTCGCCGAGTAGCCGGCGCTTCTCCTCGGGCGTGGACAGCAGCGGCATCTGGAAACCGGGCTGCATCACCATGCGCGGATGCACGGGAAAAGTGATGATGACCGCCTCCAGGCCGCGCTCGCGCGCCAGCCGCTTCACGCAGTCAATCAGGAAGCGGTGTCCCCGGTGCACCCCGTCGAAGAATCCGATGGTCGCTACACACGGTCTGCCGTCCATACAGCGTCGGGATTAAGTGAAACACGATAGTTCATGCAATGCTTGTTGAAAAGGTTACAGCCATGCGTCGATGGCTAATCGGCGGCAAAATTAGGAAAAAAAGACGTCGCGCCGTCGGCCCGTCCCACTTTTTTTGGCCCTCCTATTGCATATCTCGCCCCGAATGCTTACTTTTGCAGCGAAAAACGAGCCCGTTTCGTTTTGTCGGACTTGTAGCTCAGTTGGTTAGAGCAACAGACTCATAATCTGGAGGTCCCAGGTTCAAGCCCTGGCTGGTCCACATTAAGAATCAAGCACTTACAAAGTTTTTGTAAGTGCTTTTTCTTTTATTGGTGACCCTCAGGTGACCTTCTTGAAGCAAAAGTGACCTCGCGCGACCTTCTGAAACGTAGAGTGATTATTTGTGAGTTCATGAAATGTTTTTGCAAA
>CALUJS010000016.1 GCA_944321015.1 uncultured Phocaeicola sp. | reverse complement strand
CGCGCGATTTCGCCTCGTCGCGGCGGGCGCCGCCGAAGGCTGCTTCGAACTTATACTTGTCCAGCGCGTGCAGCAGCGCCGGGGTCTGCATCAGGTCGGTGTGGACCTTGCTGCCGTGGGTAAACGGTCCCACGCCGGCGCGGAAGGCCTCCATGTTGCTTTCCACGATGAGGTTCCAGCCGTATTTCCTTGCATACTCGTCGCGGAACTGAATCATTTCCTTGAACTTCCACTTCGAGTCGATGTGCATCAACGGGAAGGGTACTTTGCCCGGCGCGAATGCCTTTTCGGCCAGGCGCACCATGACGGACGAGTCCTTGCCGATGCTGTAGAGCATCACGGGATTCTCGAACTCGGCGGCCACCTCGCGGATGATGTGGATGGACTCGGCTTCAAGCTCCTTCAGGTGGCTGAGTTTATAGGTCTCTTTTTCCATGTCGTATTTTAGAAGTTATGTTTTCCTTGTCGTTGTTCTATCATGTCAACCAGCAGCCTTACCGATTCCTCCGGGCTCAGCTTCGACGTGTCGAGCGTCAGGGCCGGATGTTCGGGCACTTCAAAGGGTGCCGAGATGCCGGTGAATTCCTTTATCTCTCCCCGCCGCGCCTTGGCGTAAAGGCCCTTCACGTCGCGCCGTTCGCATTCCTCCAGCGGCGTGCTGACGTAGACCTCCATGAAGTCGTCCTCGCCGATGATGCGTGCGGCCATGCGCCGCAGGTCGTTCGTGGGGCTGATGAATGCGGCTAGTGTGATGATGCCCGTGTCGACAAACAGCCGTCCCACTTCGGCTATGCGGCGTATGTTCTCCACGCGGTCTTCCGGCGAGAAGCCCAGGTTGTTGTTGATGCCCGAGCGGATGTTGTCGCCGTCGAGTATGCGGCACAGCAGGCCGCGTTGTTGCAGTTCGCGTTCCAGGGCGATGGCGATGGTGCTCTTGCCCGAGCCGCTCAGCCCGGTGAACCATATCATCATGCCACGCTGCCCGAGCAGCGATTCCTTGTCGTTGCGGGTCAGCATCTTGTCGAATATCGGGTAAATGTTCATAGTGCTTGTTGTTTATGAATTTGCGAGATTAGTTCAAAACGGCCATATCAGCGGGATGAGCGTCACCGCGATGACCATCACGAGGATGTCCAGCGGCAGGCCTATCTTCACGAAGTCGGTAAACTTGTAGTTGCCCGCGCCCTGCACGATGAGGTTCGTCTGATAGCCGATGGGCGTGGCAAAGCCGGCCGATGCGGCGATGCAGATGGCTATGAAGAACGGCATCGGGTCGGCGCCGAACTTGGCCGCCGTCTCCAGCGCCAGGGGGAATGCCAGCGCGGCAGCCGCGTTGTTGGTTATCAGTTCCGTGATGACGAGCGTCACCAGATAGAGCAAGGCCAGCGCGCCCCATGCGCCCAGCGAGCCGGACACGTTCTGGATGAAGGTGGCGATGAGCGCGGCCAGGCCGGATTCCTCCATGGCCGCGCTGATGGCAAAGGCGCAGGCGATGGTGATGAGGATGTCCCAGCTGATGTATTTCGTGTATTTCTTGGGCGGGAACAGCTTGAGCCATGCCATGACGACGGCCGTGACGGAGGCGAAGAAGAACATGTCCATCTTCACGCCGGGGAAACGTTCCTGCACGTAGGGCAGCTCGCCTATCGTGGCTCCCGCTATCATGAGGATGAGCAGCGCCAGCGCCGTCCATTTCTTCCATGCGGGCATGGGGCGGCCGGCGGGTATCTCCTGTCCGTTGGTCATCATGAGGAACACCGACGAGTCGCCCCACGTGCGGGTGAACGCGCTGTCGGCCAGCAACACCAGCGTGTCGCCTTCCTGCAGCCTCACTTCGCCCAGGTTCTCGGTGATGACTTGTCCGTTCTGGCGGATTTCCTTCACTTCCGCCCCATAGCGGCGCTTGAAGTCGAAGTTCTTCAGCTTGCGCTTCAGGCCGGGAAAGCGCGAGGCCAGCACCACTTCCACGATGTGTTGGCCCGTGTCCTCGGCCACTTCGGCCTCTTCGTCCTCGAAGTTGTCCGGCCTGTCGGCGGGCAATAGCCGTTTGGACACCACAAGGATATAAACCAGTCCCGCCACGGTGATGGGGATGCCGATGTAGGCCAGGTCGAACATCTTCAGGCCGTCGAGTCCCCGGTCAATCATCATGCCGTGCACCACCAGGTTCGTGGATGTGCCGATGAGCGTACACAGTCCGCCCAGGATGGTGGCATAGGACAGCGGGATGAGAAACTTCGTGCACGACAGGCCCACCTTCCGCGACCAGTTCTTCAGGATAGGCGCGAAGATGACCACCACCGGCGTATTGTTGAGAAAGGCCGAGAAAGCGCTTACGATGGGCAATATGCGCATCTGTGCCCGTGTGACCGATGTGCCCTTGCTGGGCAACAGCTTCTTTACCACCGTGCTCAGTGCGCCGCTCTGGCGGATGCCTTCGCTCACAAGAAACAGCAGGGCGACGGTAATCATGCCCCGGTTGCTGAAGCCCGCCACCATCTGTTGGGGCGAGATGATGCCGGCGGCCATGAACACCACCACCAGGCTCAGCAGCACGATGCCCGGACGCATCTTGTCCATGATGAGAGCAATGAGCATTCCCACCAGGCCAAGCAATACAAAAATGATGTCAAAGTTCATAGGCTCGTTTGTTTAGGGTTGTATTTGTGTGTGGGGGCCTGCCGGCTTTTCGCGCGATACGATGAACCACGGGTTGAGCAGGTCTTCCTTGTTGTAGCACACGGGCGTCGGGTTGCCGGTCTGCCACACTTCGCCGCCTGCCGCGCGCACGATGGCATGTCCCGCAGCCGTGTCCCACTCCATCGTGGGCGCGAAGCGCGGGTAGATGTCGGCCTTGCCTTCGGCCACTAGGCACAGCTTGAGCGAACTGCCGATGGACACCAGTTCCAGGTCGGGATGCCCGTGGCGCAACGTGTCGATGAAGGCCGTGGTTTCAGGCGTGGCGTGCGACGACGAGGCCACAACCACGTAGCGCGGATGCCGTTCCGAGTAGGGCAGGCGCAGCGAGCGGCTGCGCAGGGTGTCCAGGTCGCGTATGCCTTCCAGCGAGGCAATGTCGGGCATCTTGTAGGCACCGTTTTCCATGTCGGCAAAGTAAAGCTCGCGGCGCACAGGCACATAGATGACGCCCGCCACGGGCACGCCGTCGGTCACGAGGGCAATGTTGACGGTAAACTCGCCGTTGCGTTTGATGAATTCCTTCGTGCCGTCCAGCGGGTCTACAATCCACAGGGTGTGCCACGTGCGCCGTTCTTCGTAGGGGATGTTTCTCCCCTCCTCGCTCAGCACGGGGTAAGGCGTGTCGTCCAGCGTTTGCATGATGACCTCGTTGGAGCGGCGGTCGGCAATCGTCAGCGGCGAATTATCGGCCTTGCGTTCCACTTGGAAGTCGGCTTTCGGGTCGTCGTAGATGGTCAGTATCTCGCGCCCTGCTTTCAAGGCTGCTTCCACGGCGGTGAATAATTGGCAATTGACAATGGACAATTGGCAATTCGTTTCCTTCTCTTTGGGTGTTATGTTGTTCATTCTTTCTTTAGCTTATATTCTTCTGTGTTATTGGTAGGCAATGAATAATTGTCAATTATCAATTGTCCATTGTCAATTGTTCTAAAACGCTTCCGTCATGTTCAGGTAAAACAGGTTCTGACGGTTCACCATGTCGCGGCCGAAGTCCAGACGCAGGTTCATGCGCGGTTGGATTTCGATGCGCAGACCGGCCCCGAAGTTGGGCAGCACGCCCTCTATCTTGGCTGGCGCGGGTCCCATGAATCCGGCTCCTCCCCACACGGCATAGCCCACGTGGTGCAGCATGCGTTTCAGCCACGTCGTGCGGTCGGTGTTGAACATCTGCCGCCATTCGGCCATGGCCACATGCGAGCTTTTGTCGCGGAACTGGCCCATGTAGTAGCCGCGCAGGTCGAAGGGCGTGCCCGTGAGGGCGTATTTCATAATCGGCACGTGGCCGAACGTGTTGGTCGACTGTGCCGTCCATGCCAACACGCGGCGTCTGCCCGGCGACCAGTATTGGCGGTAATCCAGCTCGAACTGGTAGAAGTTGCGGTCGCTGCCGAAAGCCTTGGCATAGGCCATGCCGCGCACGTCGAGATACAGCCCCTTGTAGGCGTTCGAGGGCACGTCGCGCGTGTCGTAGGACACCACGAAGCCCAGTCCCGAGCTCAGGTTGTGATAGCCCGTGGACGTGCCTCCGTCGGCCGTGTAATGCGGGTCGACCGTCATGCCGGCCGCGGCCTTGCTGATGTCGTCGTAGTTGACATCAATCTGCGGGCCCGCGAAGAAGTCCGTTTCGCCTATGCGGAAAAGGAACTGCGGGTTGAGCTGGAATCCGCTGTACGTGTACTCCGTATTGTTCTCGCCCCGTTCCCTGTGCCGGTTGGTCGAGTAGCCCACGCCGTAGTAATTCTCCACCGTGTTCTTCCAGCTGAACGTGCCGAAGATGCGGAACCGGTCGCCGCGGAAAAAGAGCTGCGGCCTCACCATGAGGTTCACGCCGCTTCCCTTGAACATGTAGGCCAGCGTGAAGGGCAGCACCGAGCGTTGCAGTAGCGTGTCGGCAGGCTCCGTGCGAAACGTCATCAACGCCGTGGCGCCCAGCACCACCCCGAAGTCGGGCGTATAGCCCGGTCCGCCCAGGATGTTATAGTGCAGGTTGCGTTTTGCCACTTTCTGCCGGCGCAGTTCTTTCTTGTCGGCCCGTGTGTGGCCCATGCTGTCGGCCACGCTCCCGGAGGGTGTCTGCGCGAAGGCGGAAAGAATGCCAAACAACAACAGCATGGTGCTTCCGATAAGTTTGTTCATGCTTCTTTTGGTTCGGTGAATAATGTGGCAAAAGTAGTTGCTTTCTGTTAAAGATATTAATAATGAATGCTAATGTACTTTTAAACATGCAAAACCCTTGACGCGGATAGAGTTTTCTTTCGCAAATTTGCGTGTCGTTACGACCGTGAGGAAGCGAATCGTGCCACGGTGCGCGCGTCCGGCGTGCGACAGGGAATATTCATTACAGAAAAAGCATATGAAACGTAAAGTGATAGGAATCGGAGAAACGATTCTCGACATATTGTTCCGCGACGGGCAGCCCACGGCGGCCGTGCCCGGCGGTTCGGTGTTCAATGGCATCATCTCGCTGGGACGCATGGGCGTGCCGGTGGACTTCATCAGCGAGACGGGCGACGACCGGGTGGGCCGGACGATACTCGGCTTCATGCGCGACAACGGCGTGGCGACGGGCCATGTCAATGTGTTCCCCGAGGGGAAATCGCCCGTGTCGCTGGCTTTCCTCGACGAGCGCAACGAGCCGGAATACATCTTCTACAAAGACTATCCTTCGCAGCGGCTCGACGTGACTTTTCCCGACATCGAGCCCGACGACATCGTGATGTTCGGCTCTTATTTTGCGCTCAATCCCGTGTTGCGTCCGAAGGTGGCCGAGTTTCTCGACTACGCGCGCGGCCGGGGTGCCATCATGTATTACGACGTGAACTTCCGCAGCACCCATGCCAACGACGCCATCAAGCTCACACCGACCATCATCGAAAACTTCGAGGCGGCCGACATCGTGCGAGGTTCGACGGAGGATTTCCGCTACATGTTCGGCCTCTCCGACCCTGCCCGCGTCTATGCCGACAAGGTGCGTTTCTACTGTCCCCGCCTGCTTTGTACCGACGGCGCCAACGCCGTGAGCCTGCACACGCCGGAGCTGGCGAAGGCCTATCCCGTGGCTCACGTGGAGACGGTGAGCACCGTGGGCGCGGGCGACAACTTCAATGCGGGCGTCGTCTACGGCCTGCTGGCTTACGACATCCGTCGCGACGACCTGCCCGGCCTGTCCGAAGCGCGCTGGGACGCCGTGGTGCGCTGTGCCTTGGACTTCTCAGCCGAGGCCTGCCGCAACCTGGGCAATTCCGTTTCGCCCGGATTTGCTTCCGCTTACAAAGCGAAATTGGGAGTCTGAATGTAGTGATAAACGGCGTGTCGGGCCTCCATATGCCCGCTCGCGTCCGTCCATATGTGCGCCCGCGAGCCGTCATATCCCGGCTCGCGGGCGTCAATATCTTCGCTCAAATGCCTTGTTGCAGGCCGTCCGGCACGTCGGTTTTTCAGCCGAGGTCTCCCCTATCCTGCCGGATGAGTTCGAGCAGTTTTTCCACGGCCTCTTCGGCCGGAATGTTCTTTTCCACGCACTCCTTGCGGCGGTAGAGGCTCACGCGTCCGCGTCCGGCGCCCACATATCCGTAGTCGGCGTCGGCCATTTCGCCCGGGCCGTTCACGATGCAGCCCATGACGCCAATCTTCAGTCCCTTCAGGTGCGACGTGGCCGCCTTGATGCGCGCCAGCGTGTCCTGCAGGTCGAAGAGCGTGCGCCCGCAGCTGGGGCAGGAGATGTATTCCGTCTTGCTCGTGCGCACGCGGGCCGCCTGGAGGATGCCGAAAGCCGTGGCGTCCGTGACGGCGGCCGACAGCGAGCCTTGGTTGTAGAGGAAGATGCCGTCGCAGAGGCCGTCCATCAGCAATGCGCCCATGTCGGCGGCGGCCTTGATTTGCAGGTCTTCGGCCACGTTCTCCGCATAGTGCTGGAACATCACCACGGGGTTCTCCAGTCCCGCGCAGGTGAGCTGGTGCGCCAGTCCGCGCTGCTCGCCCAGACGGTTCGGATGGTTGCTTTGCGCAATGACCACCACCTCCGGATGGTGACGCAGCAGGGCCATGATTTCGTCGTCGCAAGCCAGATAGGTGAGAAAGAGGAATTTCATTGTGGCCGGACAGCGCATGATTTTCAGGAAGAGAGGTTCCTCTTCCTCGTTGCGCGGAGGCATGAAGGCGGGCCAGGTGCCCTCCTCGCCCGTCCAGCAGTCGGCGTCGACAATGTAGGCGCAGCCGGCCTCGCGGTGCTCGGGCAGGCTCCGTCCCGCGTAGATGTAGTCGGGGCGGAACTGCGGGTTGACCTCCTTGCGCGTGTCGCCCATGCCTGCGGCGATGACCACGGGTGCCTGATTGCCGCCGATGTTGCCCACGGGGCGCGTCAGTCGGCGCACGGGCGACAGATAGTTGAACGATTCGGGCGCGCGTCCGGGGATGTAGGGATGTCCGGCGCGGGCCATCACGTAGTCCACGAGCTTGCGCGCCACGGGTATTTCGGCTTCGGGCGCTTCACTCAGCGACACGCGGACGGTGTCACCCAGCCCGTCGGCCAGCAGGGCGCCGATGCCCAGGGCCGACTTGATGCGTCCGTCCTCGCCGTCGCCCGCCTCGGTCACGCCCAGGTGGAGGGGGAAGTCCATGCCTTCGCGTTCCATCACCTCGGCCATGAGGCGGACGGTCTTCACCATCACCACCGTGTTGCTCGCCTTGATGGAGATGACCACGTCGCGGAAGTCCTGCTCCACGCAGATGCGCAGGAACTCCATGCACGATTCGACCATCCCCTCCGGCGTGTCGCCGTAGCGCGACATGATGCGGTCGGACAGCGAGCCGTGGTTCACCCCGATGCGGATGGCCGTGTGGTTCTCTTTGCAGATGTTCAGGAACGGGATGAAGCGCGCGCGAATCTTCTCTATCTCGCCGGCATATTCCTCGTCGGTGTATTCCAGGTGCTTGAACGTGCGGGCGGCATCCACGTAGTTGCCCGGGTTGATGCGTACTTTCTCGGCGTAGAGAGCCGCCACCTCGGCCACGCGGGGATTGAAGTGCACGTCGGCCACCAGGGGCGTGGTGTAGCCCTCGGCGCGCAGGGCGGCGTTGATGTTGCGCAGGTTTTCCGCCTCGGCCACGCCTTGCGTGGTGAGCCGCACGTATTCGCCTCCGGCTTCGATGATGCGCTTGGCCTGTTCCATGCAGGCTTCGGTGTCGCGCGTGGGCGTGTTGGTCATCGACTGGATGCGGATGGGGTTCTCCCCTCCCATCGGCGTGGCTCCGATTTGCACCTCGTGTGTGGCCCGCCGTTCGTAATTAAACAAGTCGACCATGATGTTCCGGCTTAGAATCAGTTGGTTTTATAGGCGAACTTCACCTCTTTCAGCTCTTCGTTGGCCTTTACGATCTTCTGCTTCAGTCCCTCTTTGTAGGCTGCGAACTTCCCGGCCAGGGCTTCGTCGCTCAGGGCCAGCATCTGCACGGCCAGGATGGCGGCGTTCATGGCGCCGTTGATGGCCACTGTGGCCACGGGTATGCCGGGAGGCATCTGGATGATGGAGTAGAGTGCGTCCACGCCGTCGAGCACGCTGCCTTTCACGGGTACGCCGATGACGGGCAGCGTGGTGTTGGCGGCAATCACGCCGGGCAGGGCCGCAGCCATGCCCGCGGCGGCAATGATGACTTTCAGTCCGCGCTCCTTGGCGCCTTTGGCGAAGGCTTCCACGGCTTCCGGTGTGCGATGGGCCGAGAGCGCATTGATTTCAAACGGGATCTGCATCTCGTCGAGCAGCTTGGCTGCCTTTTCCATGACGGGAAGGTCTGAGGTGCTTCCCATGATGATACTTACAACTGGTTTCATAAGCGATTAATGTATGTTGGTTTTGATGTCTTTCGCAGTTACTCGGATTGGGTCAGCCTGAGGCGCAACGTGTCGCGCTCCTCAGTTTCCGGGCCTTGGGGCAGGAGGCGCAGCGTGGAGTCGTTTTCCACCAGGAAGTCAAACCACAGCGTGCTGTCGGCCTTGCATTGCCACAGGGTGGCGTCGATGTCGTCGTCCGTGCCGCGCAGGGTGTAGCGGCGTCCGCTGAAGCGTTGCGTCATTCCCGTGCGGGTGATGCTGAGGGAGAAGTTCCCGTCGCCGCTGTGAGGCTTGTGGCGGATTTCCAGATGCCATTCCGCCGTGTCGGGCCCGATGGTCGCGGAGCCGATGAAAGTCTTGCCGATGAGCGTGTCGGACGGTGCGGCGGTTGCGTCGCCGGCCTGTCGGGATGAACCCGTGCACGACAAGGCTGTCAGCAGCGTCATGCATACCGCAATGTGAATCATGAGTTTTCTCATAAGGCTGTATGTTGGGGGGTTGTCAGATAAACAATATGCCCGCCACGCCGCACACGAAGCCCACGCCGAAGCCTACCAGTACCTCGGCCAGCGTGTGCTGCCGCAGCAGGATGCGCGATGTGCCCAGCATTCCGGCCAGCAGGATGACGAAGCAGAGCCAGCCGATGTTGTTGCTGTAGAACAGCAGGCTGAACGAGACCATGCCGCCCGTGAACTGGCCGATGGCAGCCATGTGGGCGCTGATTTTCCACCATATGTTCACCGTGGCGCACACCATCATGGCCAGAAGCGACGACACCAGGATGCCCGACATGAAACGAGGGATGCCCATGCGGTACATCAGCAGCAGGCAGATGACGTAGGACACGATGGTCATGGCGTAGGGCACCACGCGCCTTTCCTTGTTGCTCAGGTGGCGCAGGCTCCATCCGTTGACCTTCTGATAGAAATAGATGGCCGCCATGGGCAGAACCACCGTGAACAGATAGACCACCCCGACGATGATGAGCTGGTAGCGCCATTGCAACATGCCCAGATAGGTGAACAGGAACAGGGCGATGAAGCCCACCGTAGGCACGTAGAACGGGGTGAAGACGGCAGACAGTATGCGCGCTGCCGGGCGGAGATATTTTTCTTCCATGGGCGGGTTATTTGCGTAGTCGTGCCACGGGGATGCCCAGCTGCTCGCGATATTTGGCCACGGTGCGGCGGGCTATGGCAAATCCTTTTTCCTTCAATATGCGGGCCAGCTCGTCGTCGGTGAGCGGGCGGCTCTTGTCCTCTTTGTCGATGCACTCCTTCAGCGTGCGGCGTATCTCGCGGGTGGACAGTTCCTCGCCTCCGTCGGTGGTGTAGCCGTCGCTGAAGAAGAACTTCAGGGGGTAGATGCCGTAGTTGGTCTGCACGTACTTGCTGTTGCTCACGCGCGAGATGGTCGATATGTCCAGCCCCGTCAGCGTGGCCACGTCCTTCAGAATCATGGGCCGCAGGAGCGATTCGTCGCCTTCGCGGAAGAACGGCATCTGCAGGTCGATGATGGCCCGCATCGTGGCGAGCATCGTCTGCTGGCGCTGCTTCACGGCGTTGATGAAGTTGCGCGCCGAGTCCATCTTCTGCTTGAGAAACATCATCGCCTCGCGCGACTCCTTGCTCTGGTTGGCGCGGTTGCGGGTGTGCTCGTCGAGCAGGTCGGAGAACTCGCGGCTCACGTGCAGCTCGGGCACGGAGTGGTCGTTGAGCGACAGGGTGACGGTGCCGTCGTCGTCGGTCTCCACCAGAAAGTCGGGCACGATTTGCTGGTTGGTCCTGCCCATGGCCTCGCCCAGCGAACTGCCGGGGCGGGGATTGAGGCGCACGAGGTCGGCCCTGGCTTCTTCAAACTGCCGGTCGGTCAGTCCCAGCCGCTGTTTTATCTTGTCCCAATGCTTGTGGGTGAACTCGTCGTAGCACTTGCCGATGATGTCGCGTTCGAGCGTCTTCAGCGGCGAGTCGGCCTTGCGCTCTATCTGGATGAGGAGGCACTCCTGCAGGCTGCGCGCGCCGATGCCCGGCGGGTCGAAGTCCTGGATGATGTGCAGGACGCTTTCCAGCTCGGCGGGCGTGGTCTCGATGCCGTAGTTGAAGAGCAGTTCGTCGCCGATGGTTTCAAAATCCTTGCGCAGGATGCCGTCGTCGTCGAGCGACCCGATGAGATATTCGGCCAGCTGGCGCCGGCGGTCGGTCAGTTCCTGCTCGCCCAGCTGTTCCTTCAGCAGTTCGTAGAACGACACGGCGTCGGAGAACGGTATTTCCTCGGCCTGCGCGGCGGGCGTTTTCGGCTCGCGCAGTTTGTAGTCGGGTATGTCGTCTTCGGTGCGATAGTCGCCCAGCTCCATGTCTTCGGGCGTGATGGCGGCGCCTTCGTCGTCGGCGTTGCCGTCGTTATCCCGGGCATATTCGTCGTCGGTCCGTGTGTCGTCGTCCGACGGCCCTTCCTCCAGGGCCGGGTTGTCGAGCAGCTCGGCTTTCACGCGCTCTTCCAGCTCCACGGTGGGCAGTTCGAGCAGCTTGACGGCCAACACTTGCTGTGGCGAAAGAGTCTGTACCTGCTGCTGTTTCTGTATCTGGTAGTTCCCTTGTTGCATACGCATTGGTTTTATGCTGCAAAGGTAGCGAAATTTTGCGGGAAGGGAGCGGATGCGCCGCCGAAGAATTGTCCGTCACCCGTCGGACATATTCCCGCACGGCGGTCGTTCCGTCTTCGGGAGCGGCGTTGCTTCGTGAGGAAGAAACGCGGCGTATTGACGGGCTTTGACGCTCCATATGCCGGCTCGCGGGCGAGCATATGGCGGCTCGTGAGCGGGAATATGGCGGCTTGCGGGCGGGCATATGGAAGCTCAGACGAGGTTTCTTGCCACCCACCACGCGATGAGCAGGACGAGGTAGAGGCGGATGACGGCGGGATGGTGGCACATGCTCTTCAGGCGGTCGAGGCGTCCGCCGTCGTTGAACCACCGGCACAGCGCGAGGGCGCCCAGATAGGGGAGGGAAACAACGAGGAAGGGATTGTAGGCCAGGGCTTCGCGCACGTGCAGGTGGAACAGTTGGTGCAGGGCGCGCTGGGAGCCGCAGGCGGGACAGTCCAGGCCCGTGAGCCAGTGGAAGAGGCAGCGGGGCATGAACGGCTCGCGTTCGGGGTCGACTGCATACAGCACTCCGAACGCGAGCAGAATGGCGGTGATGACGGCCGCTTTGCGCATCACATCAGCGCGCTGAAGAAGCCGAAGATGAAGCCGAGGATGGCGCTCACGATGCCGAGGCCGAGGGAAATGAGGCAGAACGTCTTGGCTTTGGAGGCCGCCTCGCGCGACTCTTCATAGCGGCCCTGCGTCCACAGCGTGTCGACCTTGGCCGAGTAGACAATGGCCACGATGCCCAGCGGAAGACAGCACAATACGGTGGCCAGGATGGACCACACCAGCAAGTTGTCGGGCTTTTCTTCGGCGCTTCCGCCTGCGGGAGGCGGGGGTGGCGTGCCGCCGTTTTGCGATTGGAACAAGGGCGCCAGCTCGGGCACGTTGCCGGCCGGAGTCCATTGGGCCATGCCTTCGGCCCACACCAGCGTGCTGCGGCCTACGCCGTAGCGAGGCAGGTCTTCGCCCGCCACGGGGCCTTCCTGCTCTTTTCTGTCGTTGAGGTAGTAGTATTCTTTCATCGTGTGATAATGGTTAGAGTGTTCAAGATTATGGTATGCACAAAGATAGCGATAAATCGTTTGTGCGGTGTGTCGTAAGCTGCTTTTTAAAGCGAATGCCGCCATCTTCACAGACAGCGGCATTCCAGGAAATAAAAATGTATGATATTTGGAAGTTTCTTTAGTCTTTCAGCTTGGCCTTGATGAACTCGCGGTTCAGGCGGGCGATGTTGCTGATGGACACGTTCTTCGGACACTCGGCCTCGCAGGCGCGTGTGTTGGTGCAGTTGCCGAAGCCCAGTTCATCCATCTTGGCAAGCATGGCCTTGGCACGGCGTGCGGCTTCGGACTTGCCTTGCGGCAGCAGGGCGAGCTGGCTCACCTTGGCCGATACGAAGAGCATGGCCGAACCGTTCTTGCAGGCAGCCACGCAGGCGCCGCAACCGATGCACGATGCGGCATCCATGGCCTCGTCGGCAGCCGTCTTCGGGATGAGGATGGCGTTGGCGTCTTGTGCCGCGCCGGTGTTGACGCTCACATAGCCTCCGGCCTGCATGATTTTGTCGTATGCCGAGCGGTCCACCATCAAGTCCTTAATGACGGGGAATCCGGCCGAACGCCACGGTTCCACGGTGATGGTGTCGCCGTCGTTGAAGCGGCGCATGTAAATCTGGCAAGTGGTGGCTCCGGTAGCGGGTCCGTGGGGATGTCCGTTGATGTAGAGCGAGCACATGCCGCAGATGCCCTCGCGGCAGTCATGGTCGAACACGACAGGCTCTTTGCCTTCGCTAACGAGCTGCTCGTTCAGGATGTCCAGCATCTCCAGGAAGGAGGTATCGCCGGGGATGTCCTTCATCTGGAAAGTATCGAAATGACCTTTGTCCTTAGGTCCGTTCTGACGCCAAATCTTCAGCGTGAATGATATGATTTTTTCCATTAGTGTAGTCTTTTAATGTTTAACGTCTCTTTAGCTCTTGTAGTTTCTGGTCTGGACTTTAATTGCCTCGTAAACGAGCGGTTCTTTGTAGAGCACGGGAGCCTTGTCGTCCGAGCCTTGGTATTCCCAGCAAGCCACGTAGAAGTAGTTCTTGTCGTCGCGTTTGGCTTCGCCTTCCTCCGTCTGATATTCTTCGCGGAAGTGTCCGCCGCAGCTTTCGTTGCGGTTGAGCGCGTCGTATGCGATAAGCTCGCCCATGGTGATGAAGTCGTTCAGGCGGATTGCCTTGTCGAGTTCCACGTTCATGCCCTCTTTCGAGCCGGGGATAAAGAGCTGGGTCTCGAATTCCTTGCGGATTTCCTTCAGCTTGGCAAGGCCGGTCTTGAGGCCTTCGGCGGTGCGGCCCATGCCGACATATTCCCACATGACGTGGCCCAATTCCTTGTGGATGGAGTCAACAGATTTCTTGCCCTTGATGCCCATCAGGTGGTCAATCTTGGCCTGTACGGCTTTCTCGGCCTCGTCGAACTCGGGCAGGTCGGTCGAGAAGCGCGGCACGGTGATTTGGTCGGCCAGGTAGTTCTGGATGGTATAGGGGAGCACGAAGTAACCGTCGGCCAAGCCCTGCATCAGAGCCGATGCGCCCAAGCGGTTGGCACCGTGGTCGGAGAAGTTGCATTCGCCGATGGCGAAGAGGCCCTTGATGGTGGTCTGGAGCTCGTAGTCCACCCAGATGCCGCCCATGGTGTAGTGGATGGCGGGGTAAATCATCATCGGGTTGTAGTATTTCACGCCGTTGATTTCCTTGGCCAATTGGCCGGGGTTCACGTCGGTTATTTCTTCATACATGTCGAAGAGGTTGCCGTAGCGTTGGCGCACCACGTCGATGCCCAGGCGTTCGATGCACTCCGAGAAGTCCAAGAACACGGCCAGGCCGGTGTTGTTCACGCCGAAGCCTGCGTCGCAACGTTCCTTGGCTGCGCGTGAAGCCACGTCGCGCGGCACGAGGTTACCGAATGCCGGATAGCGGCGCTCCAGGTAGTAGTCGCGATCTTCCTCGGGGATGTCGCTGCCTCGTTTCGTGCCGGCTTGCAGGGCCTTGGCGTCTTCGAGCTTCTTCGGCACCCAGATGCGGCCGTCGTTGCGGAGCGACTCGGACATGAGCGTCAGCTTCGACTGCTTGTCGCCGTGTACGGGGATGCAGGTCGGGTGAATCTGCACGTAGGCCGGGTTGGCAAAGAGGGCGCCTTTGCGGTAGCAGGCCATGGCGGCCGAGCAGTTGCAGGCCATTGCGTTGGTCGAGAGGAAGTAGGTGTTGCCGTATCCGCCGGTGGCGATGACCACGGCGTGGGCGGCAAAGCGTTCCAGTTTGCCCGTCACGAGATTCTTGGCGATGATGCCGCGCGCGCGTCCGTCGATGATGACCACGTCCTGCATCTCATAGCGGGTATAGAGTTTCACGGTGCCGGCGTTCACTTGGCGGCTCAGCGCGGAGTATGCGCCGAGCAGGAGCTGTTGGCCGGTCTGTCCTTTGGCATAGAACGTGCGCGACACCTGTGCGCCGCCGAATGAGCGGTTGGCCAGCGTGCCGCCGTATTCGCGTGCGAAGGGAACGCCCTGGGCCACACACTGGTCGATGATGTTGTTCGACACCTCGGCCAGACGATACACGTTGGCTTCGCGGGCGCGGTAGTCGCCACCCTTCACGGTGTCATAGAACAGGCGGTACACCGAGTCGCCGTCGTTCTGATAGTTCTTTGCGGCGTTGATACCGCCCTGTGCGGCGATGGAGTGGGCGCGGCGCGGAGAGTCCTGGATGCAGAAGTTGAACACTCTGAATCCCATCTCGCCGAGCGAAGCGGCTGCGGAGGCTCCGGCCAGACCGGTACCTACGACGATGACGTCGAGGCGGCGTTTGTTGGCGGGGTTCACCAGCTTCTGGTGAGCTTTATAGTTGGTCCACTTTTCAGCTATCGGGCCTTCGGGAATTTTTGAATCTATAGTAGCCATAATATTCTATATCTATTTAAAAGGTAAAACAATGGGGTTATCAGCAGAGCGATTTGAAGAAGTAAACCACTACCACTACGGCGAAGCCGAGGACTACGAGCGTGGAGTACACGTTACCGATGATGCGCCAGCGTTCGAACCAGATTTTGTTGCTCCAGCCGAAGGTCTGCATGGCGCTCCAGAACCCGTGAGTGAGGTGGAACCACAAAGCCAGAAGCCACACCAGGTAGATGACGACATACACCGGGCAGCCGAAGGTGTAGGCGATGTAGGCGGCGCCGTCGGTGGGGCCGAACTCGCCCAGGAAGTGGTCGCCGATGATTTCGGCGAACTGCATTTTGTACCAGAAGTTGGCGAAGTGGAGCAGCAGGCCCAGGATGACCACGATGCCCAGCACGAGCATGTTCTGCGAAGCCCATTCCACGGACTTGGGTTTCTGCGAAACGGCGTAACGCTCGCTGCCGCGTGCTTTTCTGTTCAACATTGTCAGCCAGAACGCGTAGATGATGTGAATCACGAACAGGGCGGCCAACGCCACGGTTGCTACCAGCGCGTACCAGTTGGCTCCCAGAAATTCACACACCATGTTGTAAGCGTCTTCCGAGAAGAGCGCCACAAGGTTCATCGACATGTGAAATGTTAGAAACAGGACAAGGGCGACGCCGGTAACGCTCATCACCACTTTCCTTCCAATAGATGAATTACTTAACCACATAAATGAATGAATTAAATTATTGAATTGTTTGAATGATTTTGTTCCAATGTTATCACTTCGCAAAAATAAGGGAAATAGATGGATGGGGCAAAGAATTAAAGAAATATTTCTATAATGCCCGTTTCTTCCCCTCCCGCGCGGCTCGAATCTCTTCGCAACGGGGCGTTTGAGCGCGGATATGTCCGCTCGCGGGCGGGCATATGGAGGCTCGCGAGCCGGGATATGGGCGCTCACGAGCGCGCATATGGGGGCGTCCGGCCCCCGGAACGTGCATGACGAACGAAAGCCCCATCTTCACAGACAGGGCTTTCCATAAACTTTTGTTTAACTTATATAAAGCACAAGATTCCTCTTGTGTTTCTCTTTGGTCGTCTTCTCATTCGGCCACGGGGTCAAACGTGCCGTCGCCGCCGGTGATGTTGTCGTGCCAGCCGATGTTCTGCAGCAGCGTGGAGTTGTTCGACTGTGCGCTCTGGCGCAGGCCGATGAAGTAGTACTCCGGACGGAAGGTGGAGAACTGGCCGTTGTCGTACTCATCCGTAGGCAAATCCTTGCGGGTGAGGTTGTCTTTGTAGAATTTGGCCAGTGCCTCGACCTTCGGGTCGGCATAGGGCGATGATACATCGGGATTATCGGAGGATTGATATCTGAAGTCCTCGCTCAGGGTCAGGCCGGCGGGGCGCTCCACGTCTTTCAGCGGGTCGGCATCGTTGCTGTTGCCGCCTGTGCCTTCGGTCACGTAGAGGATGATGCGGTGTTTCGAGCCGTTGGCGCGTGCCTGGTCGTTGGCCGAGGTCACGCCCAGATAGGTGCAGGTGTTGCCGCCCCATCCGCTGAGCGCCCAGCTGGGGTTGAGGGCTTCCTGCCCTGCCCCGCCGTCGAACAACATCCAGCGGCGCATGTCGTCGAAGCGCTTGCCCTCGTAGGCCAGCTCAATCTGGCGTTCGTAGAGGATGGCGGCAAAGGTCTCGGCCTGGCTGCCGCTCATGGCGAGGCCGTAGTTTTCGTCCTCCATGTCGGCCGGATAGACGCGGGCGCGGATGTCCTTCAGGTAGCCCCACGCTTCGCTTGTTTCGCCAATGCCGCAGGCCGATTCGGCCAAGTTGAGCAGCACTTCGGCAAAGCGGATTTCCATGTAGGGGTTGGCCGAGGTCTTGAATCCGCTGCCGTTGCCCGCCAGCGTGTTGTAGACAAAGAGGTTTGCTCCGGCCAAAGCATAGTCGTCCGAGCGTTTGCGCACGTACACGCCGCGGTCGCTGGTGAGTTTGTCGGCTCCGCGTATGCCGCCTTTCGAGACGGATGCCTTGTCTTCCTCGTTCTCAAACCAGCAGTAGCTCCACAGTTCGTAATCTTCGCCGCCGGCGTATCTGTCGGACGGGAAGAAGTTTACGCCCTCGCCTCCCCAGTTGGTACTTTTGTCGTCAAACTGCCACTCCACGCCGGGGAAGGCGAAGGTGCGGTAGAAGCGCGGGTCGCGGTTGAGGAAGAAGCACAGCTTGTCGTAAGGCAGGCTGGACTCGGCGGCCGGTTTGCCGTCGGCCATGGGGAAGAGGTCGACGATTTCGGATGTCGGCGTCATGCCGCCTCCGCCGTTGACGTTGCCCGGGCGGATGGAGTGCTCCCAGTTGTTCCACTTGTGCACTTCCAGGCCCTCTACTTCACCTCTGTTGTTATAGAGGGTAACGAACACGGCTTCCTCCTTGGGATTGTAGGTGTTGAAGAGGTGTGCCCAGTCTCGGGCATTGTTGCCTCCGTGCACTATTCCATTTACGCCTGCGTCTTCTAGTTCTGCTAGGGCGCGGGTATTCACGTCGTAGGCTGCCTGCCAACGCGTGCGGTCGTTGGCGCGGTTGAAGAGCGGGCTGGCCCACATCAGACGCACGCGCCCCTCAAGCGCGAGGGCGGCGCCTTTGGTCACACGGCCGTAATCGTTGCCGTCCCACGTGCTGGGCAGCATGTTGTAGGCATCCTCCAAGTCCTGACAGATGAACTCGATGCAGTCTCCGGTCGACGAGCGGGGCACAATCTTGTCTGCGCCCTGAGTGTTGCCCACCACGGCGTCCTGAGGTTCCGTGATGATGGGCACGCCGCCGTAGATGCGCACCAGCAGGAAGTAACGCCAAGCGCGGAAGAAGTAGGCCTGGCCCAGCAGTTCGTTCTTCTGTTCCTGCGTGAGACTCTGGCTGTTGGTCACGCCCTGGATGATGTCGTTGCACTCGCGGATGCGGTTCCACGGGCCCAGGTGGGGTTGCACGTGGAAGAAGTCGGGCAATGCGCCTCCCACCGAGGTCAGAACTGCCGTCGGGTCGTTGAAGATGGACGAGCCGCCGAACTCTTCGGTGCAGGCCGAGTAATCGTCCTCCACGCCGGAGCTGGTGAGGAAGTCCGTGCCTTCGTCCGTGCTGCCCGTTGCGCGCGGCAGGAGGAGCTGATAGAGGTAGTTGACGCGCTGTTCGGCCGTCCCGTAGTTCTCATATACGAGCGATTCGTCGTAGGTGCCGTATTCGCGCTTGTCTTCCAGAAATTGGTCGCTGCATCCGGCCAATCCGGCAGCCATGAGCAGCGCGATAGATGTGTATTTTATCTTTCTCATTGTAGTCTTTGCTTAGGGTTAGAATGATACGTTTACGCCGAGTGTGAACTTGCGCAGGCGCGGATAGCGTCCGTATGTGCCCGCCCAGTTGTTCCACACGTGGTCTTCATAAGGATTGTAGAAGCTGAACACGTTCTGGCACGTCAGGTTCAGTCGGCACGAGGCGATGCCCACGGGCTGGAGCCACTTCTTGGGCAGGCTGTAGGCCACGGTCAGGTTGTTGAGCGTGACGCTGGCCGCGTTCATCCGCCAGAAGGTGGAAGCCTGTCCGTTGACGTCGTCATAGCGCAGGTTGGGGTACTTCGCGTCGCGGTTTTCGGCGGCCACGATGTTGCCATCGGCATCCTTCACGTCACTGTATACGAACATGTCTCTCCAGATGGCCGAGAGGTTCTTGTACTCCATGTCGTCGAAGCTCTCCTGATAGATGGTGGAGCTGACGGTGGTGTAGCCTCCCCAGCTTGCGCTGAGCTGCGCGCTGAACGAAAGGTCCTTCCAGCTGGCGCCGAAGTTGAACGTCATGCCGTAGGGGTTATCGCTGCGGTGCGACAGTTCCACCATGTCGTTGCTGTCGACCTTGCGGTCGGGTTCGGTGGGCTTGCCGTCGACCCATTCGCCGGACACATCCTTGTAGATGAGCATACCCGGATGCACGTCGCTCATCGGGCGTCCCAGGTAGGTATCGATTTGGTACTTCTCGAAGTACTCGTATATCTCCTGATAGCTGCGGAACATGCCCATGCACTGGTATCCCCAGCGTCCGCGGTCGTTGCGCTCGTCGGGACGCTCGCTGTCCCACAGCACGTCGGCCGGCCAGCTGTATTCGCGCAGCTTGTTGTCGCTCCAGCCTGTGTTCATCTTTACCCAATAGGTGAAGTCCTCGCCCACCTTGTCGCGCCAGCCGAGGCTGAGCTCCAAGCCATAGGTGTCGACGGAGGCGAAGTTCTCCGGTGCGGGGCGAACGCCCACGGTGCCGGGATAGTAGGAGGTGCCGCTGTAGACGCCGAAGAGGTCGCGTCCCATGTCCAGATAGCCGTTGAGCGTAACCGACAGGCGGCTGTTGAGCATGCGCAGGTCGATACCCAGGTTGGTCTTGTAGTTCTTGTCCCAATGCACGTCGCGGTTTACGCCGTATTGTCCGCCGTTGATCGTCGCGTTGACCAATGCGTTGGACGAGGAGCCGAAGATGGGACCTCCGTCGCTGGTATGTCCGCCGTAGGTGTTGCGCCAGATGAAGGGCTGGATGTTATCACGTCCCAGCAAGCCGAACGAGGCGCGTATCTTCAGGAAGTCGATGCCCAGCTTCTCCTGGTCGAACCACGGCTCTTCCGACATGACCCAACCGGCCGAGATGGAGGGGAAGGTGCCCCAATAGTTCTCCGGAGCGAACTTGGTGGAGGCGTCCGAACGGACGAGGAACTCCAGCAGGTACTTGTCCATGTAGGAGTAGTTCAAGCGGCCGATGTAGGACAGCATACCCGACTCGCTGCGGCTGATGACCGTGGTTTGCGTGGCCGGATTTCCATCGTTGTCGGTGCCGACCATGCTCGATGTGCCGTCGGTGAAGGGATAAGGATTGGTGATGCTGCCTTGCAGGGTCTCGGTCTCGGCTTCCGATCTCTCGATGGAGAACAGGGCGCTGATGTCGTGGTTGCCGAACTTGCGGGCGTAGCTCACCGTGAGGTTCATCTGATAGCTGTCATAGCGGCTCATCGTGCGGCGCAGCAGGTTGCCGTTGTTCAGTTCCGTGCTTTCCAGCGTGGCGTAGTCGGCTCCATCGCCGGTGTAGAGGTGGCCGCCGCTGCCGCCGCGCGTGCCAAGGCCATACACCGTCATGGTGGTGCCCAGGTCGTTGCTCTTGCTGTCGCTGATGGTCTTCGAGTAGGAAGCCTTGACCTTCAGGCCTTGCAGAAAGTCGCACCAGCCGAAGTCGTATTCAATAGAACCGTTGATGCTGGTGTTGTTGGTCTGTTCCTCGATGTTGTCCGACGAGTTCTGCACGGCGCCGAAGTGGTAGAGGTTCGTGCCGCTGAGCGAAGCCACGTTGTTGTTCTGCATGCCGGTGTAGATGATGGGCTTGCCGTCGATGTAGTCCGGCACGAAGCGCAGGTGGCGCATCAGCGACTCATAGTCGCCGTCGGTGCCTGCTCCGCTCACGCCGTTCTTGGCCTGGTTGCGTTCGCCGTAGTCGCCCGACACTTGCAGCGACGCCTTCAGCCACTTGCTGATGTTGGCGTTCACGCCGGCGCGGAAGTTCCAGCGGTCGTAGTCCAATCGGCCCAGGTTGCCGTCCTGCTGATAGTAGGACACGCCCGCGAAGTAGGTGGCTTTCTCGGTACCGCCGTTGATGTTGAGGCTGTGGCGTTGGGTGAAGGCCGCGCTCCACTCCTTGTCCAGCAGGTCGTAGTTGAGTCCGCGCATGGCTTCCAGCTCGTCGGCCTGGAAGATGTCCGTGCGGTTGTTGATGTTCTCCACGGTGGAGGTGTTGGCCATGCGGGCCGCGTTGTAGAGGCGTCCGTAGTCGTAGGCACTCAGCATCTTGGGCATGGCTATGGCGTCGGTAAAGCCGAACTGTCCGTTGTAGGATATCTTGGGCGCGCCCACCTCGCCGCGTTTGGTCTTGACGAGCACTACGCCGTAGGCCGCACGGGCTCCGTAGACGGCTGCCGAAGCGTCCTTCAGCACGGTGATGCTCTCCACTTCGCTCACGTCGAGGTTGTTGAAGGCTTCTTCGGTCGAGATGAAGTCGTCGATGACGTAGAGCGGGCTGGTGCTGTTGTCACCGCCTTGCGAGGCCGACGGCGTGGCTGCCGTGTTGACGGAACTTTGGCGGATTTGCAGGCTGGGAGCCTCGCCCGGACGGCCGGTCAGCGGCGAGCCTACGCTCACGCCGTTCATCATGCCTCGCAGGGCGTCGCTCAGGCTGCCGACGGAGAGGTCCTTGATGTCGTCGGGGGTAAGGGTCTCGATGGCGCCCGTCACGTTTTTCATCTTCTGCGCGCCGTAACCCACCACGACCACCTCGTCGAGCTTCATCATGTCTTCCAGGAGGACGATGCGCGGGTCATTGAGGTTGCTGACGGTCTGGGTGATGTAACCGATGTAGGAGACTTCCAGCTTGCCGCCGTCGGGCACCTGGATGGTGAAGTTTCCGTCGAGGTCGGTGATGGCGCCCGTCGTGGTGCCCTGCACTTTGACGGATGCGCCGATGATGGCCAGTCCCGTTTCGTCGACCACCGTGCCTTTCACGGTGCGGCCTTGTTGTTGCTGTGTGGCTTGCGGGGTGGCGTTCTGCTGTTGTGCCTGTAGCGGTTCGGCGAGGGCGAACAGCGAGGTCAGGCATAAGCTGTATAATAAGTATTTCTTTTGCATATCACAATGTTCTGTTTGTGTTAGACGTTAGGGTTTATTCGGCTGACAGCCAATAGGGGTCGCCCGTGCCGTATTGCAGCTGTTCGGCGCCTTGCGGGGTGAAGTCGGCCGGAGCATTGACAAAGTTCGGGTCGGTGGTGAGGTGCGTGCCGCTCTTGTCGTAGTTGCTTGCACCTACTTCTTTGCTGGCCAGCGCGCCGTCGAACCAATAGGTATTGTGGTTGATGGTGACGGAGGCATTGCTCATGTCGGATCTTTGCCCTTGGAACATACGGCGAACTACTTCTTGCTTGCCGCAATCCACGAAGATATTGTCCGTAAGCACCCAGATGCAGTAGTCGCGGTTGCCGAGACCGTTGTAGTTGCCCCATTCGCCGGACTTGCAGACGTTGTAGAACGTGTTGTTCTTATAAGCCACGGTGCTCTTCAATGAGGCGTTGATGTTGGTCGGGCGGCCGCCGCTATACTTCAGGAAGTATTTCGGGCTGTTACCCAACTCCCACATGGTGCTGTTCTCGATGGTGAAGGTGATGACAAAGCCTTTGTTGAAGTTGAATACATTGCCTCCACCCGTTTCCGTGTTCATCTCAATGCGGCAATCTGACATGGTGAATGAAGACAGATAGTAGGTTTTGCCATTGTCGCTTGCTATACTGCTTTTTATGCCCTTGAAGTCGCACGATTCGATGGATACGGGGTTGGTCAGGTAGTAGTTGCTTCCATTGGCCAACGCGGGGTCGGGCGTGCTGCTCATGGCCAGGAAGGCATCCGCCGTGGACGCGCTGCAATCGAAGTCGATGTACTTGATTTTCAGTCCGGCGGTGGTGGTGAACTTGGCATCGCCCGTGATGGTCACCTTCGGGTGGTTGTTGCGGTCGCCGCGCAGGGTGAGCCAGTGCTTGTCGAAGTTCACATCATCGCTCATGGTGTAGTTGCCGCCGGCTTCCAGCTCATAGGCCACCTCGTTCTCGGCCACTTCGGTGGTGGAGAGGTTGGCGAAGTAGGTAGAAAGGTCGGTGCCCGAGGGGATGGTGCCGACCGAAGGCAGGTAGGTGTCCCATTCGGCCACGGTCGGTTCGGCTGCTCCGGCGTTGCCATACTCGGTGTTTTCCAGCGCGCGTACGCGGAACTCATACTGCGTGTCCTCCGCAATGGAGCGCGTGGTGGAACATCCGTCGATAATCTCGTTTTCATCGCCCACGGCGACCGGGTTGTTGGGGTCGTTCATGTCGTAGAAAGAAACTTCGTAGCCTCCGGCGCCCATGACCACGGGCCAGGTGATGGTGACTTCCGTACCGCTGACGTTGGAGGTGAACGTGATCTTGTCCGCACTCGGAGAAGTCAGTTGCGTGCCCGATACGCCGGCGGAGAAGGACTCGTCGCCGTCCACGCCGATGGCGCATGAAGCCAGCAAAAGGGTTCCCATTGCCAGGGTAAATACTTGCATTCGTTTCGTCAATGCAAATAGATGATAACTCTTCATACTTTAATCAGTTATTTTAAGGTTAAACAAAAAGTGATGTTTCTAAAAAGCTCTTTTCTATCCGGTATTGCACAGGTGATTATGATGTATTTATGTGGTTGCGCAACGGGGAAAATACTTTCGATTCCAAACCTGTTTGAAACGTGGCAAAGGTATGTTAAAAAGTGCTGGGGGGGGGTAAAATGATGTCTAAATAGCGGACGAATGTTGACGGCCGCTATTTTCGTCGCCGAACCGGCGACCGGACGGTCGAACGGGGAGTTTTTCTTCGCCGGGAGCGCGGATATGTCCGCTCGCGGGCGGGCATATGGAGGCTCGCGAGCCGGGATATGGGCGCTCACGAGTGCGCATATTGCCGCTCGAAGGGGTATGAAATGGGGAGTGTGGCAAGACAATATTCCGGTTCGACCTCTTCAAGGTCGTACTCTCTCTTTCCGGGCCTTTCCGCAGGTGTCGCTATCTGCGCCACACAGCGGTTAGCGATTGTTGGACAGCTTCGCCGTCCGTCTGCATCAGGGCGTGCATATATTCCTTTCATCGCGCAATTGGGCGGACACGCCGGTCCGCCCCTACGACGACATGCGCGCAGGGATGACACCTTGGACGCGGAAAAACGATGTAGGGGCAGACCGACGTGTCTGCCCGGTGTACGCGAGCAAGTGGTTTTGCAACACCGTCCGTTTTGAGCGGAGGCTCTCGGGTAGTGGGGTTAAAAAAAGACGGTGAAACCGTCTTACCATGCGTAGCCGCTGCGTGGCGCGTGATGCGCCACCTGCGGACCTATCCGATAGGCAAGACGACCTTAAAGAGGTCGAACCCTGTTCGGCGTCCTCACGCGGAATGCTTGTCAGGGGATTGCCTTCGGTTCGACCTCTTCAAGGTCGTTCCCTCTCTTTCTGTGTTTTTCCGCAGGTGTCGCCTTCGGCTCCACACAGCGGTTGGCAATTGTTGGACAGCTTCGCCGTCCGTCTGCATCAGGGCGTGCATCCATCCTCTTCATCGTGCAATCGGAGATGTGTCGAAATTCCCAAATTGACATGGTAGAGACGCGGCCCACCAGTCTCGATAACGGCAATGATTGATTTACAATGCTTATATCCTGCGAGACGCGGCCCGCCACGTCTCTACTGTGAATAAATCGAATTTTGATACACCCTCCGGTGTATACGGACAGAGGCACAGAGCCGCAGAGTCTTTATATTCCTATTATATATAGAGAATATTTCCTCTGTGTCTCCGTGCCTCTGTGGCTGGTTCTTTTCAGATTGGCACCCCCGTGTCATGGTGGTGCGGAGCGGGTGTTACAGCCCTTCTTCCATGCTCTTGGCGATGCCCATTTCCAAGCCGCGCAGCTCGGCCAGACCGCGCATGCGGCCCAGACAGGAATAGCCGGGGTTGGTCTTCTTGTGCAGGTCGTCAATCATCTGATGGCCGTGGTCGGGGCGCATGGGGATGGACACGCCGCGCCGCTGCTGCATCAGGAGGAAGTTTTTCATCACGTGATACATGTCCACGTCGCCTTCCAGGTGGTTGGCCTCGTAGAAGTCGCCTTCGTCGTCGCGCTGGGTGCTGCGCAGGTGAACGAAGTTGATGCGGTCGCCCAGGCGTTCCATCATGCCGGCGAGGTCGTTCTTGGCTGACACGCCGAGCGAGCCGGTGCAGAGGCACAGGCCGTTGGAGGGGTTGGGCACGGCCTCGACCAGGCGGTTGAAGTCTTCCTCGGTGCTCATGATGCGCGGCAGTCCCAGGATGGGCTGTGGCGGGTCGTCGGGGTGGATGACGAGCTTCACTCCCACTTCGTCGGCCACGGGGCAGATTTGGCGGAGGAAGAAGATGAGGTTCTGGCGCAGCTTCTCGGCGTCGATGTCCTTGTAGCGGTCGAGCGCTTCCTGAAATTGCTCCACGGTGAAGCTCTCTTCCGAGCCGGGCAGTCCGGCAATCATGTTGCGCGTCAGGCGGTGCTTGTCCTCGTCGGTCATCTCGGCGAAGCGTGCCTTGGCCTTCTCGATTTCCTCGGGGGTGTATTCCTTTTCGGCTCCCGGACGGCGCAGGATAAAGAGGTCGAAGGCCACGAAGGCGGCGCGCTCGAAGCGCAGTCCGCGCGAACCGTCCTTCATTTCATAGGCCAAGTCGGTGCGTGTCCAGTCGAGCACGGGCATGAAGTTGTAGGTCACAATCATGATGCCGCACTTCGCGAGGTTGCGCAGGCTCTCCTTGTAGTTCTCGATGTAGCGCATGAAGTCGCCCGTCTGGGTTTTGATGTGTTCGTGCACGGGCACGCTTTCCACCACGCTCCATTTCAGTCCGGCGGCTTCAATCATTTCTTTGCGTTTCATAATCTCCTCCACGGTCCACACTTCGCCGTTGGGGATGTGGTGCAGGGCGTTGACGATACCGGTGGCTCCGGTCTGGCGTATGTCCTGCAAGGTTACGGGGTCGTTCGGCCCGTACCAGCGCCATGTTTGTTCACATAAAATCATAGTTGTATAGGTAAAGCCCCTCAGCTCCCCTCGAGGGGGAGCTTTTTACGAGGAGGGATAAGGTTTGTAAATGATGTCCGTTCTTTGTTTTCACACGCTCCGCCTTCCCTTCCGGGGAGGCCGGGTGGGCTTCTTCCATTGCAAACACGTTGAATCCTCCGTCTACCACGGCTACGGTGCCGGTGACGAACTTCGACGCGTCGCTGATGAGGTATTGGATGGTTCCGTTGAGTTCCTCGGGCACGCCGAAGCGTTTGAACGGCGTCTGGCGGATGACGTCGAGTCCGCGCTGGGTGTAGCTGCCGTCGGGGTTGGTGAGGAGCGTGCGGTTTTGCTCGGTGAGGAAGAAGCCCGGCGCGATGGCGTTCACGCGGATGCCTTCACCGAACTTGGTGGCTACTTCATTGGCCATGAAGGCGGTGAAATTGCTGATGCCGGCTTTGGCGGCAGCATAGCCGCACACGCGGGTCAGGGGACGGAAGGCGGCCATGGACGAGAAGTTGACGATGCAGCCCTGCTTCTGCTCCACCATGGCTTTGAGGAACACCTGGGTGGGGATGACCGTGCCGAGGAGGTTGAGGTTGAGCACACGCTCGAAGTCTTCGGGCTTCAGGTCGAAGATGTTGCCGTCCGGTCCGATGGTGGCTCCGGGCATGTTGCCTCCGGCGGCATTGAGCAGGGCGTCCACACGTCCGTAGGCGGCGAGGATGTCGCTCAGGTTCTGCTCCACGACGGCTGCGTCCATTACGTTGGTCTTGAGGAACATGGCTTCTCCTCCTTTGGCCTTGATGTCGGCCACGATGGCCTCTCCCACTTCGGCTTTGCGTCCCATGATGACGACTTTGGCTCCCTGCGAAGCCAGGTATGAGCCGATTTCCTTGCCGAGCACACCGGTTCCGCCGGTGATGACTACGACTTTGTCTTTTACGCTGAATAATTCGTTCATATTGTATGTAGTTTGTTAGGTGTTCTTTATTAGTCGGCTATCCCTCAGCACCAGCAGGCTTTCCGGTCCCATGTTGAACAGCAGGTCCGCGATGCTCAGGTTGGGCAGGAAGCCGTGTTTGGCGCTGAACACCTGATAGTAGGGCTTGGGCAGGAAGGCCGGGTCGTCGGCGTAGGGGCGTTTGGGGTGGATAAGCTCGCGGTCGTCTTCCTCGTCGGGGGCGAACGTCTGCTTGTATGCCGTGGTGCGCCTGATGCGGGGCCGGATGTCGATGAGGCGGCACACTAGGTCGCAGAGCGCTTCGTTGAAATCGTAGAGGAATGTGTACCGCTGTTCGTAGAACGGGCGGAAGTCGTCCTCGTAGTAGTCGAAGAACGGGCTGTGGCGGTAAGCCGAGCACAAGGCGTTCCAATGCAGGTGCCGCCAGTTGCCGTGGTCGGAGATGCGGATGTCCTTCATCTCGCACTTCAGCGTGGCGGGCTTCTCGGTGGGGATGGAGAGCGCCAGCACTCCGTCGGCCGTGGCTATGTGGCAGCGGTTGCGGTAGGTCTGTTTCACGTAGTGGTCATGCTGTTCCACGTAGGCCGTGGCGCAGGCGTAGAGCTTCGTGTAGTATTGTACGGGAGCCAGGTAAGCCGAAGTGAGGTATGGGATGGTTTTCATCGTCGTCTGTCTTTGGGGTGGTTTTATTGCACGCGGCTGAAGAAGCGTGGCCAGCGGTAGCCTTGCCAGAAAGGGGCTTCGTTGTCCTTGGAAAACCAGATGAGCGACGCGCGGCCGATGATGTGGTCGTCGGGCACAAAGCCGAACAGGCGCGAGTCGCACATGCTCACCGAGTTGTTCGATGCCACCCAATGGTAGTCTTTGGTGAACGTGTAGCTGTCCACAGCCTTGCCGTCCACTTGGAGGGTATCGCCTTGCAGCCGGGCTTGCCTGCCTTCGTGCTGCAGGATGGTGTTGCACAGCAGTTTGGCGTTCCACGGATAGACCTTGACGGCTTTTCCGCGTGCCGGAACGACGTAGGGATGCACTCCGTCGGTGGTTTCGGTCTGTAGCGAGCGGAAGGTGACCTGCTCGCGAAGTTCCTGCTTGAGCAGGTAGATTTCGTAGTGGCTGAAACTGCGCAGGAAGTTTCCTTCGTCGTAGCCCATGAGCTTGTTGTCGGTGATGCCTGCCTGCCGCATGGCTTTCTCCACCAGTTCCTCCTGTTCGCCGGGATAGGCGTAGAGCAGCTTGCTGTCGGGGCTGAGCACCTGGTCGCTTGTCTGTATCAGTTCGCCGTTGAGCATCAGCGTGTCGCCCGGCAATCCGATGCAGCGGTTGATGAACACCTCGCGCCGGTCTATGCAGCCCTGCCCTGCCGGATTGTTGAACAGCAGGATGTCGCCCCGCCTTACCGGACGGGCGGCCAGCCGGTGGTAGCCCGTCCACGCCATGAGCGGAAGCCGCAGGCCGTAGCTCCATTTGTTCACAATGACGCGTTCGCCCCGGAAAAGCGTGTTCTCCATGCCTGCCGACGGTATCGTGCAGGATGTGAAGGCGAACACCTTGATGAGCAGCACCAAGGCGACGGCTATGAGAACGGCTTTCAGGAGTTGTTTCATTGTTTCTTTAGTTGACGAGGGGACGTTTAGTTGACGAGTAAACAAGGCTCTTGTCTCCTTGTCGACTTGTCCACTCGTCTTCTTGTCCTTTATTTAATATTGTCCACCAGCTTGAACAGGCGGTTCCAGCGAATCTTACCGTCGAACCAGCCACGGTCTTTGTCGAGCGAGAGCCAGACGACAATGGGCTTGCCCACGATATGGTCTTCGGGCACAAAGCCCCAATAGCGTGAGTCGGCGGAGTTATGGCGGTTGTCGCCCATCATCCAGTAGTAGTCCATCTTGAATGTATAAGTGTCGGTCTGCTGTCCGTTGATGTAGAACTGTCCGTCGCGCACCTCGAAGTCGTTGCCTTCATACACGCGAATGGGGCGTTCGTAGATGAGGTAGTTGTCCATGGTGAGCTTGATGCTCTCCCCTTTCTTGGGAATCCACACCGGGCCGTAGTTGTCGGCCGTCCAGTCCTTGTGCATGTTGAGTGGATAGAGCCAGTCGCCTTGTCCCGGCTGCACGTAGGTGATGCTCTTCACCAGGCGCGTGTTGGCTTTCAGTGCGCGGTAGGCGGCCTGTGTGAGGGGGAGCGTGTAGGACGTGCTGTTCATGAACGGGTCGGCGGCATCTTCCTCGCTGATGCCCAGCTCGCGGCGGATTTCCATCGGGATGGGCTGCGTGGTCTCCACGTGGTAGACGTATTGCACGTTGTCCGGTTCCTTGTTGGGCTGTCCGTCCAGGTAGATGATGTGGTCCTTTATCTGGAGTGTCTGTCCCGGCAGACCCACGCAGCGTTTCACGTAGTTTTCGCGCCGGTCCACGGGGCGTGCCACCACTTTGCCGTAGTAGCCCGGGTCGTTGGCAATGGCTTCGCGTCCCAGATTATAGAGGAAGCCGTACACCTCCTGCTGCTGCGCGTGGCTGATGCTGTCCATCTGCGGCAGCGCCACGTTGCCTTGCTGGCATGTGATTTCGCCTATCTGGTAGCAGAGGCTGTAGAAGTCGGTGCTTTGCATGTTCAGCGCCACGGTGTCGCCCGAAGGATAGTTGAACACCACGATGTCATTGAGCTTTACGTCGCCGAAGCCTTTCACGCGGCGGTAGTCCCAATGCGGCCAGTCGAGGTACGACTTGCAGTTGAACACCGGCAGTGTATGCTGGGTAAGCGGCATGGACAGCGGCGTCTGCGGCACGCGCGGTCCGTAGCTCAGCTTGCTCACGAAGAGGTAGTCGCCCACAAGCAGCGACTTTTCCAGCGAGGAGGTCGGGATGGCGTAGTTCTGGAAGGCGTAGATGTTGACGAAGTACACCGCCACGAGCGCGAACACAATGGCGTCCACCCAGCTCATCATGGTGCGCACGGTGGCGTTCTTCGACTTCTTCCACCACGTCCACTTGATTTTCTTGCTGATGTAGGCATCGTAGATGAACGGCACGACCAGCAGTCCCCACCAGCTCTTCACCCACAGGAGGAAGAGCAGATAGAGGGCGGTCACGATGCCGAATTTAATCCATTGCTTTTTCATGGGCGTCAGAATTTAAAGAGGTCGTCCATGCCGAGGAAGCCTTCGTGCGTGGCTGTATATTCGGCGGCCATCACTGCGCCCAGGGCAAAGCCTTTGCGGTTCTTGGCGTCGTGAGTGATGATGATGCTGTCGGCCTCAGATTCATAGCGTATGGTGTGTATGCCCGGCACCTCGCCTTCGCGGATGGAGTTGACGGGCAACTCGTCGGGGCGGCATTTGTCGGTGCCGCTCACGGTGCCGTCGGGGGCGGTGAGCGTGCCCTTCACCCAGGCCGTCTTGCGCTTCAGGTTCTCCAGGATGCCTTCGGCCAGCGTGATGGCCGTGCCGCTCGGCGCGTCGAGCTTGTGCACGTGGTGCGTCTCGCTCATGCTCACATCGTAGCCGGGGAAGTTGTCCATGATGCGTGCCAAATATTTGTTGACTGCCGAGAAGATGGCCACGCCGATGCTGAAGTTGGATGCCCAGAACAGGGTTTTTCCTTCCTCACGGCAGCGTTTCTTCATCTCGTCGCCGTGCTCGTTCATCCAGCCCGTGCTGCCCGACACCACTTTCACGCCTGCGGCAAACGCTTTCAGACAGTTGCCGTAGGCGGCCGATGGGGCGGTGAACTCAATGGCCACGTCGGCCGAGCGGAAAGCTTCGGAGTCGAAATCCGCCTGGTTGTCCTTGTCGATGACGGACACGATTTCGTGCCCACGGCCGAGGGCGATGCGTTCTATCTCCTTGCCCATCTTGCCGTATCCTATAAGTGCTATTTTCATAATGGTTGCTTAAATGGTTGGCAATATAAAGATTTCCCCGCAAAGATAAGCGTTTTATCAACGATACTTCGTAGATTTGTCCGATTATATAACCTCAATTAACATGGAAGAGTTGTTGCATTATGCGTGGAAGCATAAGATTTTCCCGTTGCACGAGTTGCGCACTCCCGAGGGAGAGCTTGTCGAAATTATTGACCCCGGCCTGAAGAATCCCGACGCGGGCCCCGATTTCTTCAACGCCAAGCTGCGCATAGGTTCCACGCTGTGGGTGGGCAATGTGGAGATACACCGCCGCTCGTCCGACTGGATGCGGCACGGTCACGACACCGACCCGGCTTACGAGTCGGTCATCCTCCACGCGGCAGCCGAGCTGGATGCCGAAGTGCACGACCTGCACGGGCGGCGCATCCCGCAACTCCTCCTGCCCTATCCTGCCCTTCTGGCCGAACGTTACGACGAGCTGCTGCGTGCCGACTGTTATCCGCCTTGTTATGCCGTCATCCCCACCCTGCCCCGCCTTGCCGTGCACGGCTGGATGTCCGCGCTCCAGTATGAGCGGCTGGAACAGAAACGGGCGCGCGTCATGGCGTGCCTGGAGCGTTGCGACCACAACTGGGAGGATGCTTTCTTCGTCACCCTGGCGCGCAACTTCGGCTTCGGGCTCAACAGCGACGTGTTCGAGCGTTGGGGACAAAGCATCCCCCTCCGCGCCCTCGACAAACACCGCGACGACCTGTTTCAGCTGGAGGCCATCTTCTTCGGTCAGGCCGGACTGCTGGAAGAAGACGTGTGCGACCCTTATTACGAGCGTCTGCAGCGGGAATACCTCTACCTCGCCCGCAAGTTCGACCTGCGGCGCATGGAGGCGGCTTCGTGGCGGCTGCTGCGCACCCGTCCGGGCAACTTTCCGCATGTGCGCATAGCCCAGATGGCATGGCTGTTCTACCGTGAGCACGCCCTCCTCTCCCGCCTGATGGAAGCGGCCGACTTCGACGAGGTGCGCCGCATCCTCACCGCCCGCACGTCGGACTACTGGGACACGCACTACACATTCGGCGCGCCGTCGCCCTGCCGGCATAAGACCCTCTCCCGCTCCACGCAAGACCTGCTCGTCATCAACACCCTCTGCCCTTTCCTCTTCGCCTATGGCACATACAAGGCCGACGAGCGTCTTACCCGCCGCGCCTTCGACTTTCTGGAGCGCTTGAAGCCGGAGAGCAATGCCATCATCCGCCGGTGGCAGGCGTGCGGACTCACGGTGGAGAACGCTGCCGACAGTCAGGCGCTCATCCAGCTCAAAAAGGAATATTGCGATGCAAAGAAGTGCCTGCGCTGCCGCTTCGGGTATGAGTTTCTGAAGGCGAAAGGGCCCCTCCAAACCTCCCCCGAAGGGAGGCTTTAGTCTGTGTCGCATTCGATGCAATATCAACCCGTTTCTCCCTCCATATGCCCGCTCGTGAGCCGACATATGGGCGCTCGTGTCCCTCCATATGCTCGCTCGCGGGCCGGCATATGGACGCTCACGGCGGGGAATGCGGGCGGTGAAAACCGTGCACGGATTGCGGCGGAGGTTCGGCCGCTCGAAGAAAGCCGGATGTCGGCATTCGGAAGAAAATAAGCACAATTTGTGCCGTAATGCCGTCAGATTCTTGTATTTTTGCACGGCTTACCGTCCGGACGCAACCGATGCGGCCGGCGACTGCCGGAAACATGCCGCCGGAAATAAGATACAGACAAGATGAGAAGATGGAACCCTAAATTCATGACCCGATCCTTTTCGGCCCGCTTGCGCGTTTATGTCGTGGGCTTCACGGCTGTGTTGTTCGTGATGGCCTTCTACGTCATTTTCCGCTTCTCCTACAGCTTCATCCGCGAGGAGGCCGTGCATCGTGCCGATGCGCTGCTCGACAACACCATCCTGCGCATCGACGGCGTGCTGGGTTCGGTGGAGACGGCGGTGAACAACTCGGCGTGGGCCGTGGGCGATGAGCTTGACAGGCCCGACTCGCTCTATGCCGTCCTGACCCGCTTCGTGGAGCGCAACCCCATCATCAGCGGCAGCGCGGTGGCCTTCCGCGAAGATTTCTACGAGGACAAGGGCGCGTATTATTCGCCCTACGTGTTCCGCGATGCCGACGGGCAAATCCGCCGCCGCCAGCTGGGCACCGAACGCTATAATTACCGCAAGAAGGAATGGTTTGCCCGTCCGATGCAGACCGGCAAGGCGCATTGGAGCGAGCCGTATTACGACACCGGGGGCGGAGAGATGCTCATGACGACCTATTCGCGCCCGCTCTACGATGCCGACAACCGCCTGTACGGAGTCTTTACGGCGGACATTTCGCTGGCCTGGCTCACCGAGCTGGTGAACAGCATCCATCCCTATCCGCGCGCCTACAACCTGATGATAGGGCGGGAGGGGACCTACATCGTCCACCATCGCCCGGAACGCATTCTGCATGAGACGATTTTCTCCGCCACGCGCAACATGACCGACTCCACCACGCAAAAGATTGGCCGCGACATGCTGGCCGGAATGCGGGGCATGGAGGTGCTGCAGAACGACGACACGCTGTCCTACGTCTTCTACGCGCCCATCGAAACCACCGGATGGTCGGTGGCCACGGTCTGCCCGCGCGAGGAAATCTTTGCCAGCCTGGACAAAATCCAGCTGTGGGTGGTGCTGATAGCCTGCATCGGGCTGATTGTGTTGGGCCTGGTGTGCGGGCGCATCATCCGCCACATCCTGAACCCGCTCTTGCGCTTTGCCGGGGCGGCGCGCCAGATAGCGGAAGGCAATTTCAGCGCGCCTTTGCCCCCGAGCCTCCATGACGACGAGATGGGCCAGCTGCGCGATGCTTTCGAATATATGAAGAAGGCGTTGGCCGCCTACATGGCCGAACTCCGCCAGACCACGGCCCAGAAGGAGCGCATCGAAAGCGAGTTGCGCATTGCCAGCGAGATACAGATGGGCATGATTCCCAAACTGTTTCCGCCGTTCCCCGAACGAAAGGACATCGACCTCTATGCCATATTGAAGCCGGCCAAGGAAGTGGGTGGCGACCTCTACGACTTCTTCATCCACGACGAGAAGCTGCTGTTCGTCATCGGCGATGTGTCGGGCAAAGGCATCCCGGCCTCCTTGCTGATGGCCGTCACGCGCAGCCTGTTCCGCACCATTGCCGTGCATCGCGACACGGCGCGCGACATCGTGGTTTCCCTCAACCGGGCCGTGGCCGACGGCAACAACGAGTCGAACATGTTCATCACCCTCTTTGTGGGCATCCTCAATCTGGGCACGGGCGAGCTGGCCTACTGCAATGCGGGCCACAATCCGCCCGTTCTGCTCCGGCCCGGGCAGAAGCCGTGCCTGCTTCCCTGCCTGTCCAACATCCCCATCGGCGTGTTCACGGACTTTGAGTTCGAGGAGGAGGCCTGCCGCCTGCAACCCGACGACATGCTGCTGCTCTACACCGACGGGCTGACCGAGGCCGAGAACGAAGCGAAGGAGCTGTATTCCGACCGGCGGATGCTGGCTGCCCTGGACAACATGCGGGGCATGTCGGCGCAGGACGTTGTGCTTGCATTGGAAAAGAGCGTGAAAGACTTTGCCGGAACCGCCGAACAGAACGACGACCTCACCATGCTGGCCTTGCAACTGAAACAAACAGAGGCCCCTATGAAGATGGAACTGACTATGAAGAATGACATCGAGGAGATACTCCGCCTGGAGGACTTTGTCAAGCAGGCGTGTACACAGTGTGGCGTTTCTTCCGATGAGGCCGAGATGGTGCTTCTGGCCGTGGAAGAGGCCGTCACCAACGTCATCCGCTATGCCTACGGCAATGAGGAGGGCAGTGTCCGGCTCGTGGCCGAACGGCAGGGCGACAGCCTCGTGTTCGAGCTGAGCGACTGCGGCCGCCCGTTCGACCCGACGCAGGTGCCCGAGGCCGACGTAACCCTTCCCGCCGAGGAAAGGCAGGAGGGAGGGCTGGGATTGTTCCTAGTGAAGCGGATAATGAGCGAAGTGCGCTACCGGCGGGCGGGGAACGAGAATCGGCTGACCCTTATGAAACAAATCAGATAAATATAGAACAATAAAGCAATGGAAAGTATCGTATTTCTTGGAATGAATCCGGCTATGTGGATTGTGCTGCTGACCATTCTGGTGGTGTTCGGCCTGATGCTGTTCACAAAGTTGCCGGGTGATTACGTGTTTGTGGGCAGCATGGTGGTGTTCATCACCACGGGAGTCTTGCCCATGGATGAAGCGCTAGGCAGCTTCAGTTCGGAATCGGTGATTATGACGGGCACGCTGTTTGTCATCATCGCCGGACTGGTTTACTCCGGCGTGTTGCAGTGGATTGTGAAGTATTGCCTGGGCATGCCGAAAAGTTATGGAAAGGCATTGCTGCGCCTGATGTTTCCCGTGGCCATGCTTAGCACGGTGTTGAGCAACACCACGGTGGTGGCCTTGTTTCTGCGTGCCGTGAAGATGTGGGCCAGGCGTTTGAACATCCCTCCCTCGAAGCTGCTCATCCCGTTGAGCTATGCCTCGTGTCTGGGCGGAACCATTACGCTCATCGGCTCGCCCACGAACCTGGTGATTGCCGGCTTCTATGCCGACGACACGGGAAAGACCATGGGCTTGTTTACGCCGACCGTCGTAGGCGTGTTCTGCCTTGTTGTGGGCATTCTTTCCACATTGGCGCTGAGCAGGCTGCTTCCGGTGAGGAAGTCGCAGGAGGATGCGCTCGAGAATGTGTCGGACTATACCGTCGAACTGCTGGTGCCCACGGAGTGCCCGCATGTGGGCCAGACCGTGGAGGAGGCCGGACTGTACAACGTGCCCGGCGGACATATCATCGAAATCATCCGCTTTGACCACGAAATCATCTCGCCCGTCGGCAAGGACGAATTCATCTTCGGAGGAGACCGACTGGTGTTCTCGGGCGATGTGGAGCGCATTCTGGAACTGAGAAAGTCGCACGGTCTGGTCAACGCCACCCATCACGTGTTCTCCCTGAGCGAGATAGACCGCAACCGCCGGTTGCAGATGGCCAACGTGCGCTTCACGAGCCCGTTGGTGGGAAAGAAGATGGAGGATACCGACTTTGAGGAGAAGAACGACGTGGTGCTCGTGGCCGTTGCCCGCGAGGGAGAGCGCATTCGGCAGAGTCCGCGCGAGGTTGTGCTGGAAAAGGGCGACACCTTGCTGCTGGAGTGCAGTCCGTCCTTCCTGAAACATCCCGATAACTATCAGGCCGACCTGCAGCTCTTCGACTCGGAGAAGGTGCCCAACATCGGCTCCAAAACGGTGGTGTCGTCGCTCATCATGGTGGCCATGATTCTGCTCTCGTCGTTCAATGTGCTGCCGCTCATGACATCGTGTTTCCTGGCCGCCTTTGCCATGATTATCACCCGCTGTTGCACCATCCGCCAGGCAAGGGAGAGCATCGACTGGGGCATCCTGCTTATCTTCGCAGGCTCCGTCTGCATGGGGTTGGCCATCGAGAAGGTGGGCCTGGCCGAACTACTGGCCACTCATCTGCTTTCGTTCTCGGGCAACAGCCCGCTGCTCACTCTGGCATGCGTGTGCCTGTGCGGCATCATCCTCTCCGAGCTGGTCAGCAACACCGCCGCAGCCGCCATCCTGTATCCCGTGGCCTATCAGGCCGCGCTGACGATGGACGTCAATCCGATGACGTTCTGCATCGGGCTGCTCATTGCCGTGAGCTGCTGTTTCGCCTCGCCGGTCGGTTCGCCCACCCACATGCTGGTGTACGGTCCCGGCGGTTACCGCTTTGCCGACTTCATGCGGCTGGGCATCCTGATGAACATCGTCATCCTGGCTGCCACCTTGTTTATAACGCCCATCGTGTTCCCCTTCTGAGGGACATCGGGCGTTGCGAAAGTTTGATTATGTGTATCTCTTAAAATAGACAAGACATTATGAAAGTAAGTATTGCAAATAACGATGGTGCGACCACCATCCGCATCGAAGGCCGGCTGGACACCGTGGCGGCCGGAGAGCTGGAACAGGCATTGGCCCCGGTGTATGAGGCGGGTAATCCGAACCTCCGCCTGGACTGCCGCGACATGGAATACATCAGCAGTTCCGGCCTGCGGGTCTTCCTGAAGCTGAAGAAGCATGTGATGGCCCAAAACGGCGTTCTGGAACTGAGCGAGCTCCGGCCGATGGTGAAGGAAGTGTTTGAGATGACCGGCTTCAGCAAGATGTTCCAACTGAAGTGACACGCCGGCAGGCGGTCGCGTCCGGATGCAATGAAGCCCCGCGTTTCTTCCCTTGTGAGAGTGGGAGGGCGCGGGGCTTCATTGTGCATTTTTCCCTGCATGAACATCGCCGTGAGCGCGAATATTGCCGCCCGCGAGCGGACATATCTGCGCTCGTGAGCGTGCATATGGACAGTCGCGAGCGGACATATGGAGGCTCAAACCCGGGTGTACAGGGCGGCGAGCAGGAGCAGGGTGAACATCAGTTCTTCCTCCGTAAGCCCGCCGAGCCGGGAGCGCAGTTTGGCATAGGCTCCTTTCTTGAGCGTCTTCACCGTGTTCACGCTGACGCCCATCAGGCGGGCCGTCTCCTGATTGTTCTTCCCGTCCAGGCTCAGCAGGATGACTTGGCGCATCTGGCGGGGCAGGCTGTCAACGGCCTCGCGCAGCAGGCGCAACGTCTCCTGATAGGTGATTTCTTCGGCCACGCGCGGGTCTTCGCGGTCGGCGCCCTCCTCGAGCAGATGTTGGCCGTATTGCGCGGCCACGTTTTGGTGGCGCAGGCGGCTGATGGACAGGTTGTGGGCGGTGGTGTACATAAACGAACGTGTCTCCTCGGGCGTGGCCAGGTCGTCCCACCGCTCGTAGAGCCGCAGGAAAGTCTCCTGGGCAATGTCTTCCGCCTCGTCGCCATCGGCTGTGAAGGTGAGCACAAACCGCACCACAGTGTTAAAATTGCCTAGGAAGAAACTTTTGAACTCGGTTATTCCTCTTTCTATCATCTTGACTCTGTGTCTCTTTGTAAATATCGCCACAAATTTATGAAAGTTTTTTTAGTTTCCGTTCACCCACTTTACGAAGTTGCGCGTTTTATAGGAAAATAGGGGATAAGGAGACGAGTTGACAAGTCGACAAGGTTTCAGGGGACAAGTCAACAATAGCCTCGTCCCCTTGTTAACTAAACCCTCGTCAACTAAAAGAACATATGACACTAGCCGAACTCATCACCCGATGCCTTCTGGGCATAGCCACCGCCGAAGAGCAGCAACGTTTGCAGGCGTGGCTGGACGCTTCGCCCGAACACCGTGCGGAATACGAGCGTATGCTGAGCCGCCTGCGCGCCGATTTGCTGGCCGAAGAGCCTGCCGACGCCCGGCGCGCGTGGCGCGTGTTTGAACAACATCTGTCCGTCGGCGTGCGCCGTCGCCTGGCCTTCCGCCGCATGAGCAAGTATGTGGCGGCCGCCGTGGTGGTGCTGGCCTTCCTGAGCGCAGCGTTGTGGTACGCGCTGCCGCGCATGGACGACGAGCGTGTGGCCGCCATCGTGCCGGGCAGCCCGAAAGCCATGTTGCAGGTCGAGGGTGGGGAAGAGGTCGAGATATTCCCCGACATGACGGACGTGGAGACCCATGCCTCCGCGTGGACGATGCGCAACGAAGGCGGCATCCTGCGCTACGACATGCCCACGCGGGCCGACTCCATCCGCAGCCAGTGGCACACGCTCACCGTGCCCCGTGGCGGAGAGTACACCGTGCTTCTGGCCGACGGCACGAAGATATGTGTCAATTCCGAATCGCGCCTGCGCTATCCCGTCGTCTTTGCTCCGGCCGACACCGTGCGGCGGGTGTTCGTGAGCGGTGAAGCCTACTTTCAGGTGGCGCGTCACGAGTCGCTGCCGTTCGAGGTCTGCACGGAGCACGGCACGGTGAGGGTCTACGGCACGAAGTTCAACGTCCACGACTATGCCGATGAAGGCCGGACGGTGGTGACGCTGCTGGAAGGCAAGGTGGGCTACATGGTGGGCGGACACGAATACCGCCTCTCGCCCGGCGGCCAGCTGACGCTCGACCATGCGTCGGGCAGGGTGGAGGAGAAGGCGGTCGACGCCCTGGCCTACTGCTCGTGGATAGACGGCGTGTTTGAGTTCAACAGCATGCCGCTGGAACGCATCATGAAGCAGCTCTCGCGTTGGTACGACGTGGACTACCGCTTTGAAAACCAGGAGCTGAAGCGGCGGCTTTTCACCGGAATCACCTTCCGTCGTGCCCCGCTCCGGAACTTATTGGACCAGATAGAGAAAACCACCCGGATACACTTCAAGATTGAGAACCGAACCATTATAATTACTAACTAAAAACACATCTGCTTATGAGAGAGATGAAGTTTTCGATGCGCAAGGCCGGAACGGCCCTGCTCTCGGCCTTCTTCGTACTCCCGTCGCTGGCCCAATCGCCGGGCAACGTGACGCTGGAGTTGAACAAAGTGTCGCTGGTGCAAGCCCTGCAACAGCTGAAATCCCAAACCCAAGTGCGGTTTGTCTACAGTGACGAGGAGCTGCGCACGGCTCCTCTGGTAACCCTTTCGGTCGACGATGCCTCGCTGGCCGCCACGCTCGACCTGCTCTTCCGCGACCAGCCCTACACTTACGAAAAGAGCGGCGAGAACGTGTACGTCATCAAGCCGCTGAAACCCGCTGAAAACCAGCGGGGGGGGGTAAATAAGACCATCCGCGGCAAGGTGGTGGACAGCCGCACGGGCATCCCCTTGATTGGGGCTACGGTGCAGGAGCCGCGCAGCAAGCGCGGCACCATTACGGCGGCCGACGGTACCTTCTCGGTGAACGTGCCCTCCGATTGTCGTCACCTTTCCATTTCGTTTATGGGCTACGAGGGTGAACGCGTGTCTGTTGTCGGGAAGAATACGGTGGTGGTAAGCCTGGAAGAGTCGGCCCAGTCGCTCGACGACGTGGTGGTCATCGGTTACGGCACGGCCAACCGCAAGGACTTCACGGGTTCTATCTCTACCATCAACACCGACGAGTTGCGCACCATCCCTGCACTTTCGGTCGACGATGCGTTGGCCGGTAAGGCCGCAGGCGTGTCGGTCATCAAGTCCGACGGTTCGCCGGGCGGTGCCGTGCGCATCCGTGTGCGTGGCGGAGCATCGCTTTCGGGCAGCACCGACCCGCTCTACATCATCGACGGCATACCGACCGAGGTGACCGACAACTATCTTACCTCCACCGAAATGGTCAATCCAATGGAGGCGGCCAACTATGGCGACGACTTCAACAGCAGTATCTCCGGAGCGTTCGGCCGTGGCCTGAACAATTTGGCCGGACTGAACATTGCCGACATCGAGAGCATCAGCATTCTGAAGGACGCTTCGGCCACGGCCATCTACGGCTCGAAGGCGGCCAACGGTGTGGTTATCATCACCACCAAGCGCGGACAGCGCGACACCAAGCCGCAGGTGAACCTGAACTACTACATCAGTGTGAGCAACCCCATCAAGGAGAAAGTGCTCGATGCGGCAGGCTATAAGCGGGCATTGACCGAGGCCGCACAACGCTCGATTAATAATGTGGAAGCCAACCGTGCTGAAATTGAAGCTTCGGGCGATTCATATGGCATCAGCAGCATTTCCCGCATATTGGAGAATTCCCAAAAGGTGATCGATGATGTGCAGGCCATGGGCGATTATGATACCGACTGGCTGGATCTTGTGCTTCGTACGGGCATTGCCCACAACGTGGACTTCTCCGTGTCCGGCGGCGGCAAGAACAACCGCTATTACACATCGCTCTCCTATTCCAAGTCCGACGGTACGCTAATTGCCACCGACTTCGAGCGCTATTCGGGCAAGGTAAGTCTCGACACCGACATCTCCAGCCGTTTCCGCATGGGTACGAATATCAACTTCGGCTACACGAAGAACAACATTACCAACGGGCTCTATTCGCAGGCCTTGTCGGCTCCTCCCACTATCCGTCCGTACAACGACGACGGCACCTACGCTTCCATGGGCGAGTTGGGCACGAGCTATATGGGCTTCCAGAACCCGATGGCTGTGGCGTCGGCCACCAACCAGGCGAAGACCTACATGTTCAAAGGTACGCTCAGCGCCGAGTGGGATATTCTGAAAGGGGACAATAACCTGGTGTTCAGAAGCACGGCATCGGTAGACTATCAGAACTACAACCAGCTGAACTACATCCCCAGCTACCTGAAGACCGGCGGATTCTACGGTGCGGAAGACTCCGGTAACGGTACGGGCACGCAGGCACAATCGAACATGCTGGGCGTGTTCTTCGAGAATACGTTGACCTACAATCGTGTGTTCAACGACGATCATCGCTTCGACGCTCTTGTGGGAACATCGTGGGAAGACCGTCGCACCAGTTTCTTCTCCGCAACCGGCAAAGGATATCCCGATGACGACTTCCTGAACAACCTCAGCTCGGCACAGACACCGGCTCAGGTGCAAGGCGCCAACCCGAGCGAGACCAACTCGCTGCTCTCGTTCTACGCCCGCTTCAACTATGTGTTCAAGGACCGCTACTACCTGACTTTCACCGGACGTGCCGACGGCTCGTCGAAGTTCGCGCCCGACCATCGGTGGGGTTACTTCCCCTCGGGTGCCGTGGCATGGCTCATCTCTGAGGAATCGTTCCTGAAAGATGTACATTGGGTTGACGAAATCAAGCTCCGTGCCAGCATCGGCAAGACCGGTACGCAGGACATTGCCGACCACATGTGGCGCACGCTCTACAACGTGGGAGCCTATGGCGGACAGAGCGCGCTCTATCCGGCACAGCTTGGTAACGACGAAATCAAGTGGGAATCGACCGTGCAGAAAGACCTCGGCCTTGATTTCTCCTTCTTCAAGGGACGCTTGGGCGGTACGTTGGCCTACTATCACAAGACAACCGACGGCGCGTTGCTGAACATCACGCCCGCACCCAGTTCCGGATACAGCACGGTGGTCTACAACATAGCCAAGATACGCAACGTGGGTTGGGAGTTCGAGCTCCACGGCGACTTCATCCGTAATCGCGACTGGACATGGAGCGGCTCGTTCAACATTGCCCACAACGGTTCCAAGGTGCTCTCTATCGCAGGCGACCAATACTCCAACGCTGCCGACCGCAACGAACTCAACCTTGGCACGGCCGTCGTGCGCGAAGGTGAATCGCTGGGTCTGCTCTGCGGATACAAGGCCGTGGGCATCATCGAGAATGAAGAACAGCTGGCCGCATTCAAGGAGAAGTTCCCCTCGTGGACTTCGTTCATGCAAGCCATAGGCGTAGGCTCCGTGGAGCTTGCCATCGACGACACGGGCTTCTATTATCAGGACGTGATAGGCAACTGCACCCCCGACTTCTTCGGTGGTTATACTAACACCCTCCGCTACAAGAACTGGTCGCTGCTGGCCATGTTCACCTTCTCCTACGGCAATGAACTTATCTATCAGAAAGACGTTACCGACATGGCCATGAACTCGCTGGCCAACCGTGGCGTGAGCATCTTCGACGGCTCGACGTCGGAACATGTCAACCCGAACCGCCCGGCCAGCTTCTATCAGGGCGATATGGCCTTCCTGACCAACCTGAACGTGTACGATGCTTCCTACCTGAAGCTGAAGACCCTCTCGTTGCAGTATGCCTTCCCGTCCAAATGGCTCAAGAAGCTGCACATGAGCAGTGCGTCCATCTACGCTACGGCTACGAACCTCTTCACCATAACGAAGTATCCCGGCCCCGACCCCGAAGTGAGCGACGACCCGCGCAGCATCATTGGCGGCGGACGCGACATCAGTTCTTACCCCACTACACGCAGTTATACCTTTGGTGTGCGCGTAGGTTTCTAACCCTTTAAACGACGAACGATATGAATAAGATAAAGACTTACCTGATGACTGGCGGATGCCTGCTCGCAATGGCCTTGGGCACATCTTGCGAAGACCGCCTGAGCGCCTTTCCTTCGCAATCGAAGGTCGACGACAACCTGATAGTGGACCAACAGAGCGCCGAATATGCCCTGAACGGCATATACTACATGTATGCCGAGTGTGGCACGGATTATTACGACGTGCTTTCTACCGGATGCGCCTACACGCAGGAGATTTACCCGGCCAACTACGCCGGTTGTATTGTCTACTACCAAGGCGCCTACCAGTTGGAGAGCCACGACCAGCTTGCCAGCGACTATACCGTGTTAGGCATGTGGCAAAGCTTCTACTCTCAGTTGGCGGCTGCCAACGGCGTTATTAAGCAGATGGAAGCTGCGCCCGACAGCTGGTTCACGGGCAACCGCAAGGCGGAAATCATTGGCGAGGCCCGCTTCATGCGCGCCCTCATCCACTACAATCTTCTGCGCTGGTTTGCGTGGTATTGGGATTATGACAGCCCCTACGGCGTTTTGCTCCGCACCGAGCCTACCCTTGCGAGTACCATTGCCAAAGACCGTAGCACGGTGGCCGACTCCTACCAGTGCATTATGGACGACCTCGACTTTGCCATCGGCAACATGGTGGAAGAGAATCCCAACCACTACGCCAACACGTGGGTGGCCAAGGGTCTGAAAGCCCGCGTACTGATGATGCGCGGACAGGGAACCGACTATGCCGACGCAGCAACCCTGACCAAGGACATCATCGACAACGGCCCGTATGAGTTGGAACCCTACGTGTTCGACATCTTCTATGAGAAAGGATTGGAAAGCCCGGAAGTGATGTTCGGCATTCAGCCCAAGGACAACCAGACCGACGTGTTCGAGGCGTACTACTACCGCAGCGTGCCGAACTATTATCCCACCGAGAAGATGGACTCCATCTTTACGCTCATTCCCGGCGACAACCGTCGCGACATTCTCTTCCCGACGATTGACATAGGCGACGAGGAGGAGCCGGAGATTGTCCCCATAGTCTGCAAGCACATGACGGTGGACAACCTCACGTCGTCTACCGTGGAGGAAAGCCAGTATCAGATGCGCCTCACGGAAATGTATCTGCTGCGTGCCGAAGCTTTGGTGCGCTCGGGAGGCGACCGTGCCGAGGCCAAGAACCTGCTGAAAACCGTGCTCGGACATGCCGGAGTGACCGACTTTACCCGTGTGGACAATGCCGCGACCGACGACGCGCTGCTGACCGAAATATTCTATGAGATGCTGCGCAACCTCTTCTGCGAGAGCGGGCGCGAGTTGGAAATCATGATGCGCATGCCGAAGGAGGCGGTCAGCGATTTCAACCCCGTCTACAGCCCCGCCAATGAACAGTATTGTGTGTTCCCCATTCCGGCCGACGAGTTCAACAACAACGCCCTCCTCAAGGAGCAGAACCCCGGCTATTCGAAAGACTGACGGGTCTGTGAGCGTCCATATGTCCGCTTCCGGGCAGAGATGCCGGGCCGTAAAAGGCTTGCCGCAGAACGTGGCGGATGAAGAATTATGGGTGCCCGGCACAATCCTTTTTCTTCTTGCCGGAACGGACGGTGAAGCCGTCCTACAACGAGTAACCGCTGCGTGGCGTGAAAGGCGCCACCTGCGGAAAGGCGTAAGAAGAGAAAAACGACCTTGAAGAGGTCGAATCGAGGCAGGACTTGCCAATTATTTTGTGTGAGGATGCCGGATAGAGTTCAACCTCTTTGAGGTTGTCTATTCCATTGGGATATATCCGCAGGTGGCGCAATCCGCGCCACACAGACGGTTATTATTGTCAGACAGCTTCGCCGTCTTATCAATAAGAAAGCCTTATCTTTGCCCCATAAGTAACGAATAAGAAACAGATTATAAACCAATAACATCAAACAATGAACAAACATGTTTTCGCCGCAGCCTGCGTGGCTGCACTCTGCGCCGCTTGCGCGCAGCAACCCAAAGACCGCTTCACCCTCGACGGCACGGCTGAGGGATGGGACGGGCAGTACGTCTACCTCAGTTATCAGAACGACACCATCCGCGTGCAGGACAGCACGCTCGTGCAGGATGGCAAGTTCCATTTTGAAGGTCAGCTCTTAAGGCCTGTTGCCGCCATGTTCAACGGCAAACTCACCACGAACGTCTACGACCGGACAAAGATGACCAGCTTCTACATGGAACCGGCCGCCATGACCCTTACGGTAGACATCGCCGACCTGAGCAAGAGTGTCCTTGAAGGTTCGGTGACGCAGGCCGGAGTGGACAGTCTGGAAGCACAGCGCGATGCCATCATGTCCGAGGCAAAGTCCATCAACGACGCGATAATGGCCGAGCCCGACCACGAGAAACAGGCCGAGTTGCGCGAACAGCTGGAACCCTATCAGGAGCGTGCCGACAAACTCCTCGACGCTTACATTGCCAGCCATCCGGCTTCGGTGGCTGCTGTGGACTATATGCGTTTCCGCATAGCCAACATGACCTATGAGGATGCAAAGAAAATCTACGACGCCTTTACGCCCGAAGTGCAGCAGACCGAGGCAGGCCGCGAGATTGCCAAGGAACTGGACGTGCTCGCCCGCGTGCGGCCCGGTCAGCCCGCGCCCGACTTCGAGGCTACCGACGTGAACGGCAAACCCTTCCGCCTGTCCGACCTGCGGGGCAACTACGTCGTTATCGATTTCTGGGCTTCGTGGTGCGTGCCCTGCCGCAAGAGCAATCCGCACATGAAGGAGATGTATGCCAAGTATCACGACAAAGGCTTGGAGTACGTCTACGTGGCCGATAACGACAACCAGCCCGACGAATGGCGCAAGGCCATCAAGGAAGACGGTCTGGAAGCCTTTCATCACGTGTTGCGCGGTCTGAAGATAGACCGCTCGAACGGTGGCCTCAACATCGACCAGACGAACGACATCAGCGACAAGTATGCCATCCACTTCCTCCCCACGAAATACCTCATCGACCGCGAGGGCAACATCGTGGGCAAGCTCGACAGCGACGAACTGGATGCCAAACTGAAGGAGATATTCGAGTAAAGTGTGATAGTTTGATTGGCAAAACGGAAGCTCCGCTCAGTCCCCGGGTTGGGGAAGGCGCGGAGCTTTCTTTGTGGATAGATGTGTGTATGATGGTCGTATTGCCGTCTTCATCCGGTGATATGTCCGCCCGTAAGCGTGCATATTCGCGCTCGTGAGCGGCCATATGGACAGCCGCGAGCGGACATATGGAGGCTCGTGAGGAGAAAATATCGGCGGGAGGGCTACAGCCCCAAATCTTTCCGGCTACTTTTTGTCACTGTCGGATGTCAGATGTGGACTATCTGTCAGCCTCTGCCTCATGCCATCGTCCTGGCACACCCTTTGCACTACTCTTGGCGAGCCTCGGAATGAAAGGAGCCGGGGCCCGGAGAAACAATTAAAGACTTAACGAATAGGAGATTATGATTATGACACCGATGAGAAGAAACCAATACTGGTTACCGAGTATCTTTAATGACTTCTTCGATACCAACTGGATGGAAAAAGCCAATGCGACGGCGCCCGCCATCAACGTGGTGGAAAACGACAACAGCTACTGCGTGGAAGTGGCCGCCCCGGGCATGACCAAGGATGACTTCCAAGTACACCTCGACGAGAACGACAACCTCGTCATCACGATGGAAAAGAAAGACGAAAACAACGAGAACAAGAAGGACGGACGCTACCTGCGCCGCGAATTCTCGTACTCGAAGTTCTGTCAGACGATGGTGCTGCCCGACGATGTGGACAAGGAACACATCGGCGCGCACGTGGAGCACGGCGTTCTGTCCGTTGACCTTCCCAAACAGCCGAAACAAGAAAAGACCGAACATGCAAAGTGCATCGAGGTGAAATAATCTTGCCGGAACACGGGCCGCAATCTCTGCCGCAAAGCGGAGGCTGCGGCCCTTTTTCGTATCCGCGCACGCCCTTCGGCACCGGACGGTATTAGGAATAATTAACTCGCAGACAGATACACGGCAGTCCCATAACTTATAATTTTGCCGTTCCAAACAGACACTTATTTAATAACTAAACACAATAAACACATGAAAACGCTCTGTAAAAAAGTCTTAATGGGGGGGGAATAGCCGCCCTGGCTGCTCCCTTTTTGTTCACTTCGTGTAGCGACGACAACGATGGCGACGGTCCGGTGATGACCCCGCCGCAGTATGAATCCGTAAGCGGAAAGTATGAAATCACGGCTTCCGACTCGCCGTATGAGAGCATCGAGCTTGGAGCGAGCGGCGACTACATCGTGACGTCCAAAGGCTATTCTTCCTACATTGCCTCGGCCAAGCAAACCTTCATCTTCAAAAGCGCGCCTGCCAGCCGCGCCACCACGAGCGGCAACCTGACCTACGGCACCTACACCCAGGTGAGCGAAGGCACGTTCAATCTGGAAGGCTTCGGCACCATCCAGCTGAAGGCGGGCGACAACGGAGAAATAGAAAGCATCGCCATCTCGGTCGACGGAGCCACGACGGAATACACCACCGAGAAGGCCGAGACCATGGGCGACGACAACAAGACCAACTCCCTCTGCCGCACGTGGCGGGTGGTGAAGACGCATGACAAGGGCTACGACCCCTACGAAGGCGACTACGACATCACCTTCACTCCCGCCGACGACCCCGAATCGCTCGCCGAAATCATGTTCTCCAAATCGGGGACGTTCCTCCAGACCTATAGCGACGGCGACATGGAAGCCTTCAGCTGGAGCTGGAAGGACAAGGGCAAAGGCGTAATCCAGGCCGGAGGCTTCGTTGACGGCGAAGGCTCGTTCACCGTGACCTTCTCCGACGGTAAGCTCTACATGCACGAATCCTACAAAGCAGGCGACAGCTGGGAGGAAATCACAGTGGAACTCGAGGAAAAGAAATAAAGCAGGCCCCACCCGGCCGAAAGCCGCAATCTCTGCCGCAAGGCGGGGTTGCGGCCTTTTTTTATATCCCGCCCGTGCGTCCGCTCGGTAAAAATACGTACTTTTGCGCCGTAATTACCGACAATAACAATACTACATCATAAACTATGGCATTACAATGTGGAATAGTGGGTCTGCCCAACGTGGGCAAGTCGACCCTCTTCAACTGCTTATCCAACGCGAAGGCCCAGGCGGCCAACTTCCCCTTCTGCACCATCGAGCCCAACGTGGGCGTCATCACCGTGCCCGACGAGCGGCTCACGAAGCTCGCCGAGCTGGTTCACCCCGGGCGCATCGTGCCCACAACGGTCGAGATTGTCGACATTGCCGGACTGGTGAAGGGAGCCAGCAAGGGCGAGGGCCTGGGCAACAAGTTCCTGGCCAATATCCGCGAGACGGACGCCATACTGCACGTCCTCCGCTGCTTCGACGATGACAACGTGACCCACGTGGACGGCACCGTCGACCCCGTGCGCGACAAGGAAATCATCGACACCGAGCTTCAGCTGAAGGACCTCGAGACCATCGAGGCACGCATACAGCGCGTGCAGAAGCAGGCGCAGACCGGCGGCGACAAGCAGGCCAAGCTGCTCTACGACGTCCTCCTGCGCTACAAGGAGGCGCTCGAGCAGGGCAAGTCGGCACGCACCGTGCAGTTCGAGAGCAAGGACGAACAGCGCGCCGCCCACGACCTCTTCCTGCTGACGTCGAAGCCCGTGCTCTACGTGTGCAACGTCGACGAGGCCAGCGCCGTGACCGGCAACAAATATGTGGAGCAGGTGCGCGAGGCCATACGCGAGGAGGGAGCCGACCTGCTCGTCGTGGCGGCCAAGATTGAATCGGAGATTGCCGAGCTGGAGACCTACGACGAGCGCCAGATGTTCCTCGCCGAGCTGGGACTCGAGGAGTCGGGAGTGAGCCGGCTCATCAAGGCGGCCTACCGCCTGCTCGACCTCGAGACGTTCATCACCGCGGGCGAGATGGAGGTCAAGGCCTGGACCTTCCGCAAGGGCTGGAAGGCGCCCCAGTGCGCCGGCGTCATCCACACCGACTTCGAGAAGGGATTCATCCGCGCCGAGGTCATCAAGTACGAGGACTACATCGCCTACGGTTCCGAGGCCGCCGTGCGCGAGGCGGGACGGCTCAACGTCGAGGGCAAGGATTATGTGGTGCAGGACGGCGACATCATGCACTTCCGTTTCAACGTCTAAACACCCCCGCGCCCATGTTGTCATTCATCACCTGGAACCCGCCCGTCGAGCTGTTCTCCGTTGGCAGCCTCCACATCCGTTTCTACTCCCTCTGCTGGATGATTGGCCTCGCCCTGGCCTACTTCATCGTGCAGCACCTCTACCGCCGCCAGGGCGTCCGTCAGGAACTGTTCGAGCCGCTGTTCCTCTACTGCTTCTTCGGCGTGCTCATCGGGGCGCGCCTGGGGCACTGCCTCTTCTACCAGCCGGAATACTTCCTGGCCCACCCGCTGGAGATGATTCTCCCCTTCCGCCACACGGCCTCGGGATGGGTGTTCACCGGCTACGAGGGCCTGGCCAGCCACGGCGGCATCATCGGCGTGTTCATCGCCCTCGTCTTCTACATCCGCCGCACGAAGGTCAGCACGCTCTTCGTGCTCGACTGCCTCGCGGTGGGCGTGCCCCTGACGGGCTGCTTCATCCGCCTGGGCAACCTGATGAACTCCGAAATCGTGGGCTTCCCCACCGACGTGCCCTGGGGCTTCATCTTCGTGCGCAACGGCGAGGACTTCGCCCGCCATCCGGCCCAGCTCTACGAGGCGTTGTTCTACTTTGCCGTCTTCGCCCTGCAGTGGGCGCTCAGCCACCGGTTCAGCCGCAAGATGGGCTCGGGCTTCTTCTTCGGGCTGACGCTGACGCTGGCCTTCGCCTTCCGCTTCTTCATCGAGTTCCTCAAGGAGCGTCAGGTGGACTTCGAGGAGGGCATGGCGCTCGACATGGGGCAGTGGCTCAGCATCCCGTTCGTCGCGGCGGGCATCGCCTTCATGATTGGGGGCCGGTGGCTGCGGCGTCTGTTCCCCGCTGCCACTCCCTGAACGATTCCACCGAGCCGAAGGAGAGACCGTCGGCCGTCAGTCCGTCGGCCTCGTAGCGCACTCCGCGCATGACGTTCCGCGTGAACTCCTTCGAGGGTTGGAACACGACGCGCGGACGCCTGATGTGGCGCGCGCTGAAGTCTTCGGGCTCGGCCACTCCCTCGCTGCCGAACTCCAGCCGCAGCGTGCCCAGCCGGCCCAGGCTGACGAGGTTGCCCTGCGCCAGCAGGTCGGGCAGGCAGTCGCCCAGGGCCTCCAGCCCCAGCTCCAACTCGCCGGCCGAGAGGGTGAGATTCTTCGTCGCCAGGCGGCAGACGGTCCTTGCCCGCATGGCCCTTCCGGGCGTCGGCTCGGCATACCACAGGCCGTCCTTCGCGCGGTTCAGCCTGTTCTTCTTTCTGGTCAATCTGTAACGTGCCATGTCTTGTGTCTTTAGGTTCTACGCCCGGCTGTTCATCCCGCGAACGGCCGGGCGTCATCGTTTCGTCCGCACGGGTCTTCACCCCGGTCAGACGTACATCTCTCGATGCGGGAGACGTACATCTGATGATATGGGAGATGTACGTCTGACGATGCTTCGGACGTACATCTGACTGAGGGCAAAGGTAGGCCGATTCCGCCACACTCGCAAGCCCGGCGGCGGTTTCTTCGCCTCTGGGGACAAAAAAACAGGCCCGGAGGCCTGTCGCGTTTCAGATATGGATGTCGGAATGGATTCTCACTTTGTGCGCTCCACCGCGTAGGCGGCATAGGCCTCGAGTGCGGCCCGGACGGCCTCGTCGCGCACGTCGCGCACCAGGGCGAGGGCCTCCTCGTAGTGTCGCTGCATGGCCCGGCGGGCGTAGTCGATGCCGCCGTGCTCCTTGGTGAAGGCGATGAGGCGGGCAATCTCGTCGGCCGACACGCGCCCTTCCTTCACCTTGCGCACCAGCTCGCGGACGGTGTCGTCGCCACACGTGTTGACGGCGTGGATGGCGGGCAGGGTGAGCTTCCCCTCGAGCATGTCCTTGCCCGTGGGCTTGCCCAGCTCGGGGCTGTCGTAGTAGTCGAAGATGTCGTCTTTGATTTGGAAGCAGATGCCCACGCGTTCGCCGAAGAGGCGGAAGCGCTCGACGGCTTCCGGCCCGGCTCCCGCCGCCATGGCTCCGAGCTGCGCGCAGGTGGCAAAGAGGGCGGCCGTCTTCTTGCGGATGATTTCGTAGTAGGTCGTTTCCGAGAGGTCGGCATTGCCGATGTTGGAGAGTTGCAGAATCTCGCCCTCCGAGAGTTCCTGGCCCAGACGTGAGACGGCCTGCACGATGTCGGGGTTGCGCGTGAGCGAGGCGTGCCACAGGGCGGTGGATAGCAGATAGTCGCCCACGAGCACGGCGATTTTGTTGTTGTAGGCCGCGTTGACCGAGGGCTGTCCGCGCCGTTCGCCGCTCTCGTCCACCACGTCGTCGTGGACGAGACTTGCGGTGTGGAGCATCTCCATCGTGGCCGCAGCATGATAGACGTCCGCCGAGAGGGCTCCGAAGCTCTTGGCCGCGAGCATGGTGAGCATGGGGCGCATCATCTTCCCGTTGCGCCGGCGTATGTAGCCCAGCACTTCGCGAAGCAGGGGGTTGGCTGTCTGCAGGGATGCGTCGAACACCTCGCGGAGGGTGGTCATTTCTTGTTCTATCGGACGTCTGATTACTGCTGTCTTCTCCATAAATGCACGATTTCAGCCGCAAAAGTAATAATAAACGGGGAACGGGACACGCTTTTTTTCGTACTTTTACCCTGAATTTATAAGAATACAGATGGAAAGACTATTTTTACTCGATGCCTACGCGCTCATCTACCGCGCCTACTACGCCTTCATCAAGGCTCCCCGCATCAACTCCAAGGGGCAGAACACGTCGGCCATACTGGGCTTTGTCAACACCCTTGAGGACGTGCTCCGCCGCCAGTCGCCCACCCACATCGGCGTGGCCTTCGACCCCGCAGGTCCCACCTTCCGCCACGAGGCCTATGCCGGCTACAAGGCCCAGCGCGAGGAGACGCCCGAGGCCATCCGCTGGTCGGTGCCCGTCATCAAGGACATCATCCGCGCCTACCGCATCCCCATCCTCGAAGTGCCGGGCTATGAGGCCGACGACGTGATAGGCACGCTCGCCACCCGGGCCGGAGAGCTGGGCATCGATACCTACATGATGACCCCCGACAAGGACTACGGCCAGCTCGTGGGGCCGCACGTGTTCATGTATCGACCGCGCCACGGCGACAAGGAGTTCGACACGCTGGGCGTGGAGGAGGTGAAGGAGAAGTTCGGCATCGACACGCCCGCCCAGGTCATCGACCTGCTGGGCCTGATGGGCGACAGCTCGGACAACATTCCCGGCTGTCCCGGCGTGGGCGAGAAGACCGCGCAGAAGCTCATCGCCGAGTTCGGCAGCATCGACAACCTCCTCTCCGGCACCGACCGCCTGAAAGGCGCCCTGCGCAAGAAGGTGGAGGAGAACGCCGGGCAGATACGCTTCTCGCGCTTCCTGGCCACCATCAAGACCGATGTCCCCATCGAGCTCGACATGGACGCCCTGCGCCGCGAACAGCCCGACGAGGATGCCCTGCGCGCCATGTTCGAGGACCTGGAGTTCCGCAGCCTCATCGACCGCGTCTTCAAGAAAGACAAGCCCGCCTCCGCTCCCGAGCAGGGCTCGCTGTTCGCCGCCTTCGACTCCGCCCCGCAGCCGGAGGAAGAGGCCGCCCCCGCCCGTCTCGCCCGGCTGGACGACCTGCCCTGCCGCTACCATCTGGTCGAGACCGAAGCCGACCGCCGGGCCCTCGCCGACCGCCTGATGTCCGTCCCCTCGTTCAGCATGGACACCGAGACGACCGGCACCGAAGCCATGCAGGCCGAGCTGGTGGGCATGAGCTTCAGCTTTGCCGAGAACGAGGCCTACTACGTCCCCGTGCCGCCCGACCGCGACGAGGCGCAGCGCATCGTCGACGAGTTCAAGCCCGCCTATGCCCGCGAGGACTGCCTCAAGGTGGGCCAGAACATCAAGTACGACATCCTTGTGCTGGGACACTACGGAGCCGAGGTGCGCGGTCCGCTGTTCGACACCATGGTGGCCCACTATGTGCTCCAGCCCGAGCTGCGCCACGGCATGGACTATCTGGCCGAAATCTACCTCAAATACGAGCCCATCCACATCGAGGAGCTCATCGGCCCGAAAGGACGCAAGCAGAAGAACATGCGCGACCTGACCCCCGCCGAGGTCTACCGCTACGCCTGCGAGGACGCCGACGTCACCCTCAAGCTGAAGCACGTGCTTGAGCGCGAGCTCGACGAGCACGACGCCCGCCGCCTGTTCGAGGAGATAGAAATGCCGCTCGTGCCCGTGTTGGCCTATATGGAGCGCAACGGCGTGCGCATCGACCCCGAGGCCCTGCGCCAGACATCGGAGCACTTCACCGCCCGCATGAAGCAGATTGAGCAGGAGGTCTACCAATTGGCCGGCGAGGAGTTCAACATCGCCTCCCCCAAGCAGGTGGGCGAGGTGCTCTTCGACAAGCTGCGCATCAGCGACAAGGCCAAGAAGACCAAGAGCAAAGGCCAGTACGTCACCTCCGAGGAGGTGCTCGAAAGCCTGAAGACGAAACACCCCATCGTGGAAAAGATACTCGACTATCGCGGCCTGCGCAAGCTGCTGAGCACCTACATCGACGCTCTGCCCGCGCTGGTCAATCCCCGCACGGGCCGCATCCACACCTCGTTCAATCAGACGGTGACGGCCACGGGCCGCCTCAGTTCGAGCAACCCGAACTTGCAGAACATCCCCGTGCGCAACGAGGACGGCAAGGAGATACGCAAAGCGTTCATCCCCGACGACGGATGCGAGTTCTTCTCGGCCGACTACTCCCAAATCGAGCTGCGCATCATGGCCCACCTGAGCGGCGACCCGCACATGCTCGAAGCCTTCCGCGAGGGGCACGACATCCACGCCGCCACCGCCGCAAAGATTTACAAGAAGCCCATCGCCGAAGTGACCCGCACCGAGCGCACCAAGGCCAAGACGGCCAACTTCGGCATCATCTACGGCATATCGGCCTTCGGTCTGGCCGAGCGCATGGGCGTGGACCGTCGCGAAGCCAAGGCGCTCATCGACGAGTACTTCCGCACCTATCCGCACGTGAAGGCCTACATGGAACACAGCATCGAGGAGGCCCGCCGCCTGGGCTACGTGGAGACCATCTCGAAGCGCAAGCGCTACCTGCCCGACATCCATTCGCACAACTCCGTGGTGCGCGGCTATGCCGAGCGGAATGCCATCAACGCGCCCATTCAGGGTAGTGCAGCCGACATCATCAAGGTGGCCATGACGCGCATCTATCGCCGCTTCATGCAGGAGGGCATCCGCTCGAAGATGATTCTCCAGGTGCACGACGAACTCAACTTCAGTGTCCTGCCCGAGGAACGGGAGCGCGTGCAGCAGATAGTCATCGAGGAGATGCAGGGAGCCTATCCGCTGCGCGTCCCCCTGGAAGCCGACTGCGGCTGGGGCGCCAACTGGCTGGAGGCGCATTGACCTATATATAATATTACGAAAGAGCCGGGGCAATCACCTCGGCTCTTTCGTTATAACTTCTCCGGCCATTTCTTGCCGGATTTTGTATTCCTCCTTATTCATGGTAGAGTCAACACGACCGTCAAGTTAGAAGTGCAACTCCTCTACCGCCTTCCTCCGTCCATGGAGCGTAGCGGCAAGGTGGAGGAAGACAGTGACATCCCAGTCACGGGTCAACTGGCAATACAAAATAAAAAAGAGGGTGTATCGCTCATTACAACACATCCTCATTTCATGAAAGATTTGGGGCTATAATCAGTTTTTTAGTGGAAATGGTCGAGATTGGAGCTCAGACGTAAATTATTGATTACTGATATATTTCATCTGATTTTGAGCTTTAGTTTACTTTAGCTTATGCTGGATCTGGTTTATTTTCTTGAAAGGTTTATTCTAAGCCGGTCATTAGAATATAGAGAAGTATCATCTCGAATGACCGACTTGGATTTATATTTTATAAGAAGCTTGCAATGAAAAACATTGAAGCAATAAAAATAAACAGAGCGATAAGACCTATAGAATCCTTCTTTTGCCATACTGTTTTTTTATCTTCTGAACCTTTTTGAAGAAACATTATAATTGGTACGAGATTTAGAAACGGAATAAAGCTAAGAATTACAAACCATGGACTTGTGTTAGTGTCTCGGAGACGTCGTATTTGCATCTCTACAGTTTTTATGATATATCCTATAAAAGCTAGGTATATAAATATTTTAAAGAAAGAGAAACCTGTATGTAAACTTGCTACCACCATGAAAAATGTATAAAGGCTACCATAAATAAGTGATATAAAAAAGCTGGCAATCCAAAATTGTTTTCTAGGCATTGTGCCAGAGAAATCGAATTTTGGTTTCCACGAACCTGCTTCTTCACTGTTCCATGCATTATCTAGATAATATTCGAAGAAGCTAAGAGGCTCTTCTTCTGTTTCTTTATTTGGAGATGATTCTTTTAAGGTTGTTATTGGTGGCTGAGGTGGAATAGGCGGTTGCGTTTCCAGCCATTCACCACAATGTTTGCACTTTTTTGCTGTTGCCATGATTTCTTCTCCGCAATAAGGGCATTTCTTTGTTGCTTCCATGATAATTGATGTTGTTAAATGGTTAATTATATAATGAAATAGAGAATGTCATTTCTTTTCCTTGTGGTGTAGTGAATTTACCATTGAATCCTTCTGATTCTTTTAATGCGGAAATTTTGCAATTAGGAGTGCCATCGTCATAATACTCCGTTAAGTTTAACCTTTGGGTTGATGGGTTGTAATTTCCTTTTAGGATTATATGGTTTTCTCCATTTTTATGATAATAATAGTATCCATATACTTCTTGTATACCTTTATTTGGTTTTTTAAAGGTGTGAGTAACAGTCACTTCTAAATTTTTATTTATATACCCATGGTAATTTTTTGTACCCTTCATGTCTGTATTTGTAACATAATCATCATCTTGATTTCCATTGTGATTCTCTTCCTCATATTCCGAAGTGGTTGGAAGGAGCTTTTTTAAAACAGCTGTTCCTTCTTCTCCTGTAAAAACCATTATATCATCTTCAATTGTTAAATCGGTATAGCAATAATTATTATTTTCAGATAAGTAGTTATTTGCTTCATATAACTCATAAGCATCTTGATAGATGCCTTTACGAAGATCTTTTGCTATTGCTTTCTCATTTATTAAATCTTGTCCTAACAAAGCATTACCCATTGCCAATTCTGTGTAACTCATATATGTTAGCAAATCAAGATCGTCAGATAGTTTTATATCTATGTCGTCAATTGATACTTCTAGTGAGGATAGATTATAAGTCAGATACAAGCCTCCTGCTATAACTTCCCAATTGCCATTTATGGTAGTCGTGGAGGTATAGCTTATAATAAAATCATCGATTTCTTCCTCTGGCATAGTATCAATGTTTTGTTCCGTAAATGTTCCTCCGAACACATCAGCATTCTCGTCATAATTAAATGTATAAATGCGTTCTTCTGTATATGGTGTTCCTTCGTCATTTTTCATGTCTAATACCATATACCAAGTTCCATCGGCTTTTTTTGCCAATTCATTCTCGCGGCATGAGGTAAATGCGACGAGTACGATAATAATAAAAACTAGCGTTGATTTCATAATATTGATATTAAGAAGTTATGTTATGATTGTTTGTGGTTCTTCCTAGTGCTTTACTGAAAGGGAGTGTTGTAAGCTTATATATTCCATTCATTTGGCTGAAAATATGTTCCTGTAGATTCCCAATGCAGGAAGGTTTTATAAATTAGCATTTAGGGATTAGGATATAAAAAGAAAGCGCGGGAATCTGTACTTATTACTCGTCCCGCACATCAAGGCCTTCGCATTGCCCACCGTAGCTAAACGAGCAACGCAGAAGCCCACGCTAATATTTATAACCTTGCATTCTCTTAGATGAAGAGAATATGAATTAAGGTATAAACATATTACGCAGACATCTACTGTTGCTTTGTTTTGGCTACGGTTCAAAAGTTGCGAAGTTTCCCTTAAAAACAGAACTTTTTAATCACCATTGATATTAAGGAGGTTATATCAGATAGTTAGC
>CALUJS010000015.1 GCA_944321015.1 uncultured Phocaeicola sp. | reverse complement strand
AAGGAATATCGCGAGGTGATGGAAATCGCCGCCCGCACCTATCCGAACGACCCGGTTGCCCTGGGCAACGCCGCCGCAACCTGTCTCGCGCAGAAAGATGCCCGCGCCGCCATCGCATTGCTTGAAGGCAAGACGCTGGATGCCGCCGCGAAGAACACCCTCGGCGTGGCCTACGCCGAGGCAGGCGAGTACCAGAAGGCCAAAACCACCTTGGAAGAGGCCGCCCGCGAAGGCAATACCGACGCCAAGACGAACCTGGAGCAGGTGCTGAAGGTGATGGAGCAACTGTAAACACAACACCCCGGCCCCCTCTGACTCCCCCCGAAGGGGGAGGACCTGTCCGAATGGCCTTAAAGCCCTCCCTTCGGGGGAGGGTTTGGGTGGGGCCGCAGGGTTTGGGTGGGGCTCTTGGTTGGGGCTGCGCATTCGGGCGGACACATCGGTCCGCCCCTACAACGAAACGTAAGAACTTAAATACAAATAACTGATTGTTTAATTTAAAATTTTAGAGATTATGAAACTGAAAAGTTTGATTATGTTCTCAGCAGCTGCGCTCGCGTTTGCTGCTTGTAGTAATGATGAGGACTTCAATGGTAACAATGGTGGCGTTGAAGGTCTTGCAAATGTAAGTGTAAAGATTAGTGAGCCGACTTTGAGCCGTGCTATTAACCCCAGTGATTTCACGGAAACGACCGAAGAAGTGACGCTGAACTCTATCAAGTTGGTGTTGACTTCTCAAACAGTTACACCTCCGACAACTGTAACGTTTACAATTGGTGATGAAGGCATCGAAAACCGAGCTGATTTGTTACAAGCCGTAGAAGATTACGAGTTTGTAGGTGTCCGCAACCCGTCTAAGATGGAAGTGTTTATCAACACAGATAAAGCTAGCGGTTGGACGGCTGAAGAGTTTATGAGCGCGGATTTGGCTGAACCTCTGTATGATGCTTCTACTAAATTCACAGACAAGGGTGATATTGATGGTGATGAGGTAAAAGAGTATGAAGTGCTTTTGGAACCCGATCACACCATGGCCCGCTTGGAGTTTGGCGGCATCGCTCACGTTGATACCGAAAACAAAGAATGTATGTTTGCTACAATCAATATCGACGGTGTGATTTTGGATGGTGTTAACGGAGTCACTCAAGTTGAAAAATGGGATGCAACTAACTTGATGGCTGCGCCTATAGGTGAAGCTTTCACTGAATATAGCGAAGATACAAAAACTCCGATATGGCCTGCAAACGGGCAATGCTATGCTTATAACATCGCAGGCGGCCAGCTTCCTATTTTGAAAGTTTGTTTCAGCAACATTACTATCGATACTTCTAAAGCTCAATACGCAGGTGTTGTCTGGGGCAACACAGACAAACTTGGTTATGCAACCGTGAAGAACTACAAGCTTGATGCAACTTATGCAGGCAATGCCGCCGCTATAAAAGATTTTGGTGTGACAAACGCAACAGATCCTGATGCGGCCGATTACATGGTTATTAAGAACTTCCCTGCTGGTTACATCTACCAAGTGAAGTCTCTAGAAATTCCTGATGAGGCCATCGGCGACAGTTGGGAAGGTGCGGAAGATTATCATGTATATGCTATCGTAACTGTTAAGGCTTATACAATTGTAAGTGGTTCTGTAGAATGGAACTAATTCCAAACAATTAAGAACTAATAAGTCCGGCGGGGCTGTTCATCCCGCCCTGCCGGACTATCTTCCTAAATTTTATTTGTCTATCGGACAAAGGAACATACAGTTTATAAATCATAAGGATGAGTATATGAGAAAACTAAAGAACATAATGTTGATGCTTGCCGCGCTCGTCCTGGCGGCAAGTTGTATCAAGGAAGACTACGATGATTGCGACAACGTGACCATCTACTTCGAATATTTGGCGGACGGCGATACGGATGTACTTTATCGATATATGAGCAAGGTAGACCTGTATGTTTTCGATGAAGACGGGCATCTTCAAGGCACCCGTCAATACAATCAGGACGAACTTTCCAGCTTTTCCGCCAAACCGTCGTTCCGTCTCCCTACCGGACGCCGCTACAAAGTGGTGGCCGTGGGCAACGCGTTTGACGCCACGGAGGTGGTGAACCTCAACGCGACGAGCTTCGACGACATCTTCATCCAGCACCCGAATTGGGGCAGTGGCGAACAGGTGACCGCCCACGACCACAATTACCTGGGTCAGAAAGAATTTACCGTGCCCGGCGGCAACGGCGTGATGTATCGCGACACGGTGCAGCTCTTCAGCTCCCACATCAACGTGGAAGTGGAAATCCACGGACTGCCCGCCCCGACGCGCGCCAACGAGGGCATCTACCAACTGAGCTTCGAGAACTCGAACGCCCGGACCTCTTTCAACAACGACGTGCATCCCACCGAGAAAGGCACCATCTATCCCGACCTAGTGTGGGACGCGGCGGCGAACTGCTATCGCACCGACGACCTCGCCCTCTTCCGCATGGACGACGGCAGCGACCTCTCTTCCGGCCTCTGCAACCATGAGCTGGTGCTCACCGACACATCGACGGGCGAGGAATTGGTTCGCGGCAACGTCTACAACTATTTGCAGTATTACGACGATGAAATCGACGTGACCAAGCAGGAAGCCACGTTGCCCATCGCCATCAACTTCCACAATGTGGGCGTCGACATCGAGCTGCCCGAATGGGTCATTGTGGGTGGCAAACCGGAGTGGAACTAACCAATATATCATGGAGACTGAAATATGAAAAAGACGATACAACATATAAGCCTGCTGCTCGCCGTGCTGCTGACGGCGGGCCTGTCGTCCTGCATCAAGGATGACTATGCAGACACAAGCAAAGACACCGCCACGGTGAATCTGGTGTTTGACACACGTGCTTCCGGTCAAGACGGCTCGACCGTGCAGGGCGAGGCGGGCGAAGGCATCAAGACATTGCGTGTCATCATCGTGGACACGGACAAGGGTATTGTGGACGTGAACGAGCTGCGCGACTTTTCCAACGAGACGCCGCAACCCGTGCTGCAAAAGACGCTCACCATCTTGGCCCTGCCCGCAGGCAACAAGGAGTTCTACGTGATAGCCAACGAGGCCAGCGTGGGCCTCACCGGATTGGACAAACCCGCCGCAGGTAAAGATTTTGGCGACACCGAGAAAGCAGCCTTGTTAGGCAAGGTCATCAACGACGCTAACCGCACCTACTTCCCCGCGACGGCTGCCGATATTGAGGCAAAAGGCCTTCCCATAGCCGGAATGGCGACAAAAGAAATAACCGGTACGGAGGACCAAGACATTGAGATTCCTATTACCCGCGCCGTGGCGAAGATGGAACTGACGCTGACCAACAACACGGGCGAAACGTTCGCGTTGAACCAGATTACTTTTGGCCAATTCTTTGCCGACCAAACCCGCCTCTTCCCCGACCAAGCAACTCTGACACCCGGCTATGAGGCAAAGTCTTTCAATCCGAATGCCACCCTGGCAGCCAGCGGTGAAGGCCAGACACAGACATTCACCTATTACTTCTATGAATCCAACGCAGTCGAAGGCGCATACACCATCGCGCTGAACGGCGGTAGCGACTATGCGGCTGCACCCATCATGGTAGACGGCACGCCGCTCGCCTCCATCGCCCGCAACACGCAACTGAAGGTGACGGGGACGATAGAGAGTCTTCTTGAACCCGTGGTGACCAACCTTGAGATTGTGGTCATTCCTTGGGGTGAGAAAGAGATTACAGTTCCACCATTTGAATAAAAACAGTTATTATGAGAAAGATAAGATATTACATCCTATTGGTGCTTTGCGCCATAGGAATCGCTTCCTGCCAAGATGACTTGACTTCCGGCACGGCAGGCGCAGATGTGAATAAGCCCGTCAAGGTGGACTTGCAGTTCGGCATCCCCAAATCCATGCAGGTGGAAGTGACAAGGGCGGATAATAGTTATTCGGGAATGTATGGCGCGCGGCTCTATGTGTTTTCGGGAAATAACTTGTTGGGAGATCCGCAGCAGATGTTGACGGACGACGGTACTTTAACCGTTGGAACTTCGGGTGCGCAAGGACAATATTACACAGCACATGATGTAACCTTATATGAAGGTTCGCAGACAGTTTATGCTGTCGGTAACATTACTCGAACCGGATATTGGGATAGCAATACGCTTACTACTATTGATAATGCAGCACGTGAAGGGTTGGCTAAGTTTAAAGAAACCGTATATGCGCTGGCCTCTGGGACGATTGAGAGAAAGACTTATCCCTCGTTTTCTACACAATATATGCCATTGTCCGGCTCCGGAGTAATTCAAGTGACTAATGGAACTCCAAGCAGTACCATTCAATTGAAGCGTCTGGTTTCCCAAATTAAGTTTGAGATTACGACGCTATATGCAACGAGTACTAAGACCGTGACTTTCGAACCAAGTAATTACACTTTCTGTAACATCGCCACGAAAGGCTATGTGATGGACGAGGAAGGCAATGCTATATTGACTTCTGCGACGTATGATGCCAATCCGGTAAATATTGCAGGCGCAGGCGAAGACAATGTGGCTGATTTCTCCGTATTTATTCCGGAAAACATCCAGAAGGCTAAAAAAACGGGTGCGCAAAACTATAACGACCGCGAAAGCTTCACGGGCCAAGGCTCTGACAAAGATTGGACGTATGCTCCCGACAATGGTACGTATGTCGTCATAAGCGGTGTTTGCACTGAAAAAGACAACGACGGCAATTTGCAACGTTATGGCAATGTGGAATACATCATCCACTTGGGCGACTTTAGTGCCAAGGGCAGTATGGACGATTTCTCCGTGGAGCGTAACTGTATCTATACATATAAGGTGTCTGTGCAGGGCCTGGACAAAATTAGGGTCGAGGCTGAAAGAGAAGAGGACGAATACCAAAATGGTGCGGAAGGCGATGTTATAGAGATGGGCACCGGAGCGAAGATCTTTAATTTGGATGCTCACTTCGAGCAAGTGTTTGTAGAATATAACTTGTCTGACATCTTGAATAAAGTGAAAGAATTGAACCCTGATGTTTCTGCGTCAGACGAAAGTAAGGTTAAAGGAGACATAGCCAATCAATTTCGTTTGGTAATCCACACACCGATGAATCTGGAAGCTGACAAGGTGGTGTTGCCTTACTCTCCGGACGGGCAAGGCGAAGAAGCCGACATGGCTGGCATTGATTATAAGTGGATAGAGTTCTATCCGCAAAGTGCCGACGGAACCATATCCCTCTATCCGGGACAAACTAGCAATCAGCTGTATTCTCCCTATGAAGTTTGCCGTATGATGGGTGAGGCTGTTTATAAGCTGTATCAGGACGGGACTAGCAAACCGGAGGTTGATGGTCTGGTTGTGGAACAAGAGAGTAATGGCGATTATGTGGCGCGTTTCACTATTTTCCTTGATGAGTATTTTTATACAAAAGACTTGAATGGGAACAAAGTGGCATGGGACAAGTTTGCACGTCAAGATTCGCGTACGATGATGATAGCAAGCGATATGAAGATAAGCGAAGACTCGAACAGTACGTATTCCCAAGCGCAGACCTACATCACGCAACGCGCTATTGAGACGTTCTATAATCCCGATGCGGCGTATTACTATAATGCATTGGGCATTGAGACTTACGACGAAACGGGAGTGATCTCATCTTTTAGTCAGCAACATAATGAAGGCACTAGTAGCGAACCGCATTATGTTTCAGATGGTATAGCTGTTTCTGCCGACCAATCAAAAGGTCGCGATAACATGCTGAAAAACATGGGTATATTGCCCAATAATGATAATGTAAATGATAACCAGTGGACATCGAAGAATTGGAACGCTTACATTAATTTTGCTCATGTAGGTTATACGGATGACAATTCGACCGGAAACAACCGTTGGGGTAACAATTGGAATGCCCAGACTGCATATGCTTACTATGCCTGCATGTCGCGTAACCGTGACCTGAACGGCGATGGGATAATTGATGCGACAGAAGTTCGTTGGTATCTGCCTGCCCTTTCGCAATATTTGCGCATGGGCATTGGTAAGAACGCATTGCCTGCTGAAACTCGTTTATTTACAGGGGATGCTTCTACCATGACTGGTGCATATCCCGGTGATTACATGGATCAAGGTGTATTGTATTATACGAATACTTCGATTGATGACAATCCGGATCTTGCTTATTCATTGTATTGGGCTGCTGAAATAGGTGCTTATGGTGCGCAGGCTCCTCGTTCGGCAATGGTGCGTTGTGTGCGTAATTTGCCTAATCAGAAAATTGTTGACGAAGCAACTGGAGATGATGATGTTCGTTTGGTGAACCGGGATGCTTGGGCAGGACCTGTATATGACCAAGTAAAGACTATTAATGGCGGAGATAACTATTTGTTTGATTTTGGCGATCGTTTGGTTGCGGACATTTTCCGTAGTAGCGAAACGCAGCAATATGGTCCATACGAGCCACATAATGAGAAGGATGCAGAAGAAATGATGTTGCCTAAAGCTTTTGTTGTAGCTGAAAGTAATTTGTATGTAAGGAATAATGTTCCTTCTATTCCGTTAGGGACTTATGCCAATAAGGCTGAATACACGAGGAACGGTGTTGGATATGGTGCTACTTTTGATTGGAACTATTCAGGAGAGGGTGGCGACCCGTGTTCGTCTTATTATGAGAATGGCGATAAAAGCCAGATAGGCTATTGGCGAACCCCCAGCTTAAATGAATTGATGGTGATGTCAACAGTAAGCGGCTTGCTGCTTGATAATGAAAATACCTATTCAAGAACGCAATTTACGCTACGTGGTCGTGAAATATTCTATTATAATACTGGTGGATTCATAACGACTAGTGCTAATGAAGATAGTAGTCCCGGTTACATCCGTTGCGTCCGCGATGCTACGGAAGCAGAGCGAAACGCAGCTCAACCGGTAAATTAGTACAAACGAAACACCCCGTCGTGATGACGCGGCACTTATGAATATTTATCACAGATTTTTGGGGGCGGCCATCGGGTCGCCCTTTTTATGTTCGGAGACCTTGGCGGAAACCGCCTCCGAGCTGTGGATATGGACGCTAGTCTTCTGTTTCGGATGCAGGGAATTAGCCGGAAATTTCTATCTTTGCAATTGACATCTATAATAAGAGGAAGATTATGGCAAGATTTATCAATCCATTTACCGACGTCGGGTTCAAGCGCATCTTTGGTCAAGAGATTAACAAAGACTTGTTGATTGATTTTCTCAATGCGCTGCTGGAAGGCGAGAGGCGGGTGAAAGACATCCGTTTCCTCGACAAGGAGCTAATACCGATATATGAAAAAGATCGCAGTCTCATCTACGACATCTATTGCACAGATGAGAACGGCGAACAGTTTATCGTGGAAATGCAGAATAGGGAACACGTGAACTTCCGCGAGCGTACCATCTATTACCTGTCGCAGGCCATAGCCCGTCAGGGAGAGCGGGGAGTGGATTGGAAATTCAGCCTGAAGGCCGTGTATGGCGTGTTCTTTCTCAACTTTCAGCTGACTCAGCTGCCTCATAAATTGCGTACGGACATCATTTTGTCCGACCGCGACACGCACGAACAGTTCTCCGACAAGATGCGCTACATCTTTTTGGAACTGCCCTCGTTCACCAAAGAGGAAAACGAGTGTGAAACTGATTTTGAACGTTGGATATATGTATTGAAGAATATGGAGACATTACAGAGATTGCCGTTCAAGGCACGCAACGCCGTGTTCCAGCGCTTGGAACAGATTGTGGACATCGCCGCCATGAGCAAGGAAGATCGTATGAAATACGACGAGAGCATCAAGGTTTATCGTGACCGCCTGGCCGTCATGGAATTTGAACGTCTGAAGGGGGTTGAGGAAGGTCGTGCGGAAACGAATTTGAATGTCATTCGCAACCTTAAGCAGATGGGGCTTGCTCCGGAATTTATCGCGCAGGCCACGGGGCTTTCGGTTGAGGAGGTCGAAAGGCTGATGGCGCAGAACTCCTAAGTGGCGATGGCTGTAGCAGTCGGCTGAAAACTAGAAATCAACAGAAAGAACAGTCTATATTGTATTGAAGAACATGGAGAAACGCTTGGAACAGATAGCAGACATCGCCGCCATGAGCAAAGAAGATCGTATGAAATACGACGAGCGCATCAAAGTCTATCGCGACCGCCTGGGCATTATGGAATTTGAACGTTTGAAAGGCTGTGCGGAAGCTCTAGCGGAGGCTCGTGCAGAAGGTCGTGCAGAAGATTTTGTGGAAGGCTTTGTGGAAGGTTTTGTGGCAGGTTTTATTGAAGGTTTTATGAAAGGCCGTGCGGAGGCAAACCTGCATGTCGTCCGCAACCTTAAGCAGATGGGTTTTGCGCCGGAATTCATTGCGCAGGCTACGGGGCTTTCGGTTGAGGAGGTCGAGAGAATGATGAATGAAGCAGATTAATGGAAGAACAATTCATATCTATCATAGCCGGGGAGCTGGGGCTGGAGTGTCGGCAAGTGCGCAACACGCTGAGGCTGCTCGATGAGGGAGCCACCATCCCCTTTATCAGCCGATATAGGAAAGAGGCGACGGGAGGACTCGACGAGGTGAAAGTGGGCGAGGTGGGCGACCGCAACGCACGTCTCAAGGAGTTGGCCAAGCGCAAAACCACGATTGTGACTGCCATCGGAGAGCAGGGCAAACTGACAGCCGAGCTGCGTGCCCGCATAGACGCTTGTTGGAACACCACCGAGCTGGAGGACCTTTATCTGCCTTATAAACCCAAACGCAAGACTCGTGCCGAGGCGGCCCGCAGGAAAGGCTTGGAGCCGTTGGCTGCGTGGTTGCTTATGCAGCGCGACGAGTCTCCGCAGCGACGTGTCGAGGCTTTTGTGAAGGGCGAGGTGACCGATGTGGACGATGCGCTGAAGGGTGCGCGCGACATCATTGCCGAGCAGGTGAGCGAGGACGAGCAGGCCCGCGCCGTGATGCGCGCCCGGTTTGCCCGCAAGGCTGTGATTACCGCCAGAGTGATTAAAGGAAAAGAGGACGAGGCAGCGAAATATCGCGACTATTTTGACTATGCCGCGCCGCTGAAACGTTGCTCCTCGCACCGGCTGCTGGCCGTTCGTCGCGGGGAGGCGGAGGGATTCTTGCGGGTGTCGATTGCGCCGGACGACGAGGAGGCCGGCGAGCGGATCGAACGCAGGTATGTGCGTCGGCAGAACGCTTGCGGCGAGCAGGTGCGCCTGGCGGTGGACGATGCCTGCAAGCGGTTGCTGAAACCCGCCATCGAGACTGAGTTTGCCGCCGAAAGCAAACGGCGTGCCGACGAGGAGGCCATCCGTGTGTTTGCGGCCAACTTGCGGCAGCTGTTGCTGGCTCCGCCGTTGGGACAGAAGCGTGTGCTGGCCGTCGACCCCGGCTATCGCACGGGGTGCAAGGTGGTGTGTCTGGACGCGCAGGGCAATCTGTTGCATAACGAGACCATCTATCCCCATCCGCCGCGCAACGAACGGTCGCAGGCGGCACGCAAGCTGACGGCGCTGGTGGAACAGTATGCCATAGAGGCCATAGCCATAGGCAACGGCACGGCCGGACGCGAGACGGAGGATTTCGTGGCGCGGTTGCAGTTCTCGCGCCCGGTGCAGGCCTTTGCGGTGAGCGAGGACGGGGCTTCGGTCTATTCGGCCTCGAAGGTGGCCCGCGAGGAGTTTCCGGAATATGACGTGACGGTGCGCGGGGCTGTGTCCATCGGTCGCCGCTTGATGGACCCGCTGGCCGAGCTGGTGAAGATTGACCCGAAGTCCATCGGAGTGGGGCAGTATCAGCACGATGTCGATCAGGCTGCCTTGAAGAAGGCGCTGGACCAGACGGTGGAGAGCTGTGTGAATCTGGTCGGCGTGAATGTGAACACGGCCAGCAGGCACCTGCTGACCTACATCTCCGGCCTGGGGCCCCAACTGGTCCGGAACATTGTGGACTATCGTGCCGAGCACGGGCCGTTTGCTTCGCGGAGCGACCTCTTGAAGGTGCCCCGGATGGGAGCGAAGGCTTTCGAACAATGCGCGGGCTTCCTGCGTATTCCCCACGGCGACAATCCGCTGGACAACACGGCGGTGCATCCGGAAAGCTACGCGCTGGTGGAGCGCATGGCCTCCGACCTGCACTGCACGGTGGACGAGCTGATAGCCCGCAAAGACCTGCGCGGGCAAATCGACCTGAGCCGCTATGTGACGGACACTGTGGGCATGCCGACCCTGACCGACATCATGGCGGAGCTGGACAAGCCGGGACGCGACCTGAGGCAGACAATCCGGGTGTTTTCCTTCGCTCCGGACGTGCATACGCTGGCCGACCTGCACGAAGGGATGGAGCTGCCGGGCATCGTGACGAACATCACGAACTTCGGCTGTTTCGTGGACGTGGGCATCAAGGAGAACGGCCTGGTGCACCTGTCGCAGCTGGCCGACCGCTTTGTGACCGACCCGGCCGAGGTGGTCGGCATCCACCAGCATGTGCGGGTGAAGGTGCTCTCCATCGACACGGAGCGCAAACGCCTGTCACTGACCATGCGCGGGGTGGAACAATAAATCGGATAGGAAGTTGGTAGATTAAAAGGCTTTTGCTATTTTCGCAGATATAAAAATGTGCTATGGGAAATTGGGAATTGCAACAAGAGGCAAGAAGGGAATCCAAGGAGCGGGATAAAACGCGCCGGGAGAAACTGGCTGGATATTTGTATGATTTATCAAAGATAACCTTTACGGGACTTGTCATCGGTGGAGTGGCGATGTTTTTTTCTTCTAGCACAGAGAATATGGAGTATGTCATTTATACAGTGATTGCAGGCATTGTGCTGACTTATATGTTTGCATGGCTGGGTAACAGAATATTAAATCAAGTATGATGTTAGCATTAGTATTTACAATTGGAATTGTGGTAGTTGGTCTGTTCGCAGCATGGACTTATACCAAGAAAGGCAAGAAATGGCTGGAGAACCTTTGACCGGGGTTTGAAAGAAAACCATGCGCAGGTATTGGCGTTTTGGGCGAAACCTCTTACCTTTGCGCCCGCTAAACTGATTAGTATTAATCCGAGTGCTTGAACACCTCGTTAAAAACAAGAAATATGAAGAATCAAACCGTATCCGTATCCTTCATGCTGTTGGGGATACTTTTCTGTGTCTGCCTCATCGCAGCCAATCTCTTAGAGGCCAAGGTAGTGCAAGTGGGCGCCGTCTCCATCACCGCAGGCTTCATCGTGTTTCCAATCTCTTACATCCTCAATGACTGCATTGCCGAAGTGTGGGGCTTCCGCAAGGCGCGCCTCATCATCTGGGCGGGCTTTGCCATGAACTTCTTCGTCATCCTGCTGGCCAAGGCCGCCGTGGCCCTGCCGGCCGCACCGTTCTGGGCGGGCGAGGAACACTTCGACTTCGTGTTCGGGCTGGCGCCGCGCATAGCCTTTGCCAGTCTGGCGGCTTTCCTGGCCGGGTCGTTCATCAACGCCTACGTCATGAGCCGCATGAAGGTGGCCTCGGGCGGCAGGCACTTCTCGCTGCGCGCCGTGGTGTCGACGTTGCTGGGCGAGAGCGCCGACTCGATTATCTTCTTCCCCATAGCCTTCGGCGGACTGATGCCGGCAGAGGAGCTGGTGAAGATGATGGCGGTGCAGGCCGTGGCCAAGACGCTCTATGAGGTCATCGTCCTGCCGGTGACCATCCGCGTGGTGCGCTATGTGAAGCGGGTGGACGGGAGCGATGTCTATGACACGGACGTGTCGTATAACATCCTAAAGGTAAAGCAGCTATGACGGCGGGCGAGACTGCCTTGGTGGTATTCAGCGGAGGGCAGGATTCCACCACGTGCCTCTTCTGGGCGAAGAGGCGCTTCGGTCGCGTGCAGGCCCTGAGCTTCGTCTACGGACAGAAGCACGTCGGGGAGGTGGAGCTGGCACGCGCCATCGCACGCAAGGCCGACGTGGACCTCGACGTGATGGACGTCTCCTTCATCGGGACGCTGGGGCGGAACGCGCTCACCGACGCCTCCCTCGCCATGGACGCCGAGAAGCCCGAGGGCGGGGTGCCCAACACCTTCGTGCCGGGGCGAAACCTCTTCTTCCTCAGCATTGCCGCCGTCTATGCCCGCGAGAGGGGCATCCGCCATCTGGTGACGGGCGTGTCGCAGACGGACTACAGCGGATATCCCGACTGCCGCGACACGTTCATCCGCTCGCTCAACGTGACGCTCAACCTGGGGCTGGACGAGCAGCTGGTCATCCACACGCCGCTCATGTGGCTCGACAAGGCGGAGACGTGGGCCTTGGCCGACGAGCTGGGCGTGTTCGACCTGGTGCGCCGCGAGACGATGACCTGCTACAACGGCATCGCCGGCGACGGATGCGGACACTGCCCCGCCTGCAAGCTGCGACGCGAGGGACTGGAGAAGTATCTGTTAATGAAGAATGAAGAACGAAGAACGAACAACGAACAATGAGAACTGACGACCTGAAAGCCTTGGGCCACGCCACCGTCTATCGGCAGGACTATGCGCCCGAGGTGTTGGAGACTTTCCAAAACAAACATCCCGAGAACGACTACTGGGTGCGCTTCAACTGCCCCGAGTTTACCAGCCTGTGCCCCATCACGGGGCAGCCCGACTTTGCCGAGATGCGCATCTGCTACCTGCCCGGCGAGCGCATGGTGGAGAGCAAGAGCCTCAAGCTCTACCTCTTCAGCTTCCGCGGCCACGGGGCGTTCCACGAGGACTGCGTGAACATCATCATGAAGGACCTCATCCGGCTCATGGACCCCAAGTACATCGAGGTGACGGGCATATTCACCCCGCGCGGGGGAATCTCCATCCACCCCTATGCCAACTATGGCCGGCCGGGCACGAAGTATGAGGAGCTGGCCCGCCACAGGCTGATGAACCACGACCTCTGAGAGGGCGCGGAAACGAACGGAGGGTGTGCATCCGCGCGGAATGCACACCCTCTTTCGTCATTGGTTTCAGAGACCGCCGTCCTCGCCGCTGTCGTCGCCTCCGCCGGGCGCGGGCGTTGAGCCGCCCTCGCCCGTGGCTTCGTAGTAGTCGTTGCGCGTGCGGTAGTTCACGCCGCCGCTCTTCACGCCGCCGTCTTCAAACTCCACGTTCGACTTGATGCGCTCGCGCAGGGCCTTGTCGGGCACGAACACGGGGCGCGCGTCGTAAATCATTTCCTTGGGGTCGAACTCCGCCACCGTGTCGGCTCCCTTGCTCTTGAAGGTCAGGCGGAAGTAGCCCAGTCCGGGCAGGTTGACGGTGTGTCCCTGCAGCAGCTGGTCGGGGATGAAGTCGGCCAGCAGCTCGAGGGCCGCTTGCAGTTCGATGGGCGCCAGGGTGGTGTTCTTGGTGGCGATGCGCGTCATCTCCTTGTCGGCCAGCGGTGTGGCGCTTTGCGGGGTGGCATACCACTTTTTGGGCGAATTCTTCTGGCCCGGATTCGTCTTCTTTTCCGTAAGTGAATACTTGCAGGCCATGGTGTGTTCCTTTCTTTTTTTAATTGGTTAATATTGAGGTTAATTACTATTGTGTGGCAAGTGCTTCATGCACAGCCTGATGCGTCTTTGCCGGGATGTCCCGCCGGGGAACGGCGCGGCGGGGGTGAAACCTTCGGTGCGGTGAACCCGTCGCCTTCAGTGCGCTGAACAGGTCGCCTTCGGTGCGGTGAACAGGTCGCCTTCAGTGCGCCGGACCCGGAGCCTCCGGTGCGGCGGAGTTTCAATCTCCCTCCGTGTAGAAGCGGATGAGGCGCTCCAGCGCGCGCTGGCACACGGGGCAGAAGGCGGGGGCCTCGTTCACCTTCATGCGGCACTCGGTGGCCGGGCGGTAGACGCCCTTCGAGCTGTAGCCTCCGCCTTCGTAGACGCCCACGCGGGTGCACGCCTCGGCGGGGTCGGTGGCCGGCGGCGTGGGCACGGGGGTGCCCGGGGGGAGCATGTCCTTCCACTTCGAGTCGAAGTCCTTCAGCGTCGTCAGGTTCGGCTCCCAGGGCTCGGTGTCGGCGGGATACATGGGGGTGTATTGGTCGTCGTAGAAGTATTCGTCGGCCAGGCCCCCGAAGCTGTGTCCGAACTCGTGGACCACGACGGGGCGGAAGGCCGCGTGGCGGGCCGTGGTGAGGGTGTAGAAGTTGTAGATGCCCCCGCCGCCGTAGGTCTCGGTGTTGGCCAGGGCGATGATGTGCTCATAGGGCAGTCCGGCCAGGACGTCGTGCAGGCGGCGCATGTGTCCCGTGGTGAGGTAGCGGTCGGAGTAGAAGGTGTTGAAGTTCGAGCCCAGGGCCGTGCGCCGCCACTCTCCCGCGCCGGGCACGCTCACTCCGCTGTCTTCCGACGGGGCGGCCACGGCGATGAAGTTGAAGCGTTCGGCCATGCGGTCGAAGGGCGCGTGGCCCAGGATGGCCTCGACGGCTGCGCGCGCGTCGGCAAAGAAGCGTTCGGCCTCGTCGGCGGTATATCCTTCGGCCACGATGGCCACGTCGATGCAGCGGTCGGAGGGCGCTCCCCCGCGGTGGATTGTCCGCACGGGGGCTTCGGTCTTGGGAAGATGGCGGATGAGTATGTCGCGCGGGTCGACGGTGTGGGTCAGCGTGGCGGTGGTGCGGTGGTGATTGTCGCGCAGGGTGACGGTGACCTCGGCCTCGGCCTTGGGATAGGGCATGAGGAAGGTGTTCTCGAAGGCCTTGTCCGTGCGCGTGGCCTCTTCCTGCCCCTGCCATTCCTGGAAGAGGGTGGAGAACGAGGTGCGGTAGATGACCGCTCCCGTGGCCTTGTCTCTCATCGTGATGTCGCCGTTTCCGGCGAGGGGAAGTTCGCCGAGATGGTGGCGCCGTCCGGCCCATCCGGGCGATTGCAGCAGTTCGCCCACGTAGATGGCCTGGCGCGTGGCGTTTCCGGCGAAGGTGTAGTCGACGCGCAGCGTGCGGTCGTCGAAGTATGTGTCGAAGTCCCGGGCCCGCGCCTCGGCGACGAGGAGCACGAGCAGGGCGGCGGTGAGTGCTCGGAGTGCTTTCATGTTCGTGTTCAGGTATCAGAAGTTGTCAATATGAGGGCAAAGATACGAATATCGTCCAAACGGCAAACGTTTCGTGAAAAAATATTCGTCCGCGCCGTGTCCGGGCTTTCCGGATTCGTTTTTTTATCCTAGTTTTGCGGCTGTAAACCATGAGCAAGAAACAGAATATGGGACATCATCAACTTGATTCTTTGGACGAGCAGATACTGCGCCTGATAGCGGGCAACGCGCGCATCCCCTTCCTCGAGGTGGCGCGGATGTGCAACGTGTCGGGGGCGGCCATCCACCAGCGCGTGCAGAAGCTGACCAACCTGGGCATACTGAAGGGCTCGGAGTATGTCATCGACCCCGAAAAGGTGGGCTATGAGACGTGTGCCTACATAGGCCTCTTCCTGAAGGACCCGGGCCAGTTCGACGAGGTGGCCGAGGCCCTGCGCCGCATTCCGGAGGTGGTGGAGTGTCACTTCACCACGGGCCAGTATGACCTCTTCATCAAAATCTACGCGCGCAACAACCATCACCTGATGAACATCATCCACGACAAGCTGCAGCCGCTGGGCCTGGCGCGCTCGGAGACCATCATCTCCTTCCGCGAGGTCATCAAGAGGCAGATGCCGATCGGGCGTCTGAGCGACTCTGACGAGGATGGCGACTGAGCCGGGCCTGACCCCCGGAACGCATGAAAGCCACCCGGCCGGACGCCGGGTGGCTTTCGTGTTTGTCGGGGCGCGGCGTCTCAGCGGCGCTCGTAGTCGGTGAAGCGGTAGGCGTGGGCGTGCCTTTCGTCGGCGGGGTGGGCCTCTTCGGCCACAGCCTGCCACTCGCCGGGGTCGACGGGGGGAAAGAAGGCGTCGGCCTTGGGCGGCGTGTCGTCGATGTGGGTCAGGCAGAGGCGGTCGGCCAGCGGCATGGCCTCGGCGTAGACGCTCGCCCCACCTATTATATATATGGCTTCGTCCGCGCCGCAATGGGCCAGCGCCTCCTGCAGCGAGGCATAGCATTCGGCTCCGGGAAACGACGCTCCCGGCCGCCGCGAGAGGACGATGTTGCGCCGGTCGGGCAGTGCGCCCTTGGGCAGCGACTCGAAGGTCCTCCGGCCCATGACGACGGTGTGTCCCGTGGTGAGGGCCTTGAATCGTTTCATGTCGTTGGGCATCCTGTAGAGCAGGCGGTTGCCGAGGCCGATGGCGCCGTTGGCGGCCAGTGCGGCGATGATGGTGATGCGTGTCATACGGCTACTTGGCCCGCGATGTGCGGATGAGGGTTATAGTCGGTCAGTTCAAAGTCCTCATAGCCGAAGTCGAAGATGTCCTTCACCTCCGGGTTGAGGCGCATGTGGGGCAGGGGGCGCGGTTCGCGCGTCAGCTGCAGGCGCACCTGGTCGAGGTGGTTCACGTAGATGTGGGCGTCGCCCAGCGTGTGGATGAAGTCGCCGGCCTTGAGGCCCGTCACCTGCGCCATCATCATGAGCAGCAGGGCGTAGGAGGCGATGTTGAACGGCACGCCCAGGAAGCAGTCGGCGCTGCGCTGGTAGAGCTGCAGGCTGAGGCGTCCGCCGGCCACGTAGAACTGGAACAGCATGTGGCAGGGGGGCAGGTTCATGCGGTCGAGGTCGGCCACGTTCCACGAGCTGACGATGATGCGGCGCGAGTCGGGGTTGTGTCTCAGTGCCTCCACCGCATCCCCGATTTGGTCGATGTGCCCCCCGTCGTAGTCGGGCCACGAGCGCCACTGATAGCCGTAGATGTGGCCCAGGTCGCCGTCGGGTCCGGCCCACTCGTTCCAGATGCGCACGCCGTGTTCCTGCAGGTACTTCACATTGGTGTCGCCCCTCAGGAACCACAGCAGCTCGTAGATGATGGACTTCAGGTGGAGTTTCTTGGTGGTGAGGCAGGGGAAGCCTTCGTCGAGGTTGAACCGCATCTGGTGGCCGAACACGCTGATGGTGCCCGTGCCCGTGCGGTCGTCCTTGCGCACGCCTTCGTCGAGGATGCGCTGCAGGAGGTCGAGGTATTGTTTCATGTGTGTGGTGCTTTAGCTTTATCTGCGTGCAAAAGTACGCATTATTTCGGCATCTGCCTCACTCCTCTTGCGAAGAAAGGTGGCATAGTCCCACCACGCTCAGTCCCAGCATCAGTATGCCGACGGCCTGCAGGCGGGGGTTGCTCCAGTCTTGCGCAAGCAGGCTGCGGGCGATGTCCTCGCTCCATGCCAGCACGGCCTCGAAGCCTCCGAGGGCGACAAACAGGCCGATTGCGCAGGCCGCTCCGGCCAGGGGGACGGCCCATGTCAGGTGTTCGCGCCGGCGGGGCAGGCGGTGCATCACGCGGCGGGTGAAGCCGTGGTCGGGCACCTCGCGTCGCTGTTCGCGCAGGAAGCGTGCCACCGGGTCCGGTTCGTTGTTCCGATTATTCATAGCCATGTTGTTTTAAGTAGTCAGACAGTTTAGCTTTTCCTCGTGCCAGGTGCGACTTCACCGTGCCCTCGGGCATGCCCGTCACCGTGGCGATGCGCGGTATGGTGAGGTCCTCCATGTAGAACAGCGTCAGGCACGTCCGTTCGTCGGGGCGCAGCAGGCGCAGTGCTTCGTAGAGGTCGATGCGCGTGCCCACGGACGGCTGTTCGCAGATGCCTTCCCCGCCGGGCGGCAGTTCGTCGAGCGGGGCGGTGTCCTTCCGTGTGCGAAGATAGTCATAAAACACGTTGTACGCAATACGCAGCAGCCACGTGCCGAAGCTCGACAGCCCTCGGAAGTCGCCCAGCCGGAGCCAGGCGCGGATGAAGGTCTCCTGCGCCAGGTCGTCGGCCAGAGCCGTGTCGCCCAGCGTCTGATGCAGGAAGAAGCGCCTCACCTGCGACTGGTGTCGCCTGACTAGCGTGTCGAACGCCCTGCGGTTGCGGCTCACGACCACTTGTGCTATGAGCGAAAGGTCGGTCAGGGTGTTCATTGCTCGTCCGTTGTGGCGGTCGGTTCGGTGGTGTCGGGCTGCGGGGCGGGCTGTTTCTCCCGTTTCCGTTTCTCTTCCTCGCGCTTCTGCACATAGCCGGAGAGGATGGCTCCCAGTCCGATGATGGCGATGAAGAAGCCCACGCTGTACAAGTCTTCGTTGGCCAAGAATGCGAAGAGCGCCGTGAACGCAATGCCGAAGAACAGGATGCGGATGCCCGTCTGGATGAGGCGCAGGCTGCTGCGTCCCTCCGTGTCGCAAATCTGCTCTATCATTTCCGTCGGGATGGGTTGTCCGGCGGCCAGAATCTTGCTTATCAGTTCGTAGCGGGCGCGTCGGTTGCGGAACTTGAAGTAGAACCCGATGAAGACAATGGCCACGGGCAGGATGCAAACCAGAATGGTGCCCACCAGCGCCACCGGACCGACAAGCCAGTCTTCTTGCTTCTGCAATCCTTCCACTTGCTGTTCCAGCTTTTCGATTTGGGCTTCTGCTTTTTCCAACTGCTTGTTTTGCTGTGCATAAGCGGCCAGCGTGTCGCTTGCCGTGCGGAGTTCCACAGTCATGGTGTTTCGGGCATCGGCCGTGCCCAAGGGTGCGCTCACGGCCAGCGCGAAGCAGGCGGCGAGCAGGAAGATGATTCTTTTCATAATCGTATGAGTTTTTAAGTTGTTCTGTGTGTTAGACGCAGGCAATCCCCCGAAAGGTTGCATCCGCAGCCTCTTTTTTCAATGCGCCCTGCAAAGATAATGCGAATGAGCGCAATCTCCGGCAACTTCCCATCACCCGCCGTGAGCTGTCATATGGCGGCTCGTGAGCGGGGATATGCTCGCTCGTGACCGTAGATATGGACGCTCGCGGGCGGGGAATATACAGGCGATACCAACAGCACGATATGTCGTTCTGCTTGTGTTACCCCAAAGAGTATGGCTGCAATTTGATATTTGCCGGACGAGGTGTGGATCCGTTAGCTTGTTCGAGGGTGATAAACTGCTTTTGTATTATCGTTTTTTAACGCGTAATATTTTTTATTCTTAAATGAATGTTGATACATTTGCGATACTATAAAAGATTTGATAAGAAAACCCCATTAACTTTAACCAAATCAAGTTATGACAGATTTACGATTTTTAAGAGCGGGGGGGGGTAAATTTAAGAATTAGAGCGCTTGCGCTCGGTTCGGCAGTTTGCCTGTTCTCCCAACTGCCGCAGTTCGCCAATGCGAGTGAAGTCGACAGTCAGCCTAACGGCGTAGAAGCGTTTGCGCCAAGTCAAGACAACAAAGTCACCATTCAAGGAGTGGTGACGGACGAAAAGGGCGAGCCTGTGCCCGGTGCCTCGGTGATGTTGAAAGGTACGAAGACAGGTGTCATTACCGACCTCGACGGTCGTTTTTCCCTAAGTTATTCTTCTTCGGTCGGCAATCCTCAGTTGGTTGTCAGTTTTGTCGGCATGACTTCACAGACAGTGAACATCAAAGGCCGGACGGAGGTCAGCGTGCGTTTGGAAACGGAGACCAGCGACTTGGACGAAGTGGTCGTCATTGGTTACGGCACGGCCAAAGCCAAGGACTTGACCGGTTCCGTGTCGCGCCTTGACAGGCAGGACATCGAGATGGCACCCATGACATCCAGCATTTCCGGTATGCTGCAAGGCAAGGCCGCAGGTGTAAACGTCATGATTTCGAGTGCGTCGCCCACCTCGCCCGTGTCGGTTGTCATTCGCGGCCAGTCCTCCCTTTCCGGCGACGGACAGCCGTTGTGGATTATCGACGGTGTGCCCCAGTATTCTAGCGGCATATCGGGCGACGTGTCCAACACGCTCTACAACCTCAACCTGAACGACGTGCAGAGCATTGACATCTTGAAAGACGCTTCCGCCACGGCCATCTACGGTTCGCGTGCGGCCAACGGCGTGGTTATCGTGACCACCCGCAGCGGAGCGGAAGGCATGAAGCCCACCATCGAGTTTACCTCGCGCTGGGGATGGCAGGTGATGAACTCCAACGACTTTAAGACGCTGAACGCCGAAGAATATAAGTCATATTCCAAACAGGCCAACTTGCTGGAGGCTTTCCGCTATGGTAACTTGACGTATTTCAACAAGAAATATATGGATGTGGACAAGTTCAACCAGCTTAACACCAGCCAATGGGACATGACCGACATCGACGATATCTGGCTTCCCAATGCCTATTATGATGGAACGGACAACTATTGGGACATGATGACCCAGAACGCGCTGGTGCAGGACTATGGCGTGTCCATCCGTGGCGGTTCGGCAGCTAACTCCTATTATGCTTCGGTCAACTACAAAGACCAGGACGGCGTGGTGAAAGGTAGCAATTCGCGCACCATCAGCGCCCGCTTCAATTTCGAAGCCAAGGTGAGCGACAAGGTGAAATTCGGCTTGAATATGGATGCTTCTTCGCGCCGTGCAGACGACAAGGACAGCATGATTGGTAAAATCATCGACATGCGCCCCGACTATCCGGCTTACACGGAAGACGGCGAAATCAACACCATAGACTATTACACGAAGAACCCCTTGATTGAGCTGATGGACAAAGATTTCAGCGAATCGCGCAACTTGAATGCCTCTTCCTATCTGGAGTATGACATCCTTCCCTACCTCAAATTCCGCACCACGCTCAATGCCACCTATTCCAACGTGAAGACGGAAACTTTCAGACGTCGTTACTATGACGACGATACCAACTCGTCTTCTCATCGCGACACGCAAAACTATGTCATTGTGTGGGATAACCTGCTCACCTTCTACAAGACGATGGGTAAGCACGATGTGCAGGCTCTGCTCGGTCACTCTGTGGAGAAACAGGCCACCGACTACATGTCGGCTTCCGGCATCAACTTCCCCGACGACGACGTGTTGACCAATCTGGGCAGTGCGGCCACCCGCCAAAGTATAGGCAGCGACAAGTATGCTTCGGCATTGGTGTCGGCCTTTGCCCGCGTGCAGTATAAGTACAACAACCGCTACCTGCTCACGGCCACTTTCCGTGCCGACGGTTCTTCCCGATTTGGTAAAGACAACCGTTGGGGTTACTTCCCCTCGGCAGCCGTCGGCTGGATATTGACGGAAGAAGACTTCATGCAGCCGTTGAAACCTTACGTCAGCTACTTGAAGTTGCGTGCTTCGTTCGGTCTGACCGGTTCGCAGAACTTGGGCTACTACGACTACATCAGCTACATGGATTCCAATTCATACAATGGCGAGCCGGGTGTTTATCCCTCTTCACTGGGCAACAACTCCCTGCAATGGGAATCCCAGCGCCAGACCGACATCGGTTTGGACTACGGTTTCTGGGACGACCGTGTGCGTGGTACGATAGGCTGGTATCGGAAGTATGTGGACAACCTCATCACGAGCCGTCCTGTTCCGACCTCTTCTTCGTTCAGCAGCACGTCGCAAAACGTGGGCGCCATCAGCAACACGGGTGTGGAGTTTGACATCACGGTGGACGTCATCAAGAACCACGACCTTACTTGGGAAGTCAATTTCAATGCCGCCCACAACAAAGGCATCTTGGAGAAGCTCAACGGAGTGACCACTTTCTTGGGCGGAGGCACTTATGAGACCTACAAGCTGGAAGAAGGCGGACGTTTAGGTTCGTTCTATGGTTATGTGGATGCCGGACGCTTCTATGAAAACAGCGAGGAGGTGTGGGCCTTGAAGCCGCTCGACCCTGCCACCGGACAACCGGCCAATTACTATCGCGCCACTTCGTTCACGGAAGATGCCGGCGACATCTATGTGGTCGACCTCGATGGCGACGGCAAGATTACGGCCGACGGCGACCGTACCTATTTGGGTGACAGCAATCCGGATATGTTCGGAGGTTTCGGAACCACGCTCTATTGGAAAGGCCTGATGGCCAACCTGACCTTTACTTATTCGCTGGGTGGCAAACGCTATTGGGTGGAAGAGGCTTCCACGTTTGGCGGCACCAATGTATATAATGCGCCGAACATTGTGCTGGACAGCTGGACGATGAAAGGCTCCGGCGCCAAATATCCTGTGGTTACCCATTATGGCATGGGGCAAAACAGCGTGTTCACCAACCGTTGGTTGCACGATGCTTCCTATGTGCGTCTGAGCGCCTTGAACTTATCGTACCGCTTACCGCAGAAGTGGTTTGAAAACACACTTATCAAGAGCATTGAGGCCACGTTCCAAGCTACCAACCTCTTCACCATTACGAAGTATCCGGGCATGGACCCGCAAGGAAACTTCTCGGCAACCTCCAACATGGCGCTTTACGGGATGGGCGCGGATTACAGTTCCTATCCGGCAGCACGGACATTTAATTTCGGTTTAAGATTTACAATCAATTAATAAAAGACAAAGATGAAAACATATATCTTGGGCTTGCTCCTTGCGGGTGGCCTTTGCACGGCGTGTTCGGACTTTCTGACGGAAGAACCCAGACACTCCCTGACGATGGAGAACTCGGTGACTTCCTATTCCGGCGCGCAAAACATTGTGAACGGCATTTACGGTGAGTATGAAACCTGTTCCAGTCTGGGCGGTTATTTGTATGGTTCTCTGCACAGCATGGCCGGATTGTGGGACTATGATGACGAGATGGTCAACATGGGCTATACCCAGTCGAGTGATAATTATACGATAGTCAATATTTGGAATCAGCTTTATAGCTGCATCAACGCAGCCAATGCGGCCATTGAGGGCATTTCCAATTTGGCTGACGAGGAATATCCTTCGGTGGAAGCCAAGAATGCCCTTTTGGCCGAAGCCCGTTGTTTCCGTGGCTATTGCAACTTGGAGCTTCTGTGGCTGTTCGGTCATTGGTTCGATGCGGCCGATTCGCCTTACGGCATCATCTATCGTGACAAGACAGCCGAATTGGCCAACCTGATGGTAGAACGTAGCACAGTGGGCGAAAGTTACCAATACATCATAGACGACCTGACGTTTGCCGAGCAACATTTGGGCGACTACGAATCGGCCCGCCGCATGTCGCGCCAGTTTGCCCAGGCCATGCACGCCAAGCTGTTGCTGGTGCGCGGTTGGGATGGCGACTATGCCGAGGCTTTGCAGCTGGTGAACGATTTGCTGACGAATGCGCCTTCGACTTTTCAGATGGAAACCGACCTGACACAGCTTTACACCAACGGATGGGATTCCAAAGAAGTGCTTTTCTCCCGCTATCTGGGCGACATGGCCACTTACACGACGTATGAGTTTATCTATTCCTATGGCCTGTTCTATAACAATGTGTTCGAGGATATTCCGCAGGAATGGCTGGAAGAGGATGAACGCTATGACCTGACTTTCGGCACGGCACGTGCTCCTGAAACGTGGGACGAAAGTACCGATGTGGTTTTGACCAAACTCTACCATCGCGGACGTTACGAAGGCGAGAACGACATGTATGCCACTTATGCTTTCCGCTATGCCGAACTGTATATCATGAAAGCCGAGTTGTTGGCCCGTACCAATCCTTCCGACATTGCCGGTGCATTGAAGCCGTTGAACGACATGCGTGCGGTCTATACCAATCCTGTTATGTCGCCCATAACAGGGGTAGACACCTACGATGAATTGATGGATGCCATTTTCAAAGAATATGTCGTTACCCTCCTGATGGAGAACGAATCGCCTTGGTTTGCCGCAACCCGCATAGAGCACAATGGTCGTCCGTGGATATACACCTTGAAGCCCGACATCAATTTCAGCACCAACCAATATTGCTGGCCTATCCCCGACGATGAAATCAAGGCACACTCCAATGTGATAGAACAAAATCCTGGTCTTGAATAAACTAACTGTAAACGAATTTATATTATGAAGAAATATATACTAAGCATTTGTATCGCGCTTGGCGGCTTGTTGGCTTCTTGCAGCGATGACATAGATTTGGTGATACCTCACGCCACGAATATCACCTTTTCCGAACTGGAGATACCCACACGTTTCTCCCATGTGATACCCGACGGCGGTTTTTCCGTGGAGGGCATCCACTTCAACACCGTGAAATCTTCCGATGGCCAACTGTCCGGAGGCTTCTGCTACAGCAACCGTTCCAACCGTTCTTTCGTGTGGCAGAACACGCCCGAAGCCATCGACTCCATCCGCTACAGCGTATGGACTACGCGCCCCAACAATACCGGCGTTTATCTGGTTTGCCATGTGAACGATGACGATGCTTCGTTTACGTTCGACGAGCCGTCGGTGATAGACTATATTTTGGTTGCCAATACTTCGTGGGCTTACTTGGCCATGTACTATGGCGACACCTATGCCGGAGAAGACGGGGAGCCGGTAGCCAATCCCAACATCCCGAGTAAACCGATGGGCATCTGGCATTCTTACGTGCCCGGCGGTGTGACGAAGTTTGCCGATGGCGACTATTTCACGCTGACCGCTATCGGCTACAAAGGCGGCACGCAAACGGGAACGGTCGACTTCGACCTGGCTTGCAAGGCCGGTCACAACACGGCCAATCCCGATTGGGACTACATTGTGAACAACTGGCGCAAACTGGAACTTTCCGCCTTGGGCGAGGTAGACCGGGTAGTGTTCCACTTGGATTCGTCGGACAAGGATGGGGAAGGCGTAATGCGCACTCCGTCCTGGTTCTGTCTGGATGGCTTTCAGCTGAAGCAATAATTTCATAGTGAGGTTGACGGGTGGGTGAGTCGCTCCGTCGATTCATCCGCCCGTTTTGTATTTGGTTGTAAATAAACAATAAATCAGAACGATGGACTTAATGGTCATCATAGTATAAACTTTTAATTTTTTATATCATGGAAAAACAGACGAAATTATTTGAAGTTATTCTTCCTCCGACTGATATGTTGGAGAAGGAATTGGAAGATGTGTTGGGCGGCATGGGAGCATGTGGTTTGAACAAATGTGGGATTAATTATGGTGATTGCAATCAAAACACTTGTGTAAAGAATGGAATGTCATGTATCATAAATGAATGTGAATTACTTTGCCCTGAAGGATATAGATGGGGCGGTGATTGCGGTTGCGTTCCTGTAGAGTGAATTTTGCGGCGGGTTTGTTAATGCTGAATAGGGCTGGCAAACTCGCCCTTTTTGTGTAACATTCTAATCAAGAAAGGTTTTATGAAACGTAGTTTGTTATTGATTTGTTGCTTGGTGAGCATGATACAAGTTGCCGTGGCACAAGTATCGCTTACCGGAGTTTTAACTGATTCGTTAGGGACAGTTATTACTAAGGAGAGTTCAGTGACATTGGTTACTAAAAAAGATATGTTGAAAGTTGCTCAGGGCAAAGTGTCGCAGGGGCAGTTTTCGTTGGAATATAATCCTCAGACTGGCAGGGAATATTTACTCTATGTGTTTGCTCTTGGTTACAAAGAGCGTTATCTTGATGTGACGGGTAAAGAGGGAGATTTAGGCAATATTCGATTATCGCCTCTTTCCGTGGCTTTACAGGAGGTTATTGTAAAACCGGGTCGTTTGCAACATGATATAGTGAATGGTAATGATGTGTTTAAGATTGAAGGAACGGAGTTGGCACAAGAACATTCCCTGACTACAATGTTCCGTCGTCTACCGGGTATCATGGTTATGCAAGACGAAGTGACAGTGGTGGGGGCCGGTTCGCCTATTTACACAATCAATGGAGAAGCACCCCGTTCGGGAGAGATGGATGTGATTACACCGGACAGAATTGAGAAAGTGACGGTTAACACGATGCCTTCTGCCAAGTATTCAGCTAACGTGACCAGCATTATTGATTTGCAACTGAAGAAGCGTTTGCGAGATTATATAAGCGTGTATGTAGCGAATCAGAATCATATCAATTCTGAAGTATTCAAGGAAAATCCAAAGGTGGGGATAACCATGTCCGGTAGTAAGTTTTCCACATATATAGGGTATTCGTATGGGTATAACAATACGTCTATGAAACTGAAATATTTGGAGCAGACTCAACTGCCGGATGAAACCGATTATTCAATGTCGTCAGCTCTCTCAACGCATGGCATAGATTGGACACATAGTTTTAATATTGCTCCAAAGTATCAGATTGACGACAGAAGCTATGTGGATGTACAGTATTCACTTTCTGGTTTGAAAAGTCGTCATCATCAAGACGACGATGTGTTGCGGCAAACAATGAAAGGGGATGAGGAGACGGAGCACGTGCAGTCTCTTTTAACAACCAATGGAAAAAGAAAGAGTTGGAAACATGACCTTTCGGCGCGCTATGTGAATGCGTTTTCACCCAACAAGAAACTGACGTTGAATGTAGGATATTCTAATAATAGCGTGAATCACAATCAAGTGTATGATGAAATCGTTGCTGAGAATGTGAATAGTTTCTTGACCGACAGGGAGGCCAATAGTGAAACAATGACAGCTACGGTTGACTATCAGACGTTGTTGTGGAAGAAACTGACTGTGGAAGCAGGAGCGCGCTATGTGTACTTGAATTCTGATAACCAGAACAGATATGATGACGAGTCGGCAGAGGATGCACTTGTGGAAGCAGAAGAACAAACTGCTGTGGGTTATTTGAATGTCAGTCAGACGGTGGGTAAATTCTTTTATTCGTTGGGTTTGCGTGGGGAATATCAATATCTCATAAACGATTTCCACGCTTTGGACAGAAAAGAGACAGAGCATTCATTTTATGTAATCCCCAAGGTTGGGTTGAACTATCGTCCGTCAAAAGATTTGTCCATGAATCTGTCATACAATTATTCTCGTTACAATCCTTCTCCTGTTGATTTGGACCCGACGGTTTACTATGAAAATACGTATTCATACCGTGTTGGCAATCCTGACTTAAAACCAAGCGAACTGCACAGCACACGTCTGCGTGTCACCTATTTGCCGCTCAGCTTGACTTTAACGGCCAATTACGATTATACGCATAACGGCATTCAATATGTGTTTCTGAACGACGAGAACAATCCGCAAGTAATAAAAAATACTTTTGAAAATCGCGATATATCGAAAGTCGGAGTTAGTCTTTCATATAATCGTCAATGGGGAATTTATACATTGAATTGCAGTGCCGGTTACAAACAGGAATTTGCCAAGGCTACTTATTTAGGAGAGGAAATGGATTATTCACGTCCTCAGCTTGATATTTATGCCAGTAACTATTTTTCGTTGCCCAAAGGTTTTTCTTTGACAGCCTCTTTGTATTATAACACGCCACGGATGTCGTTCCCTCAATATTCGGCTTATTCCATTATGGGAGATTTCAGTCTAGGATATGCCTACAAAAATTTCAGCGCAACGTTGTCATGCAGTGTAAGTAATAGGGGATACATGTACCAGCAATATGCGTATTTATATCGTTATTCCAAGTTTTGTACACCTCGTGAACAGTTCAGATTGTCGATAAACTACAAGTTTAGCAAGGTCAAGCAATGGTTTATGAAGAATAATGTCAATTCAGAAGCCATTAGGCGTTCAATCTCTAGCTATTAAAGATGTGACTTTACAATCTCGACATATTAATAAAGAATATTGCTTCTGTAAGAAAGAATATAGTATCACTTAAACATAAGTACCATGAAATACTCAAGATATAACCATTTCCTGTCGTCGCCGCGTTATGGCGAGTTTATCTACAACGCGGTGACCAATTCCTTTGTGAAGATTGCGGAAGAACTTCGCGCCCGGATTGAAGAGGTGAAGGTGTGGAATGAGGATGCGCTCCAAGCTTTTCCCGAAGATTTCCGAAAGGTGTTGCTCGACCATCGAATCATCGTGCCCGACGATTTCGACGATGAGTATTACCTGAAGAAGAAATACGCGAAGCTATCCGCAGCGTTCAATTCCGATGTGCTCAGCCTCACCATCGCCACGACCACGGGATGTAATTTTGCCTGCCCTTATTGTTTTGAGAAAGGGGCGGAACCCGTCGTCATGAATGCGGAAGTGGAGGCGAAGTTGTTGGACTTCGTGAAGGCTTCCCCCGCACAGTTCCTGAACGTGACGTGGTATGGCGGGGAACCGCTGCTCAACTTCGGCACCATTGAGCGATTGAGCGAAGCCTTCCGGGCGTTGGACAAATTTAAGTCCATCCGCTACAGCATCATCACAAACGGCTACTTTCTGACCAAGGAAAAAGTGGATTTCCTTTCCGGCTACGACGTGACCTCCATTCAGACCACCATCGACGGGTTGGCGGAAACGCACAACCGGATGCGTCGCGCCAAGAATGGGGAGCCGACGTTCGATGTCATTGTGAACAACATGGAGGCCGCCGCGCGGGCCATGCCCAAATGCCGCATTCAGGTGCGGGTCAACGTGAGCAAGCAGAACGGCGAGGAGTATGCCCGGCTGTACAAGCAGCTTACCGAACGTTGGAAGGAGCAGAAAAACATTTCTATTTATTTCTCTTTTGTGGAAGACTATGGCAAGTGCGACGTGGATTGCTACAACAGCGAGGAAAAAATCCGTTTTATCCGCGAATTGCGCGAACGCCACGGCATCCACACGCAAAACTTCTATCCGCGCAGCAGTCTGAGCCTTTGTGTGGCCAACAGCCGCCACGGCTATGTGGTGTCGGCCAACGGCGACCTGTATAAATGTTGGTCGGACCTGGGCAAGACCGATAAAGTGGTGGGCAACATTGTGGAAGGCAAGCTGACCAACTATTCCCTGCTGGCACATTATGCGCTCGACATGGACAAGTTTGCCGACACGCGTTGTCGCGACTGTTTCCTGTTCCCCGTGTGTGCGGGGAGCTGTCCGCAACATCGCTACACCACCTGGCGCAAGGAGCAGCAGCATGACATCTGTCCCTATGAGGCGGTGAACATCGACGCCGTGTTGGAAATGATTTATGAGGACTATTTGCATTTTCGCCCCAAAGAATCCTAAATAAGAATCAGATTTTATAGAGCTTAATTTGTGCGCTTTGTCGTAGAACCGCACTGTCCGGCTGTGGGCTTGAGCCGCGATATGTGCGCTCGCGAGCCGGGATATGACCGCTCGTGACCGTGGATATGGACGCTTGCAAGCCGTGATATGGATAGATGCGGGTGATGACGGAGAGGCATGTTCTTATCCCGATAGAAAAAGATGTGTATATTGTTATGAAACGCAACATCCTATTATTGGCTTGTTTGCTAAGCACCCTGTTGCCCGCGATGGCGCAGGTAAGGCTGACAGGCACATTGACTGATTCCCTGGGAACGGTCATCAACAAAGAGAGTACGGTGACGCTGGTCACTAAAAACAACATGTTGAAAGTGGCGCAGGGCGCCGTGTCGCAAGGGCGGTTCACGGTGGAGTATGCGCCTCAGGACACCACGGACTACCTGCTTTATGTGTTCGCCCTGGGTTACAAAGACCGTTACATTGACGTGACCCGCAAGACGGGCAATCTGGGCAACATCCGGCTGTTTCCGCTCTCCGTGGCCTTGCAGGAAGTCGTTGTCAGGCCGGGCCGTTTGCAGCACGACATCGTGAACGGCAACGACGTGTTTCGCATTGCGGGAACGGACTTGGCGCAGGAACATTCCATAACGACAATGCTCCGCCGCCTGCCGGGGGTGATGGTGGATGTTAACGACAAAGTGACCGTGGTGGGAGCGGGCACGCCCATTTTCACCATCAACGGGGAGATGCCCCGTCCGGGGGAGATGAATGTCATTAAGCCCGACCGCATCGAGGAGGTGGTCATCAACACCATGCCGTCGGCCAAGTATTCGGCTGATGTAAACAGCGTCATCGACTTGAAACTAAAGAAACCATTATCGGACTATCTGAACTTGCAAGCAACGAACTACTTTGGTGCAAATCCTAAATATGTGTGGGATAGCTATGCCTTGCATATTAATATGGCAGGGAAGAAATTTTCCAACTACATATTGCTTTCCAATCGATATGATAATGATAAAGATTTAGCAGAGTATGAGATGCAACTGACACAACTTCCGGATGGCACGAAGTATTATCAGGAGTATGAATGGGAGGATGGCTCGAACCTGAAATGGCAACGCATGTTGAACATTTCGCCCAAGTATCAAATCAACGACAGAAGCTATGTAGATGTGCAGTATGCGTTATCCTATAACAAATTCCGTGAAGCAAAAGAAGAGAGCTCTTTGCGCCGTACAGAAATAAACGGCACGGAGACGGAACGTAACCAGTATTGGATAAACAGCAATGCCTTGAAGCATTCTTACAGCCATGACCTTGCGGCTCGTTATGTGAATGATTTCACCAGTACACGGAAGTTATCCGTCAACGTGGGATATTCGAAAAATCAGAATAAGAACAATGGAATAATAGATGAAGCACTTCGTGACGTAGCAGAGAGTGTGATGAATAATCAGTTGGCAAACAGCCAGACATTCACGGCCAAGGTCGACTATCAGGATGTGTTGGGGAAGAAACTGGGTTTGGAGACCGGTGCCCAATACATGTATCTGACTTCGGACAACCGAAACCTTAGTGCAGGTCAAGCGGAAGAAGATGTTTTGACAAAAGCCAAAGAACAGACAGCCGTGGCCTATCTGAATGTGAGTCAATCGTTAGGCAAGTTTCGCTATTCGCTCGGACTTCGCGGGGAATACCAGGCTCGCACGAGCGATTATCACGGTTTGGACAGGACAGATGAGGAGTATACGTTTTCCTTGATTCCGAAAATCGGGTTGAACTATCGTCTTTCGAAGGCATGGTCGGTCAACTTGTTTTATGATTACCAGCGTATCAATCCCCCTGTTTCTTATTTGGATCCGACTCCCCAATATGTCAATCAATATACTTATATCGCGGGAAATCCTGATTTGGAGCCGATTGAGATACATCAGGCAGGTCTGCGCGTTACGCATCTTCCGTCCAACATTACATTGGCGGTAAACTATAGGAATTCAAACAAGTTTCAGGCTATGTCTGTAAATGATGAGGAAAATCCACAGTTGATAAAGCAGACGTCAGTAAACCATAGAGCTCCTACGATAGACATTTCGCTTTCCTATTATAATACGTGGGGCAAATATACTCTGTCTTGTACTGGGGGCTATATACAAGAGTTTTCCGAAGGTACATATTTGGGAGAGAAGATTGATTATTCCCGGCCTCCTGAAATAGGGGCGAGCAGTATGCATTATCTCAAATTGCCGAAAGGTTTTGCGCTTTCAGGCACTTTTGGCTGTGGAACTCGCAATATGAAATTTCCTCAAGAAACGAGTTATTATATAGATGGAAGTTTATCTGTTAGTTGGTATTCCAAGAATTGGCAAGTTATCTTGAAAGGTTTAGGACATAATAGGATGAGTGGCATCCAACGTGCCGGGTTGCTGTATCGTTGTTGGCGACATGATAGGACACGTGTAGAAATGCAATTGACTGTCAGTTACCGTATGACGAAATTCAAGGAGTGGTTTCAAAAGAATGGGGTCAACTCGGAAGCAAGGCAACGCTCCATTTTGTCGTACTAAATGATAATGAAATTCAAGGCAAACGGCTGGATAGGCCGTATGATTAATAACAAAAACTTAAATGCTATGAACAAGAAAGAACAATTGTTCGAAGTAATTCTTCCTCCGACAGATATGTTGGAGAAAGAATTGGAAGACGTGTTGGGAGGCATTATGCCTTCTTGTGGAGTTTTTCATTGTGACAACTATGGTTCTGGGGGCTATAGTACGTATTGTAAGGGGTTTAGCTGCGAACAATTTGGATGTCCTCCAGGTTATATTTGGAAAGGTTGTGACTGTGTGCCTATACCGCCGTATGATTAATGTTTAGTTCAAACGAGTATAAAGACTCTTTTGTTTGAACCTAAAGAAAAGGTAGTCGGACACAGATAGAAATCTGTTCATAAGCCGATGGCAATCTGTGCCCGGCTGCCCTTTTAGTTTTTCTTAAGATATAGAACAATGAAACGCAACATACTATTATTGGCTTGTTTGCTAAGCACCCTGTTGCCCGCGATGGCGCAGGTAAGGCTGACAGGCACATTGACCGATTCCTTGGGAACGGTCATCGATAAAGAGAGTACGGTGACGCTGGTCACTAAAAACAACATGCTGAAAGTGGCGCAGGGCACCGTGTCGCAAGGGCGGTTCACGGTGGAGTATGCGCCTCAGGACACCACGGACTACCTGCTTTATGTGTTCGCCTTGGGTTACAAAGACCGTTACATCGACGTGACCCGCAAGGCGGGCAATCTGGGCAACATCCGGCTGTCTCCGCTCTCCGTGGCCTTGCAGGAAGTCATCGTGAGGCCCGGCCGTTTGCAGCACGACATCGTGAACGGCAACGACGTGTTCCGCATTGCGGGAACGGACTTGGCGCAGGAGCATTCCGTAACATCAATGCTCCGCCGCCTGCCGGGAGTGATGGTGATGAATGACCAGGTGACCGTGGTTGGAGCGGGTGCTCCTGTTTTTACCATCAACGGAGAAGCACCCCGTCCGGGCGAGATGGAAGCCATTACGCCCGACCGCATTGAGGAGGTGGTCATCAACACGATGCCGTCGGCCAAGTATTCGGCGAAGGTGGGCAGTGTCATCGACCTGAAACTGAAGAAACGGTTGAGCGACTATCTGAGTGCTTATGTGAGCAATTCTATGAAAGCCAGTTCGGAGGTATTTATGGACAATCTCTATACCCATGTCAATGTAAGTGGAAAGAAACTCTCTACTTTCCTAGGTTATCATTATGGCTATAACAATGTGAAGTCTTCTTCTGATTATTTATTGGAAATGACACGTTTGCCGGATGGAACAAGCTATATTCAAGAAAACAGAACAAAGGAAGGATTGACAAATATGGATTGGGCAAACGGGCTAACTGTTTCTCCCAAATATCAAATTAATGACAAAAGCTATGTGGATGTGGTATATTCGCTTAGTCTGTTTAAAGGGAACGGCACTACAGAGTCCAATATGTTGCGTCGTGTAGAAACGAATGGGGTGGAAATTCAACGTGATGAATCCGGGCTACATGATTGGGGTGGAATGCATCGAGACAATCATAATCTTGCCGCCCGTTATGTCTATGCTTTTTCGCCGACAGACAAATTGACGCTTAATGCCGGAGTTACTCGAAACAAAGCAACGAATGAAGAAGATGTGGACGAAACGCTCAATGGTGTGACGGACAACACGCGGGGAAATAGGGTAGCCAATAGCAAAACATTCTCGGCAAATGTCGACTACCAGGCGCGACTGTGGAAGAAGCTGACTGTGAATGTGGGAGGTAATTATTCTTACCTGACTTCCGACAATCAAAACGTGTATGATGACGGGTTGAATAACAACGCGCTGGTGGAAGGACGCGAACGGACGGCAACAGGCTATGTGAACGTGAGCCAGACATCGGGCAAATTCTTTTATTCGTTGGGTTTGCGCGGAGAATACCAGAATCTGACTACGGACTATCATGGTTTGGACAGGTCGGACAAGAAACACGATTTCTATTTGGTTCCCAAAGTAGGTTTGAACTATCGTCCCTCGAATGCTTTTTCCGTAAATTTGTCTTATGACTATTCCCGTTATAATCCTTCTGCTGTCGATTTGGATCCTACGGCTTACTATGAGAACAAATACATGTATCGTGTGGGCAATCCGGATTTGAAGCCGTCTGAAACACATGGATTTGGTCTGCGCATGAACCATTTGCCGACGGGGCTTACACTGGCGGCGAACTATGATTACACGCGCAATGCCATGCGAGATGTATATCTGAACGACGAGGATAACCCACAAGTGATAAAGCGTATTCGGGAAAACCATGATGCATCCACATTGGATGTAACATTGTCTTATTATCGTCGTTGGGGAATTTATACGCTAAATTGCAACGGAGTGTATAATCAGGAGTTTGTGAAAGCCTTGTACATGGGCAAGAAGAAGAATTATTCGAAGCCTAGTTTTTATGTGTATGCCATGAACCAATTTTCATTGCCTAAAGGCTTTTCTGTAAATATGACTTTAAGCTATTTTTCAAGGAAGTTGTCTTTCCCGCAAGAATTAAAGCCTTCTTGGTCGGCATATTGTGAGGTCTCATATACACATAAAAACTTAACGCTCTCATTAGATGGCAGTTTTAGACGAAGCAAAAGTGTTTTAAATCAACAATATGCTTACTTGTACAGATATCATAGGTCGGACATAGCTCCTGAACAGTTTACTTTCTCAATTCTTTATAGGATAAACAAGTTTGTGCAGTGGTTCAGAGGAAACAGCGTGAATTCGGAAGCTGTCCGCCGATCAATATCAGCATATTAAACCCAAATGGCTATTAGTAGCAATAAAAATATATGTTTAACTAAAATGATTTACTTATGAAAAGTGACGAAAAACTTTTTGAAGTTATTCTTGCTCCGATAGATATGTTGGAGAAGGAATTGGAAGATGTGTTGGGCGGCATGGGTGATTGTGGCTCTAATAAATGTCATGTTAACACAGCTAATTGTATTGATAATGAATGTAATGTTCATTTGGTGAATTGTTCTTATAATCGTTGTGGAACATTTACTTGTCCTCCGGGATATACTTTGGTTAATTGTGAATGTGTGCCCGTAGAATGATTTGATTCTTTGACTTTGTCAGCCAATTATAAGTTTGTTTGTAATTGGCTGGCATTTTACTAAGTTTCTGGATGTATATAGAAGATTATGAAACGCAACATACTATTATTGGCTTGTTTGCTAAGCACCCTGTTGCCTGCGATGGCGCAGGTAAGGCTGACAGGCACATTGACTGATTCCCTGGGAACGGTCGTCAGCAAAGAGAGTACGGTGACGCTGGTCACTAAAAACAACATGTTGAAAGTGGCGCAGGGCACCGTGTCGCAAGGGCGGTTCACGGTGGAGTACGCGCCTCAGGACACCACGGACTACCTGCTTTATGTGTTCGCCCTGGGTTACAAAGACCGTTACATCGACGTGACCCGCAAGACGGGCAATCTGGGCAACATTCGTCTGTCTCCGCTCTCCGTGGCCTTGCAGGAAGTCATCGTGAGGCCCGGCCGTTTGCAGCACGACATCGTGAACGGCAACGACGTGTTCCGCATTGCGGGAACGGATCTGGCGCAGGAGCATTCCGTCACATCAATGCTCCGCCGCCTGCCGGGGGTGATGGTGATGAATGACCAGGTGACCGTGGTGGGAGCGGGTGCTCCTGTTTTTACCATCAACGGGGAAACGCCCCGTCCGGGCGAGATGGAAGCCATTACGCCCGATCGCATAGAAGAGGTGGTTATCAACACTATGCCATCGGCCAAGTATTCGGCCAAGGTGGGCAGTGTCATTGACTTGAAACTAAAGAAACGGTTGAGCGACTATCTGAGCGCTTTTGTCAACAACACCATGAAAGCCAGCTCGGAAGTGTTCATGGATAACGCGTATGCTCATATCAATATTGGCGGAAAGAAGCTTTCCACCTATCTTGGTTACAATTACGGTTACAACCATGTGAAGGCTTATCCCGGTTATCTATTGGAGTTGACGCAATTGCCGGATGGAACGAACTACTTTCAGGAAAATTGGATGAAAGAAGGTACAACCAGTATGGATTGGACGAATGGCTTTACGGTATCTCCGAAGTATCAGATTAATGACAAGAGCTATGTGGATGTGATATATTCGTTGTCTTATATTAAAGGAGAAGGTGCGGATGAATCCAATATGTTGCGCCGGACAGAAGTCAACGGGGTGGAAACTCAACGTGATGAATCCGTGCTGCATGATTGGAGGAAGATGCGTCGGAATAATCATAATTTTGCTGCTCGCTATGTTTATGCGTTCTCTCCAACAAACAAGCTGACACTCAATGCCGGTTTTACCAAAAATCAGACTACGAATGAGGAAAACGTGGACGAAACGCTCAACGGCGTAACCGACAACACGCGGGGAAACCGGGAGGCCAACAGCAAGACTTTTTCATCAAATGTCGACTACCAAGCACAACTGTGGAAGAAGCTGACCGTGAATGTGGGTGGCAATTATTCTTACCTGACTTCCGACAACCAAAACCTGTATGATGACGGGTTGAACAACAACGCGCTGGTGGAAGGACGCGAACGGACGGCAACAGGCTATGTGAACGTGAGCCAGACGTTAGGCAAATTCTTTTATTCATTGGGTTTGCGCGGTGAATACCAGAATCTGACCACGGACTATCATGGTTTGGACAGGTCGGACAAGAAACACGACTTCTATTTGGTTCCCAAAGTGGGCCTGAACTATCTCCCCTCGAATGCTTTTTCCGTAAACTTGTCTTATGACTATTCCCGTTACAATCCTTCGGCTGTCGACTTGGATCCTACGGCTTACTATGAAAATAAGTATATGTATCGTGTGGGCAATCCGGATTTGAAGTCGTCCGAGTCGCATAGTCTTGCTCTGCGGATGAATCATTTGCCAACGGGGCTTACACTGGCGGCGAACTATGGCTACACGCACAATGCGATGCAGGATGTATATTTGAACGATGAAAACAACCCCCAGGTGATAAAACGCATCCGCGAGAATCATGATGCGTCTACGGTCGGTGTAACGCTTGCTTATTACCATCGTTGGGGCATTTATACGCTGAATTGCAATGGTGAGTACAATCAAAACTTTGTGAAAGCCATATACATGGGTGAAGAAAAGAACTATTCGAAGCCAAGGTACAGTGTGTATGCGATGAATCATTTTGCATTGCCCAAAGGCTTTTCTGTGTCGGCAACCATGTATTATTGGACAAAAAATGTGTCCTTTCCACAAGAAACAAGTTCTTCATGGATGGTAGGTCTTGATGTTTCATATGCTCATAAGAATTTGACATTTCAATTGCAGGGGCATTTGACTCCACGGAAAGGTACACTCAATCAGCAATATGCTTATTTGTATAGATATTACAGGTCGGATACTACTCCCGAACAGTTTACCTTTTCAATCACTTATAAAATTAACAAGTATAAGCAGTGGTTCAGAGGGAATAGCGTGAATTCGGAGGCTGTCCGTCGATCTATTTCAGCATACTAATGTAGCTATTTTATAGCACTAAATATCAATTGTTTAATTAAAATCTTTTTATCATGAACAACAAGGAAAAATTGTTTGAAGTGATTCTTTCTCCAGTGGATATGTTGGAGAAGGAATTGGTACATGTGCTGGGTGGTATGGGTGATTGCAGTCTTGATGAATGTATTAAAAATCAAGGGGACTGTGATGTGAATAAATGCTCAGGTAATTATACGGGTTGGTGTGATAGGAATACATGCAAAGAAAATGGTGTTTCATGTCCTCCAGGTTATAGATGGAGTGCCTCAGAGTGCAAGTGTGTACCCGTATTGTAAAATTAGTGCTTAATCCAAACGAGCATAAAGCCCTCGTTTGAACCGAAAAGAAGGTAGCCGGGCATGGATGAGAATCCGTGTTTGGCTACCTTTGAAACCAAATATAGCTTGCGAACCATGATAGTAATAATACCATACAATACAGCAAAGGCTATACTTAAGCAAAGTAAAAGCCGTACTTTTACCGGGTAAAAGTCGTACTTTAATGAGGTAAAAGTACGACTTTTGCAGCGTGAAAGTACGCCTTTAATAAGGAATACGCATATGTGCTTGAATGCCAACACGATGAGTGAAACAAGGAAAAGCATGACAAGGTTAAGAAAACAAGTTACAAAAGAAAGAAGCAAATGAAACACTATCCCATCTGTATGCAGCATGAGGCGATGGACTGCGGCGTGGCCTGCATCGCCATGGTGACGGCTTATTATAAGTGTCCTTACGACATTGCAGAGCTGAAGGAGCGTTGCATCCCGACGCGTGAAGGAGTGTCCATGAAGCGGATTGCCGAGACGTTGGAAGACATCGGCTTCCACACCGTGGGCGGACGCATCCCCGTCGACACGCTCCGGCGGGCGAAGTTGCCCGTCATCCTGCATTGGGAGCAACGTCACTTCGTGGTGCTCTACCGCATTCAGTCCACGCGGAGCGGCTTGGTGTTCTGGGTGGGCGACCCGGCTTGCGGGCTGGTGAAATACAGCCAGGAAGAGTTTTGCGAACGGTGGATAAGCACTCGGAGGGGTGACGAGAATCGGGGCATTGCCCTCCTGATATTGCCCGGCGAACTGCGGAAGAGCCAACGGATCAAGAAGAAGCGGACGTCGCTCTATGCGGCCATCTCGCCCTATGTGTTCCAATACAAACGGTTCTTCCTGCAGCTGGCGTTGGGCTTCGGGCTGCTGGCTTGCGTGCAGTTGCTGTTTCCCTACCTGACCAAGTCCATCGTCGATGTGGGCATCTCGTCGGGCGACAAATATTTCATTGCGCTTATTCTTGCCGGGCAACTGCTGTTGCTGCTCAGCTCCACGGCGGTGCGCATCTTGAACAACTGGATATTGCTGCACATCAGCACGCGCATCAACCTGTCGCTCGTGTCCGACTTTCTGCTGAAACTGATGAGGCTCCCCATGTCGTTTTTCGATGTGCGCATGACGGGCGACATCGTGGAGCGCATCGGCGACCACAAGAAGATAGAAACCTTCATCGTGTCTCAACTGCTGGTGCTGATTTATTCCTGCTTCACGGGGATTGTCTTCTGTGTCGTGTTGTGTTCTTATCATCCGGGCATCTTCACGGTCTACGCCTTGGGCAGCGCGCTCTACGTGTGCTGGCTGCTTTTTTTCCTGCGGCGGCGCAAGCAGTTGAACTACGAGCTGTTTCACGTCAGTTCCGATATGAACAATGTGACCTATCAGCTGGTGAACGGTATGCAGGAAGCCAAGTTGCAGGGCTGCACGCAGCGGCGCCGTTGGGAGTGGGAGGACGCCAAGGCACGCCAGTTTGAGGTGAACGTGCGCCTGCTGAAGATGAATCAGGTGCAGGAGATTGGCAGCTTCTTCATCAACGAATCGACCAACCTGTTGATTACCTTTCTGGCAGCTTCGGCGGTGGTGGACGGGCGCATCACGCTGGGCATCATGCTGGCCATTCAGTACATCATCGGCCAGTTGTCGGCGCCCATCAGCCAGATGATTGGCTTGGTCTACAGTTTGCAGGACGTGCGCATCAGTCTGGAGCGCATAGATGAAATCAAGCAGAAAGAAGAGGAGAATGTCGGTTGCCGGATGTTGCCTTTGCAGACACAGGAGACTCTTCAACTCCGCCGCCTCACATTCCGCTACGAAGGCAGCAGTACCGACGTGCTGAAGCACATCGACTTGGAGATTCGTCCCCGGACGACCGTGGCCATCGTGGGCAGCAGCGGGAGCGGGAAGACCACCCTGCTGAAACTTTTGCTCCAGTATTATGCGAACTACGAGGGGGAGATTCTGTTGGGTGATGCCGACCTGCGCACGGTGAACCGCGACGGGTGGCGCAGTCGGTGCAGTGTGGTGATGCAGGACAGCTACATCTTTTCGGAAAGCATTGCCCGCAACATTGCGGTGAGCGATGACCATATTGACATGGAGCGACTGGCCATGGCTGCCCGGATGGCCAATGTGGCCGACTTTGTGGAGAGCCTGCCGTTGAAGTACGACACACGCATCGGTCCGGAAGGGCGTTCGCTGAGTCAGGGACAGAAGCAGCGCATCCTCTTGGCCCGGGCCGTTTACAAGGGAGGCGACTATTTCTTTCTGGATGAGGCCACTAATTCGCTGGATGCCACCAACGAGCGCCTGATATTGGACAATCTGTCGCGCTATCTAAAAGGCAAGACGTCCGTCATTGTGGCCCATCGCCTGAGTACCGTGCGTCATGCCGACAACATTGTGGTGTTGGAGCATGGGGAAATTGTGGAAAGCGGCACGCACGAGGAACTGGTGGCGCGCCGTGGAGCTTACTATCATCTGATTAAAAACCAATTGGAACTTGGAACTTGAAAGTTATGAGTGAACCTGTAGAAGTAAAAAGCGAACGAATGCAGCATGTGGTGGGCGAGATGCCCGTCTATCTGGTGCGCTATGGCGTGTTTGTCGTTTTGTTTGTGATAGGCATCCTGCTGGCTGTGGGATGTTTGGTGCGCTATCCGTTGACGCTCTCTGTGCGCGGACGGGTGGCCGGTGAACGCACAATAACTCTTTATCTTTCGGAGCGTGGGGCGGCGCGGGATTTTCACGCGGACATGCCGGTTGAGCTGGTGTTTGACGGCATGTCCGTTGGACAGACAATAATAAAAGGGATTGGTGACGTGCAGGTCGGGGCCGATGGCGCTTTTACCTTGGATGTAGAAGTCGCGCATTTGCCCGACACGGTGCGCACCGGACCTTTCACGTGTGTTTTTGCAACGGGCACTCCGATTACGGTGAAGACCGAAAGCGATGCACATACCATCTTATATTATGTCATCAAGAACGGATTGAAATGATGTTGAACTTCCCGTGAACATCATGTTATATTCCAATTTAATGGGCTATCGGAAATATGTGTGCATCGTTATCGGATTTTCCCTATTTTTGCATCGTAATGTGATTTAAAGATTCCGACAACAATGATACAGTTACCCGAAGCATTTGCCGACTATACCCGCACGCTGTTGGGCGAGGCGGAATATCGGCTGTTCGAGGCCGCACTGCAGCGTGAGCCGGTCGTCAGTCTGCGCCTCAATCCCGGCAAACCGGCTGTCGACCCGGCCACCTCGCCCGCCGGGCTGACGCCCGTGCCCTGGGCTTCGACGGGCTATTATGCGGCCCGGCGTCCCACGTTTACCTTCGACCCCCTCTTTCATGCCGGATGCTACTATGTGCAGGAAGCTTCGTCGATGTTTCTCGAGCAGGTGATGCGCCGTTATGTGAGCCGTCCGGTGACGATGCTCGACCTGTGTGCCGCGCCCGGCGGGAAGTCCACCCATGCCCGTTCGCTCCTGCCCGAAGGCAGCCTGCTGGTGAGCAACGAGGTGATGCGTCCGCGTGTGTCGGTGTTGGTGGAGAACGTGCAGAAGTGGGGACATCCCGACGTGGTGGTGACGAACAATGCCCCGGCCGACTTCCGTCCCTTGCGCCATGTGTTCGATGTCATCCTGACCGATGTGCCCTGTTCGGGCGAAGGCATGTTCCGTAAGGATGCCGTGGCCGTGGACGAATGGAGTCCGGACAATGTGGCCCTGTGCAGGCAACGCCAGCGCCGCATCCTGACCGACATCTGGGACTGCCTGAAACCCGGCGGACTGCTGATATACAGCACATGTACATATAATAAGGAAGAAGACGAGGACAACGTGGCCTGGATGTGCGACGAGCTGGATGCCGAGCCGCTCGAGGTGCCCGTCCGCCCGGAGTGGAACATCGCGCCGGACCTGTCGGGACGCGGACTGCCCGTCTGCCGCTTCCTGCCCCATCGCACGCAGGGCGAAGGCTTCTTCATCGCAGCCCTCCGCAAGCCCGACGGCGAGGCGGAACCTCCCGCACTCCGGAGGGGAAAGCCCGGCGACCGCAAAGGGAAGACAACGCCTGTGCCTGTCGCCTGCCGCACGTGGCTCCGCAACCCGGAACAGTGGGAGTGGACATGCGACGGCGCCCGGGTGACAGCCGTGCCTCTGGCGCACAAGGAAACGATAAGCCTGCTGGGCAGACACCTGCGCGTGGTGAGCGCGGGCATTGCCGTGGGCGAACTGAAGGGACGCGACTGCGTGCCCTCGCACGCCCTGGCCATGAGCACCGTCCGTGCCGACGCCTTCCCCCCGTGCGAGGTCGACCATGCGCAGGCCCTGGCCTATCTGCGGCGGGAGGCCCTCGGTCTGCCGTCCGGCGTGCCTCGCGGCTATGTGGCGCTGACCTATCGCGGCATTCCTCTGGGATTTGTCAAGCAGCTGGGCAGCCGGGCCAACAATCTCTATCCGGCGGAGTGGCGCATCCGCAGCGGCTACCTGCCCGATACGGTGCTGAATGTATAAAAAAGTGACTTATCGTTTGAAAGAAACCTAAAAGATTCGTACTTTTGGAAGCGACTAAATGGAAATTAAGCTATGGAGGAACTGTTATGAGAAGAATGATGTTACACATGCTGTTGGCCGTGACAGCCTGTCTGCTTTCGGCGGCAGACGTCAGCGCGCAGCAGGACAGTGTCCGGACGCTGTCCGCGCGAGACTCGTTGAAATACTGCATGAAGCAGGGACGGAACGCCCTGCGGGCACGGCGACCCGAAGCGGCCTTCCGGTGGTATCGCCGCGCAGTGCGCTACGAAGAGCCGTCGGCCTATCTGGCCCTGGGCAACTGCTACTACTACGGCTACGGCACGCAACGCGACTTTCAGAAGGCCTATAACTGGTTTTACAAGGCGGCCATGGAGGGCAACACCATGGCCGAGTATCGCATGGGGCAGTGCTGCCACTACGGCTACGGCACCCACCGCGACGCGCGGCAGGCGACGGCATGGTATCGCCTGGCGGCGGAGAAGGGACACGCGAGAGCCTGCTACAGCCTGGGGCTCTGCTATCGCAACGGCGACGGCGTGGACCGCAACTACCGCAAGGCCGCAGAGCTGCTCGAACGCGCGGCGGCCGACAGCCTGGTCGCGGCTTTCTATGTGCTGGGGACCGTTTATGAAACGACCGACGGAGACTGGCGGGGCAACGACACGACCGCACTGGCCTGCTATCGCGAAGCGGCCGCGAAAGGATATGCCAAAGCCCAGTACAAGCTGGGGAACTTCTACGAGACGGGGCGCGGGGTGACACGCGACCTCGACCTGGCCCGACAGTGGTATGTGAAGGCGGCCGAGAATGGTGACACGGACGCGCAGTATCGCCTGGGAAGGTGCTGCTACTACGGCCTCATGGGCATGGCCTGCGACTATAGGGAGGCGTTCCGCTGGATGCGGATGGCCGCCGCACAGAACCACGCCCGGGCCCAATACCACCTGGGCTTGCTCTACCTCAACGGCGAAGGCGTCAAGCTCGATTCCGAGCAGGCCTTCGACAACTTCCGACGCGCGGCCGAGCAGGGATATGCCCCCGCTCTCTATCGCATGGGGAAGTGCTATCTGGAGGGGCGCGGAGTGAGGGCCGACCGCCGGCTGGCCGTAGAGTACCTGAGGGCGGCGGTGCGCGCGGGCAGCTCGGAGGCTCGCACGGAACTGATGCTCATCGAGGGGCGTTGAAGTGACTTACTGACTGACGTGACGGCGGCGCCGTGAGAGACGTTTCTCTCGCGGCGCCGCCGACGCTTATTCGCCCTCGTCGAAGGCCTGGCGGAAGGTGCATCCGTTGCGCCACTCCGAACAACCGTAGGCCGTGCGGCCCTTGATGACGCGCCCCTTGCCGCAGAGGGGGCAGGGCTGTCCCTCGAACACGGGGCGGGGCTTGGCCGCCTTCTTGCGGGCGGCGCGCCGCTTGGCTCCCTTCTCTACTTCCTCCACGATGGAGGCCCCCGCCGAGATGCGGCGGTTGGTGTTGTCGCTCAGCACCTGGTGCACTATTTCCGAGACCATCTGCTTCAGCTCCTCGAGGAAGCGGCGGGGGTCGTAGGCGCGGCGTTCTATCTCGCGCAGCTTCTTCTCCCAGATGCCCGTCAGTTCGGCCGACTTGAGCAGCTCCTCGCGGATGAGGCCGATAAGCTCAATGCCCGTGGGGGTGGCTATGAGGTTCTTCTTCTCCTTGCGTATGTAGCGGCGCTTGAAGAGCGTCTCGATGATGGCGGCCCGGGTTGAGGGGCGGCCTATGCCGTTCTCCTTGAGGGCGTCGCGCAGTTCGTCGTTGTCGACCGTCTTGCCCGCTGTCTCCATGGCACGCAGCAGCGTGGCTTCGGTGTAGGGACGCGGGGGCTGCGTCCACTTCTCGTTCAGTTCGGGGCTGTGGGGGCCGCTCTCGCCTTTGGTGAAGGCGGGCAGGGCACGCTCCTCGTCGGAGGCACGTGTGTCGTCGTCGGCCACAGGCTCGCGGGCGAACACCACCCTCCAGCCCGGGTCGACTATCTGGCGGCCTCCGGCACGGAACTCCACGCCCTCGACTTCGCCCGTGACTGTGGTTGACGAGAAGCGGCAGTCGGGATAGAAGGCCGCGATGAACCGGCGCGCCACGAGGTCGAACACGCGCTGCTCCATGTCCGTCAGGTTCGCAGGTGCGACGCCGGTGGGGATGATGGCGTGGTGGTCGGTCACCTTGGCGTTGTCGAACACTTTCTTCGACTTGGGAAGCGGCCGCCCTTCGAGGGGAGCGGTGAGCAGCGTGTAGCCGGTCAGTCCCTTGAGGATGGACGGGCATTTGGGATAGATGTCGTCGCTCAGATACGTCGTGTCCACGCGCGGGTAGGTCGTTATCTTCTTCTCATAGAGCGACTGGATGGTGCGCAGGGTGTCGTCGGCCGAGTAAGCATACTTCTTGTTGCACTCCACCTGGAGCGACGTCAGGTCGAAGAGGCGCGGAGGGGCTTCCGTCCCGCTCTTCTTGGCCACGGAGGTCACCGTGAAGGGGCGGCCCTCGATGCGGGCCAAGAGCTCTTGCCCCGCACGTTCGTCGGTGATGGGGGGAATGCCGCGCAGGGCGTCCTCGCGGGCGGGACGCTTCCGCTTCGGGTTCTGTGCGGCGGCGGCTTCCTCTTCGGCCAGTTCCTCGTCGGTCTTGCGGGTGATGGCGGTGAAGGTCACATCGCGGTAGGCGGTGCGCAGTTCCCAATATCGGCGGGGGGTGAAGTGGTCAATCTCGAGCTGGCGGTTTACGATGAGGGCCAGGGTGGGAGTCTGCACACGGCCGATGGAGAGCACCTGCCCGTCCTGGGCGTACTTCAGTGTGTAGAGCCGGGTGGCGTTCATGCCAAGCACCCAGTCGCCGATGGCACGGGCCAGTCCGGCCTCATAGAGGGGCTGGAACTCCTGCTGGTCCTTCAGGTGGGCGAATCCCTCGCGGATGGCTTCCTCGGTGAGCGAGGAAATCCACAGCCGCTTGACGGGACAGCGCGCCCCGGCCTTCTGCATCACCCAGCGCTGGATGAGCTCGCCTTCCTGGCCGGCATCGCCGCAGTTCACAATGCCGTCGGCCGCCTGCATCAGCCGCTCGATGACGCGGAACTGGCGCTCGATGCCACTGTCGGCAATGAGCTTGATGCCGAAGCGTGGCGGAATCATGGGCAGGCTTGCCAGGCTCCACCGCTTCCATGCGGGGGTGTATTCGTGAGGCTCCTTAAGGGTGCAGAGGTGGCCGAATGTCCAGGTCACCTGGTAACCGTTGCCTTCGATGTAGCCCTCGTGGCGCGTGCGGGCGCCGAGCACGTCGGCAATCTCTTTGGCCACGCTGGGCTTTTCGGCTATGCAGACTATCATACGTCAGGGGTTTTCTACTTGTGTTTCGGGGGGCAAAGATAGTGTTTTTTCCCGACTTTCGGGCGTGTCTGCGCCGCCGCCTTGCGCCTGCCAGCGTCGGTAGTCGGCTATGGAGGCGAAGGCCACGCCCCCGTCGGTGAGGCCGTCCATCTCGAAGCTGACGGCGCGCTCCACTGCGGCGGCAAAGCGGCGCGAGGGGCGGAACACCACGCGCGGACGGCGTATCAGTCGGTAGTGGAACTCTTCGGGCGAGGCGGCCCCCGAGCTGCCATACTCCAGGCGCAGCGTGCCCATGTCGCCCAGGCGGACGGTGGCGCCGGAGGCGAGCAGCGTGGGCAGCGAGGCCGCGAGGGCATCCAGCCCCATGCGCAGCTCGATGGGGGAGAGTGTCAGGTTCTGCGTGGCCAGTCGGCAGACGTCGGCGGCGTCCGCCACCCGTCCCGGGGCAGGCTCGGCATACCAGAGGCCGTCGGCACTGGGGTTGAGTCGTGTCTTCTTCTTGCGTAGTCGATAGCGTGCCATGTGTGTATATGGTTTAGTGTGAATATTGTCGTTGCTGATGACATACGTGAGGAGATGGTCTCTTCTCACGTGTATCATCTGCCATAAGGTGTACAACTTGCGTCTTATAAGGTGTACACCTTTCTATCTGTAAGATGTACTCCTTTCTCATGCAAAGATACGTATCTTTCCGTCGATTGCGGACGTATCTCTTAAGAAAAAACACACGCGTGTGGGAAAAATCGCCGCGCGGATGCGGCTGCGGAGGCCGCACGCGTGAGAAATGGCGCATCCGGCGCGTGCAAAGGGGCGTGTGTGGCGGATTTTTGCGTATCTTTGTCGCGTCAGAATCAAAATCAAATGCAATGAATAAAGTCAATCGTTGGCTGTTGCCTCTGTCGTGGCTCTACGGGCTGGGCGTGAGGCTGCGCAACCGCCTCTACGACATGGGGTGGAAGAGGAGTTACGACTTCGGCCTGCCCGTCGTCTGCGTGGGCAACATCACTGTGGGCGGCACGGGCAAGACGCCCCACACCGAATACCTCATCCGCCTCTTCCAGGGGCGCGGACTGCGGGTGGGCGTGGTCAGTCGCGGGTACGGCCGCCTCACGAGCGGCTACTGGCTGATGGCCGGTGGCGAGTCGGCCGAGTGTGTGGGCGACGAGCCGGCACAGATGAAGAGGAAGTATCCCGACATCTGGATGGCCGTGTCGGAGAACCGCCTGCTCGGGCTGTGGAACATGATGTCGCTTCCCGCGCAGGATGCGCCCCGGGTGTATTTGCTCGACGACGCCTTCCAGCATCGCAGGGTGAGGGCGGGAGTGAACATCGTGCTGGTGGACTACGGGCGACCCGTCGACACCGACGCCCTGCTGCCTGCCGGACGCCTGCGCGAGCCCGTCTCCGGGTTGCGCCGGGCCGACATCGTCGTCGTCACCAAGTGTCCGCCGGGGCTGACCCGCGCGGGGGCCGACGCCATGGCCGCGCGCGTGCTGGGCGGGCTGAAGCGGCCCGTGTTCTTCACCACCCTGCGCTACGGGCGGCTCACTCCCTACTGCCAGGGTGAGGGTGAGACACGTGCGTTGCAGTCGCTCTCGCCCGCCACTCCCGTGCTGATGATTGCGGGCATCGCCGTGCCCGCCCGGCTGGAGGAGGAGCTGCGTCGCCACACGTCCCGTGTCAGCACCCTGACGTATGCCGACCATCACCGTTTCCGCCCGGGCGACGTCGACACCATGGTGCGCAGGCTGGATGCCCTTCCGCCGGATGCCATCGCCGTGACCACGGAGAAGGATGCGGCCCGGATGGCCCATCTGCCGTTGCCCGAGGCGTTCAAGGCCCGTCTCTACACGCTTCCCGTCGAGGCGGAGTTCCTATTTGGCGAGGGGGAAGCCTTCAACTCAATGCTTTTGAACTATGCAAGCAGATTACTCGACGACAGCCGCCTATGTTAGGTCGATGACCGGCCTGCGTCCGCGCGTGGCCGTGATATGCGGCAGCGGTCTGGGCTCGCTGGCCGACGGGCTGGCGGATGCCGTCAGCCTGCCCTACGCCTCGGTGCCCCACTTCCCGGTGTCGACCGTGGAAGGCCACGCGGGCAACCTGTTCCTCGGCCGCCTTGAGGGCGTGGAGGTGCTGATGATGCAGGGCCGCTTTCACTACTACGAGGGTTACTCGATGGGCGAGGTGACCCTGCCCGTGAGGGTGATGCGCGAGCTGGGCATCGACACGCTCATCGTGTCTAATGCCGCCGGCGGCGTGAACCCTGAGTTCGGCGTGGGCGACCTCATGCTCATTGCCGACCACATCAACCTCTTCCCCGAGCACCCCCTGCGCGGGAAGAACGTTCCCTATGGCCCGCGCTTCCCCGACATGAGCGCGGCCTACGACCCCGCCCTGCGACGTCTCTGCCAGGACGTTGCCCACGTGCGAGGCGTCACACTTCGCGAGGGCGTCTATCTGGGCGTCCAGGGCCCCACCTACGAGACCCCGGCCGAGTATCGGATGTACCGTCGGCTGGGAGCCGACGCCGTGGGGATGTCTACTGTCCCCGAGGTCATCGTGGCCCGCCACTGCGGCATCCGCGTGCTGGGCTTCTCGGTGATAACCAATGTGTGGCGCGAGGGCTCGTCCGCCCCTGTGTCGCACGCCGAGGTGCAGGCCGCGGCCGACTCCGCGCGTCAGAGTCTGACCGCCATCATACGCGAAGTAATTCAACGACTATAAACTATCACTATGCAAGAGAAACAAAGAACAGAGATTGCCACACTGGGCGAGTTCGGCCTCATCCGCCATCTCACCTCCGACATCCGTCCGCAGAACTCCTCGACGCTCCGTGGCGTGGGCGACGACGCGGCCGTGATGTCCTATCCCGACACCGAGGTGCTGGTGACCACCGACCTGCTGATGGAGGGTGTCCACTTCGATCTGACGTATGTCCCCCTGAAACACCTGGGCTACAAGTCGGCCATGGTGAACATCTCCGACATCTATGCCATGAACGGCACCCCGCGCCAGATGACCGTGTCTCTGGCCGTGTCGAAGCGGTTCTGCATCGAAGACCTGGAAGAGCTCTATGCCGGGCTGAGGCTGGCCTGCGAGGCCCACCATGTGGATATCGTGGGCGGCGACACCACCTCGTCGCTCACGGGGCTTGCCATCAGCATCACCTGCATCGGCGACGCGCCCCGCGACCGCATTGTCTACCGCGACGGCGCCCGCGAGACCGACCTCATCTGTGTGAGCGGCAATCTGGGCGCGGCCTACATGGGCCTGCAACTGTTGGAGCGCGAGAAGAAGGTGTTCGAGGGCCAACGCGAAGCGCACCCCGACTTTGCGGGAAAGGAGTATCTGCTGGAGCGTCAGCTTAAGCCCGAGGCCCGCGGCGATATCATCAAAGCCCTGGCCGATAACGGCATCAAGCCCACCGCCATGATGGACATCTCCGACGGCCTCTCTTCGGAGCTGATGCACATCTGTACGCAGAGCCATGCGGGCTGCCGCATCTATGAGGAGCGCATCCCCCTCGACTATCAGACGGCAGTCATGGCCGAGGAACTGAATCTGAACGTCACGACCTGCGCCCTCAACGGCGGCGAGGACTATGAGCTGTTGTTCACCGTCCCCTTGTCCGACAATGAGAAGGTGGCCCGGTTGGACGACATCCGCATCATAGGCTACATCACCAAGCCCGAATTGGGCATGGCTCTCATCACCCGCGACGGGCAGGAGTTCGAGCTCCGTGCGCAAGGCTGGAACCCGTTGCGCGAGTAAACGGGTCCGTTCGGGTCGTTTTTTTGCTCTCTGCGGTCATTTCTTTGAAAAAAGTTATGTCTGCCTATTGCACCATAGAATATTTTACTTACCTTTGCACCCGCAAACGAAGGTCATGGTGCCATAGCTCAGTTGGTAGAGCAAAGGACTGAAAATCCTTGTGTCCCCGGTTCGATTCCTGGTGGCACCACTTTCTTAAGAAAATCAAATAGTAATAAACTCCTGATTTCTAAGTGAAGTCGGGAGTTTTTGTTTATTTCCCGGCACGGATGTGCTTATTCCCCGATGTCGATGAAACTTATGTCTGATATAGAATGAACCAGGTCGGACGTAGAAATTTCTATGTCAGACTTAGGAAATTCTATGTCGGATGTAGAAAACGGCAAATCAGAGATGCAACAAGGTTTTAGAAAAGCGAACAATATGAATGATTTATGGCTCGGCATTAAGTCGTTTTCACCTTGAATCGCTATCTTTGCGAGTATCATCAATCTATCCTTATCGAGCCAACCTTTGTTGAAAATGTTGGTGAGGATAGCAGCCATATTGAATGTGGATGTTAGAGGATTGATTAACAACGGAATAGAAGAATAACATCATGGCAAAGAAACAACAGAAAGAAAAGAGCATAGAAGAAACCCTTTGGGAATCTGCCAACAAACTGCGTGGGTCGGTTGAACCTTCCGAATATAAGCATGTGGTATTGAGTTTGATATTCTTGAAATATGCCTACGACCGCTTTGTGGAACGGCGCAACGAACTGATAGCCGACCATAAGGAAGCGTTTGTAGACCAACCTGTATTCTATAACGCCAAGAACGTCTTTTACTTGAATGAAATCAGTCGTTGGGATTACTTGATGGAGAATGCCAAGCAGAACGACATTGCCATCAAGATAGATGCAGCCTTGGCGCAGGTGGAGAAAGACAACTCGTCGTTGAAAGGAGCTCTGCCCAGCAATTATTATTCGGGGTTGGGACTGGACCGCACCAAATTGGCTAGCCTGTTGGATGTAATTGGCAAGATTGATACACAGAAAGACAAGGAACACGACTTGATAGGGCGTGTTTATGAATACTTCTTGGGCAAGTTTGCCATAGCCGAGGGCAAGGGTAAAGGCGAATATTACACGCCCAAGACGATTGTCAACCTCATTGCGGAAATGATACAGCCCTATCGGGGCAAGATATATGACCCTTGTTGCGGTTCGGGCGGCATGTTCGTGCAGAGCATGAAGTTCATTGAGGCGCACCATGGCAACCGGAAAGACATTTCCGTTTATGGACAGGAATATACCAACACCACTTACAAGTTGGCAAAGATGAATCTTGCCATCCGGGGCATTTCCTGCAACTTGGGCGAACGCGCCGCCGATACGTTCCACGATGATCAGCACAAGGACTTGAAGGCAGACTTTATCATGGCCAATCCGCCTTTCAACCAGAAATCATGGCGTGCTGAGAATGAATTGACCAACGACCCTCGTTGGCAGGGATATGAAGTGCCTCCTACGAGCAATGCCAACTATGGCTGGATTCTGAACATCGTATCCAAATTGTCGGCCAACGGCATAGCGGGATTCTTGCTTGCCAACGGTGCACTGAGCGGTGATGGCACGGAACTGAACATCCGCCGCCAGCTGCTGAAGAATCATTTGGTGGAAGCCATCGTCGTCCTTCCGCGCAATATGTTTTATTCTACGGACATCAGTGTGACGCTGTGGATATTGGCTGGCAACCGCAAAGCCCGCACAGTGGAGCAGAACGGTGAATTGGTGAAATACCGTAATCGGGAGAATGAAGTGCTTTTCATCGACTTGCGCCAATGGGGAGAGCCTTTCGAGAAGAAATACATCCAGTTCTCGCCGGAACAAATTGCCCGGATAGCCGAAAACTTCCATAACTGGCAACGCGAAGGTTATGAACAGACTTACTACAACGTGCCCGAATACTGCTATTCCGCCACATTGGAGGAAATCGAGGCAAAGGGTTGGTCGCTCGTGCCCAGTAAGTACATTGAGTTCAAAAACCGGGACGAAAGTATCGACTTCGATGCCCAAATGAAACGGTTGCAAGGCGAAATGCGTGAACTGCTCCGACAGGAAGAAGAAAGCAAATGGGAATTGTCAAACTTGTTTAAGGAATTGGGGTATGGACTTGAATAAGGCAGAATATAAACGGCTGGGCGACTATATCCGCGAGGTGGATATGAGGAACCGGGATTTGGAGGTGACGAAACTATTGGGTGTCAGCATCTCCAAAGAATTCATGCCATCCATTGCAAATACCATCGGAACGGATATGTCTTCTTATAAGGTGGTTGAGCCTCGGCAATTTGCGTACGGTCCAGTTACCTCGCGTAATGGGGACAAAGTTTCTATTGCGTTATATAAGGACAATGAAAAAGCGATAGTTTCACAAGCCTATACCATATTTGAGGTTAAGAACAAGCAGGAACTTCTTCCCGAATACCTGATGATGTGGTTTCGCCGCCCGGAATTTGACCGCTATGCCCGTTTCAAGTCACACGGCAGTGCACGTGAGATTTTCAGTTGGGAAGAAATGTGCGATGTGGAATTGCCCGTTCCATCCATAAAACAACAACAAAAGATTGTGTCCGAATGCGAAGCGATTACCCACCGCATTCACCTTAATGAGCAAATCATCGCCAAGCTGGAGGAAACGGCGCAAACCCTCTACCGCAAGATGTTTGTGGATGGTATTGACAAAAAGCATCTGCCTGAAGGATGGAGAATGGGGACGTTGGAAATGCTTTGTGAATTAATTATAGCAGGGACTATTCCAATATATTCTGACGAAAGCCAATATCTTGTATTAGGCCAAAAATGTAATTACAACGGAAGCATTGATTTGTCGAAAGCGAGGGGACACAAGCCAAAAACGAGTTGTACTTTGTTGAAGTTTGGCGATATTCTTATCAACTCGACAGGTAAAGGTACTTTAGGACGTGTAGGGCAAATCTATTTTCAACCAAAGGATGTAACATTTGACTCTAATATGACGATGGTTAGAGCCAAAGAAGATTATTTGATAGAATATGTTGGAAGCTATGTATCACAGCAAGAAAAAATGTTCGTGCATATATCACAGGGAAGTACAGACCAAACTCGATTGTATTGTTCTATGGTACGTCCCTTGAAAATCATTATTCCTGACAATGAAATATTGAAAGCATATTCTAAAAGTTGCAGGCCAATAAAACTTTTAACCGAACAAAAGCGACAAGAGAATAAGCAATTAAAAGAGTTACAGTTTTTGCTTTTAGCAAAGATGGGACGATAAAACTGAAAAATATGAATATTGTATATATATTAGGAAATGGATTTGATAAAGCTCAAGGAATGGCAACAAGCTATCCTGAATTTTATAAATATTTGGATTTAGAGGAAAGGAGTGCGTTAATTGAACAACTTAAAAAAGAAATAAAGTCAGATAAGGAGCAATGGTCTGATATGGAAGAAGCATTTGGAAAATTTTCCTCAAAAATAGATACAGAAGACAATTTTACGGAACTATATTTCAATTTGAATGACTTGCTTCAGATGTATCTAAAATCAGAAGATGAAGCATTTTCTCCAATGGAAAACTTAAAAAATAAATTTCGAGAAGACTTCCTTATTACTGGAAAATACTTGGAAGAAGCAGATAAAATACGATTCAATGCGTTTGCTAATTCTGTTAATAGCAATAACAAGGAGTTTAATGTAATAACTTTTAATTACACTAATACCTTAGAGAAATTATTAACCATAGACACTAAGGACTCACGCGTAGAAAAGACTTTTGGCAGCAATCGAGTATTGCACAATATTATTCATGTTCACGGTAGCTTAGGAGAAGCTATCATTATAGGTGTTGACAATGAGACACAAATTGCAAATGAAATTCTCAAGAATCGCGAAAATGTAAGAGATTTGTTTATTAAAATTGAATCTAATCGTGCTATGAAGAACCTTAGACATGATAATTGCGAAGGTTTTATAAAGAATGCACACCTAATTATCCTATATGGAGTTTCACTTGGAAATACTGATTTACGATGGTGGACTTTAATAGGGCAAGAACTTAAACGGCGAAAAAATTTAGCTATTATACAGCACATATACAGACCCAATGCTGTACTTCCCACAAGAAAACAATTATTAGCTCGAATAGAACGGCAACATCAAAAAGAATTGTTACAAAAAATGGGGTTAAAACAAGATGAACAATCTGAAGAAATTGCTGGAAGATTATTCTTTACAGTAAATTCAAATATATTTAAATAATGAATCTTATGCCACACTTCAACGAACACGCCCTCGAACTCTCCATCATGGAATTGTTCCAGCAGGAGGGTTACATATATACCAACGGTGAGGAAATCCATAAGGAAGTGAGCGATGTATTGCTTCGGAACGTTATATTTTTGTACCTTCGTAACAGCAAAAAATGAGACGTTATGGCACTACCTATAAACATAGAAGATTTACTCAACAAACGGAGGATAGAGTCCAATCGAATAGAATTTAAGGCAGGTTGGAATCCAGATAAAATTTACCATACCATCTGTGCCTTTGCCACTGACTTGGAGAATATAGGCGGTGGGTATATTCTTGTAGGGGTTGAAGAAGAGAACGGAATTGCCAAACGGCCTGTGAAGGGTTTGAGTGAGAACGAAATAGACCGTATTATGAAAGACATGGTTGGTTATGACGCAAAAATATCGCCGACATATCTTACCAAAGTATCCCTGGAAGAAGTAGACGGTAAGACCATCCTTGCGATATGGGTGCCGACCGGAGTAAACAGGCCTTATTCTGTGACAGAAAGTGTGATTGCCAAAAAATCGGTACCGAAATTTTATGTTCGAAGCAAATCCTCCACCATTGAGGCCAAAGGTGAGGTTTTGGACGAGGTGCGCGAACTGGCCAACCGGATACCATTTGACGAACGCGGAAATGCATCTGCAAGAGTGGAAGATATATCAAGCGTACTTGTGTACGAACATCTTAAAAAGGTAGGAAGCAAACTATCCAAAGGTTTTGCGATAAGATCCTTGCTTGATATTCTTGACGAGATGGATTTGTTGACAGGACCGACTGAGAACAGGCAGATAAAGAATTGTGCCATAATGATGTTCTGCGAGCATCCCGAAAGATTCTTTCCCGTTACACAAGTTGATATTGTTCTGTTTCCAGAAGGGCGTATTAATAATCCTGATTTGATGATTGAAGTGCCTAAGATCGTCGGTCCTATACCTCAAATCATCAACGACACATTGTCCTATCTTCGTACCAATGTCATCAAGAAGAAAATCATCAAACCAACAGATACCGAGAAATCGGACAAAATCTTCAACTATCCTTACCAAGCATTCGAGGAAGCAGTGGTCAATGCTTTGTATCATCGTGACTATCAAGAACGCGAACCGGTGGAAATTACGGTGGAGCCTACTCAGGTTAATATATTGAGCTACGCGGGACCAGATCGTTCTATCAGTGCAGAGGCGATAAAGGCTGCACGAGTTTTGAAAGCACGAAGATACCGCAACCGCAGGTTAGGCGATTTCCTGAAAGAGTTGGATTTGACAGAAGGCCGGGCAACCGGGATACCCACCATCCAAAAAGCGCTAAGGGACAATGGTTCTATGCCAGCAACTATCGAAACTGATGATAATAGGACTTATTTTCTTCTAACCATTCCCTGTCATAGCGGATTTGAAAAAGGAATGCTTGTTACTTCAACGAAGCAGAAATACGTGCTTGACAATGAACTTGGACACAGACTTGGACAAATTGCTGTCCAAGTTGAAGAAGCCGTAAATCAGTGCATTATAAACAAGAATGAGGAAATTGGACAGATACTTGGACAAATGTTTGTCCAAGTATGGGAGAAGTCTCGTTCTAAGGATAATATACAGGAACTCATCTCTAATACGATTGACTTGCTATGCCTTTTACGGGGAAATGAACTGTCAGCCAATAGTTTGGGCGCAAATCTTTCTTTCGGCTCGACCAAAGAGTTGAAGCGGAAGATTATTCTTCCGCTCATCAAACTTGGTTATGTAGCCATGACTTATCCCGACAAACCGACCAGCGCAAAACAGGCTTACAAACTAACAGAGAAAGGGAAAGCTCTATTTTGATACGACCTATGTCACACTTCAACGAACACGCCCTCGAATTATCTATCATGGAACTATTCCAACAAGAGGGTTACATATATATCAACGGAGAAGAAGTCCATAAAGAAGTGAGCGACGTCTTGCTTCGGGACGATATGCGCATGTATCTGCGAAGCCGATATAAAGCCGAAGGTATCACACCTTTGGAGATAGAACGTGTGCTTGCCAAGCTGACCGCCAATGTGGGCTTCTCACTGTATGAACAGAACCGCCACACCTATCGGCTGATGACTGAGGGCTTTTCGTTGAAGCGTGAGGATGCGGCTTTGCCGGATTTGTTTATCGAGCCGATAGATTTTAGCAAAGAGGGTACGAAGAACAACCTGTTCCGCATCGTCAACCAGTTGGAGATACAAGGCTCTGAGTTGCGCATCCCTGACGGGATTGTCTATGTAAATGGTTTGCCCGTAGTTGTATTGGAATTCAAGAGTGCCGTGAAGGAAGACACCACCATTATTGATGCCTATACACAACTCACTGTGCGTTATCGGCGAGACATTCCCGACCTGTTCAAATACAATGCTTTTGTGGTCATTAGCGATGGGGTGAACAACAAATACGGATCGCTGTTTTCGCCTTATGACTTCTTCTATGCGTGGCGGAAAGTAGAAGCAAACGACAAAGCCACAGACGGTATCGATTCCCTTTTGACGATGGTGCGTGGTTTGTTCCGGAAAGAAAGGTTATTGAGCGTAATAAAGGATTTCGTGTTCTTCCCCGATTCATCGAAGAACGAGAAGAAGGTGGTTTGCCGCTATCCGCAATTCTTTGCCACACACAAACTGTTCGACCATATCCTCCTGCATTCCAAGCTCCAAAAAGGTGGCGATGGCAAAGGTGGTACGTATTTCGGGGCAACAGGTTGTGGGAAGAGTATCACGATGTTGTTCCTTAGTCGCATGTTGATGCGGAGTAAGGAATTTGTCAGTCCTACGATTGTTCTCATTACCGACCGCACCGACTTGGACGACCAGCTTTCCAAACTGTTTGGCACAGCCAAGAAGTTCATCGGTGATGAATGCGTAGTGGAAGTGGAGAGCCGGGACAAGCTCCGCGAACATTTGGCAGGACGAACCAGCGGTGGCGTATTCCTGACCACCATCCATAAGTTTACGGAAGACACGCGGCTTCTGTCGGAGCGGGCAAACATCATCTGCATATCGGACGAAGCACACCGCTCGCAGACCAACCTCTCCTTGCAGGTCAGGCAGACGGATAAGGGTGTGAAGCGCAACTACGGCTTAGCCAAATATCTGCACGATTCGTTGCCTAATGCCACGTATGTAGGTTTTACGGGTACACCGATTGATGCCACGATAGACGTGTTCGGCGAAGTGGTGGATGCCTATACGATGACCGAATCGGTAGCCGATGAGATTACGCGGCGAATTGTTTACGAAGGACGTGCCGCCAAGGTATTGCTTGACAACAAGAAGTTGCAGGAGATAGAGCAGTATTACAAGCAGTGCGCCGAGGAAGGGGCGAATGAATACCAGATAGAAGAAAGCAAGAAGGCTGTGACCAAGATGGAGCGCATCTTGGGTGATTCCGACCGCCTGCAAGCGGTAGCCGAGGATTTCATTGCCCACTATGAGAAACGGGTGGAAGAAGGAAGCACGGTGGAGGGCAAGGCCATGTTCGTTTGTTCCAACCGTACCATCGCTTTCAACCTTTATAAAAAGATTATCGCCTTGCGTCCCGAGTGGGCAAAGATACCCGGCGAAGAAGTACATGAGGGTCATTATATGATGGCAGCAGAACCGCGTGTGCCGTATGGCAATCAGGAACTCCCTATCGAGAAAATAAAACTGATAATGACCCGAAACAAGGACGATGAACCCGAACTTTACAACTTGCTGGGAACGGATGAAGACCGCCGCGCCTTTGCCGAGGAATTTAAGAAAGCCAAGTCAAACTTCAAGATTGCCATCGTGGTGGATATGTGGACAACGGGGTTTGATGTGGACTGCTTGGATACGATGTATATTGATAAACCTTTGCAACAACATACCTTGGTGCAGACCATCTCGCGTGTGAACCGTGTCTATCCGGGGAAGGAGAAAGGTTTGGTGGTGGACTACATTGGCATTAAGAGCAACATGAACGTGGCTTTGAAGCGGTATGCGCAAGGGGATGCCAATTTGGATTCGGTGGAAAGCATCGAGCAATCGGTTACGATGGTCAAAGATGAATTGGACATTATCCGTCGGATGTTCGGTGGATTCGATTACTCTGTGTTTAAAACCGGGACACCCTTGGAACAACTGAATTGCCTGAACAGAGGAGCCGAGTTCGTGCAACGCACCAAAGAACAGGAAAACTTGTTCATGGGGCATGCCAAGAAACTGAAATCAGCGTTTAACTTGTGCAGCAACAATGAAGAAATCAGCGACGCGGAACGCGAGGAAATCCATTATTTCACCGCTGTGCGTTCCATCATTTATAAGTTGACAATTGGTGACACGCCGGATGCCTCGCAGATGAACCGCCGCGTCAGCGAAATGATAGAAGAAGCCATACAATCCGAGGGTGTGGAAGAAATTATCCAAATAGGCAACGACAAGGAAAATTTGGATGTGTTGAGCGAGGAATACATGGAACGCCTTGGCAAGTTGAAGCTGCCCAACACCAAGGTGAAACTGATGGAACGCCTGCTGAAAACCGTCATCACGGAATTCAAGAAGGTGAACAAAGTGAAAGGCGTGGACTTCTCCAAACGTCTGAATGAATTGGTGGACAAATACAATGACCGCCAGGATAGTGCCATTTTTGCGGATGAAGTGTTGACGGAAGTTGCCAACCAAATGGCAGACTTGTTGAAAGAGTTGAACAAGGAAAAGAAATCGCTCCTTGATTTAGGCATCAGCTACGAAGAAAAGGCCTTTTACGATATTCTTAAAGCCATAGCTAAGCAATTCGGATTTGAATATCCTGAAGACAAGCTCTTGAAACTTGCAGCAGAAATCAAGAAGATAGTGGCGGATAAGTCCAAGTACACGGACTGGTCCACCCGTGACGACATAAAGGCAGAGTTGAAAATGGATTTGATTTTGGTTTTGGCCGAATATGGTTATCCTCCAGCGACGAACGATGAAGTGTTTAAGGAGATATTGGAACAAGCAGAGAATTTCAAGAAATATAATGGATGATAATATGATGATTACCGAATCCCAAAATATAGAATTCAAAGAATCTTGGCGCGACGAATACCAGAAATGGATTTGTGGCTTTGCCAATGCACAAGGCGGTGTCCTTTATGT
>CALUJS010000014.1 GCA_944321015.1 uncultured Phocaeicola sp. | reverse complement strand
TAAAGCGTAATCGTATTTGCGACATTCTGCAATGCCGCAAGTTACATCATTCCCTAATTTTATTTAGGACAATATTGGGCTATGCCTCATTTTGGCACTTGACAATCTTTACTTTGCAACAGAATTGATGTTAAACCCTCACATAAAGCAAAATGAAGACCATAGAAGGCTATAACGTAAAAATCTACACGGATAACATCGAGGACAGCGCCTGCGAACAAATCAAGGAGTTGCTGTCCGTCGATGCGTTCAGTCGGTGTAAAATCCGCATCATGCCCGACGTACATGCCGGGGCAGGATGCGTCATCGGTTTTACGGGAGACTTAGGCGACAAGGTGATTCCGAACATCGTAGGCGTGGACATCGGCTGTGGCATCTTGGTGCAACCGTTCGTCTGTAAGGGTGACATAGACTACCATGCCCTCAACGAGTTCATACTTCGCCACATACCGTCCGGCCGCAATCATCGGGACAGCCGTTATGCACCGCTACCGCAAAAGTATATGGATGTCTATCGCGAAGCCAAGGACATCATCAAGCAGTTGCGTTGTTACCGCGAACTGAAGGAAACGAAACGATTGAACGCCTCCATCGGCTCATTGGGCGGAGGCAACCACTTCATCGAATTGGACAAGGACGAAAGCGGCATGACCTACCTGGTGATTCACACCGGAAGCCGCAATTTGGGCAAGCAGGTGGCGCAGATTTATCAGAAGCTGGCTGTGAAATGCCAATCCGGTTGGGCGGAACTGATGGAAGAGCAAAACCGCATGATTGCCGAATATAAGACGGCGGGGTGCAAAAACGAGTTGCAGGATGCCATACGCCGACTGCACAACTCGTTCAAGATGCGCAAGCCTGCGATACCGCCCGACCTTTCCTATCTGGAAGGTGCTTACCGTGAAGATTATCTGCACGACATGCGTCTCTGCCAGCATTGGGCCAAGATGAACCGCCGTCTGATTACAAACTTAATCATGGATTATTTTATCCAACAAGGATATATAGAAGTCAAACCTGATGATTTGGCATTTGAAAGTGTACATAATTATATAGGTGATGACAACATCATCCGCAAAGGGGCGATAGCCGCTTATGAGGGACAAAAGTGTATCATCCCGCTGAACATGCGCGACGGATCGCTTATTTGCATCGGCAAGGGTAATGCGGAGTGGAACTGTTCCGCTCCACACGGTGCCGGACGCATCATGAGCCGGAGTCAGGCCTTCAAGAGCATCTCCATGGATGACTACCGCGCTTCCATGCTAGGCATATACAGCGAATGCCTGTCGGAAGACACCAAGGATGAGTCGCCCATGGTGTACAAGCCCAAGGACGAAATCATCGGAAATATACATGACACGGTGAACATTGTGAATGTAATAAAGCCAGTGTATAATTTCAAAGCAGCAGAATAATATGAATGAACCTAAGATGTTGGCAGGCTTAAACCAAAATGATTATAACTATCCGTTAGTTGACGTGTCACATTTGTCTGAAGATGAGAAAAAGAATTTGCTAAGACGAGGAATGCACATTCCGAAAGAATTGCATTCCGATGAGGAGTTTGAACAATGGGTGACGGTATTTTCTGAATGGAACACGTACAGCCACAGTGACGGACATAAGCCTACGGAAGAAGAAAGAAACTTCGAGAAAATGATGACCGCAAGCTATGAGCGTGGTTTGTGGTATCACCGCAAGCGTTTCAGCGAATGGAAGAAAGAACATCTGCAACCGCTCATTGACGAGTTGGTGGAACATGCTGCCCATGACCCGCAATACGACTGGCAGTTCTTATATGAATTAGAGTATGCCAAGCTGCGTTGCATGAGGGCCTACTTCTCACATTCCCTGATAGCAGATGAAAACGGAGACTTCGGATTCAATCGTTGGATAGACACTTGTATCAGTCTGTTGCAATATATTAAGGATGATGATTTGCAAATCTCTCAGGAACAGATTACGCAGATGAATATCAGAAATGTAGGAGATATAGTTCCTTCCACTCTAGTGGACGCTTATGAAGAAGCGCCTGCACCAAGTGATGAAGAAGACGGTCTTCCCGACAAGCGCTATTACGGCAAGAAGATATATGTCCGCAAAATGGAACGGCTGTATTACCGAATACGCCTTTACAAGATGAGGGAATGGTGGGAATAGAAACAACCCTCGTAAGATTGACAAGATAACAAGTAAAAATGTATTTTTGTAAGAACTTTATAAAATATTATTGCTCATGGAAACATTATCAGATAAATTGACTACGCTTTACAATGATCATTGGGATGATTTGATAAGGCAATTAGACGCCAATGGATTGCGAGATAAACTGCAATGTCCGTTCTTGATTTCTCTGTATCGTTCCGGGCAGGAAAGGGAAGAACGGGAAAAAGCACAAGAAGCAGATGATAATTGGTATGCAAAGAAAGCCGATGCTGAGCATGAAGAATGGTATACCAAAGCAGACTTAAAAATTATGTTCTTTGGAAGGGAACCAAATTGGTGGGTAAGATACAATGAAGAAGGTGAAGATCCCGCCGATGTAGGTAGTGTCATGGCTGCATATGAAGATTATCTTGACGATAATTATAACGCTGTAGATGCACATTTTTATAAAGAGAGAATAGACCATAGAAACAGATTCCTCCTTTTTGGCGTTAATGGAATCATGTCAGGCATTAGGGAGTTATTAAAGGATTTTCCCGGCAAACGAGTTTCATTAATATGGAATGAAATCTCCAAACTATCTAAGCGAAAAGGAGAAGGAGGGGAAGCTGTCAATACGTTTGAGCATAGTATTGAGCAGAGATGTTTTCATGTCATTCCAAAAGAGATTGAAATATTGAAACCCGATATTGTCGTATTCCTTACTGGACCTAATGAAACAAAGTATTGTGATTATATCAGAGAGAACTTTAATATCATAGGTGAACCTATGGCACTGTCTGACCTTCCCATAGACGATGTATCGAAGTTACAGCTCGAAGAAGTTAAACTTGCTTACCTAACCCATCATCCAGGATATATGCCTGAAGGGAAGAAAGCCAATGATTTTCATTGGACACTTTATAATGCTATCCTTGCCGACATCAAAGAAAACATCGACAAATTATTAAAGAAAGAATAACTTGTGAATCACTTTGGCATAACCTAACCTCATCTTTGCATTGAAATAGATGGAAAGATGAGGTTTTATTTTTCCCTATGTACAACTAAAAATGGAAGAGTATGGAAAAGAAAAGCAAAGTGGTAAGTAAACGCCTTCAGAAGCAATTGAATGAGTTGGTAAGTAACAGGCAATATGACGAAGCCATCCAATTATTGGAACCTATTGCCCGTAAAGGGAATGCCGATGCGCAATATAAAATGGGGAGATTGCTTTACAAAAAAAATGACTTATACAGGAGCGCGTTTTGTATTGGAAAGCGTTGCCTACTGGATGAAAAAAGAAAAGCAACAAGCAGTGTGCCCTGAAGATTACCCCGATGCCAACCAAATGATTTATTGGTACGAGGAAGCTGCCAAGCAAGGGCATGTAAAGGCAATAGTAGAACTTGCCGAATGGTATATTCCTTTCTCTTGTGATAATTCCCAAGTCGGGAAAATCATCAAGCAATCGCCATCTTTCGCTCTGAAATGCGACTTGGAAAAGGCTCTGTCTTTGTACACGCAGGCATTGGATGCCGGAGATGAGAGTTTCTTTGATACGTTGAAAGCGAGTAGTCTGCTTCACTCACGCCATGTACCCAAAGAGATAAAAGATAAAATCGTGGATATATTTTACGACAGGGCTAAAAAAGGGAGTTGGCGTGCTGCCAATTCAATTTTTAAAATAATAGAAACCAAACTGCGCTTCCCTGAATATAAACCCTATTATGACATAGAGATAAACGAACATGAATTGCTACATGCAGACTGGTTCCGGCTGTTGTTAGACCACGAGGCGGAATGTGAAAAGAAAAAGGAGTATTCCGGGACAGTTGCCCTTCGTTTACTATCTGATTTGGCAAAAAATGGCAACCAAGAAGCGTTGAATATGTTGACGGATATCGGCATGAAAACGAAAGGTCTGTCCGTTTGTTGGGCCGGAGATGTCTATTATGAACGCAAGGAATACAAGAAAGCTTTGGAATGCTATTTAGCGGGAGAAGCAGTGTACAAACTCGGTAAAATGTATGAACGAGGCGAAGGTACCGCGCCCTATATGGAAAAAGCGTTCCAATATTATGAAGAAGCGGAAGACCGTTTCAACATGGGACGAATGTACGAACAGGGTCTTGGCACAAAAAAAGATTTGTGGAAAGCATTGGATTGTTACCGCCACTACATAGATGGTTTACTTATCAACTCTTCTGAGTATGAAGAACGCAATGAAAAAATTCTCTATGCCCGTCGCTCGTTCCGTCGTTTGAAGAAAATGCTTTATGAGCAAAAGGACGAGGTAATCATGACAGTTATTACAAATAAGAAAGATGCCATTTGTACCTTTTTGTTCACCAGTTACAACGATTGTGCTTTTACGATAGATTGGGGAGATGGCTATGTAGAAAAAGTGGGCAACGGAGAAGGAGGAGAAATCCATCTGACGCATTCTTATGAGAAAGCTGGAGAGTGGCACATCCAGTTAAGAAGTGACGAGACACACACGCTTACCGCCTTGCATTATAACTGTGAGACCTGTGTACTTAAAGCATTGGATGTCACACAATGTCCGATACTCCTTGACCTATATTGCGTAAACCAAAGTTTGCGATATTTAAATGTCTCAAATAATCCGAGGTTGGAACGTCTGGTTTGCCGGGGAAACAGACTGAGAACATTGAATATCCGGAAAAATTATCGCCTTACCCAATTAGATTGTTCCAATAATCCTAAATTACACCATATAGATTGGCATCCACGATATGCAGCGTTGTCCTTGGTTTGTATGAAGAATACCGCTTGTTCTGAACAGCTTGCGCCTCTCGCCGAACTGCTAAAACTTAACAAAGGCGGGATGTGCGATGCAATCATGGAAACTCAACTCCAGCCGATATGCCTTCCGCTTACTTATTATATGCGCTGTATGACTTGGAACGGTGTGAAAGCCAAGATGAAGAAAGGAGGATATCCTATAAGTATACATCATTCTTGGTCGAAGTATAAAGCTGCGTTCGATGATATGCGGTCACGGAATGATTTTCATTATGATGGCTCCAATCGCATTGTTTGTGAAGGCGGCTATACTTATTGTGAATGTTTTCACGCAGATAAGAAGGAATATGTACACCAAGATTTAGAGGATATGTTAATCAACTCCACTCCTTGGAGCGAAACTCTTGACATGCCTGTGCTGATGAGGGAGAAAGAAGGGTGGATGATGTTTCCCTTGGCTACATGGGCTGATGTGTTTTGCGCTTGTTTTTCAGAAATGACATACTCACATTGGAAAGAAACAGAAAAAATTATACGTAGCGAGCAGGAATTCTGGGAATGGCTTCGCGGACAGCAAAAATAATAAGAACAATAAATACTATATATGGAGCAAAATACTCTTAAGTCCTTGTCATCCCGATTCAAACTGTCGCATAGGATATGAGGATAAACATCACCATAGAGCATGATATCATTATCACTCCCCAGGAATTAACGGCAGGATTGTTTTGGGAAATCACCTATTACGGACGGATGTCATAGTCCGTAATAGGTGAAAATACTCTTGGAAGTATTGAATGGTTATTTTTCCAAGCGCTTGTTTAGCAACAAGGTCACATTCACATCTGACGCTTTGGTTTCCACCCCGATACTTCCAAAGCGAATATCTGTATAACCTAACCACTCACGAATTGCTTGCTTAAATAAAGCCAGTGATAATTCATCCAACGGTTTTCCTAACGGATACTGCAAGAATATCACGGCTGAATTGTATCGGGACAAGTCCAACTGTTGGTAACGGGTCATAGACTCAATTATATAATCCAGTCGGGTGTCAACGTTCGGGGTCACCGAGCGGTAATCACACTGCCTACCGTATTGCACATTGAGCAGGAACTCCACATCACTCCTCCCGAAGCTGCTCCCTTCAGTGGAAAGCATCCTTACCAAGTTTTCACGTTTGGCCATTTTACGCAGGTATTCCTTTCGCTTGTCCTGTCTAAATTCACGTTTCCGTTTTGAACGGTTTTTACGGTCGAAATTCCATTTGATTGGAAATTCAATACGAACACAACGTTCGCCTTGGCGACCTCTGCTTCGAAAACGGCGCGGGGTCTGATGCCGCCAGATGCTTTCCTCCAACCTGTCCAAGGCCACTTCGTAGGGATTGGTCAAGGTCTTAGGGCCGAATTTCTGCCGCCAAGTTTCCTGCCTTTCCGCAGGTGAGAATCCCCAATAGGTGATTTCCCACAGACAATACATGGCGATTTCTGCGTCGGTAAGATGTATGTCGTCTGCCACGATAATTTCTTTGGCCAAATCTTCTTCCCAACTGCTGTCGTGCATCGGCCCGACGCTAATCCATTTTTCTTCGCCTTCCCATTCTCCGCCATGCCATTCCGCGTAGATTTTACCTTCAAAGTCCTTTGCCGGCTCCATGTTGCGAAGAATGTCGTATGCTTCGCGGTAGGCATAGATGCTGTCAAGATGCTCCGGCTCACGTTTCTTCAAATGCGGAAGAATCTCGTCGAAGCCGACTTGTGTCAATAGTTCTTTTAGTGTCATAAGCATTATAGGTTTTTAATTATTCTCATACCACCGGGGCAGAACAATACTGCTTCCGCTGGCATTTTAAACATTCCGAGCCACGCCATACCTTATCGAACTCTTCAACAACTGAATTCAGAATATTCACCTCGTCAGTGATTATACCGGCTTCAAAATTGCGGCGAAATTGAGATTTCATCCCCATACCTGCACCCGTCAAGTTGGCACTGCCGATGTAACAGATAGTCAAGTCAATGATGATAATCTTAAAATGTACACGAGGACACAGCATCTGCTCTAGCTGTTTGGCAAGCAGTGGATAACGGTCAAAATCCTGTCTGAACGGTTGCCCTGGTTCTTTGGCGTGTATCAACCTAATTCCTACCCCTTTGCCAATCAGTTCTGACAGGATGGCTAGAAACGGCAAGTTTGCTCCATTACGCATCACGTAAAGATCCTTGATATCAGCAGTACCAATCCAAAGGGTGCGGCGTGCCTTTGCTGCAAGGTTCAGCACAATATCGTAATGCTCAATGTCAGAAATAAATCTTATCATGAAATAATTCGGTTATGAAAAGATGTCGTAATAAGTTTGTATGTCCCTTTTACGTAAAAGCAACTGCATGCTTTGTTGCATGAGCGAAGAAGAACGGTTGTCGGTCTGCTCCCATAGTTTATTATGCGAAGCGAAATCAGTCAAACGATTAAACAAGTCATACATGTTTATGTTGCTTTTTGCTTGCTTTGCCGGGACGTGTAAGTCTTTTGCTCCATACATTTCCAAAAGCTTGTTGTACGGCATCAGCTGTTCCGCCAAATCTTCAGGAGCACCATGTCGCAACAAAAGATTCTTTCCGCTATGTACCTCCGACAATGAAGCAGATGTATTGTTGGCTGTAACCAACGCATTCTTAAACGAGTTCCAGTTTCGGGCAGTCAACTTTAGACTGTTGGGCGAATTGATAATCCCCGTTATCTTTTTGTCATCAATCCTGTGTATGCGTTCCAATGAATTTTCGGAAAGTTGCATCTGCCCGTTCGTGCAAATCAATCGGAGATAATAGTTGCCAAGCTCTATTTCTCCAAGATTCCATTTTAAATATAACCCGTTAGTAACAAACTCATCGTCGTTAAAAGGTGCATCGTGTTGTGGACAGATAGGCATCAAGCGTATGATTATGCCATATGCAGCACAGGCGGAACCCTGCATTTGGTCAACCTCATAACCGTATTTGTCGGCAAGTATCTCGACAATATCGAAAAAAGTGCGCATGGGTATCGCTTCCTCGTCTAATGGCACAATGCCGTCAACTATGCATTCGGCAGCATTGGCTATCAGCGCAAATTTCTTTGGATGGGCCACGCAGTTGGCCATGGCAAAACTGTTTCTCAGATTCATAACAACGTCATTTCCGTAAGCCTGCTTTACTCCTTCACGCTGGCGGGGTGAAAGTCCTATCAGTTTGTCGAGCCGATTCTGCACGCTCGGGGTAACCATAACAGACACACCTCGAATGTTGTAAAAATTTTCACTTTCGGCAATCAATTCATTCTTGTCCATCACAATGTAAGGAGCCTGTTCTTGCAAAAGTGCGTCGCGCCTTGATACATATTCTTTATTTGTCATCACTTATGTTATTAAAAAGTTTATTGAATTTGTCTGCATATTCATGAAGTTGCATACTGACTTCGTTTTGAAGTTTCCGCAACTTTTGATCATTGTAAAACCGTTCTTCGTCAAAATATACATCTCCGGTCTGACTAAGACTATAATACAACTTCACACCTACATCACCACGCCGATGTTTGGAGAATGTAACATAACGGTCAGAATAGATGTTCTTCGGGTTGTCAAGCCGCAATTCCATCATGGCAGTTATCATGTGTTTCAATCTGTTGCTGCCAATAAAAGCACCGCTTTTTGTCACCTGCTGTATGGTTAGGAAGGAGGTATGTACTCCCCTCTCGTTTTTCGCCTTGTTTTGCTTTTTTATGATTGATAATAACAAGCTCTCGGATTTTTTCAACGTAATATTCTCTTCTTCTTTCACAATGCCTTGTAGTTCGTAAAAGGAATCAATCGCAACGATATCCCATCCCATACGCAATGCTTCCTCAAAGTCGTCAAGGACATGCGCGTCGGAATCAAAATCGGCTTCAACAAACATAATATCCAACTCGCCGAACTTAGGATAGCGCTGTACGTAAATGGCTAAGTCGATTTCGTTCATCTCTGCGCTTACAAAAAGCATCCTCACATTAGGTTGTATTCTATGAATGTTTGCCATTAAATCAAGAATAATAGTTGTTTTGCCTACACCGGGGTCACCTATAACCATGTAGTTGACTCCTTTCGGGAGGCCACGATAACTGCATAACAGCATGTCTAGCACCGTACCCGACAAATAGTTGACAAACAGATTCTTGTCGAATATTATATCCTTGACCTTTACTATCTTTTTCATTCTCGGCATACTGTTATGGACAAACAAAAAGTCGATTATAATTGTCTAGTATTATTTCCTGCCCAGGCCTAACTGGCAGGGCCAGGTTGTAATCGAGCAGAAACTTGTTGCCGGAGTTCAGTTCATTCTGCGTGTCATATCGGACAGCATAGACATCATGTTCCCACCCGAAGAGGTCATCGTTATACGCTTGGGCGAAACGCACGGCATACATCGTACCGCTGATGATGGGACATTGGGCCACGATGACCGATTGGGTCAAAACGACCTGCATACGACAACGCGCCACCAGCCTCGTGGGATTGGCTTTCACGCCAAAGGGATGCTCGGACAGAATGGCTCCGCCCTTGGCGATTATTTCATCCTGCAACGACTTGTTCACCTTGGGATGCGTGATATCCAACCCCGAGGCCACCACGGCTATTGTCTGCCCGTCCGCATCGAGGCAGCCCCGGTGGGCGGCCGTATCGCAGCCTAAAGCCAAGCCGCTAATGACGATATGTCCTTGCTTGCCCATCTGTTCAGCAAACTCGTAGGCCATGTTCAGGCCTTCCTTGTCTGCAGCGCGTGCACCAATGATGGCCACATTATCCTCACGGTTGGGCAAATCCTTATTGCCAAGCACATGGATGAGTGGCGGCACGTCTTCTCGTAAATGGCGGAAGTGATGAGGATATGCTTCGTTATAGTAAGGAATAGTGACGACTCCGGCTTTTGCCTGTCTGTCCAATATCCGCTTTGCCTTGTCGAGTTCGCGGATGGACATGGATGCCGTTTCCTTCAGCGAGTATCCTTTGGCTTCATACAGTTGTTTTGGAGAATACCCCAGCAACTGCAGGCACAATAATTCTTCTACTGAAAGACAAGAAACCATCCATGCCTCCATTCTATTTTGCCTCTTCCTGACAGCATCTTTCCATTCTTCTCTGTTTTTCATAAGATGGCATTTTATTTTGCGGCAAAGAAAATCTTTCGATGCGCCAAATCGAAGCACGGGCAGATTCTTTTTCAGTTGCTTTCGTATGGTTACCATGTGTGCTCCGAAAATTTATAATGCTCTCCCGAAATCTCTTCTTCGTGTGCTGCGATTTGGCATTTTCATGACGCAACTTTGCCTCATCAAAACCTAAATGCGCTATGACATTCAAGAAACTGTTTTCGCAATTCAGTTTTGCCGAAATAAAACCGGCATTCCTGAATCTATGGCAGACCAACGAACCGAAACTGGTCGAGCATCTTAATTTGGACAAATGGGAAAAAATCTATCAGAACATCCAAGCGTTGGAACCAACGATATCCCAATATTACATCCGCCTGGGATATCGTTGGGAGAATTGCAGCCCGATAATAGACATGAACTGTTCGGTCTATGACAAGGCAGACAACCATCGCGATTGCCCCGTGGCCTGTTATCCGTCGTGGCCGGAAATAGCAGGCATGGAAGTGATGGTGGAGAAACACATTGTGATTACGCCTCAGGAGCTTGTCGCAGGCTTGCTGTGGGAAATCACTTACTTTGGCGGAACGGAAGAGATTGCCCGGAAGAATATGGACAGGACATTTCACGGAGAAACAGAATGAAACGGAAGCAGGCAGTCATCTTCACATTGGCATACATTCTTTTTGCCGTCATGATTTCCCTATTCATCACGCTTTGCGGAGGAATGTCGGAAGAACGGTGGATAAGGATATAAATCAACAAATGACGCGAAAAGCCTTCCGGCCTCACTCCTCCTCCATCATCAGGCGCAGGAGGACGCTGCGCAGCAGCCGGCGCGGCATTGCGGGCCGACGACGGGCGGAGTCGGACACGCCCGAAACCGCGCCCTGCACATAGGACGCACAACGGTCGGCGCCGAGCGGACGACGCTCCTCGCTCAGGCGGCGCAGCTCGTCCACGGGGTCGGAACCGGTCAGGGCCTTCAGCCGGCGCTCGGTCTTGGCGTCGGGGCTCTGGGCCAGCTGACGGCGGGCCTCGTCGATGAGTTGCTGTTTGGTCACGCGGCGCATCTCTTCCAACACGTCGAACATCGACTCGAAATGGTTGGCCAGATAGCGGCGCACGGCTTGTTTTTCGGCCTCTCCGGCCTCGCCGCGCGCGTATTTCTTCAGTAATTCTTCGGTCATCATAAGCGAAATGATATGGGTTGGTTTCACGGGACTATTGCAGGCTTGCGCGCCGCCATATCCGGCGGCGCGGGCCGGCATATCCGCGCCCGCGAGCGGGGATATGAAGGCTGTCGGGCGGGCAAAAATCAATCTGCGGGCCGGACGCCTTTGACGAACACGTAGCCGTCGCTGCGACGGACGATGGCCGGGGTTGCAAAGCCGGCATCGCGGCTGACGACGAAGCAGTCTTCCTCGTCCGTCCCGGCGACGCATTCCTCCGGCGAACAGACGACTTCAAGCCCGCCACGGCGCAAGGCGTCTCTCAACCGGTGCAGAAAGTCGGACACGGAGCCGAATCCGACCGATGCGAAGTCGGACTCCGAGGGACGGAAACCGACGTTTTCCAGTTGCTTCACGAAAGGTTCCACGAGCGTCCACAGCTGTTCGTAAAACAGGCGGTTCGGGTCGGCGCGCCGCTCGGCTACCTGGTCGCACAGGTAGTTCAGGCGTTCCTGCAGGAGGGCGAGCGAGGGCGAGGCGTTCAGCTCGTAGACGTTCATCTCCTGCTCCAGGAGGGGGTTCAGGCTCTCGTCGTGCTTCCTCAGACCGGTGCGCAGAAGGATGACGCGGTTCTGCAGCGGACAGATGCACTCGCCCGCGAAATAACGCCAATGCTTCTCCGCGTCCGTGTCCGCCCTACGCAGACGGCACTCCGCGTAACCGTAGGCACGGGCGAAATAATGCAACATTCCTTCGTCGCAGAAGAAGCGGCGGTAGTGGTCGGCCTTCTCGTAGGCGTAACGCTCGCGGAAGGCGGCCTTGAACTCGCCGACGATGCGGCGGCGCTCGCACTCGCGCAGGTCGTCGAGGCGGTCGCTCTGGCTTTTCATCATGTCCGCACATGCCTTCAGCGTGCCGGACACGGCTATGATGTTGTTGTTGAGCTTGCGAACGGTTTCTTCGATGTCGCTCTTGCTGTATATCCTGTCCATATTTGTATCGTTTTCTTTAAAGAGTTAACAATAGACTATGCCTTTGTAGTAGACCGTCGCGTCGGCGGCGCGCACGATGGCCGGCATGTCGCCCATGCCCGTAGCAGGAGTGCAGATGAACCAGTCCTCCTGACGGTCGGGCGCGGCGTCGGCAAAGGCGACGCACTCGATGCCGTGCTTGCGGAGCAGCGTCGTCATGCCGTCGCGGAAACAGGCGGCGCGGGCAATCACCTCGGCGTCGGGCAGACGGGGCAGACTCTTGTCGCCGACGAAGGCGTTGAGCAGGGGCAGAACGTCGTCGAGCACGCGGCGGTAATAGATTCCGTTGGGGTCTGTCGTCAGCGCGTCGCGCTCGCGGCGGATGCGGTCGTGTTCCGACCCGAGGCGTGCCGCGGTCTCCGCCGCATCCGGCGCGTTCAGGTCGATGCCCAGGCGCGCCAGGTAGCCGTTGAAATCCATCCGGGGCGCGGCCTTGCGGGCGGGAAAGGCGTATCCCCGCTCCGCGTCATGCCCCAGCCTGAGGGCAAGCACGTTGCGCAGTCCGTCGACAATCACGCCACGGATGCGCGAGGCGAGCACGGCCTCATCCCATCCGGCGGTGAAGAATCCGCACAACTGCTGGAAATAGTAGAGTATGCCCTCGTCGCACAGCGTCTTGCGAGCGAGCTTGCAGTCCTGTCCGAGGGCATAAAGGTCGAGATACGCGCTCCAGGCCTGTCCGGCCCGGGCGGCAAGCTCCTTGTCGGGCAAGGCCCGGCGCAGGGGTTGCCGGTCGTCCGCCTCCGGACGTCCGTCCTTCCGGCCCATCCTGTAGAGACAGTAAACCAGCACCGCCGCGACGACGATAATCAGAAAGATTATCCATCCGCTCCATGAACTATTCTCTTCCATCATGACGATTCAGTTTAAAACATTCCACATCACGGCAGTGATACACCACCACCAGTTCCTTGTCGCAGCTCAGGGCGTCGTCCACCAGGGCGAAGTCGTCCGCCTCGTGCTCCAACGCCACGGAGCCTCCCTTGCACGCCAGCGTGCCGTCGGGGTTCATCATCACCTCGACGCCCGATGCCGACACGGCCTGCCTGCCCATGCCGGTGAACGTGCGGCCCGAGGGGAAATGGGTGATGCCGTCGCGCGTGCGGACGGCAAACGAATGCGCGTCGGAGGCGCACACGGCGTAGACATCCTCGACGGGCACGCGCCACGAGGGCTGTCCGTGAACGAGGCGCGCGTCGGAGGTCAGGGCGTAGAAGCCGTTGTCCCGCCCGATGCCCACCGACACCACGTTTTCCAGTCCCGCCAGGGGCGAGGCTGGATAGTTGGAACAGGTGCGCCCCCGGTCGGTGAGGGCCAGCAACATGCGTCCGCCGATGACGACCTTCACGAAGCGTTCGTCGTCGGCCAGGGGGAAATCGCAATCGTCGTCGGGGCGAATCAGCGTGGAGAAAGGCAGCAGACGTCCGTCGGCCACGCCGACGAAGCCGCCCTCGCTGTCCGGACAGAACTGGGTGATGCCCGCGCAACGGTCCGGACTGTAGACCCGAGTCTGTCCCGTGGCGAACAGACGGCGCCCCAGCGTGAGGCGATCGCCCTCGCCCGTCAGGTAGTTGCAGTGTCCGCAGGCGGCCACGAAGCGCGGCAGCAGTTCCACCACGCAATCGCCCACGAAGTTGGCAAAGAGGCATTCGCGATGGCGCACGCGCACCATGTCGACCATCCGTCCCCCGGGCGTCTTGACCACCACCGTGGCATAGCCCGGCAGGCTCGACCCGTTGACTATCCGCACGGTGCGGAGGCGTCCTTCAAGGCGGGAGGCGGGGGTGAAGAGCACAAGCTCCAGCTGCTGGTCGGCGTGGAGCCGTATCTCGTCGGCCAAAGGCGAAACGGCGGCCGCAGCCGACGACTGTCCGTCCAGCAACGCCTCGGGCGCGGCGCGGCGGGCCAGTTCGTGCAGCATCAGGGCTATCCATTCCGGAGCCGAAAAGGTTCTTGCCCTCTCTTCGCCGACGGCGGTCTGATGAACGAACGTCAGCGTCGCGCCGCCGCTTTCGCCGTCGGTCAGCGTGGGACGGCCGTTGTCCGCGCCCGCGACGAGTCCGCCCAATCCGCGGTCGAGCACCCGTGCGAGCATCTGCTGCACGTCGATGTCGTGTCCGTCGACGAACAGCGTTTCGTCACGGGCCACCTTTCCGGCCGTCTTCCTCACGGCTTCCCACTCGAAGTATTGACGAAACTGCGCGTCATACGTGATGATGTTGTTTCCTATCTTAATCATAACTCCATGCGTTGCGGATGTCTCTCGCTCCTGATTTCATCCAGTGTTTCACTTATCTTCTTGTAGAGCAGCTCGTCGTAGCCGTTGGGCATTCCCTCGAAAGGGGGTATCTCCATGCGTCGGGCGTTGACCCGGCTCACGTCGACCACGTTGGTCGCCGACGAGGGGACGAACTGTTCCTTGCCCAGCAGCATGAGACATTCCACCACCTTGTCCATGTCGGTCTCGCCATAGGTGCGCGCGTCGAGCACGGCTGCCTTCAGGGCTTTCTTGAAGGGTCCGGCCATGTAGGCGCAGGCCGGGCGGACGTGATTGTTCCGGCTCTTGGCGTCGAGATAGACCAGGAACTTCGCGTCGTCAACAATGCCTTCGATGTCGGCCCCGGTCATGAACTTGCCTTTCTGTCCGCAGAAGGCAAGCAGCTCGTCCAGATATTCGTCGGTAAAGATTTCCGGGTCGAAGAGGTGGCTCGTGCGGCCGTCTCTTCCGCCGATGATGCTGCGGAAGATGCTGCGACACTCTTCCTTTGTGGGCATGAAGGTGAAGAACTTCCTGTCGAAACGTCCCCGGCGCAGGAACTCGGGCGGCAGCGACGACACGTCGTTGGCGGTGGCAAAAATGAAGCAGGGCGCTTTCTTGTCCTGCATCCAGGTGAGAAACGTGCCGAAGCTGCGCATGGTGGTGCCTCCGTCGGCCTCGCCCGAGCCTTTCACTCCGGCAAAGGCCTTCTCGATCTCGTCAATCCACAACACGCAGGGCGAGAGGGATTCGGCCAAGCTGATGAGACGGCGCATGTTCTGCTCGCTCTCGCCATGGTATTTGCTCTGCAGGCTGCCCATGTCCATCTGGATGAGGGGTATGCCCAGGATGCGGGCGGTCTCTTCGGCGAGCAGCGACTTGCCCGTGCCCGGCACTCCGGAGACGAGCACGCCCTTGGGCGCGTTCAGGCTCCAGTCGCGCTTGGCCTCGATGGCGTTCTCGAAGATTTCCTTACGCTTGGCAATCCAGTCCTTGATGCGCTCCAGGCCCGATGCTTCCTTGTCGCCCAACTCCCTGTTGCGCAAGAGGCCGGACTTCTGGAGCATCTGTTTCTTCTCATCGCCGATGATGCGCAAGGAGACTTCCTCGACATCGATGCCCGAGAGGGTTCCGCACTCGAGCAGAATCTTCCGGAGCATCTGCTCTATCTTGCCGCGCATGAAGCCGCGGAAGTTGAGCGTCATCGAGTCCAACAGCTTCGGGTAAGGGCATTCCTCGTGCTCGCGCAGGGCGAAGCGGCGGATGATGTCGGCCACCTCGTCGTCGCCCAAACGGGGCACGGTAATGACCTCGACGTAGGGTTCGAGTCCGGCGGGCAGGCTCACCACGGGCGATTGCAGGATGATGAAGCTGCGCAGGATGGAGTCGCCCGGCATGGCCGAGAGGTGTTCGCTGACTAGGCGTTCCAGCGCCTTTGCCGTGCTGTCGTCGGGGCGGTAGTTGCGCACGGCAATCACTTGGGGCACGCCGCCGCGCACCCCCGTCCGGCTGTATTGGAAACCGGTGTAGCCGGGCACGAACGAGGTGCGCGTGTAGGTGCTTGCCTCGGTGGTGTTGTTGACATCCTTGAAGTAGGTGCTCAGCGAGCCGTTGAAGATGGCCACGTTCTCCGGCTTCACGCGGGATGCCTTGTCGTCGTCGCTCAGCTGCTTCCATCCCTCGTCGCAATCGCGATACCAATAAGGCAGGAGCCGCTCGGAGCGCAGCAGCTCGTCGAGCATCGACATGTCGTCAGTCTCGAGATAGAGAACGGGGATGCCCGCGTTCATGGCGGCTGCGCACTTTTCTATGACATAATCAAGCTGTTTCATGGCGGTAGGCTTTAAAAGTACAATGACACGTTGTCGACGGCGCGGTCGATGGCGGGTTCGAGGCAGGTCACGATGCTGTCGGCAATCTTCTGTTCGTTCTCGGGAAGTATGCACGACATGCTCAGCGAGTCGGTTATCAGCTTTCTGTTCTGCTCCCGGTTGTTGACCAGGTTGTTGTAGATTTTCTCCCGCTCCTCCCTCGAACATACCTTGTAGCGGTTCTCGGTAAACACCTTGTCGACCTTGTCGGCCCACTTGGTGCTGAATATCCGGTCGACGATGCCCGCCAGAATAAGGGCGGGGATGCCCAAGGCCAGGACGACAAGGAAGTTGTTCTTCAGGGCGCGGGCAATGGTAGGCTCGAGGTCGAGCCGGTCAATCAGCACGTCGCCCACGTTGAGCGAATCTTCCGTGGACAGCATGGAGACTATCGTGTCCCACTCGTCCTTGCCGATGGAGAAGCGGTCGATGGAACGCTCGTTGAGCCGACCGGGGAAGAGACTCTCGAACAGCTCGTTCACCGTACTGACGATGAGGGCCTTGACGCCCTTGTCGCCCGTGCGGTTCAAGTAGGCCACGAAGGCTTGCTGCGTCACGCTCCGCACCTCCGGTCCGCACTCCTTGAGGAAGTCCTCGTTGGTCTGCTTCATAATCTTGTCGAGCGAAATGCCTTCGCCGTCGGTCTTCCAGGCGCGGAGCTTGCGTTCCACGTGGCGGTAGACGACGGGCGTCAGCTCCTCGCCTATCATCCTCTTCAGGGCCGGCACGTCGTCTTTCACGGCGGCGGCAATCTGCTGCTTGGCCTCGTGAATCAGGCGGAAGGCTTCCAGGTCGGTACGCACGGCATAGGCCAGACCGCGCGACACGCAATAGGACGGCTCCGCGTCGAGCAACACGCGGGCGTTCGGGAATACTTTCCGCGCGATGTCCTGTATGAAGAACATCTGCGAGGCGCCTCCGGTGAGCAGGACGATGCCCTCGAAGTCGGCACACTGCTTCATGTCGAGCCACTCCGCCTTGCACGCGGCGAGAAAGTTCTCGTAGAGACCCTCCCACGTGCCTTCCACCAAGGGACATTCGTCGGTGCTGTAGGCCACGCGGTTGTCGCGCGTCACGGCGGTCATGAAGTCGGGGGTCAGCTCCAGCCGTTCGTCGCGGCCGTCCCTGAAGCTCACCAGATGCGAGGCGAGCACCATCGAAGGCTCGGCCATGTCGCGCACGTTCAGGTAGCTGCTGTAGAATGCCTCCTTGCTCTTGCGAATCTTCACCTTCTCCTGCTCGTACTCCATGAGGTCGCCCTTGCCGTGTCCGCTCCGGCGACATGCCAGACGCAACATCACGTCCTCAATCATGGCGCCTCCCAGAGGGATGCTGCGCTCGTGCATGGTGTTGGTGTCGAAGTCGATTGCCGTCACGTCGGAAGTGCTCGAACCGTTGTCCACCACGATGACGCCGCGATGGAAGCGGTCGATGAAGTCGCGGAAGTCCGGCGTGTTGCGGCTCTCCTTGTAGACCTTGAGCAGCGAGGCGCGCGATTCGGGGATGACGACCACCGTCACGTCGAGTCCGCAGTCGCGGGCTCCCTCGGAGAGGATTTCCGCATAGCGTACGATGCGCTCGGGGGCCGTCCATTCCGGACTGGAGGGACAGCCCACGGCCAGGATGCCCCGCCCGCCGAAGTCCTTGCTCATGTTGGACTCCCTGATGCTCCGCAGCGCGCTGAGCAACATCTGCTGCATCAGCTCGCGCTTGGTCACGTCGGTGCCTTCGTAATACTCCGGTATGTCCAGCCGGGCGGGCTTTGCCTTGAAGCAGGTGAACAGGCTGCCCACCACGCCGGGCAGCGCGATGTCTTCGGCGCGGCCGATGATGTAGGAGCCGTTTCTCTTGCGAAAGAGGGCGCTGAGAATCTTCGTGACGCCGCTTTTCGTCAGGGCCAGGTCGACGGGCTCCAGACCCGCGTCGCGCAGGTTCCAATAGGACGCCTCGATTTCGCCGTGACCCAGGTCGAAGCCTATCACGTAGGCGTAGCGCTTGTCGAGGATGTCGCCTTCGGCTATTCCGAACCGTGTAAAGTCTATCAGTGCCATGTCATTTCAGTTTAAAGGTGATGGAGCCGTTGTCGTGCAGCCGGAACTCTTCTTTCTTCTTCGCGTCGTCGGCCGCCTGCTCCTTGAGCTTGCGGGCCACGTAGTCGCGCAGCTCGGGGCGCAGCTCGTCCAATCCCACGGCAGTCAGCGAAGCGTCGTTGGCCACGAGCATGTTGAGGGCCGCGTCGGGATTGCGCTTCAGCTCGTCCATGAAGAGGAAGGCGTTGAACTCGTTCATCTTCCTGTGCTTGCGCAACTCGGCGTAGCTGATGCCGGCGTACTTGAGGCGCGGCTCGCGCCCTTCGGTGAACCACTCGACGAAGGCGCGCTGTATCTCGGGGTCGACATGGAGCAGACGCCACACGGTGTGGAACACCTGACGCTCGGTGTAGCGATAGGGCTCGTTCATCATGCGCTTGCGCAGGACAATGTATTTCAATACGATGGTAGTCTGGGTAATCATGGTTTGTCGTGTCTTTTAAAAGTTCTCGATAATGTGTTCGGCCACCTGGCGGGCATCGGCCTCGACCGCCTGCTTCTGATAGAGGACGAAGTCCACTTCGGGCTGGATGTAGTTGTCTGCGGCGAAATTGAGGGCCCACAGCCTGCGCTGCTCCTCGCTGCCATAGGCATAGTTTTCGTCGGTTATGGCCTTGTATTGCTGGGCGTGGCGCAGCTCGTGGAACACGGTGCCCACGATGGCGCGCATCACGTCGCCCTCGTCAGAGGCCAGGATGTCGAGGTTGACGGAGACGGTGTTGCCCTCGCGCTCGAACTGGCCGTAGGTGCATTCGCCCAGCTCGCTCGCCGGAGCGAACTTCACGACGGATACGTCGACGCCATAGACGCTGTTGGCGCGGTCGATGAGATTCTTCATCAGCTCCACGCGCTCGTCGAGCGGCATGCCGCGCAGGGTGTTCTCAATGCCGTCGGGAAAGAACTCGCGCATCAGTTCGCGGTTGCTCTCGACGAGCCGGCGATCTTCCCCGGTCAGGGGGAGCGTCTTGCACCATTCTTCCGTGCGCTTCCTCACTCCGTTCATCCTGAGGGCGTTGAAGAGCCATCCCACGCCTTCCAGCACGAGCATCGAGGCGACATAGATTCCCACGGTGGTCAGAAAAGTAATCATGCTTGTCGGGTATTAATCTTGTTATTGTGTCTTCTGTCACTTATACGTCGTCGGACGGAAATGTGACACCTTTTTCCAGATATTTTTCCGCATTTTCGCGCAACTTCCTGAACGTGCGGCTCTTCTCCTGACGGACGCCCGCCTCCTCCATGCCCAGCTGTTCGGCCAGCCGCGCGGGCAGGCGCAGCTGTCGGCCGCTCTCGCCATAGCAGTCGCAGAGCAGATAGGTGAGCACGATGTAGCGTTTTTCCGGCGGATAGCTCTGCAGCAGCTCCAGGGCGAGCACGAGCGAGGCGCTGCGCTCTTCCTCCGGCGTGTCGTCGTCTGCCGCCAACGCGCCACACGGGGCATCGTCGTCGCCCATCACCTCATCGGCATAGGTCGGCAGGGGGCGGTTGCGCTCGCGTTCGCCGGCCTCGCGCCCGGCACGGTCGACGGCCCAGTTGCGCAGGGCGGCCGATATGTAGGCCTCAAACGACATGCCCGCGTCGTAGCCGTCCAGGCGGTTGCCCCCGTCGCGCTTGCGCGGCAGGGTGAGGTCGTAGTAGAAATCGTTGAGCCACACTTCGAGGTCGTAGTCGTCGTAGCCGCCGGGATAGTATTTCCCGAGCACCGCCTTCAGCTTGCGGCAGTAGCGCTGACGGACGAGGATGTAGAGCGCCTGCATGTCGGCTTCCTCCACATAGCGCCTCACCAGCTCCGCGTCGGTCAGCGTCGCGAGGTCGTTCATTATCTTGGCTTGCGTGTTCATTCGTGTATGAGATTTAGATTTTTCAGATGCGAACGACGCGGAAAGAAGGTGCGTTGAAATCTGATTTTTCAGACGCGGATTGCGCAGATGACACAGATAAATAATCAAAAATCCGCGTTTTCCGCGTCATCCGCGTCTGAAAATAACCACCAAGCATCTTTCATACACATCCTCCGGTCGGTGTCGCAAAGCTATGAAATAAGGTTGAGATTATCAAGGTTTTCAACCCCATATATAAACAAGCGCGCCCGTCCATATTTCCGCTTGCGGGCAGAGATATGGGCAGGCGCGCCTGTGGATATGTGCGCTCGCGGCCACCGATATGGCCGTGGCAGCCCCGTCACTTCAGGCGGACAGAGGCCTGGATGAGGTCGGGCTCGAACGAGAGGTCGTCCAAGGCAACAAAGCGGCACACGTCTTTCACGCGGTCGATGCCGCTCAGGCGGAAACAGACGGTGCGCACACGGGTGTCTATCTCGACCCCTTCTTTGTTCATCTTCTCCTGAAGGAAACCCAACACGCCGTTTATCAGCATCATGGAACCGGGCGTGCTCTCGTAGGTAAACATCACGGAATCTTCTTCCACCTTCTCCACATGCAGCCGCATCTTGATTTCGGGCAGGAACTTCATGGGAGAATACGACACGTCCAACGTGTGGCCGTCGACCGGATTCAGGCCGGGCGTCACGTGATAGTTCGCTTTCACGTAAGCCAGAATTTCGTTGTAGGAAACAGTCAGTTTCATAATCGCAATTGTTTGTCGTCAATCGTTTTCAGCAAAATTTTCCACTCCGTAGACCTCGCGGTAGATGGCCCGGCGCACGGTGTCGACGGGCGGCATGGCGTCGGTCTCGCCCGCCACCATCAGATAGAGCGGAAGCGGCCTGCCCCCGCTGCGGTAGGGAGGCTGCACGTAGTCCTTGTCCCACACGCGGAAGCCCTGACGCTCGTAGAAGCCCACGCGGCGGCGGCTCATCTCGTCGGCCGGCACCTCGGCTTCGAGCACGAAAGGCCGGTGCAATTCCCCGAGCAGGTGTTGCATCACGCGGCCTCCGTAGCCGCCGTTGCGCAGGGCGGGGTCGACGGCGAAATGTTCTCCGTAGCAGAAGCCGTCAAGGCTCCACAAGGTGATGAAGCCCACGGGACGGCCGTCGTCCTCGCTTATCAGATAGCAGCGGAAGGCCTCGTTGTTGTCCACATTCCGGCGCTGGTCTTCCACGGGACGGCGTTCGTTCTCGGGAAAAGCGCTCAGAAACAGATTCTCCACAAACGCGTAATGCGGATGCGATGTGTTAATGGCAGTCATTTTCATACGTTACAGATATTAGCGGGACAAATATAGCGATTTATTCCCGAACCAACTCGCCGGCTTTGGCCAAAGCTTCGTTGATGTTGCTGCAGATGTTGTCCTTGCCCAGCAGTTCGTAGAATCCGGCCTTTTCGAGCGTGGCGTGCACACGGGGGTTGACGCCCGAAAGGACGATGGTGATGCCCTCGCGCTGGCTCATGCGGCACAGGTTGGTCAGGTTGTGTATGCCCGTGGAGTCGACGAAGGGCACCTTGCGCATGCGAATGATGCGCACCTTGGGGCGGTCGCCGATGCGAATCATCTCTTCCTCGAACTTGTTGGCTATGCCGAAGAAATAGGGGCCGTTGATTTCATACACTTCCACGCGGTCGGGGATGACGAGATGCTCCTCATGCAGCTCGATGTCGGACTCCTTGTTGGGGTCGAGGTCGTCGGTGATGACCGATATCTGCGTGCTCTCCGCCATGCGCTTCATGAACATGAGGCAGGCCATGAGCAGACCCACCTCGATGGCCACGGTGAGGTCGAAGATGACGGTCAGGAAGAAGGTGACGAGCAGCACGCCCACGTCCGACTTCGGATTGCTGAGCAGCTCCTTGAACGTGCGCCACCCGCTCATGTTGTAGGAGACGACCACCAGCACGCCCGCCAGGCAGGCCATGGGGATGTATTGCGCCAGGGGCATGAGGAAGAGGAAAATGAGCAACAGCACCACGGCATGTACGATGCCGGCCACGGGCGTGCGTCCGCCGTTGTTGATGTTGGTCATCGTGCGGGCGATGGCTCCCGTGGCGGGAATGCCGCCGAAGATGGGCGACGCGAGGTTGGCTATGCCCTGCCCGATGAGCTCCTGGTTGGAATTGTGCTTGTCGCCCGTCACGCCGTCGGCCACGGTGGCCGAAAGCAGCGACTCGATGGCTCCCAGCACGGCGATGGTGATGGCCGGAGAGATAAGCGCCTTCACGGTGTCCCACGTCAGGGCGGGCACGCTGGCGTCGGGCAGGTCGGCGCTGATGCTGAAGCGGTCGCCGATGGTGGCCACCGAGTCAACGCCCGCATACGTTTTAAGCAGCCACACGCCCAGCGTCATCACCACGATGGCCACCAGCGAGCCGGGTATCTTCTTCGAGAAACGCGGCGTGAGGGCGATAATCGCCACGCTCAGCACGCCCACGAGCGCCGACCACGGGTCGATGGTGTGGAAATGGCGGACGTAGACAATCCATTTCTCGATGAAGTCGCCGGGCACGTTGTCTATCGTAAGTCCGAAGAAGTCCTTCACCTGCGTGGTGAAGATGGTCAGCGCGATACCGCTGGTGAAACCCACGACGATGGGGTATGGGATGTATTTGATGATGGTGCCCAGGTGGAACAGTCCCAGCAGGATGAGGAACACGCCGGCCATGAGCGTGGCCACCATCAGCCCGCTCTCGCCATATTGCTGAATGATGCCATAGACGATGACGATAAACGCTCCCGTGGGGCCGCCTATCTGGACCCGGCTGCCGCCGAAGGCCGACACGAGAAATCCGGCCACGATGGCCGTAATGATGCCTTTCTCAGGAGATACTCCCGACGCGATGCCGAAAGCGATGGCCAGCGGCAGAGCCACTATGCCGACGATGATGCCGGCCATGACGTCGGCCGTGAACGAAGCCCGCGAATAGTTCTTCAACGACGAGAACAACTTCGGCTTAAACTCTAATCCTTTCATCTTTTTTCGTATGATTAAAACAGGGTTGGTTATGAAAAAGAAGGCGCAAAATTACGTTTTATTAAGACATCATGCAACCCCCGCCCCCCTTATTCGCCTCTGCGACGGGAGATTTCAACGCGGTGAAACACATTCGCATGATTAAAACACGCCTCGTTTTTCGTACTTCACGAGAAACCTCTATCTTTGCACCACCTATTTAATATATACTAAAACAATCAAAAAGCAAATGGAATACAATTTCAGAGAGATTGAAAAGAAATGGCATCAACGTTGGGTGGAAAACCACACCTACCGGGTGACAGAAGACGAATCGAAGAAGAAATTCTACGTGCTCAATATGTTCCCCTATCCGTCGGGAGCCGGACTGCATGTAGGCCATCCGCTGGGCTACATCGCCTCGGACATCTACGCGCGCTACAAACGCCTGCAGGGCTACAACGTGCTCAACCCCATGGGATACGATGCCTACGGCCTCCCTGCCGAACAATATGCCATCCAGACCGGACAGCATCCGGCCATCACTACGGTAAACAACATCAACCGCTACCGCGAACAGCTGGACAAGATAGGTTTCTCATTTGACTGGAGCCGCGAGGTGCGCACCTGCGACCCGCAATACTACCATTGGACGCAATGGGCTTTCATCCGCATGTTCGAGAGCTACTACGACCGCCGTGCCGACAAGGCCCGCCCCATCAGCGAGCTGGTAAAGGCTTTTGAAACCGCCGGAACGGAGGGACTGGACGTGGCATGCAGCGAGGAACTCGCCTTCACCGCCGCCGAGTGGAACGCCAAGAGCGAACGCGAACAACAGGAGACGCTGATGAACTATCGCATAGCCTATCTGGGCGAAACGATGGTGAACTGGTGTCCGAAGCTGGGCACGGTGCTGGCCAACGACGAGGTGGTCGACGGCGTGTCGGAACGCGGCGGCTACCCCGTGGTGCAGAAGAAGATGCGCCAGTGGTGTCTGCGCGTGTCGGCCTACGCCCAACGTCTGCTCGACGGACTGGAAACCGTGGAATGGACCGACTCTCTGAAAGAGACGCAACGCAACTGGATAGGCCGTTCGGAAGGCACTGAGATGCGCTTCCACATCAAAGACAGCGACGTGGAATTCACCATCTTCACCACCCGCGCCGACACCATCTTCGGCGTCACCTTCATGGTGCTTGCCCCCGAAAGCGAGCTGGTGCCCCAGGTGACCACCGACGCCCGGCGCGCCGAAGTGGAAGCCTATCTGGAAGCCACCAAGAAGCGCACTGAGCGCGAACGCATTGCCGACCGCCGCGTGACGGGCGTGTTCAGCGGCTCGTATGCCGTCAACCCCATGACGGGCGAAGCCATCCCCGTGTGGATTAGCGACTACGTGTTGGCCGGATATGGCACGGGAGCCATCATGGCCGTGCCCGCCCACGACAGCCGCGACTACGCCTTTGCCAAGCACTTCGGCCTGGAGATACGCCCGCTCATCGAAGGATGCGACGTCAGTGAGGAGAGCTTCGATGCCAAGGAAGGCATCATGACCAACTCGCCACGCGAAGGCATGACGGGCTGCGGACTCGTGCTCAACGGACTGACCGTGAAGGAAGCCATCGCCCGCACGAAAGCGTTTGTGAAGGAACACCATCTGGGCCGCGTGAAGGTGAACTACCGCCTGCGCGACGCCATCTTCAGCCGCCAACGCTACTGGGGCGAACCGTTCCCCGTGTACTACAAGGACGGCATGCCCTACATGATACCTGAAACCTGCCTGCCGCTCGAACTGCCCGAAGTGGACAAGTTCCTCCCGACCGAAACCGGAGAGCCGCCCCTCGGACACGCCACGCGCTGGGCATGGGACACCATAAACAAATGCGTCACCGAAAACAGCCGTATCGACAACGCGACGGTCTTCCCCATCGAACTGAACACCATGCCGGGATTCGCCGGCTCGTCGGCCTACTACCTGCGCTACATGGATCCACGCAACGACGAGGCCCTCGTGTCGCGCCGCGCCGACGAATACTGGCAGAACGTAGACCTCTACGTAGGCGGCACGGAACATGCCACGGGACACCTCATCTACTCACGCTTCTGGAACAAGTTCCTCTTCGACCTCGGCGTGAGCGTGAAGGAAGAGCCGTTCCAGAAGCTCGTCAACCAAGGCATGATTCAGGGACGTAGCAACTTCGTCTACCGCATCAAGGACACCAACACGTTCGTTTCGCTGGGGCTGAAAGACCAATACGACGTCACTCCGCTCAACGTCGATGTCAACATCGTGTCGAACGACGTGCTCGACCTCGAAGCCTTCAAAGCCTGGCGACCCGAGTTTGCCAACGCCGAGTTTATCTTAGAGGACGGCAAGTACGTGTGCGGATGGGCCGTGGAGAAGATGAGCAAATCGAAGCACAACGTGGTCAATCCCGACATGATTGTAGAGAAATACGGAGCCGACACCTTGCGCATGTATGAGATGTTCCTCGGCCCCGTGGAACTGTCCAAGCCTTGGGATACGAACGGCATCGACGGCGTGCACCGCTTCCTGAAGAAACTCTGGTCGCTGTTCTACAGCCGCAAGGGCGAGTTCCTCCCCACCGAAGGCGAACCCACACGCGACGAACTGAAATCCCTGCACAAGCTCATCAAGAAAGTGACGACCGACATCGAGAACTTCTCCTACAACACGTCGGTGAGCGCCTTCATGATATGCGTCAACGAGCTGAGCCAGCTGAAGTGCAACAAGGCGTCCGTGCTGGCCGACCTCATCGTGCTGCTCGCTCCGTTCGCGCCTCACCTCAGCGAAGAGCTGTGGGAAAAGCTGGGACACACGACTTCGGTGTGCGACGCCCAATGGCCCGTCTGCAACGAAGAGTACCTGAAGGAGGACGTGGTGAAATACACCGTGTCGTTCAACGGCAAGGCACGCTTCACGCTCGATTTCCCCGCCGATGCCGACAACGCCACCATCGAGCAGACCGTGCGTGGGCACGAGGCTTCACAGAAATATCTCGAAGGCAAGACGGTAAAGAAAGTCATCATCGTGCCGCGGAAGATTGTGAACCTTGTCATTGCATAGCATAATCCAAATAAACATCAAGTATAGTATGAACAAACTCAAACCTATTCCTTTCACAAACGTGTGGACAGAAATCAAAGACTATCTGTTCATCACTTTCGGGCTTCTCCTGTATGCCTTCGGATGGGCTGGATTTCTCATCCCGAACCAAATCACCACGGGTGGCGTGACGGGTATCTCGGCCATCGTTTACTACGGCACGGGCATTCCCATCCAGAACACCTATGTGCTCATCAACATCATCCTCCTCGTCTTCGCCCTGAAGATACTGGGATGGAAGTTCTGCGTCAAGACCATCTATGGCATCGGCGTGCTCTACTTCCTGCTGTGGTTCCTTCAGCGCGTCATCGTGGACGACCAGGGGAAAGCCCTCTCGCTCGTGGGCGACGAACCGTTCATGGCCGTCATCATCGGAGCTGCCTTGTGCGGTATGGGCCTCGGCATTGCCTTCACACACAACGGCAGTACGGGCGGAACGGACATCATAGCGGCCATCGTCAACAAATATCGCGACGTGACCTTCGGGCGCATGACGATGCTCTGCGACATCTGCATCATCTCGTCCTCATCGTTCATACCGGGATACACCATCGAGAAAGTGGTATTCGGTTTCTGCACCCTGATTGTCATCGGACTGTGCATTGACTACGTGGTCAACAACGCACGCCAGTCGGTGCAGTTCCTCATCTTCTCCAAGGATTACGAAAAGATATCCGACGCGGTCACCACCCAGCTCCATCGCGGAGTCACCCTGCTCGACGGCACGGGATGGTATAGCAAAAGCGACGTGAAGGTCATCGTCATCCTGGCCAAGAAGCGCGAATCGACCAACATCTTCCGGCTGGTGAAAGCCATCGACCCCCATGCCTTCGTGTCGCAGAGCGCCGTCATCGGCGTGTTCGGAGAAGGCTTCGACAAAATCAAGGTCAAAGTAAAATAAAAACTTCATACTGTACATACTAAACAAGATTGAGAGCCGCAGCCTTCCTTCGTACAGGAATCCTGCGGCTTTTTCATTAACCCTCTTAAAACATCCGCACTTATGAAAGAAACTCTCGTATTTGCCACCAACAACGCGCACAAGCTGGAGGAAGTGGCCGCCATGCTCGGCGGACGCATCGAACTGCTCAGCCTGCGCGACATACATTGCGACGCGGACATACCCGAAACGGGCACTACGCTCGAAGAAAACGCCCTCATCAAGGCACGCTACATCAACGAACACTATGGAACGGACTGCTTCGCCGACGACACCGGACTGGAAGTCGAAGCCCTCGGCGGCGAACCGGGCGTGTATTCGGCACGCTACGCCGGAGGACCGGGACACGACTCGGAGGCCAACATGCGGAAACTGCTCGCACGCCTCGAAGGCGTGGAAAACCGCCGCGCGCGCTTCCGCACCGTCATCGCCCTCATCCGCCACGGGCAGACCTACGAGTTCGAAGGCATCGTAGAAGGGCATATCACGACGGAGCCGCATGGCAACGGCGGATTCGGCTACGACCCCGTGTTCGTGCCCGACGGCTACGACCGCACCTTTGCCGAGCTGGGCGACGTGAAAAACCACATCAGCCACCGCGCGCGGGCCGTGGAGCGGCTGGCCGGCTTCCTGCTCAATGAAAAGGGCAAAAAGGAAATGTGAACACCCGCTGTCAAAAACTCCGCCACACGTTACACGTAATAGCCCGAAATACGTAACTTTGCACCTGTCAATAACCTCTATTGACAGGTGTTTATTTTTATATCCTCAAAAAAAATGACAGCTATGAACCTGAAAGAAGAAATCAACCGGTTGCACCGGGAAAAACACGCCGTCATCCTGGCACACTATTATCAGGAAGGCGACATCCAGGATTTGGCCGACTTCGTGGGCGACAGCCTCGCGCTGGCGCAATGGGCCTCCCGCTGCGACGCCGACATCCTGGTGATGTGCGGCGTGCACTTCATGGGCGAAACCGCCAAAATACTCTGCCCCGACAAGAAAGTGCTCGTCCCCGACCTCACCGCCGGATGCTCGCTGGCCGACAGCTGCCCGCCCGACCGCTTTGCCGACTTCGTCAAGGCCCATCCGGGCCACACGGTCATCTCCTACGTCAATACCTCGGCAGCCGTCAAGGCGCTGACCGACGTGGTGGTGACATCGGGCAACGCGCGCCGGATAGTGGAAAGCTTCCCCGCAGACGAGCCGATCATCTTCGGCCCCGACCGCAACTTGGGCGCCTACATCAACGCCGTGACGGGCCGCAAAATGCTGCTGTGGGACGGCGCCTGCCACGTGCACGAACAGTTCTCGGCCGAAAAGATTGCAGCGTTGAAGGCCGCACATCCCGACGCCGAAGTCCTGGTACACCCCGAATGCCGTTCCGAAGTGGTGCGCCTGGCCGACGTCGTAGGCTCCACGGCCGTCCTGCTGAAACACGCCGTGAAGAGTGCGTGCCGCCGATTCATCGTGGCCACCGAGGCGGGCATCCTCCACGAGATGCGCAAGCAGTGCCCCGACAAGGAGTTCATCCCCGCACCGCCCGCAACGGGTCCCCACGCCTGCAACGAATGCGACTTCATGCGCCGGAACACGCTCGAGAAGCTCTACGCCTGCCTGCGCGACGAGTCGCCCGCCATCGAGGTCGACCCCGACACAGCCGCCCGCGCCGTGCGCCCCATCGAGCGGATGCTCGAACTCTCGGCCCGGTTGGGACTTTGAATTTCCCCCCGTTGAAGGAGTCTGGGCGGAGATATGTCCAGGCACGGGCGTCCATATCCGCGCTCGCAAGCCGTCATATCTCCGCTCCCGCCCCGCGTTGTGAACAACCTACATATATCATATTTCTCTTTTTATATAGAACTATGTTCTTTTCTTTTTTCAGACTGAAAGAAATGATGATGATGATAAGGTGTTCACGGTGTGGGAAGATTTCGGGCGTTTTGCTTGCACGGTAAGTTATGAGCACGAGAGGTTTCCGGCTGACGGGTTTATACACATGTATTGACGGTTTACAAAGTTGATAATGAATGTGTTTCCGATATGACGGATATTTGGTTGATAACTCCGGCTGTCGAAAACTTTTCGTCCGCCGACAGCCTTTCGCCATGTGGAAAACCTGTCAAAACCGCCGTGGAAACTTTCTGCGGAAAAATTTGGGCGGTCGGGAAAAAGTGTGGGTAGAGATTTATTTCATATCTCCAATTTTTATCCCGTTATTCTATTCATGAGCTGTGAACAGCTTTTTGACAGCCTGCCGACGGGTTATGAACAATGATTTCGCCGGTACGGATTTAACGACAGACAATGTGACAAACAATGAGAAAACTGAAGATAACCGAGATGAACCGCCTGACGGTGGACGAATTCAAGCAGGCGGCGAAACTGCCGCTCGTCGTGGTGCTCGACGATGTGCGCAGCCTGCACAACGTCGGGGCGGTGTTTCGCACGTCGGACGCCTTCCGCGTGGAGCGCGTCTGCCTGTGTGGCATAACGGCCGTCCCTCCCCAGCCGGAAATCCACAAGACGGCCCTGGGCGCCGAGGACAGTGTGGACTGGACCTATTATAAGGATGCGGCCGATGCCGTGCGCGAGTTGCAGGGCGAAGGATATATGGTCTATGCCGTGGAGCAGGCCGAAGGCAGCACGATGCTCCAACATTTTCGTCCGGAGCCGGACGGTCGCTACGCCGTGGTGTTGGGCAACGAGGTGAAGGGCGTCCGCCAGGACGTGGTGGACCTCTGCGACGGCTGCCTGGAGATTCCCCAATACGGCACCAAACATTCGCTCAACGTCTCCGTGACCGCCGGCATCGTCATCTGGGAAATGGCCAAGAAACTCGTTTTGAATGAAGAACTAAAAATAAAGAATGAAGAATGACCATGCGGCGAAAATTCTTCATTCTCCATTCATCATTCTTCATTTATCAAAGTTGTCCGCTTTCCACCATCAGGATGACCCGTTCCGTGAGGGCGTCGTCATCCTCGGGGTCGTATTCCTTTTTCAGGCTGGCGCCGAAGATGGAGGCAAACGTCTGATAGAATCCCGCCTTGAAGGAGCCGAAGAACGCCTTCACGATGTCGTAGCTCGTCTGGTTGCATTCGCGGTCAACCAGCTTGATGAGCAGGCGACCCTGGGCGTAGGTCAGTTTCTTCATCATGGGCGTATAGCGCTTTTTCAAGTCCTTCTCCGTCTGTTTGATGTATTCCTCACGCGCCTTTCCCTCGGGCAGTGTCTGCATGTGTTCATAAGTGTCGATAAGTATGCGCCTGATCATGCGTGCCAAGGGCAATGTGCGCTTCACGTCGCGCACCAGCTTGTTGTACGCCCTTTCCTTCCTTCGGTTCTTGAACGTGAGCGGCGGATACACCCTCAGTGGATAGAAGTCCACCCGCGTGATGCTGTCGCCCTCGTACACCGTGCGGCTCACGGTGAGCCCGGCAGGCGGCGGGGTGTTTTTCTGTGCGTATGTCTTGTTGTTGACAAATGCGGCACAGCCTACGCACAAACAAAAGCTGATGAGAGAGTGGACTTTCATGGAAGCAAAAGTAAGAAGTTTTTAGGAAATCCGTTGTCGTTGCTATCGGATAGTTACGATTTCAACAGTTTTATTAATTCTTCTTTGGTAGGAAGATAGGTCATGTATTTGGCTGCAAAAATCTGATTGTCTCCTTCCGGCAAAGTATATCGTACAACGTCATCGTTCTTGTCTGTACATAAGATGATGCCTATCGGCGGATTATCTCCCGGATTCATCATCTCGCGGGTGTAATAGTTGACATACATCTGCATCTGTCCGAGGTCTTGATGGGTGAGTTCGTCGGTCTTTAAGTCGATTAGGACAAAACATTTGGTGATGAAATTGTAAAATACCAGGTCGATGAAAAAGTGCTTGTCGCCGAACGAGATTCTTTTTTGTCGGGCGACAAACGAATATCCTTTGCCCAGTTCCAACAGGAAATGTTGTAATTTCGACAGAAGGGCTGTCTCCAAGTCGCTTTCGAGAAAGTGTTCCCCTTGTGGTATTCCTATAAATTCAAGCACATATGGGTCGCGTATTATTTCGCGTGGTTCCAAAGCATGCGGAACCGAGTTCTTTATCTCGTTTCTCACTGTCTGTTTGTCGCGGCTGGCAAGCAAGCGTTGATAATACAATGTGTTTATCTGGCGCTCGAGTTGTCGTGTGCTCCAATTCTCTTGAATGCACTCTTCTATGTAGAAGTTGCGGGCTGCTTCGTCATCGACTTTCAGGATAAGTCTGTAGTGTGTCCAGGTCAAATTGTCACGCACTGCGTGATGATTTGGAAAATAGAGGTAGAATTGTCTCATGTAGCGCAGGTTGGAAGGCGTGAACCCCTTACCGAACTCGGCGACCAGTCGTTTGGACAATTCGTTTATCATGTCGCTGCCATAAGTTGACTTGGCTTGTCCGTGTTGTTCATATTCCACGATGTGGCGGCCTATTTGCCAGTAAGTCTGCACCAGAGTGGAATTGACCGTCTTGACAATATTCTCGCGTGCGGCTGTCAATATCGCCCTGATTTTATCGTAAAGCCGATTGTCGGAAGCGGAAGGTTCCTGCCGTTTCGGCGTCCTGTTCATACTGTTCATATCTTCATGTGGTTTTATTGTGGATACAAATGTACATGATTTATGCAAGTATGTCCGTCCTATAACGGAAAACATTATATTTGTAGCTGATTCAAGTGGAAAAGATAATGAAAACAGTATATCGGAAGCTGTGGAAAATCATGTTTATAAGTGTCGTCTGGATGTCGACGGGTGTTCAAAACCTATGCGGACAGTCGCTCGCGTGGGAGGAGTTCGTCGAGCGGATGATGGTGGACGAAGAGAGCGAACAGACGTCGTGGGAAAACCTCTATGAGGAGCTGACCGAACGTCATGCCCATCCTTACAACCTGAACACGGTGACACGCGAACAGTTGGAAACGCTTCCTTTTCTCTCGCCCGTGCAAGTGGAAAATCTCCTGGCTTATGTCTATGAGAACGGACCCGTGCAGACGCTTTCCGAACTCCAGTTGGTGGAAGGATTGGACTATGACACGCGGGCCATGCTTTCTCTGTTTCTGATGGTGGGCGAAGTGGAAAAGAGACCGGCTCTCTTGCGATGGAAAAACCTGTGGCGGTATGGCAAGCATGAAGTGGTGGGGCGGACGGACATCCCGTTTTACTATCGGAAAGGGTATTACCGCTATCCGGCCGATGTGCTGGAAGAGTATCCCAACCGCCGCTATCTGGGGCAGCGGTTCTATCACTCCTTGCGTTACCAATACACCTACGGTAAGCGCGTGGCGGCCGGGCTGACGATGGAGAATGACGCCGGGGAGCCTTTCTTCACACGGGGCAATAAGGAATATGATTACTATTCCTATTATCTGCTGCTGCACGACATCGGTCCGTTGCGGACGCTGGCGCTCGGAAACTATCGGCTCAACTTCGGGCAGGGGCTGGTGATGAATACGCAGTTCAGCTTCGGAAAGCAGGCTGTCATGAACGGCATATACAGCCGCAACAAAGGCATCAAGAAACACGCCTCCACCAATGAGACGGACTATTTTCGCGGCATAGCCGCCACGTGGCAGGCCGGAGATGTGGAACTGACGGGCTTTTACTCCTTTCGCGACCGCGACGCGACATTGAGCGACGGGTTCATAACTTCGTTGAAAACCGACGGCTATCACCGCACGCCGTTGGAAATGTCGAAGAAGAACAACGTGCGTAACCAATTGGCAGGCTTCAACATAGTCTACGACCGGCCGTCTTTCAACATCGGGTTGACAGGTGTTTATACCGTTTTCAACAGGCCGTTGAAACCCGTGCGCGACTATCAGCTTCACGACCCGCGCGGACGGGAGTTTTTCGCCCTCGGCATGGACTACCGCCGGGACCTGCACCGCCTGTCGTTCATCGGCGAGACGGCTGTGAGCGGCAACGGCGCACTTGCCACGTTCAATGCGCTGGTCTATCGCTTCTCGTCGTCGCTGAGCCTGCTTCTCTTGCACCGTTATTACGCGAAGGACTATCAGGGCATCCACGCGCGTTCGTTCGAAGAGGGAGGGCGTGTGCGCAATGAGACCGGCTTCTATCTCGGTGCGGAAGCCCTGACGGGTTCCGGCATGAAGGTCACGGCCTACGTGGACTGTTTCCGTTTCCCCTCCGTCCGCTATCAGGCGTCTTTTCCCAATTCGCGCGGCGTGGAAGCGTTTGTCCAGTGCACCGGGCGCGCGGGTCAGTGCGTGGACTGGCTGATGCGCTACCGTTACAAGAGCCGGGGCAAGGACTTCACGCGCGCGGACGACGGGGTGAAAGGCATCACGGCCGAAAACAAACACACGACCAAGGCGCAGTTGCGCTGGCAACTCGTGTCGATATGTCTGTTGAAAACCACCGCCGACTACGTGCGTTCTTCCTTTCCGTCGTATGGTAATGAACAGGGTTATCAACTGTCGCAGGCCGTGTCGGTGAAGCCCGTTTCCGGACGTTGGCAATGTGAGTCCGGAGTCAGCTATTTCCATACAGACAGTTATAACACAAGGGTTTATTCCTACGAACGCGGATTGCTCTACACCTTTTCGTTTCCTTCCTGCTACGGGCACGGCATCCATGCCTACGCGTGGGGACAATGGAATGTGAACAAGCTGTTGACAATGATTGTCAAGTATGTTTATACCGGATATTTCGACCGCGACCACATCGGCTCCGGCACGCAGGAGATAGCGGGAAGCACCAAGCAGGACCTCCAGCTTCAACTTCGCCTGCGCTTCTGATTGAGCGCGGATATGTCTGCTCGCGGGCGGACATATTCACGCTCGCAAGCGGTCATATGGCGGCAGACGGCTGGTGGTATGTCCGTTTGCTTATAAAAGATTGGTAATTTACTATTGTCAATCCGCATCGAAAAAGTTCCGCATTCCTCATATCTTCCGTACATTTGTACATCAAAAGAAAACTGTTGAAGCGTTATGTCTACCATCATCTATCCATCGCCCATCTTCGGCCCGGTGCACAGCCGTCGGTTGGGCGTGTCGTTGGGCATCAATCTCATGCCCGGCGACGGCAAAGTGTGCACGTTCGATTGCGTGTATTGCGAATGCGGGTTCAATGCCGACCATCGTGCCCGCCTGCGCCGACCGACCCGTGAGGAAGTGCGTGCGGCCCTGGAAGCCCGCCTGCAGGACATGCAGGCCAACGGTCCGGCGCCCGACGTGCTGACCTTTGCAGGCAACGGCGAGCCGACCGCGCATCCGCATTTTGCCGAAATCATCGACGACACGCTGGCCCTGCGCGACCGCTATTTCCCCTCGGCCAAGGTGAGCGTGCTCAGCAATTCCACCATGCTCCACCGTCCGGAGGTGGTCGACGCCCTGCGCCGCATCGACAACAACATCCTGAAGCTCGACACCGTGGATGCCGACTACATCCGCCGTGTGGACCGTCCCACGGGCGCATACGACGTGCGGCAGGTCATCGCCCGGCTGAAGGCTTTCGACGGGCATCTCGTCATCCAGACCATGTTCATGAAAGGTACGCACGACGGCCTTTCCGTTGACAACACGGGCGACCGCTACGTCCTGCCCTGGCTCGACGTGGTGAAGGAGATTGCGCCCCGCCAGGTGATGATATACACCATCGACCGCGAGACGCCCGACCTCCATCTGGAAAAAGCCACCCGTGAGGAGCTGGACCGCATAGCCGTCCTCGTGCGTGCCGCCGGACTGGACGTGTCGGTGTCGTACTGACAAAAAAAGAGCCCTATCTTCACAGACGGGGCTCTTCGCTTATATAAACTTTTGTTTTAACAAAGCACAAGATTCTTCCTCTTGTGTTTATCGTGTGTACATCTGTACAGTCGTTGTTTTATTCGGCCAGCGGATCGAAAGTTCCGTTGGCGCCACCTTTATTGATGTCAGTCCAACCGATGGTTTGTTCAATCTTCGTGTTGTTCTGCATCATGTTCTGTTTGAAGCCGATGAAGTAATATTGCGGCTTGAAGGTGATGATGTTGTCCACCGAGTTGCCGTCGGCATAACGATCCTTTCGGCTCAGATATTGACGATAGAAGCTTGTCAACGACTTCACCTTGCTGTCTGTCGGTTCGCCGTCGTTGGCTTCAAAGTTGACACTTGTCAGATTCAAAGCTTCCGGTCTGTGCTCATCAATGGGGTCATTGCCATTTGATTTATCGGCTGTGGCATCTTTGACATAGAGTTCGATGCTGTGGCGACGTGTGCCGTTCAGAGGTTCTACACCCAGATATTGGCAAGTGTTACCGCCAAATCCGGTCACTTTCCACGAAGCATTCAGGCTTTCTTGTCCCTGTCCGCCGTCCCACAACAGCCAGCGGCGCATGTCGTCGAAGCGCTTGCCTTCGTAAGCCAGCTCGATTTGACGTTCGTAGAGGATGGCTGAGAAGAGTTGTGCGCGGTCGCTTTTGATTGAGGGATCCAATCCGTAGTCTTCACCTGCTATCTCAGTCGTGTAGACACGCGAACGGATACGTTTCAGAGCATCATAAGCCTCATTCATCTTGGCAGCGTCGCCGGTTCCGCAGGCAGCTTCGGCCATGTTGAGCAACACTTCTGCATAACGGATTTCCATGTAGGGAGCGCCGGACTGTTTGAAGCCCGTAGGTGCACCGTTGCTGGCTGCTGTCACATTGAATTTGTAAAGAGGCGATGAGTTGACATCCAGGTCGTCGCTGCGTTTGTTGATATATACACCTCCGTTGGAACTTTCAAAACCGTCGGTTGCAAATCCGCTCTTAGAGGGATCGTCTTGTTCTGACTCTTCCTTATACCAGCAGTAGTTCCACAATTCGTAGTTTTCGCCATTGTAGGGATACTTCTCAATGCCTTGCGAAGTGGGGTCGCCATTGAACTTCCAGTAGATGCCGGGGAATGCAAACGTGCGGTAGAAGCGCGGGTCGCGATTCAGGTAGAAACAAGTTTTGTCGTATGTATATTTTCCTAATTCACTTGGTTTCTTACCATCGGCCATCGGGAAGAGGTCTACTATTTCCGATGTAGGATTCTGGCCTGTACCCATTGCGTTTTTCGGGCGGACGGTGTGTTCCCAGTTGTTATATTTATGGAGGTCCGAACCGTCTACCCAGGTTATTTTGTTGTAGAGTGTCACGAATACGGCTTCCGATTTGCCCGATTCGTCCGAACCGGTGTAGTTGACAAACATTTTGGCCCAGTTGGTGGCGTTCTTTCCGGGATTGCCTTCATATGCCAATCCGAACTTTCCGCTGCCGTCCAATTCGTCGAGAGCGGCTTTGTTGGCATCGTAAGCGTCAGACCAACGTTGCGTGTCGTCGGCGCGGTTGAACAGCGGGCTGGCCCACAACAGCAGGACACGTCCTTTCAGGGCAAGTGCCGTGCCCGAAGTGACACGACCGAAGTTCTCGCCCGGGAAATCCCATACGGCAGGCAGATATTGGGCAGCTGTTGTCAGGTCATCGCAAATGAACTTGATGCAGTCTTTCGTGCTGGAACGCGGTACGACAAGGTCTTCTCCTCCGCCATCGCCGATGATGGAATTCTGTACGTGGTCGATGATGGGCACGCCGCCATAAACTTTCACCAGGCGATAGTAGCACCATGCACGGAAGAAGTAAGCCTGTCCGAGCAATTCTTCTTTTTGTTCCTGAGTGAGCGATTGGCTGTTGGTGATACCTTCAATCACGTCGTTACAGTCGCGGATGCGGCCATAAGGGCTGTTCTTCTTCGTTTCGCGGAAGATGAGGTCTTGCACGTTGGTGTAGTCGATAATCTTTGCCGGGTCTACATAGTCGGACAGTCCGCCATATTCTTCCGTGCTTTGCGAATAGATGTCTTTCACACCCGTGCTTGGCGTGTCGTAGTTGATACCGCTGGCCGACACGGGGAGCAGCAGGTTATACAAGTAGTCTATGCGGGTCAGAGCTCCGTCGTAGTCTTCATAGATAGTGACGGCTCCAAAGCTGCCGTATGATTTTTTGTCTTGCAGGAACTGGTCGCTGCAACCGCTGAAACATGCTGCTGCACACATGAGAGCGACCGAACCGAAAAGTTTTATATTCTTCATGTTGTTGTCGTTTTAGAATGAAATGTTGATACCAATTGTGTATTTACGCAAGTTGGGATAGTTGCCGTAGCTTCCTGCCCATGAGTTCATGAAGTTATCAGGGTAAGGATTGCAGAAGTTGATAGCATTCTGGCAAGTCAAGTTCAGACGACAGCTTGCCACGCCCACAGCATTCACCCAATTCTTGGGTAACGTATATGCCAAGGTGATGTTGCGCAGACTGATGCTGGTAGATTTAACTTTCCAGAATGTTGAAGCCTGGCTGTTTACATCTTGGTATTGTAAGTTCGGATATTTGGCATCGCGATTGGCCGGTACGGTCACATTGCCGCTGGCGTCTTTAATGTCTTCATAAACGAACATATCGCTCCAGAACGAAGGCATGTTGGTATAAAGCAAATCTTTATATCCGTCTTCCAAATAGTAGGCATCTTTGTTGATAATGTTGTATCCGCCCCAGTTGGCGTTGAATTGTGCGCTAAGCGAAAGCGATTTCCATTCGCAACCGAAGTTTACGGTGAAGCCGTAGATGTTGCTTGAGCGGTTGGATATCTTGATGCGGTCGTTAGAGTTGATAACACCGTCGGCCGGTTGATAAGTACCGTCCTCGTTCTGCTCGCCACGGATGTCGCGGTAAATCAACATGCCCGGATGTACATCTTCGATAGTCTTTCCGAGATAGTTCTTGATGCCGTACATCTGGAAGTATTCCTGAATTTCCTGATAGCTGCGGAACATGCCGATGCATTCATATCCCCACACACCGCGGTCGGAGCGTTCGCCCGGACGTTCGCCGTCGAGTTCTATACGGTCGGGCCAAGCCATCTTCTTAATCTTGTTGTCGCTGTATCCGGCGTTGACTTTTACGTGATATTTGAAGTCCTTTCCGACGTTGTCGCGCCATCCCACGGAGAGTTCCGTACCCCACGTGTCAATAGAACCGAAGTTTTCGGCTGTTGGTTGTGTACCTACCGTGGAGGGGAAGTTGCTGGCTCCCGTACGGTTCATGAACATGTCGCGGTTCATGTCATAGTAAGCGTCGAAGTTGACCGACAGGCGGCTGTTCAGGAAGCGCATGTCGAGACCGATGTTGGTCTTGTAGCTCTTGTCCCAGTGTGCATCGGGGTTCGGAGCATCGCTTGTCTGCGCGCCCGGCGATTTGGGATTGTTCAGGCTGTTCTCGCCGAAGACGGCGCCTTTGCCCAGGTCGACGTTGTAGAGCTGAGTCCAACGCCACGGCTGGATGTTGTCCTTACCAAGGATACCGAATGAAGCGCGGATTTTCAGGAAGTCCATGAACTTGATGTTGTCCTTGAACCAGTTTTCTTCCGACATAACCCAACCTGCCGAGAACGAGGGGAAGGTGCCCCAATAATTCTTCGGAGCAAACTTGGTCGACGCATCGGAACGAATCAGGAACTCAAACAGGTAACGGTCGGCATAGGAGTAGTTGAAACGTCCTACGTAGGAGAGCATACCCGACTCGCTGCGTCCGAATGTTGTATAGTGTTCGCCGTTGGCCGATTTCGACTGTCCGTCGGTGAACTCGTAGGGGTCGGAAACACGTCCCAGAAGGTCTTCGCTTTCGGCTTCGCTCTTTTCGATGGAGAAGAGGGCGCTCACGTTGTGGAGTCCGAACTGGCGGGCGTAGCTGATGTTCAAGTTCATCTGATAGCTGTCGCTGCGTGTCATCGTGCGGCTGATGTTGTTGCCGTTGTTCACCTCGATGGGCTGGAAGTTGCTTTCCGAGTAGTCTGCTCCTTCGCCGGTATAGAGGTGTGCGCCGCTTCCCGTGCGGTTTATCATCTGATAGACGGTGAGCGTCGTACCGATTTCGTTGCTCTTCGACGTGCTGATGTTTTTGGAGTAAGTCGCCTTGATCTTCAATCCTTTCAGGATTTCGCTCCATCCGAAGTCATATTCCACGGAACCGTTGATGGTCATGTTGGTTGTCTGGTTCTCGATGTTGTCCGGAGAATTCTGCACGGCGCTGAAGTTGTACAGGTTCAGGTCGGTAGGCGTTTCGTTTTGCTGTCCCGACTGTACGATGGGGAGTCCGTTGATGTAGTCGGGCACCCAGCGTGAGTGGGTAAGCAGCGTGTTGTAGTCCAAGTCGCTGCCTCCGCCCGAGAGTCCGTTTTTCGCCTTATTCATTTCTCCGTAGTCGCCCGACACCTGCAGCGAAGCCTTGAACCATTTGCTGATGTTGGCATTGACGCCAGCGCGGAAGTTCCAGCGGTCGTAGCTCAGGCGACCGATGTTTCCGTCCTGGTCGTAGTAGGAGATGCCGGCGAAATAAGTCGCTTTCTCCGTACCGCCGTTGATGTTGAGGCTGTGGCGTTGGGTGAAGGCAGCTTTCCATTCTTTTTCGAGCAGGTCATAGTTGAGGTTGCGCATGGCAGCCAGCTCGTCGGACTGGAAGAGGTCTTTCTGGATTTCCGAAGCTTCTTCGTCGGTCGAAGTACGTGCGGCACGCACGGCATTCCATGCCATGCCTTGTTCGTAGGCGCTCATCATCTTTGTGCGATAGAGCTCGTCGGTGACACCGAACTGGCCGCTGTAGGAGATTTTCGGAGCGCCCACCTGGCCACGCTTTGTCTTTACCAGAACGACACCCTGTGCAGCACGTGCACCGTAGACGGCGGCCGATGCGTCTTTCAGGATGGTGATGCTTTCCACCTCGCTGGCATCCAGGTTGTTGAATGCCTCTTCGTTGGTCACGAAGTCGTCGATTACATAGAGCGGGCTGGCGCTGGTTTCACCGCCTGTACCGGCATAGCCCGAAGCCACGTCGGCCTGACGGATTTGCAGGGTGGCTGCTTCGCCCGGACGACCGAAACCGCCGCTGGAGCTCAAACCGTTGACCAAGCCGCCGAGGGCTGCACTGAGGCTACCTACGGAGAGGTCTTGTATCTCGTCGGGACTGATGACTTCGATGGCGCCGGTTACGTTTTTCATCTTTTGCGTGCCGTAACCCACTACGACCACTTCGTCGAGCTTCATCATGTCTTCGCGCATCACGACGTTCATGCCGTCTTTTGCAGGCACTACTTGCGATGTGTAGCCGATGTAGGAAATGCTGAGTTTGGCATTTGCGGGCACTTGCAGGGTAAAGTTTCCGTCGAGGTCTGTGATTGTGCCTGTGGTCGTTCCGTCGATTTTAATCGAGGCGCCGATGATGGGCATGCCTATTTCGTCGACCACCGTACCTTTGATGGTTTTCGTGTCTTGTTGTTGGGTGGCCTGTTGGCCTGCTTGCTGTGCATGCATAGGTTCGGCCATTGCGAACATAGAGGCCAGGCACAAGCTATAAAGGATATATCTTGTTTGCATAAAGTTCAGTTCTTAAAGTATGAATATACGGTATATGCTTATTCTGCTGTGTCACCTTCCGGCACTTCGGGAAGCCAGCGCGGGTCGCCCGTGCGGTTGGCAAGCTGTTCGGAACCTGTTACGGTAAACGTTCCGTCACCGGTGTAAGAGAATGGTTCCGTTTGTAATGTGCTTGTGTCATTTTTATCAGCACCTACAGCACCGTTCCACCAATACGTGTTGTTTCTGAAGTTGTGAACCATGTTTGTATTACCCATGATTTTATTGGTGAAATCTTTGTTGCCGATGTTTCCGCAATCGACGATGATGCTTTTTTGGATATTCAGCGTGACGATATTTTGTCCCCTGTAATTGTTCCAATTCACAAAGTCCTTGTTGTAGGCAAGATTATAAAGCGTGCAGTTATTGATGTTAAATGATGCATTTGTGTAGCCTGTAATCTTGCTAGGACGTTGACCGCTGATTTGAGCGAAGAATTTGCTCGACTGCTTTGTGCTGAAGAGCGTACTTTCTTTGAGGGTAAAGTTGATGGTGCTGCTCTTTTTAAACAGAAGGAGTACGTCCGATTGATTGATGCGGATGTAGCAATCGTTGATACTTAAGTTTTCCACGCCGTATTTCTGCGAGTTGTTGTCGTAGATGAGGTACTTGTTTATGTCATAGATGTTGCATGACTGGATGGCAATGGGGTCTTTGATGACATATTCGCCGCTGGCCACCTTGATGGAATCGTGCGGAGTTTTGCTTAATCCGAGGAATGTACCGCTTGTGTTGGCATTGCAATCAAAGTCGATGAATTTGATTTTGAGTCCGGCAAAAGTGGCAAACGAGGCATCTTCTCCAAAAGTTACTTTCGGATGATTTACTTTATTGCCGCGCAATGTGATTTTGTGTCCGCCGAAATCAATGCCTCCGCTCATGGTGTAGTTACCACCGGGCACTAAGTCGTAGGCTAATTCTTCGCCGCTTGTCGGGATGGGATTCTCGTTGAAGTAGGCAGTCAAATCGGTGTTGTTGGGGATTTCCGCATACGTGGCCAATAAAGTCGAATACAAAACTTCCGTAGCCGCTGCGGCCTCCTGATTGCCTGCTTCCTCATTGCCCAGCGAGCGGATGCAGAATTTGTAGCTGGTATCTTCCGCGATGTTGTAATCCACCGAACATCCGTCGATGGTTTGTGCCTCTCCCAATTGGACGGGATTGTTTGCGTCATCCACATTGTATGCGATAAACTCATAGCCACCTGCTCCCATCACTACGGGCCATTCAATGGTCACTCTTGTGCCTTCAGGGTTTTGGGTGAATGTAACTTCTTCCGCCTTGGGAGATTCTAGGGCAATTCCCGACACACCGGAAGAAAAGGTCCAATCTTCATCGTATCCGTTGATACATGAGCTAAGAAGCATCGTTGCGAACGCAAGACAACACACACTTCTTAGAGAAAAGAAATGGTTACTTTTCATACGTAAAATTTTAAGTTAAACAAAAGTATAAATCTATCTAAAGTCAAATTCGGGCATAGAGTTAAGTGCGTGTGTGCTTTAGCAAACAAGCTTGTGCTTTTCTCTAAGGCTTTTCAGGTTTAAATCGGTGCAAAAGTACGTTAAAAGGCTGTCGGGGGGGGGTAAAATCATGTTTAAAGAGTAGATGAATGTTGCGGGCGTTCACTTTTAACATTAGGCCCGTGTGGCGGCGGGGCGCTGTGCGGGGTATGGCTCGGGCGCGGATATGGTTGCTCACGAGCCGGGATATGTCCGCCGACGGGTCGGAATATGGAGGCTCGGAGGGGAAAGACGTGTTCTCAGCCATCGATGTCGCGGCCAAGGCGGATGCCGGGGTGGGTTACAGCCGCCGCGCCACGTCGTTGAGCCGGTCGGTCAGTCGTTTCATCTCGTCGGTGCCGATGCTGAGGGTGTCGGTGGCGAGTATGGCGTGCATGCGCCGCATCAGCGGGAGCAGGCGTTCGGCGTCCATGCCCGCGGCTTCGGCCAGGAGGGCGGCCTGTTCGTCCGGGTCGGCGCAGGCGCGCAGGTCGCGGCCCGTGCGGCGTTGCACCTCGTCGGCGAAGTAGAGCCACTTCTTGCGCATCAGTTCGGCGGGCGTCTCGTGGCGGAAGTAGAGGGTGCCGATGAGCTTCACGAACTCCAGGTTGCGGTTGGGCAGAGGCTCGGCCGGGGGGATGGGCCGCTGGCGTCGGCGCGCCGTGAAGCACATCAGCAGGACGATGGCCGCTAGGGCGACATGGAAAGCCCAGCGCAGGGGCGGCTGCGAAAGGATGTAGTCGAAGGGACCGCCCGGACGGTCGGCCGAGGCATCCGGCCCGTATTCGGCGTAGAACTCGTTATACGCCTGGGTGCGCACCACGGGAGCATCTTTCAGCCGGTCGAGCAGACGGAGGACGAAGTCGCGATATCGGGGGTGGAGGATGCCGTAGTTGGTGAAGAGGCGGGGCGTCTGCACAAGAATCAGCTCGCCCTTGCCCAGAGGGATGCTGACGGCCACGGGCATCACGCGCGTTGTGTCGTCCGGCTGCCACACGTGTTGCCGGGCCAGTATGCGGGCGGCGCAGGTGTCTGCCAGGTAGAGTCCTTCGGCCACGAAGTCGGAACGCACGGGGAAGCGACGCTCCGCATAGCCGCCCGCGCCGTCGGCCCACACCAAGGTGTCGAGGGGTACGGTCAGCTCCTTCGCCTCGCCCACCATCTCGGCCAGCTGTTGCGGGGCGGGGTGCACGCCCAGCGTGTCCTGCAACTTGCGGTCGAACCAGTTGCCCACGAGCATCACCTTGGCGCCGCGCTTTGTCATGCGGAAGAGCGCGTCGAGCTCGCCATAACCCAGCGTGGCGTCGTCGGCCACGACGAGGATGTTGCGCACGCGGCCGGTGTCTGTCCTCGCCATGCTGCTGATGGGTTTGCCAGTGACCTCGTAGCCGCGCGGCAGGGTGAACGACATCACCGAGTCGAACACGGCGCAGCCCAGGGGCTGTGTGTCGTGATGGGCGTAGGTGGGCAGCCACACGAACTGCTTCGGTCGGGACACCTGCGTCCACAACGCCACGCCCAGCAGGAGGGCGACGAACGCCACGTATTGCGCCGTGCGCCTCATGCCTCGCCTCCTTTCCGGGGCGCGCACACGGCATCGGCCAGGCGGGCCGTCTCTTCGTAGAAGGCGCGTGTCGGGACGTGGTTGCCGTAGCGCACCCGCAGGAATGCGTTCGTCAGCCGGCGGAATGCGTCCGTGTCGGCATCGCGCAGTTCGTAGATGTATTCATTGGGAGCCTTGTAGGGTTGCCAGCTGATGCGATGCGCGTCGTCGAGCCGCTTCAGGGTGTGCAGATAGGTGTAGCGCACGGCCGTGTGGTAGTCGCCGCGCGCCACGGCCCGTTCCGTCTCGGTGGCGAAGTCGATGCCGTAGATGGTGTCCTCGTCGGCGGCAACCGGCGTGGCATTCCGGCCCACGCTGCGGAACAGGCCCGGATGCCTGTGCCACACGAACCACGCGAGCAGCAGCACGCACACCACGGCAACGGCCACGAACATCCAGTTGAGCTGGGTGTCGTTGAGCGTCCAGTCGAACCACTCGGCCAGTCGGTCTCCCACCCATCGGCGCAGGCGGGCCAGCGGCCCTTCGCCGGTCGTCAGCAGGCCCCGCGCATAGGCATAGTCGGGGTCGTCGAGCCAGCGGGCCAGTCGGGCCGTGTCGCACGTCAGGGTGTCGGTTGTCGCCGTGTGCATGGAGCGTCAGAGGGTGTCGAAATGTTCGATGTCGTCGGTCACCGTCACGGCGTCCGTCTTTTCGCGGATGTGGCCGTACTGGTAGGTCACGCCCAGCATGACGACCACCGAAGCCAGATAGGTGCCATAGAGCATGATGATGCCGAAGAGGAATTGGAGCACGCTGAGGAACGTATTGCCGTGGAGAGACACGAAGTCGGTTTCGGGCATACCCGACAACAGCCGGAAGATGTAGACGATATACCACGGCACGGAGCACACGCCGCCCACAATGCTCGTGAGCAGATAGCACACCAGCGTCACCAGAAACGTGCCTCCCCAGAAGTGGAAGCCCTGCTTCATGCTCCACGCGAAGGTGGCGCCCACGCCGCGCGAGCCGGCGTCCAGCATGTAGGCCGGATAGAACAGGGCCAGAGGCACCGCGCAGATGAGCAGCAGGGGCAGCGTCAGGATGAGGGTGAAGGGCGTGACGAAAGCCAGCATGGCCGTCACCACCATGTAGGCCATGACCACCAGCACGGTGAACCCCACCAGGATGAACCCGCGCCGCACGTTGCGGTAGAAGTCGGCCGAGAGGTCGGTCCACGTGATGCCGTGCAGGCGTTCGTCGCGCCGCCCGTAGGCTGCGAACAGGGCATAGAACAGGGCGTAATACAACACGCCGCCCACCACCGAGCAGACCACGGTGACGGCGTAGTAGCCCATTCCGGCCGCCATGAAGGCACCGGTGTCGGTCTCGTCCATGACATTGATAACGCCCTCGTCCAGATACATGTTCATGCAGAGCGACTGGACGATGCTGATGGGCAGCATCAGGATGGTCAGATACTTCAGCAGCGGTTTCCAGTTCTCGCGGACGAACTGGAAGGTGGCTGTCACCTTCTCTCCAAAATCCCGTTTTTGGTAGAGCTCGATTTTAGGCAATACGTTGTTCATGGATTCTCTTTTTAGGTAAATAGATATAGTAATATGCGATGAAAACTGCGGAAAGGATGATGAGCAGCAGGCGCAGGGCGTCGGGCGCCTCGGTGTGGCGCGTGAGGAAGCCCTCGATGAAGCCCGCCACGACGAACACGGGCACCGTGCCCATGACGATTTTCATGCCGCGCCGGGCCGCCATGCGAAACGACGCGAGACGCGGATACGTGCCCGGGAAGAGCCATCCGTTGCCCATGGCGATGCCCGCCGCTCCGGCGATGACGATGGCCGATATTTCGAGCGTGCCGTGCAGCCACACGGCCAGCATCGACTCGCCCAGCAGGCTGTGTTGCGCGAAGAAGGCCTGAAACGAGCCCACCATGACCCCGTTGGTCAGCAACAGCCATCCCGTCCCCACGCTGGTGAACAGTCCGGCGGCGAAGCACAGGAACGACACCCGCACGTTGTTTATCGTGATGCCTAGGAACATCGACCCTTCGTCGCCGCCTTTATAGACGGCCATCGGGTCGCCCTCGGCAATGTTGCGCAGCGTCATCTCCACATACTCGTCGCCCAGGATGAGGCGCACGAACTCCGGGTCGCCCAGCTGCGACACCACGCCGATGAGCACGCTGGCGGCGAAGACGAGGAACGAGCAGAGCAGCTCGCGCCGCGCTCCATACACGGCCAGGGGAACCTCGGTGTGCCAGAACGTGAGGATGCGGCTCCACTTCTCGCGCTTGTTGCGGTAGAGCGTGTTGTGGAGGGCCGATGCCAGATTGTTCAGATAGAGGGTGATGCGCGAGCGCGGATAGTGGGTCTGCGCGAAGGCCAGGTCGGACGTGATGTCCACGTAGACATCGGCCAGGCGGTCGGGACTCTGTGCCGATGCCGTCTCGATTGTCTTTTCCGCTTGCCGCCATTTGTCGATGTTCCGGCGGATGAACGTCACTTCTTTCATGGTCTGTTTCAATCTTTGTCCTCAAGGATGAAACAAAAGTAAAGGTTTTGCTGTACATTTGCAACGACTCAACCTATTTTTCGTTATGAGCAGTTCCATCATCACCGGACAATACGTGCGCATCGACCAGACGCCGGCCAGCGTGGGCGAGCGTCTGCTGGCGCTCGCCATCGACGACGTGCTCATCATCCTCTTCGTCATGGGCTTGCTCGGGTTTTTACCCCTTCACTTCCTCGTTTCCGAAACGTTTCTTATCTTGCTCTGCCTCTTCGTCATCGGTTTCTACTCCCTGCTGTGCGAAGTGTTCAACAACGGGCAGAGCGTGGGCAAGCGGCTGATGCACCTGCGCGTGGTGCAGATCGACGGCAGCGAGCCGACCATCGGTTCCTACCTGCTGCGCTGGCTGCTCTATCCGGTGGATGTGGGCTTCAGCGGGGGCATCGGGCTGGTGTGCGCCCTGGTCACGAAGAACCGGCAGCGGCTGGGCGACCTGGCCGCAGGCACCATGGTCATCAAGGAGAGGGACTACCGCCGCCTGCACGTCAGTCTGGACGAATTCAGCTACCTGACCGACGACTACCGCCCCACCTATCCGCAGGCAGCCGACCTGTCGCTGGAGCAGGTCGACGTCATCACCCGCACGCTCTACACCTATAATAAAGAACGCGCGCGACGCATCGAACGCCTCTCGCGCAAGGTGGTCGACGCCCTGCGCCTGCCCGCCGGAACGCAACCCGGCGAGGAGCTGCTGCAAACCATCCTGCGCGACTACCAATATTATGCGCTGGAGGAGGTGTAGCGCAAAGATTCCGGAAACTTAAGCACTCACTAACATAAAACCTCAAAAGCCAATGGAATTTATCATCGACTTCATCCTGCACATCGACCAGCACATGGTCGAGATGGTGCGCGACTATCACGAGTGGACCTACGCCATTCTGTTCCTCATCATCTTCTGCGAGACGGGCCTCGTGGTCACCCCCTTCCTGCCGGGCGACTCGCTGCTGTTTGTGGGCGGAGCCATCGCGGCGCAGCCCGACATGCCGCTCAGCGTCCACCTGCTGGCCCTGGCGCTGTTTGCCGCCGCCGTGCTGGGCGACTCGTGCAACTATGCCATCGGGCACTTCTTCGGCAAGAAGCTGTTCAGCAATCCCGATTCGAAGGTGTTCAAGCAGAGCTATCTGGACAAGACGCACGAATTCTATAAGAAGTATGGCGGCAAGACCATCATCCTGGCCCGCTTCGTGCCCATCGTGCGCACCTTCGCCCCCTTCGTGGCCGGCATGGGACGCATGCACTACACCTACTTCATGCTCTACAACGTGACGGGCGGCGCGCTGTGGGTGGCCTCGTTCATGTATGCCGGATACCTCTTCGGCAACCAGCCCTTCATCCAGGAGAACCTGAAGCTGGTCATCGTGGCCATCATCGTCATCTCCCTCGTGCCGGGCGTGGTGGAATACGTCCGCGAACGCCGGAAAATGCGCTCGAAATGAGCCGTCCGGGCGCGGATATGCAGGCTCGCGTCCCGCCATATGGTCGCTCGCGGGCGGACATATCCGCGCCCGCGAGCGGAGATATGACCGCTTGGAAGCATGGAAATACAAACAAACGAAAAACATTGTATATAAACCATAAAAAGGACCCGGACGGACAAACCTTTGCCCCCGTGGCAAGTCTATATAAGCGAACGCAGAAAAATAACCAGATAGATAATATAATGACTATGAAAAGAAAACTAGCATTGGGATTCATGGTGGCCGGTATGCTCGGAGCAGCTTCCGCATACGCCCAATATCCCTCAATCACCCCCGAAGCTCAGGCAAAGTACAAGGAAATGATGGCGAAGTCGCAGGCTTATGCCGACTCGGCCTGGGCCAAAGCCCTTCCCATCGTGATGAAAGAAGCCAAGGAAGGCCGTCCCTACGTGCCCTGGGCTTCGCGCCCCTGCGACCTTCCGCAGGCCGACATTCCCGCATTCCCCGGCGCTGAGGGCGGCGGCATGTACAGCTTCGGCGGACGCGGCGGACGCGTCATCACCGTGACCAACCTCAACGACAGCGGTCCCGGCTCGCTGCGCGACGCCTGCAGCCAGGGCGGCGCACGCATCATCGTGTTCAACGTGGCCGGCGTCATCCGCCTCGAAACGCCCATCATCGTGCGTGCTCCCTACATCACCATCGCGGGTCAGACGGCTCCGGGCGACGGCGTGGTCATCACCGGACAGTCGTTCCTGGTCGACACGCACGACGTGGTCATCCGTCACATGCGTTTCCGCCGCGGCGAGACCATGGTGTGGCATCGTGAAGACGCTTTCGGCGGCAACCCCGTGGGCAACATCATGATAGACCACTGCTCGTGCACGTGGGGTCTGGACGAGAACATCTCCTTCTACCGCCACATGTACGACCCCAGCGAGGGACAGTATGAGAGCAAGGACCTGAAGCTCCCCACCGTGAACGTGACCATCCAGAACACCATCTCGGCCAAGGCGCTCGACAACTACAACCACTCGTTCGGCAGCACGCTGGGCGGCGAGAACTGCGCCTTCATGCGCAACCTCTGGGCCAGCAACACGGGACGTAACCCGTCGGTGGGCTGGAACGGCGTGTTCAACTTCGTCAACAACGTGGTGTTCAACTGGGTACACCGTTCGTCGGACGGCGGCGACTACACGGCCATGTACAACTTCATCAACAACTACTACAAGCCCGGTCCCGCCACTCCGAAAGAGGGCGCCATCGCATTCCGCATCCTGAAGCCCGAATCGGGCCGCAGCAAGCTCGACCACAAGGTCTATGGCCGCGTGTTTGCCGAGGGCAACATCATGGAGGGCAACGAGCGCGTGACCCGCGACAACTGGAACGGCGGTATTCAGATTGAAGACCAGCCGAACACCGACGGCTACACCGAGCTGATGCGTGCCAAGGCTCCGTTTGAGATGCCCCACATCACCATCATGAACACGAAGGACGCCTACAACTACGTGCTCAACAACGTGGGCGCCACCCTGCCTTGCCGCGACGCCGTAGACCAGCGCATCATCGAGGAAGTGCGCACAGGCAAACCCTACTACGTGGAGAAACTTCCGAAGGAGAATCCCTACGGCGACGTATGGGGGCTGGCCGAGAAGTCGCAGAACAAGGACGGCTACTTCAAATACCGCCGCATGCCCAACGACTCCTACAAGCTGGGCATCATCACCTCTCCGGCGCAAATGGGCGGACTTCCCGAATACAAAGGCACTCCGTATGTTGACACCGACGGCGACGGTATGCCCGACGAGTGGGAAAAGGCTAACGGCTTGAACCCGAACGACCCGAGCGATGCCAACGAAGACTGCACCGGCGACGGCTACACCAACATCGAGAAATACATCAACGGCATCAGCACCAAGAACAAAATCGACTGGACTGACCTGAAAAATAACTACGATACGTTGGCAGAAAAGGGAAAATTGATGTAATTTTGCAGCGATGAAAATGAAAACATATTATATATCGTTTCTTCTCGTGCTCTTCGGAGCATTGTCTGCCACGGCACAGACCGTGACGCTGGACGAACAGAACCGCGACGCGCAGTATGTGAAGACCATCTGCGACCGCTCGCAGAAGATTGTCGACAAGCTGGGCCTGACCGACGGCGAAACGGCGCTCAACGTGCGCAACGTCATTGCCAACCGTTACTTCCTGCTCAACGACATCTACGAAAAACGCGATGCGGCCGTGAAGGAAGCCAAGGAAAAGCTCACCGGCGACGCCAAGAACGCGGCCGTGCAGGCTGCCGAGAACGCCAAGGACAGCGAGCTTTACCGTCACCACTTCGAGCTGGAATCGAACCTGTCGCTCTTTCTGACCGACGAGCAGATTGAAGCCGTGAAGGACGGCATGACCTACGGCGTGGTCAAGGTGACCTACGAGGCGCAGTGCGACATGATTCCCACGTTGAAGGACTATGAGAAGAAGCAGATTCTGGCTTGGCTGAAGGAAGCCCGCGAGTATGCGATGGACGCCGAGAACTCCAACAAGAAGCACGCGGCGTTCGGCAAATACAAGGGCCGCATCAACAACTACCTCTCCAAGCAGGGATATGACCTGACCAAAGAGCGCGAAGCATGGTACGAACGTGTGAAAGCGCGCGGAGGCAAACTTTAGTATTTCATGGCTATAAAACCTACACATAGGAATTAAGCACAGATCTTTAAATGTTATAATTGATTAGTTAGACTCTTAGAGCCGTCCCGGTTGTGAAACTAGGGCGGCTTATTTTTTTAAAGTTGACGAGGGGACGAGGTTCCTTGTCTCTTGTTTCCTTGTTAACTTGTTTCCTCGTCCCCTTGTCAACTAACTCATTGCACAAAAAAAGCTCCCGGGCTTGTCGCAAGTCCGGGAGCTTCTCTTAACATTTCAAATCTCTCAAATTCTCCAATTTGTTTAACTTCGTTGTGTGTGTGAGTCTGACAAGTCAACGCAACGGGTGATGGGCAATGCCCACAACACCGATGCAATGAACTAAAAAATCCCAATCTTTTTACCTTTGTTAATCCCTATTGCAGGATGCCCTCGTGGCATTCCTTTATGGTTGTCATCCTTATGTTCTTCTGATAACGATGCAAAGATATTTCCTCATCGTGTAACGTGCAAGCGGATAAACGCTTTTCGATGCGAAACGGGCTTTTTATTGACTTATGTCAAGTTTCAGTGTCGTTATGTTACTTTTTCCGCTTTTTCTTGCGCCATGTGCCATCCTCGTCGTAGTCGGCAAAGGGAGCGTCCTTCTGGAAGAACTGCTTCCAGTCGTCCTTTTTGTGGGGCGTGCGGATCGGCGCGCTCTTGGGTTCGGCCTTTGCGGCGCGCGGTTTGCGTGTGGCGGGAGCCGGTTCGCGTTCGCTCCGTCGGCGTTCCTTTGGCGTCTCCCGTTTGGCCGGCGCTTCCTCGGGTGCGGCCTCGTCGGCTATTTCGACCACCACCTTGCGGCCGTCGACCTTCGCCTTGCTGAGGGCGCGCACCACGGTGTCGGCCTGACGCTCGTCGACGTCGAAGAACGAGAAGTTCTTCATCAGGTCGATGCGGCCTATGTTGACCTTCTTGCCGCGCGTGTTGCGGTTGACCAGCTCGATGATTTGGGCGGCATAGAAGTTGTCGGTCTTGCCCAGGTTGATGAACAGGCGGACGTAGCCCTCCTCGGCCTTGCGCCGGCTGGTGCGTTCGCCTTTGGTCTCCTTCTTCTGCTCGCGGGGGCGGCGTTCGGCCACCACCTCAATTTCGGGCGCGTTGCGATAGTACTCCAGAAAGCGGTTGAACTCCAGCGACACCATGCGCTTGATGATGTCCTCCTTCTCCAGCCAGTCGAGCTTACGGTAGACGGTCGGCAGGAAGTCGGCAATCTCCTCCTCGTTGACTTTCACCTTTTCGATTTCGTCGATGACCTTGATGAGCTGCTTCTCGCATATCTGCTTGCCGGTGGGCATCTCGCCGGGTACGAATTTCTTGTTGATTATCTTCTCTATCTCGCGCATGCGGCCCTTTTCGCGCAGGTTCATGATGGCTATCGAGGTGCCCGTCTTTCCGGCGCGGCCCGTGCGTCCGCTGCGGTGGGTGTAGCTCTCGGTGTCGTCGGGCAGGCCGTAGTGGATGACGTGGGTCAGGTCGTCGACGTCGAGTCCGCGGGCGGCCACGTCGGTGGCCACGAGCAGTTGCAGATGTCGCTGGCGGAACTTCTGCATCACGAGGTCGCGCTGTTGCTGGGAAAGCTCGCCGTGCAGTGAGTCGGCGTTGTAGCCGTCCTGTATGAGCTTGTCGGCAATCTCCTGCGTCTCCTTGCGTGTGCGGCAGAAGATGATGCCGTAGATTTGCGGATAGTAGTCCACGATGCGCTTCAGGGCGAGATATTTGTCCTTGGCGTGCACCATGTAGTAGATGTGGTTGACGTTCTTGTTGCCCTCGTTCTTTACGCCGATGGTTATCTCCTTGGGGTTGCGCAGGTAGTTCTTGGCAATGCGCGCGATGGCGGGGCTCATGGTGGCCGAGAAGAGCAGCGTGTTGCGGTCGTCGGGCACGTCGGCCAGGATGGCGTTGATGCTGTCGGTGAAGCCCATGTCGAGCATCTCGTCGGCCTCGTCCATCACCACGTCGCGCACGGTGGCCAGGCTTGCCACGCCGCGTTCCATGAGGTCGATGAGCCGTCCGGGGGTGGCCACGATGATGTGTACGCCGTTTTTCAGTCCGCGAATCTGGCTCGCGATGGACGAGCCTCCATAGACGGGTTGCACGCGCAGGCCGTCGATGTATTTTGAATAGTCGTTCAGGTCGCCCGCAATCTGCAGACACAGCTCGCGGGTGGGGCAAAGGATGAGCGCCTGCGGTTCCCGTCGCGTCACGTCGATTTTCTGGATGAGCGGCAGTCCGAAAGCGGCCGTCTTGCCGGTTCCGGTCTGGGCCAGGGCCACCACGTCGTTCCCGTTTCCGAGCAGATAGGGGATTACTTCTTCCTGTACGGGCATGGGATTCTCATATCCCAGCTCGGTGATTGCTTTCAGTATTTCCTCGGAAACACCAAGTTCTTGAAATGTCTTCATCTGTGATTCTTTGTTTACGGCTGCAAAGATACGACGATTTCCCTCAGTAACAGGCAACTCCGAGATGATATTTCGGGTGTAGGCGGGTGGAATCGTGTGATGGGGCTCGTCGGGGATGTTATTACCAATTATTGGTGTCCGGGCAATATATCCGCGGTGGCGCCTTTTGCGTCACACAGACGGTTACACATTGTCAGACAGCTTCGCCGTCTTTTCAAACATTGGCAGGATAAGCAGAGTTTTTACGGATACCATTTTATTATCGGTTGACAATGTAAAGTGCTGTTTCTTACATTTTTGTGCCCAAATTTTGTTTGATGCGCGTTCTCTTCTGTGAACGCTTTTGTGAACGCAAAACGCCAAAATCGTTTGGAAGTATAAAACCAAGTATTCTACCTTTGCACCCGTAATCAATTTTAAAACCAACAACCATGATTAACTACAAAGCAATTAAAAGACAGAACCCTCAGAACAAGGGTGAGTACAAATGGTATCCCTCCATCGTGTTAACCAATCCCATGCTGCTCGACGAGCTGGCCGAGGCCATCGCGCTCAACTGCACCGTGACGGCCCACGACATCAAGGCCGTGCTCTCCGCCATGCAGGAACAGATTATCTTCGCCCTGCGGCAGGGACGCTCCGTGCGCCTTGGCGACCTTGGTTCGTTCCGCCTGACCATTTCGGGAAAGGGCGAGGCCGACGCTGCATCGGTCACTGAAAAAAGCATACAGATGCTGCGCGTGCGCTATTGCAAGAGCACCGGCATGGAGGCCGCCTTTCAGCTCAAGTCGAAAGGCATCGGTTTCCACAAGGTAGGCGATGCGGCCGAACCCGGGACATCCGTTCCCGGCGGCAGCGAAAGCGGTGAGGGTGAGGATGGCGGATTGTAATCCCTGCCTCCGCTCCTCTTCTTCCGGGAGATGAGGTTCGAGTCTGAAGGCCCGACGTTGTGTAGATTTCACGGCGTCGGGCTTTTTTGTGCCCTCTTTTTCCCTCTTCCTAAGTCAGACGTAGAAATTTCTATGTCTGACTTAGTTTTTTCTATGTCGGTTGTAGGAATTCCTGTGTCGGATGTAGGTTTTGGTAAGCGTTGTTTTTTGAGAAAGTGTGTAGAAACCATATTTTCGTGACGTTGTTTGTATGAATAATATGTATAAATGATTAAACAAAAGTACGGATTGAATGCCTGCAAATGACTCTTGCAGGTGCGGACCGATGTGTCCGTCCGTTCCAACAGAAAGAAAGAGTTTTTCCTGCCCTCTGTGCTTAATCTGACTTAATTCGCTATCTTTGTCGTTGTTTGATTCTTAATATTCCGGCTAACGATATAATAATGTAAATTTAGTTATGAAAAAAGATAGTGGCATAAACAAAAGAACAGAAAGTATTTCTCAGAGCGCAGCTAATCTGTTTGAGCAGGTGCGGCAAAAATCGTATCGCTCAGAGGAGCCAAGTAATATTGGATGCCGACGTAGTAGCATTGTACGGACTTCTGCCATGTGCTATGAAAATGAGAAAGATATAAAAACGCGCTTATGCTTGCTTGATTGCGGAAGAATACCTATCTTCGCAGCGTTTCCCGTGCCAAGGCCTTTCACGCAGGGGCGGGGATGCATATTTATTGGAAAGGCGTTTACTTGAGGCTTTGATCTTAGTGATTCGGAACTTCGCAAATAAAGATAAAGCATATGGTAGATGTACATGGGGTATGTTTTATACAGTTATTGCATGTATCTGTGTTCCTTTGTTCACAGATGCCTACGTCTATATATAATACATATCAGCGTGGGCTTCTACGTTGCTCGTTTCAGCAGGATGGGCAATGCGAAGGCCTCGAATCGCGGAACGGGCAACAGGCACAGTTTCCCACGCTTTTTCGTATCTATGCCTAGGCAAGAAACTTACTTTAACCGCCGAATTAGGGGAAGGCTATAGGCGACCTAACAGGATAAGGAAAATGAAATACTATTACCTGATTGACGGAGAGCAGAAAGGGCCTGCCAGTGTCGAAGAGTTAATAAATTCAGGCGTGAAAGGCGATACACTTGTTTGGCGACAAGGTATGGATGACTGGAAACGAGCATCTGAAGTAGAAGAATTGCATGATGTCATCGAGCAGAACACGCCACCACCTCCTCCAGTCAATAGTCGTAGCACCATGCCACCCCCTCGTACAAAAAGCGAAACAAGCCAAGTCGCTTCAACAGACAACGAAAGTGGCCATACGGCAAGCAATGCCACGAAGAACCTCCAAGAGCCAACAAACTATATGGTCTATGCTATCCTTGCCACAATACTTTGCTGCATGCCTTTGGGCATCGTCTCTGTAATCTATGCGAACAAAGCCAACACGTCTTGGGGGGCAGGCAAATACAGTGAATCCATCGATGCAACCCAAAAAGCACGCCTATGGCTTATCATCGCTGTATGCGTCGGAGCTGTTTCCATGATGGCTTGTGCTATGTTAGGTTTTTTCTCTGCATTGTTCTCATAGAAACAAATCTTCCTGTTCACCGTAAGCCTGTCACCAAGAAAGTTTTGAACAACATAGGTGGCAGGCGAAGTCTAATCCATTAAAAACAACATACGCCATGAGGAAAATCTTACTCTACCTGCTTGCCGCCGTACTGTCGTTCGGCATCTGGTTTTACGCCGGCACTATTGCAATACCAGTCATCGCATGGGTTTTAAAATGTGACATGATTGAAATTGGGGCAATGTTTTCATTAATTATTATGTTTTCCGCCATTGCCTATTTCCTTGTCTCCATCTCGTGCGTTTTATTTAAGAAGTGCAAATTTAAATTCCTTAGCACGACATTATTCTTTGCTGTGCCGTTTTCTGTCTGTTTCATACTAACGGAGTATATGGATGAGACTTACGGTTATTATAGATTTTGGCATAAAGGCTATTACGTTGCCGGTGAAGGAGTCTACAACAAATTCGGAAGGGAAGTTATTAACAAAAAAGGTCGAATTGGCAGTAGTGACAACTTCTTTTACAATTACGACTACGAAAATCACACTGGCTCTATTTATGACATCAACAGCAAGCAATACATTCTCGAAGACACCAACTTGAAATACGCTGGTGAGGTATTCGAAGATAATGGACTTTACAGCATCTGTCTCAAACAGACCGGACAAACCATAGTGCCACCGAAATACGAGTTCATTGACATCATGGACGGATTCATCAAAGCGAAAAGAAACGGAAAATACGGCATTCTATCACCATTAGGGGAAGAGCTTACAACCTTTATATATCGCGACATCCGCCATCTTACTACAATTGAAGAAGGCACAATTGACGAAGAAATATGCATAGAAGCAACAGAGAGCGACGATGTCAACACAATATACCTACTATCAGGAAACTCACGTCTAAGAAAGATATTAGAGACGACATATGATGTATGTGACGTCTGTGATACAGACGAATTCATTGTGAGAGACTACTCTCGACCCCGCGAATACTGCGTAATCAATGACAACAACGAAAGAATATCAGATTGGTACGAAAAAATAAAATACGATGAAGATACGCATACTTATAAAGCTTTCTTTCCGGGAGAAGGCTGGTACGGAACATGGCGTAAAATAGCACTGAACGATGCGGAGTAAACGCCGACATAAAATCAGGAAAATGCCAAGTGAGGCGATGGAAATGAAATTCTAGACATTTCTGCGCAAAAGTATTGCGGTAATTCTTATGATTTGCTCGCAAGTCATAGTTCACATTATTCCAGCTATTAAGAATCTGTAATCTTTATAATTGGAGGGATGAATTTCTCTCCAATTTTATTTGTCCTAACTATATTTCTTATCCTGTTGCCAATTCTGCAAGAGTAAGATTGGCAACAGGATAGGACTTTTCTAGAAGAATTCGGAACGTTGCGGTCGCTTATTTTACGAACGTCCAATAGTTTTCCGGGGTGATGACCTCGTAAGTCGAGTTCGGATAGGAGTTTGCGAATGCTTTGGGTTGGCTGCTCTTTGCCTTTCCATTCCATTTGAACTCGAAGGTGTGCAGCATGCCGTCTTGTTCTTCTATCAGGTCGATTTCCTGTTGCTCGTGGGTGCGCCAAAAGAAAAGCTGTGCGAAATTGGCGGAATAGGAGTTGCGTTTCATCCTCTCGCTGACCATGAGATTTTCCCACAATGCACCCACGTCGTTTCTTAACTCCAGCGGTGCGAAATTCGACAGGACGGCATTTCTTATTCCGTTGTCGTAGAAGTAGACCTTCTTCCCTTTCTTTATCTCGTTGCGGAGGTTGCGGCTGAAAGAATCCAGTCGGAACACCACGAAACATTTCTCCAGCAGGTTGATGTAGGTTTCCACCGTACCTCTGTCCACTCCCAACAAATTGCTGAGCTCGTTGTATGAGACTTCGCTGCCCAATTGCAAAGCCAGCGCTCTTACCAGTTTTTGGATGAATTCCGGCTTTTTTATCCCTTTATAGGCAAACAGGTCTTTATACAGATAGTTGTTCGCAAGCGTCATCAGGGTGCGTTTCGCATCTCCGGGCTCCGTCACCACCTCCGGATATAATCCGTAAATCATCCGGCTTTCCAACAGTCTGTTTTCTTCTCTTTCGGAGCTGTTCAAGGCAAGTTCGGGCAACGAGAAGGGGAAAAGGTTATATTCGAGCAACCGTCCGGTGGCCGGTTCGTTTATTTCGTTTGCCATGTCGAGCGATGAAGAACCGGTAACCACTACCTGCGTATCCAGTTTTAGGTCTCCGATTATTTTCAGTGTCAGTCCGATATTTTTCACGCGTTGGGCTTCGTCGATGAAGACAAGTTCGTAGGGCGACAGAAGTTGTTGCAGTTCGGTCGAGGTTCTTCCTTCCAAGGCCAGCACGTCATCCATGTTGTCGCAATTCAGGGAAAGCACTTTCTCTTTTCCTTCCCGTAATGCGGAAAGTAACGTCGTTTTGCCGACCTATCGGGCTCCCAACAGGACAATGACTTTTTTGCGTTTGTAATCCGCTAGGATTGAATCTGTAATAAGACGGTTTATCATGTTCTTTTTCCGCAAATATACGCAAAATCGCAAATTTTGGCCAAATTCTGTGGTTGTAATCTACAAATTCGGCCAAATTTTGCGATTTGGTCGCGGGCCGGAGCTTCTTTCTCACTTTGCTTTCTAAGACTTTTCGCTACGCTTTCGGAAGAGCGGGAGGCAATCTGCAAAACATAAACGAGTTGTAAGTTGGTTTTTATTTGAGGTGAGATTGTTATTGAAAAGGGCCGGGATACGTGAGGTGTCTAGGTTCTTGCATGTTCTAAGTGATGATTCAAAAAACAAAATTCACTTTTTTGTGAACTTTTCCCGAAAAAGAATTATCTTATGCCTGCATAAACAGCATTTGGCATGATTGTAACATTCGACAAGGACTATTTGCGGGAGCTTTACGAAACAGGGAAAGCTGATAAGAAACCCCGTTTCCAACCGGATATTGTAACACGTTACATAGACCGAATAAACACGTTGAAAAACAAGGAGTCCATTGAAGCGTTATATAATATGAAATCCTTGCATTACGAAGTCTTGAAAGGCGATAAGGCGGGCATTTCATCCATAAGAGTAAATGACCAATACCGAATCGAATTTACCGTGTCAAACCAAGAGTCCGAAACGATAGTTTATATTTGCAATATATTAGAGTTGTCAAACGACCATTATAAATAACTGCCTTATGATTACCGTTAAAGGAATAGACCCCAAAATGATTGCCAACAATCTTGAACCGTTCGAGCCCACACATCCGGGCGAAGTGCTAAAAGAGGAAATAGAATGCCGGGGTATTTCACAAAAAGAATTGTCGCGACAAACGGGAATCGCATACACCGCGCTCAATGAAGTGTTGAATGGCAAGCGTGCCATTACAACTGAATATGCTTTGCTGATAGAAGCGGCATTGGGCATTGAATCCGATTTCTGGTTGAAAATGCAAATGGACTACGACTTGCAGGCAGCCAAGCGCAACAAGGCATTTGCTAAGCGGCTAGCCAACATCAGAAAAATCGCAGCAGTGCTTTGAATAAAGCCGATATGTTTGCCAATAACATAATGCAGGTGCGGACCGATGTGTCCGCCCGAAACTATCTCTCGTTGTTGCATGGCAGATTAGAACGATGAAACTATTTCACGGCTCTGAGTGAAAAACTCCGTCCGTTCCAACAGAAAGAGTTTTTCCTGCCCTCTGTGCTTAATCCGACTTAAATTCCTATCTTTGTCGTTGTTTGATTTTTAATATTCCGACTAACTGTTGTAGAGACGTGGCGGGCCGCACGGCTGTCCCAAAAGTTTTGTTAAATTCCATTCTACTCGATTGATTTTAGGTTAATTAGTCTGCATTTTTTTGTCGGAGCATTTGGAAATCGTCCGGGAATGCCCCATATTTCTACTCTGACAAAAAGATAGCGATATGGGA